>NZ_CP109811.1:900794-1556588 GCF_014856545.2 Mesobacillus jeotgali | reverse complement strand
ATAAGCTGAAAAGCAAGGAAGTCTATTTGTTAGATGTCGCTTCAATGGTTTCGAACACAGGTATTCGCGGACAATTCGAGGAAAGAATGAAACAGCTGATTTCTGAATTACAGGCTCGCAAAAATATCATTCTATTTATTGATGAAATTCATCAGCTTGTTGGTGCAGGGTCTGCAGAAGGTTCCATGGATGCCGGCAATATTCTGAAGCCAGCTCTGGCCCGAGGTGAGCTTCAAGTGGTCGGTGCAACAACCCTGAAGGAATATCGCCAAATTGAAAAGGATGCGGCGCTTGAGAGACGCTTCCAGCCAGTCCATGTCCTCGAACCAACAGTGGATGAGGCTGTCGAAATCTTGAAGGGAATTCAATCTAAGTACGAAGAGTTTCATCAGGTTTCCTTTCCGGAAGAAACAATCAAGGCATGTGTACAGCTCTCACACCGTTATATCCAGGACCGCTTCCTTCCTGACAAAGCAATCGATTTAATGGACGAAGCTGGCTCCAAGCTTAACCTTGTTTCTGATTACACCAATAAAAACGATGCTGAAAGCCGTCTTGCTGAAATCGCAAAGGAAAAGGAAGAGGCATTGAAGCAGGAAGACTATGAAACAGCTGCAAAGCTTCGTGACGAAGAAGCAAAACTGGAAAAGTCATTAAATGAAAATGGCAGTACAGAGCGTCCTTTGGTTACTGTCCAGCATATCCAGGAGATCATCGAAAAGAAGACTGGAATTCCTGTTGGCAAGCTCCAGGAGGACGAACAAGTCAGAATGAAGAACCTTGTCGCAAACCTTACTGGCAAGGTCATCGGTCAGGAAGATGCTGTACAGAAAGTAGCCAAGGCAATCCGCCGGAGCCGTGCAGGCCTGAAATCGAAAAACCGTCCAATTGGATCCTTCCTATTCGTCGGACCAACTGGTGTCGGTAAGACGGAATTAACAAAGACACTGGCAGAAGAGCTGTTTGGCACTAAAGATGCAATGGTAAGACTGGACATGAGTGAATACATGGAAAAGCACAGTGTATCCAAGCTGATTGGTTCACCTCCAGGGTATGTAGGCCACGACGAAGCAGGCCAGTTGACCGAAAAAGTAAGGCGAAATCCATACAGCATCATTCTGCTGGATGAAATCGAGAAGGCACACCCAGACGTCCAGCATATGTTCCTGCAAATCCTTGAGGACGGACGCCTGACTGACAGCCAGGGCCGCACTGTAAGCTTTAAGGACACTGTCATCATCATGACAAGCAATGCAGGAGTCGGACACAAAACAATCAAAGTAGGCTTCGATCAGAGCACTGCTGTCAACGAATCAAGTATCCTGGATTCATTGGGAGGTTTCTTTAAGCCAGAATTCCTTAACCGATTTGACAGTATCATCGAGTTCAAGGCACTTGAAAAAGAACATCTTCTTAAAATTGTTGACTTAATGCTTGCTGAACTTAGAGATACTCTTTTGGAGCAGAACATCACTCTTGAAGTTGAAGCTGAAGTAAAGGATAAGCTTGCAGAGCTGGGATACCACCCTGCCTTTGGCGCACGCCCTCTTCGCCGCTCCATTCAGGAGCAGCTTGAGGACTCCATCGCCGACTTCATCCTTGAAGACCCGGATGCAGTTGAATTGAAGGCAGTCATCGAAAATGACGCCATCACCATTAAACGAAAATAGTAACTTTGAAGGTTCGGAGTGAATCCGGACCTTCTTTTTTTATATACTGTTGAACCGCTTTGCTGCCTGGTGGGCAGTAGAGCGATTTTTTTGTATCTATGGCGCAACTCTTAGAGGAATTTGATTTGCTTGACAGCTTTGGCCTCTCTTACTTAAAAGCTGTCATAATAACGGCTTTTTCTTGACAGGTTTGAGCTCCATCACCTGAAGGCTGTCACAATTACAGCACTTTCTTGACAGCTTTGGCCTCCATCACCTGAAAGCTGTCACAATTACGGCTTTTTCTTGACAGCTTTGAGCTTTTCACCTGAAAGCTGTCACGATAACAGCACTTTCTTGACAGCTTTGCCCTCTTTCACTTAAAAACTGTCACAATAACAGTACTTTCTTGACAGCTTTGAGCTTTTCACCTGAAAGCTGTCACGATAACAGCCTTTTCTTGACAGGTTTGAGCTCCATCACCTGAAAGCTGTCACGATAACAGCCTTTTCTTGACAGGTTTGAGCTCCATCACCTGAAGGCTGTCACAATTACAGCACTTTCTTGACAGCTTTGGCTGACATAGCCTGATCAGTATAAAGTCTCTTTGAAAAGCGTCTTGATAACAGTGTTTGTTTGCTTGGTCCTGCAGCAACAATCAATGAGAAAATATATTTTAATTTTTACAGTTTAAAAATGAAATGTACATAGAAGACATATAGAATAAGAGCATAACTTTTCCAAAAGAAATGAGGTAAATTTAATGGGGTTTCTGACAAGATTCAGTCTCAAAAATGCTTTCGCTGTATTTATCATTTCCTTTTTATTAATACTTGGAGGCCTATATTCCTTCACTCGCCTGAAGGTCGATTTACTTCCGAATATCGAGTTCCCGCAGCTTTCTGTTGAAGTCATTTATCCGGGGGCTTCTCCTCAGGATATCAATGAACAAGTGACAGAAAAATTGGAAACTAAATTCAAGGGAATCGATGGACTAAAGAAAATCCAGAGCTCTTCCTTTGAAAGCATCGCGATCATCAATCTTGAATTCCCTTTCGAAACTGAATTGGATGATGCCGAACAGCAGGTCAATTCCTTCATCAAGGAGGCAGGACTTCCTGAAAATGTAGAAGCAAATGTAAACCGCTTTTCATTTGGCACATTCCCAATTTTTAATATTTCTCTGTTCGCAAAAGGAGATCAAGACCTTGAAAAGCTTGTGAACGATGAAATTATCCCTAAACTGAATAAGATCCAGGGAATCAACAGTGTCTCAGTTGGCGGTATGACTGAGGAGATCCTCCAAATTACTGTTGATCAGGAAAAGGCTGCCCAGCTTGCCATTAGCCTGAATGAAATTAAAGAAAGTATCAATGCAAAAAAATTCAGCTTTCCAGCTGGCAATTTAAATGAAAATGAAATCCAGGTGCCAGTAAGGGTGCAGGAAAAAATTGAAGAAATCAATGAACTCGAAAACCTGGTGATGCAGTCAAAATTCGCCCCGAATGCACCGCCGGTAAAATTGGGAGAAATAGCTTCAATTGAAGTTGTCACTGAAAAACCGGAAATCACCCGTTACAACGAAAAAGAGTCTTTATCAATGGCCATCACAAAAAAGCAGGATGCCAATACGGTGGAAGTTGCCGAGAAGGTTCTGGCGGTTATAAACAGTTATGACGACCGGCTTGAATACGCGATTGGTTTCGATTCCGCCGAAGGAATTGAAAAATCGGTCAATACCCTTGTAAAGGAAGGTTTGCTAGGAGCCCTGTTCGCTTCGATCGCTGTATTGATCTTCCTGAGGAACTTCAGGGCGACAATCATTGCGATTGTGTCGATTCCCCTTTCGCTATTGATTTCGTCGATCTTTTTGAACCAGCTTGATATTTCATTGAACATCATGACACTTGGCGGCATGGCAGTCGCAGTTGGCAGGGTGGTCGATGATAGTATCGTAGTGATTGAGAACATCTTCCGGAGAGTCCGAAAAGCAAATAAAGCGATGACAGATGATTTGATTCAGGATTCCACTAAGGAAATTCTGAAGGCGATCACATCCTCAACGATAACCACGGTTGTTGTATTCCTGCCGTTAGGACTTGTCGGGGGAATTACTGGGGAATTCTTTTTGCCATTCGCTTTGACTATTGTTTTTTCCTTGCTCGCATCATTAATCGTAGCTGTCACAATCGTCCCAATCCTGGCAAAATTCTCATTCAAGAAGGTTCCTAAGGAAGAAAAAGAAGGTGCGCTGCAAAGAGCATATGCCTCTTCAATCAAATGGTCATTGAATCATAAGGCCCTTGTCATCTTCCTCTCAATTGCCCTGCTTGCGGGTTCAGGATTCCTTGTCAAAGGTCTTGGTTTCACGTTCATTCCTAACGAGGAGCAAAAGCTGCTGGTCGCTACTTTCCAGCTGCCATCTTCTACTTCGCTTGATAAAACGAATGAAGTATCTTTGAAGGTCGAGAATATGTTCGCAGAACAAAAGGAAATTAATGATGTGACCGTTGGAATCGGCAGTCGGGACTTCCAGACCGGTCTCAAACGACAAAACCAGGCGAACTATTTTATCAGTCTGGGAGATGGCGTAAGTGTTTCCGAGTTTATACCTGAGCTAGAAAAAGAAATGGAAGATATCGTTCTATCAATAGAGCCAGATGCAAAAATCGGTATCCAGGAACAATCCACAGGTGGTCCGCCATCCAATAATAATGTCAACATTGACTTGTACTCTACTGATTTGGCTGTCTTACAGGACGCGGCTGCCAGGGTAGAAGATTACATGATGAAGCAGGAAGACCTAAAATATGTATCCAACAATTTTTCCGAGAAACAAAAGCAAGTTATTGTAGATATCGACCCAGAAAAATCTGCTCAATTAGGGGTTTCCGGATTCCAGGTTCTTGGTACCATAACTGATAAAACGAAGCCTGTTGATGCTGGTTTAATGAAACTGGGCGGTGAAGACCGCCGTGTTTCCATTACCTACAATGAAAAATCCGAAACCATAGAGGATCTCAAGAATACCATGATCTTCACTCAACAAGGGCCGGTTCCGATCACCGAAATCGCCCGTATCACTGAAACGGAGGCATTTACCTCGATCCAGAAATTAGATGGCAAGATATTCGCCCGCGTTTCAGCACAAATTGATTCAAATGACATTAGAGCAGTATCGAATGCCGTTATTGATGGTGTCCAAAATGATATTGAACTGCCTGATAGTGTTTCCCTTGAAGGCGGGGGCGGCAGTGATGAGACAGTTGAAACGTTCACACAATTGGGAATTGCAATGATTGTGGCCATCGGACTTGTCTATTTGACCATGCTGATCACATTCGGTCAGGCAAGGATCCCTTTCATAATCCTGTCATCCTTGATTTTCGTCCCAATCGGCTCCCTCCTCGGACTATGGATTGCAGATGAGCCGATGTCAGTTAGCGTCATGATCGGATTGCTGATGCTAATTGGGATTGTTACAACCAATGCGATCGTCATGGTTGACCGGATTGGCCAGAACCGGACAGAGAAAGGAATGCCTATCCGCGAGGCGCTTGTTGAAGCAGGAATCACCAGGCTGCGGCCAATCCTGATGACGGCCTTTGCGACGATCGCTGCATTGATTCCATTAGCGCTCACTACTTCATCTGGCACCCTGATTTCAAAAGGGCTGGCAGTAACCGTAATTGGAGGACTCACCTCCTCCACTCTATTAACGTTGATTCTGATTCCTGTTATTTATGAGGTGTTTTTCTTCAGACAGGTAAAAAAAGAACGCAGCTTATAGTGATGAAGCCCGCATGAGGATGCGGGCTTTTATTAATTTTAAATTTGAAAGATATTCTTATAATAGTATTTCCACACTCATAAGGGTACCGTTCCTCGTATGATAACAAATCCACAATCAATAAAAATAAAAAACTGCAGACAAACCGATTTTCATCGTTTGTCTGCAGACTGTAAGTGCCACTATTTTTTACAGCTTGCTATCGTCAACTGAATCAAGCCAGCTCTCGATTTCGCCAATTACTGACTGGACGCAGCCCTCTTCGAATGGTGAAATCAGATTCGCTTCCTTGACTAGGTCAGTGAAAGCCATGCTTCCTCCCAGCTTGCAGAGGTTAGCATAATCATTCCATGCTTCGGACTGATTTTCTCTTGAACGCTTCCAGAATTGGAATGCACAAATCTGCGCAAGCGTGTAATCGATATAGTAGAAAGGTGAATTATAGATATGGCCCTGTCGCTGCCAGAATCCGCCTTCTTCTAAATAAGTGTTTCCATCATAGTCTTTATGCGGTAAATACTTCTTCTCGATCTCACGCCATTGCTGCTTTCTTTCTGCAGGGGTAGCCTCAGGATTTTCATAGACCCAGTGCTGGAATTCGTCAACAGAAACTCCGTATGGCAAGAATAGCAGCGCACTGCTTAGATGCGAGAATTTATATTTATCGGTATCCTCTTTGAAGAATAGTTCCATCCATGGCCATGTGAAGAACTCCATGCTCATCGAGTGGATTTCACAAGCCTCATAGGTAGGCCAGTTATATTCCGGAATTTCAAAATGACGGCTTGAATATACCTGGAAGGCATGGCCCGCTTCATGTGTCAGCACATCAATATCGCCTGAGGTGCCGTTAAAGTTCGAGAATATGAATGGTGACTTATAGTTTTCAATATATGTGCAATAGCCTCCGCCTGCTTTACCTTTCTTTGCAACCAGGTCCATCAGATTGTTTTCATTCATGTAACGGAAGAATTCGCCTGTCTGAGGAGATAGCTCATTATACATTTTCTGTCCATTTTCAATGATCCAGTCAGGACTTCCTTTTGGAGCCGCATTACCGGTTTTGAAATCGAATGGCTCATCATAGTACTTTAATTCCCCGACACCTATACGATTCTTTTGACGTTCCTTAAGCTTCGAAGCGACCCGAACGATGTATTTATGAACCTGGTCCCTGAATGCTGCTACCATGCTGCTGTCATAGTCAGTACGGAACATGCGATAGTAAGCAAGCTCTACAAAGTTACTGTAGCCAAGTTTATGGGCCATCCCAGTTCTCACTTTAACAAGCTCATCATAAATCCGATCGAACTCTTCTCCATGCTCGGAAAAGAATGCAAATTTAGCTTCACTTGCTTTCTTTCTTGTTTCACGGTCTTTAGACTCTGTAAAAGGATCAAGCTGTGCAAGAGTCCTCTCTTCCCCTTCGAACATGATTTTCGCTGAAGCAACAAGCTTTGTATATTCAGTGGAAAGCTTGTTTTCCTTCTGCATCAATGGAACGATTTCCGGTGAAAACTGTTTTAACTGTGCATCGGCCAAAGCGAAAAGCTGACTTCCCCATTTGGCTTCGAGTTCATCACGGAAAGAAGACGAAACAAGTGCTTCATAATACTTTGTCACCAAGCCCTCTACCTGTGGAGCCAGTTCATCCAGGAAATCCTGTTCTTGCTTATAGAACTCATCTTCGGTATCGATAGAATGGCGGATATAGCAAAGATTGAACATTGTGCCGACATCATTGCGCAAATTATTGATGCCATTCATTGCCGTGCTTTGCTCCTCAACAGAGCCTGCATTTTTGAATTGTTCGAGAAGTTTATCGAATTTAGCAGTGACTTCATCCAAATTCGGGCGGGTATATGTATATTGCTCATATTTCACGGTATTGCCCCCTTTTTCTTTATAAGGGATGTATTATCCCCATCCCTTTCCTATTCTACGGATATTCCCTTTTTCCCTTTTTATAACTGCTCTTTAGATAAATTTTTCAGAAGAAAACAATAAAAAAACGGCATTTGCCGTTTTTTAATATTTGCTTACAGATAGGCCCAGCTTTTTTAGCAACTCAATCGCTGTGTCTTTTTCATCATCATTCAGGCTGTCCATCAGTTCGTGGATCAACGCGCTGTGTTCAGGAAAAATTTCTTCTATTAGTTTTCTTCCATCTTCAGAAATTTTCGCATAAGTGACTCTTCGATCTTTAGGACAGGCTACTCTGTTTAAATAGCCTTTTTCTTCAAGTTTATCAACTACATAGGTGATACTGCCGCTTGCCAGAAGAATCTTTCCCCCTATTTGCTGCAATGGCTGTTCGCCTTTGTGGTATAAAAGCTCTAAAACAGCAAATTCAGTCGGGTTCAGTCCATTTCTTTGGATGACCTTGTTCACCTTTTCATTGACAGCCCTGTACGCTCTGGATAATACAATGAATAATTTCAAAGATTTTTCTGTCTCATTTTTCATACAATTTCATTCCTTTACCTCAATCGACTAATCCATAACTAGAGTATATCTGAATTCGTTGTTTTTATCAGTATTTCCCTTAATTTTATATGAAAAACTAAATAAAGTCCTTAAACAAGACTGTTGATTTTCGTTCCAGGCGTTTCGCTTTCCGCAGGGCTGGCGGTGAGCCTCCTCGGAGCAAGCTCCTGCGGGGTCTCAACTGTCCAGCTGATCCTGCAGGACATTGATTCAGCTTCCTCGAACCTGCCCACGCACGAGGGAAATGCGTTAGCATTTTCGGAGGAGTCTACGCGCCTTCCACTACAATCAACAGGGTTTCCAATAATAAAATGAAGGATTTCAAGTGGAAAGATAAGGAGGTAAGTTTCCGTGGCAAGAGAGTATCAATTCTATTAAGTTTAAAACCCTCACAAATGAGGGAAAAATACGGGCATCACCAAACAACTAAGAATTAGGAGTGGCTAGAGTGAAAAAAGGATTAGGAATTGTCATTGGTTTATTAGTCTTACTAGGAATTTTCATCATGATGGGAGTTGGCAGCTATAATAACTTCGTTGCCGAGGAAGAGAATGTCAACCAGGCATATGCCCAGGTAGAGAACCAGCTTCAGCGGAGACTTGACCTCATCCCAAACCTTGTCAATTCGGTCAAGGGGTATGCAGCTCATGAAAAAGAAGTCATCCAATCCATCTCAGATGCTCGTGCTAGATTAGCGGGAGCGAATACGCCGGAAGAGCAGGCAACTGCTAATGCCGAATTGTCCGGTGCCTTAAGCCGCTTGCTTGTCGTTGTGGAAAACTACCCAAACCTGAAAGCGGACAGGCAGTTCACCCAATTAATGGATGAGCTTGCCGGTACGGAAAATAGACTGGCTGTGGCAAGAAAGGATTACAATGATCAGGTATCCGTTTATAACCGGAAAGTAAAGCAATTCCCAGGTGCCATCATCGCTAACATAACAGGTTTCGACGAAAAGGAATACTTCCAGGCGGACCCTCGGGCACAGGAAGCCCCTGAGGTTGACTTTGGAGGCTGAGGATGAGCATAAATAGATTCCCTGGCCTGGTGGCAATACTTGGCATCCTGCTATTGCTGCTTCCTACCGGGGCAATCGCCGCACCAAATGAGATACCTGCACCAGTTGGGGATATATATGTCCAGGATTTCGCCAATGTTTTAAGCGAGAACGAGGAAATACAGTTAAAAAATATCGGAAGGTCGATTGATGATCAGACTACTTCTCAGATTGCTGTCCTTACTGTAGACTCGATCGGCGAGTCAAGCATTGAGGAATACTCAGTCGAAGCTTACAGAAAATTTGGGCTTGGAACGAAAGAAAATGATAACGGCGTGCTGCTAGTGATAGCCATGCAGGAAAAGAAAATCAGGATTGAAGTCGGATATGGACTAGAAGGAATCATCCCTGATGGCAAATCCGGACGAATCCTTGATGAATATGCGATTCCACATTTACAAAATGGCCAGCCTAACCTTGCTGTCATGAATACGTATCAGGCGCTTGCTAACGAGGTATCAGGTACAAATGAATTCGGCAGTGCACCGCGTGATGTTCAGCAGCAAGACTTGCCAATACCATCATGGCTGCTCGTCATAATCGTTATCGGCGTCATTGTCCTGGATTTTATGTTCTTCGGCGGGACCCTAACCTACTTGCTGCTATCGATTATATCGAGAGGCGGCGGTGGCGGAGGACCTCGAGGAGGAGGAGGCGGATCTTCCGGAGGAGGCGGTGCCAGCCGCGGCTGGTAAATTGACGAAAACACCAGAAGCAATTTGCTCTGGTGTTTTCCTTTTAGTTTTTAATATTTATAATCGGCTGTTTATTCCTGATCCTGACTGCGATTTCATCCATCATAACTTTCAATTTTTCGTCCCTATCCTCTGGAGCGATTTTTTTGTGCAGGACTGAATACAGGACAATATCGCGAAGCATCAGGAACAACGGAACTTGTTCCTTCCAGCCTTCGGGCAAATCGTTCGCTTTTTGGTATCCTTTTATAAACGCATCAAGAAACATCTGGCCGAAGCGATTTCGTGCTTCTTCCTCGCCAGCAGGGATTCGATATATGATTGAATAGTACAAAGGAATTGCGATATCTGAGGCGAACCAATGGTAACTCGCATCATCAAAATCAAAAACATGAATCTGTTCTCCATCATAAAAAAAGTTCCCTGAATGGATGTCAGTATGGATGACACCGTAATTATCTATATTTTTTGGAAGAGCGGAAATCTCTGCAATCACTTCTTTCGCGTTTTCTACTAATTCCCTCTCGTCAGAAGGATAATATTTTTCAACTGACAAAAGTTCGTCCTCATCCCAGCTGCTGCGTGCTTTTATGCCTTCAGATGGCTTATAGGATTTTGTGGCATGATGCATCCTTGCTGTCGTTTCCCCCCATTTTTTGAACAGTTCTTCATTGAATTTTTCTGACCGCACACTGACTGCAGCTCCTGGCGCTTTAGCAAATAAACAACCATAGAATTCACTTCTATCTTCTGCCAGAATTTCTTCTGCAAGAAGCCCGTTTTTGGAGGGGAAAACTTCCGGAACCGACAGACCTTCGTTGTTTAGATGCCTCATCCAGTCCAGTTCGGCTAAAACCTCATCCTTGCTCCGGTGGGAACTGTGTGTGAGCCGCATGATATATGGATGGCCATTTCTATATGTTTCAAAAACATAGTTCTCAAAATCACCCAGTTTTTTTACTTCCCTCTCCAGATTAAACCGATCCAGAAAATCATTTAAAATCTCCTGGTTCATCAATGAACTCACGGCTTTTTCCATTCAAAAGTTCCCCCTTATAAATAATCTGTATTTTCTAAATTATATTAGAACATATTTTTCGGCAGAAAAGCTATTTTTATCTTGTGACTTTTTTTGTAAAATGATATGTAGGAAACCGAAATAATTTCAGTAGGAGACATTCATGAGCCAATCAGCTGCCGCCGTTAGAGCAAAACCGCAGAACCAAAACGATACAGCATATAAAATACTCTTCATCATCGGATTAGTACATTTACTTAATGATTCTATTCAATCTGTTATTCCAGCGATGTTCCCGATCCTTGAAAAATCTATGGGGCTTTCATTTACCCAATTAGGGATGATCGCCTTTTCTTTGAATATTGTCTCCTCCATCCTTCAGCCCTTGATTGGAATGGCAACTGACAAAAAGCCAATGCCTTATGCCCTGCCGCTGGGTTTGACCTCGACAATGTTCGGTGTTCTTGGCCTTGCATTCGCTTCAAGTTTTGAATTTGTTATTCTTTCCGTTTTATTCATAGGACTTGGGTCAGCTGTTTTCCATCCAGAAGGCTCCCGTGTAGCCTATATGGCAGCCGGCCCGCGCAGGGGATTGGCACAGTCCATATACCAGGTCGGCGGCAATTCCGGGCAGGCACTTGCCCCGCTGATTACTGCGCTCATCCTCGTACCGCTCGGTCAATTCGGAGCAATTTGGTTTACGTTAGTTGCAGCAATTGCTGTTGGTCTGCTCTTATATATCGCAGCCTGGTACAGCCGTAAATTGGATTATGAAAAATTAGCCGCCAAAGCCAAGAAAGCAAGCGTACAGGTCAGCAAGGGAATCTCAAAAAACATTAAAATGGCACTCGTTTTGATTCTATTTTTGATTTTTGCCCGGTCCTGGTATATTTCAGGGATGACGAATTTTTACGCGTTTTATGCAATCGAGAAATATGGCCTTTCGATCAGGGAGGCACAAATATTCCTGTTTGCGTTCCTTGTTGCCGGTGCATTCGGCACATTTTTCGGCGGTCCGCTGGCAGACCGATTTGGAAAGAAAAACATCATATTTTTATCGATGATTGCTACTGCTCCATTGTCCGCAATCATTCCATTTATGCCATATACTATTGCGTTTGCTCTGCTGACGGTAAGCGGCTTTATTCTGATGTCGAGCTTTTCAGTAACTGTTGTATATGCACAGGAGCTCGTTCCGGGCAAAATCGGTACGATGGCTGGCCTGACAGTAGGTCTCGCATTCGGTATGGGGGCCATCGGTTCTGTCGGATTAGGATACCTTGCTGACTTGATCGGATTGCCTCTGATGATCATCTGTGTCGGATTCCTGCCCCTTCTGGGAATTCTGACTATGTTCCTTCCTTCCGATGAAAAACTGGCGGAATGGAACAATTAAGCTCGAGAATGAAAATTAAAATATTCCATTTGCATATTCATGTTTAGACATACTCCTGTTAAGGAAAAAAAGAAAGTGAGGATAAAAAGAAGGGAGAACAACATGTCTAAATTTAAGATTAACTATTTTTTTGAAAAAGATTTTCAAGTTTCACGACCAATCGAGGTAGAAAACATTTCAGAAGCCATCCAGGATGCGAAAGATCAAGAAGGGATGATCGAGTTCACTGGAGAGGATAATGTTTTTTATAGATTCGATACAAAAGACATTAAGCTTGTTACGATTACAGAAGCTTAATTATAATCGAGTAGGAGGGGGTGACTAACCCCCGACCTCTCACACCACCGTACGTACCGTTCGGTATACGGCGGTTCAATTAAGTTTGACGTAGAAATTCATATCTTTGATATAGACTTTTGAGCCCTCGATTACTCCAGTAAGAGTTATCGAGGGTTTTGTGTAGAATTGGACTAGAGGCTATTCTCCAGTATTTCTTTCTGGAGTTTCCCCATTCGTATGCCTTTTGATCAGGAACGCCTAGACTTTTGAGCTTTCTTACTCTTGTCTTGGGGTTCTTCCATTGTTTCCATTCAATCATACGAAGTCTTCTTCTAATCCACTCATCAAATTCTTTGAATTTACTTGGTGTATCAGCCAATGCAAAATATCCACACCATCCCGTTAGATATTGATTCAGTTTCTCAATTCTAACTTCCATAGGGGTTGGTTTAGAACGGGAGGTTAGCTCTCGTATTTTGGCTTTAAGCCTTTTAATACTTTCATTGGCTATTCGAACCTTCGGTTTCTTATTAACCGTAAAGCTAAAGCCAAGGAACTTTCGTTTCCACGGGCGGTCAACCGCTGATTTCTCTCTATTTACTTTGAGCTTTAATTTCTGCTCGATGAAGCATGTAATCGAGTTCATCACTCGTTCTCCAGCTTTCTTCGATTTCATGTAGATATTACAATCATCGGCGTAGCGGACAAACTTGTGCCCTCTCCTTTCTAACTCTTTATCAAGCTTATCCAAAAGGATATTCGAAAGAAGAGGGCTCAGTGGACCTCCTTGTGGTGTTCCTTCTTCTGCATCGTAGACTACACCATTTATCATGATTCCTGCTTGGAGATATTTCCGTATTAATTTCAAGACCAATCGGTCTTGGATTCTGCTTGCCAATATCCCCATCAACTTATCATGATTCACTTTGTCAAAGAACTTCTCCAAGTCCATGTCTATCACCCATCTGAAACCTTCGCTTATATATCCCCTTGCTTTACGAACAGCGTCATGGCCTCTTCGATTTGGCCTGAACCCATAACTATGTTCTGAGAAGGTTGGGTCAAAGAGCGGGGTTAAAACTTGAGCGATAGCCTGTTGAACGAACCGGTCTGTCACGGTAGGTATTCCTAGTAATCTAACTCCTCCGGTCGGTTTCGGGATTTCGACTCGACGGACTGGGTTAGGTTGATAGGTACCTTTCCTTAAAGAATCACAAAGGGTGTCCCAGTTTTCATAGAGATATCTTCGTAGGGATTTTACGGACATTCCATCTATGCCGTGACTCCCTTTGTTCTTCTCCACACGTTTAAGTGCTTCTATTAAGTTTTCCCGTGACAGAATCAGATCCATTAACATGTGATATTTCCTTTCGACGTGAACGTAGAAGTCTAATTATGTTATTCCTGCTCCACCCTCCTGAAGTCCCCTGTGGAATTCACCACGTCCTCCTTCAAGTAAGTCCTTTCGGATTGTCTGCTTCTACACAGGAATTGTATACCTAGTTCTCGTTCTTCCTAATTGTTCAGTCCTTCCCCTACCGTCTCGAGTCGGTAAGGTACTATGACCTCTGCTGACTTCTGGTTGTTCAGCTATTTATTGCTAAATAGGTTACCAAGTGTACTTGGCGTTTCAACCAGACCTCCCCGGGTAAGAGTACAATCTTTCCCTCCATCTATCTGCTTCATTTACTCTGTACCACCTTCGGCAGTAAGGACTTTGTTTTGTGTAGCAAACTCATCCAATGGTACCTAGCCTTGTATGAAGTTCGTGTTCCTCAGACCGGAGGTTTGCCGCTCGCTTCCTTCAGATTCCGCGTCGCCGCGGACACCCTTGCGTTAAGCTAACCACTACTACTGCCTTCGTGGCTCGGGACTTGCACCCTATAGATTGCACCCATGCCGGGCGCACTACAAAAAGGGTGAAGCCGCGACGGCTTCACCCTTTTTAAATTATTTTTCACATAGTCCAGCGCCGGTGCTGACTGAAGCATGCGCTTTTTTATCCCTATTAGATCAATTTTATACGCGCTGCCAGTTCCTGCTTTTCTTCCTCACTGAACATATTCTCTGCCATTGGGAAAAGAATGCTTTCTTCTTTAGCAAAATGGCTCACTAAAGTGTAATTTGCATTTTTAATCATCTGGGCGTTTTCAATCATTTTCTCACTTGTAAAACCTGTCGTGCCATCCTTTGTGTTATGGAGGAAGGTTCCAATGAATCGTTTTGCCTGATCATGTTCATATTCCATAACCGCAATCGGCCCCATTTCCCTTCCGATATAAACAGCCATCATTTCAAATAATACGCCTTCTTCACGCTCAGAATGCGGCTCAAGCTCAGCAAGAAACTCAATGACCAGCTCTCTCAACCTTGAGAAATTCTCCTCCATCTGCCCCCCTTCCTCAATTTTCAATGAAATATCCAAAAGGTTTGCCAGCATATCCAATAAGGGGGGATGTTCATTTTTTAATTGCTGAAGACCTGCACTTAATGTAAAACTTGAATCTTGGTTTATACCGCTCATACAACCTGTCATATCAATCGGCCTCCTATATCTCTTATAATTTGATTATAAAAAGCAATTGAAGTCTCAGTTGTGATAGGCATCACAATTTTGATTTATTTAAGAAAATGTGAAGGAAAAATGACACTTTGTTAAAATTTCAAAAAATTTTAACAATTCGCCTTCAAATATTATAAATCCTTACATATAATAAAGTTATAGCTTAATGGAAAAGGAGTGATTTCACCTTGCAGAATAATTCGTACCGGGATTTTTATCAAAAGTCACTTGTGCCAGCAGGGCTTAGCGACAAGAAGGCGTTCCTCGAAATCCAGCCTGATGTACTGCATACCCACTTAATAATTGGACTTCAGGGACATCAAGACAATGACCGTGAATTCTATCATTGGAACGTAACTATATACAAATCAGACTCATCCGGAATCTATGATGCTGACAAACCAGTTTATGAATCAACTCTGTATGACCGGTTTGATGATGCTGTAGAGGCAGCGCGGAAGATAGAAAAAGAGATCCGCAGTGACCAGCTTCACGCATTACGCCAGCAAGAAAAAATCAGTTAACCCCTCTTTCAAATCCCTCACTTAAAAGCTCCACCTTTTTTTGAACCCATTTGTGAATTAACTTACATATGATGAATATAGAACAATTGTTGATGGCCAGCTTGTTGAGTACATATTCCTTTATCTATATCAGTTTGTTTTTTATTCCTTTTCCTTCTCACAGTCCATGTATCATTTATTTATCCTTCCATTCTCCTCATTTATTAGACAAGCTTACACAACAAAAAGACCGGCGAACGATTTGTCCGCCGGTCTTTTCATGTTAACCAAACAAATCAGGCTAGCCTGAATACGATTCCGTGTCCGCCTTTTGGATATTCCCATTTGATATTCTGGTAAGGGCAGCCGATCCGGCAGCTGCCGCATTCATGACAGCCTTCATAGCCTACCTGCATCCTTTTCCCTTCCCACTTGTATACTTCAGCCGGGCAAAATACGGTACAGAGTTTGTCAGGGCACTGCGTCATGCAGACGTCATGGTCCAAAACTGTCAGATGTGATTTCGTGTCACACTTAAACCTTAAAAGAAATTGTTTTTCCTCGATGTTTGTCGTTGACATTATTTCACCGCCTTCCAGGCACGATAGATGTCTTGCATTACTTTAAAGGTTCCTTTTTCAGCCGTCACGCTGCGCATGATTTCCTTTTGTTTTTCTCTCTTAGGTGTTCCATCTACTGTGAAGAACTTGCTCATTGCTTTGTTCATCATTGGCAGATATTCCTTGAAATATTGCGGGTATGTCTCAAAGGTATGTGCAGCATCCTTATATTTTTCAAGGTCTTTAATAATGAAGCTGCCGAACAATGCTTCCTTATAGCGGTTCAGGCTGTTCTCGCTGAAGTCGCCATCATTTTTGGCTTCTACGATGGCTTCTGCTGCCATTTGCCCTGAAGCCATCGCCATGTTTGAGCCCTCACGGTGAATGGCATTTACCAGCTGGGCAGCATCTCCTACTACAAGCACACCGTTTCCGGCAACCCTTGGCACGGAATTGAATCCCCCTTCAGGGATTAAGTGGGCCAGGTACTCTGCCGATTCCCCTCCCTCTAGATAAGGACGAACCATTGGATGTTTTTTCAGGTAATCAAGCAGCTCATATGGCTTCAATTTAGCTTTGATCATGCTTGAAAGTGTAGTTCCTACACCGATGTTCAAGCTTTCCTTGTTAGTATAAAGGAAGGCGGTACCAAGATTGCCTTGTGTTGAATCACCGAAAATCTCAATCGTAGTTCCGTGATTTCCTTCAAGATTGAAGCGTTCATTTATTTTGTCCTTCGGCAGATTGATTACTTCCATAACCGTCAGGGCAACTTCATCAGGACGGAATTCCCTGTGGAAGCCAAGCTGCTTGGAGAGCAGGGAGTTTACACCATCTGCAAGCACGACAACATCGGCAAATGCTTCTCCATCAGGGCGGTCGGTACGCACCCCTATAACCTTGCCATTTTCTACGATACATTCAGTAACAACTGTTTCATTTATCAACAACGCACCCTGTTCGACAGCTTTCTGTGCGAACCATTGGTCAAAATGTGCACGCAGTACTGTAAAGTTATTATATGGTTCAACCGCCCATTCGAGACCTTTATAACCAAACTGGACAACCGATTCTTTATCCATCATCCAGAATCGCTGCTCAACAACCGGCCTTTCGAGAGGGGCTTCTCTCCAGAACTCCGGAATGATATCCTCCATTTGCTTACGGTAAAGAACTCCGCCCATGACGTTCTTCGATCCCGGGTATTCACCACGCTCTATCAATAATACTTTCAGTCCGTTTTTGGCACAGTTGTATGCACATGACGTTCCAGCAGGGCCGGCTCCTACGACGATTACATCAAATTTTTCAGACATAGCTCATTTCCCCGCCCTTCTCTTTGCTGAGCTCCTTGAACTGCTTGATCAGTTTCGGTACAATTTCTAAGGCATCCCCGACAATGCCATAAGTGGCTACATCGAAAATTGGAGCGTTTGGATCCTTGTTGATGGCAATGATCAGCTCAGAGTTTTTCATCCCCTCGACATGCTGGATTGCCCCTGAAATACCGATCGCAAAATAGATTTTCGGAGTGACAGTCTCGCCAGTCTGGCCTATTTGCTGCTCATGCTTCAGCCATCCTGCCTCAACCACATCCCTTGTACCTCCAACACTTGCACCGATAACTTCCGCTAACTCATGAATTAGCTGGAATCCCTGGATATCGCCTAGTCCTTTTCCGCCAGCCACGATGACATGGGCTTCAGCAAGGCTTGCTTTTTTTGTTACATCCTTCACAATTTTAAGCACTTTTGTGCGCATATCCTCTTCGCGAAGTTCTAGCTCTTCTTCAATGATGACTCCCTTCCTGCCTTCATCTGTTTCAAGGGCTTTCATCACCTTAGGCCGTACCGTTGCCATTTGCGGCCTGTGTTTTTTACATAGAATGGTTGCCATTATATTTCCGCCAAAAGCAGGACGGCTGGCTTCGAGCAGCCTTTTCTCAATATCGACATCAAGCATCGTCGTATCAGCTGTCAAACCAGTACTTAGATCCGTTGCAACCGCACTCGCCAGGTCCTTTCCATTTGGTGTTGCTCCATAAAGGAAAATTTCTGGCTTATATTTTTCAGCAAGTGTACAGACTCCCTTCATGAAGGACTCAGTTCGATAATCCTTCAGGACAGGATGGTCAACGACATATACTTGGTCTGCACCAGCATATATCACTTCATTAGCTAAAGGCATGACACCTTCCCCAAGCATAACCCCGGAAAGCGGCACTTCCAGCTTGTCGGCAAGCTTCCTTCCTGCACCCAGTAATTCCAGTGAAACTCCTTCGATTTTTCCATCATTTACTTCAATGAATACCCAGACTCCCTGGTTTTCTTCCATTCTGCTATTCCCCCTTTTAAATCGAATCAAGAGTTGGCTGTTTTTAATTTCAATAAATCTTTTCTTTCCATTAAAATTCCCATTAACTGCTCTACTTGTGAATCAGGATTTCCTTCAATCCTTTTCCCGCCTTCAAGTTTTGGAGGACTGAACATCTTGCCAACAATCGTTGGAGATCCTTTTAAACCCAATTGCGTCTTGTCAACATCCTCAAGGTCATTCACAGACCAGATGACCGGTTCATATCGTGCCGCATTGATCATATTTGGAAGCGGTGCATATTCTATGTCATTAATCTCTTTTTCAACAGTCAGTAAGCAAGGCAGCTGTGATTCAAGCACCTCGTAGCCATCGATTTGCTTACGCTTTATGTGAACATATTTCTCTTTCTTATTAACCTCTGAAACTTCAATAACATTCGTGATTGGAGGTATATCAAGCCGGCGGGCAATTCCTGGTCCTACTTGTCCTGTGTCACCATCGATCGCATGCTTCCCGCAAATGACTAAGTCTATCGGATTATCCTTCGAAATTTTTTCAAGCGCTTTGGAGAGCGCATAGCTTGTAGCAAGGGTATCTGCTCCTGCAAATGCTCTGTCTGAGATCAGGTATCCGCGATCCGCGCCAATTTCTACACTTTTTTTAATAACAGCGACAGCCTGAGGCGGCCCCATTGAAAGAACAGAAATAGTTCCTCCTGTTTTATTCCTGATTTTGACTGCTTCCTGTACAGCGTGAGCATCATAAGGATTCAAAATGGCTGGTGCGCTTCGCCTGTCCAGAGTATTGGTCTTAGGATTGATTTTGATAATTTTTGTATCGGGCACTTGCTTGACACAAACGACAATGTGCATACTCTCTTTTCCCCTCCTCAAAATGTAAAACTATTAATTTGTAAGCGGTTACTTTTAGCTGTTTTCGTTTAAAACGTTTTCTTTAATATGAAGGGTAATTTAATAAGGAAGGAATTTTTGATACCAAGAAAAACCCTCCTGTTCAGATGGCTTTAGCCCCTGCAGAAAACGAGTATTATAAAACAGCTGTAATACAGGCTTATGTGACATTAATTTATGACAAATCCAGATAGTTGCTTTTCACACAGCCTTATATAAATAAAATGCTATGTAGTACGATATATGAATCGTATTACATGCATAGTACCAACAATTAAAAAAGTAGATAACATAGGTGATATTGTTTTAAGAAAAATGAGGATAAACTTTCATAAACATACTAAAGTCAGCTGTAAAAAAATTATTGAAAGTTACAAGATGAGAGGTGCATTAGCAGATTGATGATAAGAAGCTATCTATGTTAAAAATATATAAAATAATCCTATAAAAATATGATAAAAATCACACAAAGATACATTATCGTGAAAATTTGAGCAAATTGTTAAATTTTTTTGCTCTTATAAAAACACTTTAGCCACCGCCGGTTTATTGGCAGTGGCTAAATTTTTCCATATGTCTGAATGGTATCACGCATGCGATAAAATATATTGTTTCTTTGTAAGCAGGATCATCTGCCTGAAAAGGATTCTTGTTTTTTTCCTCTGCAGCTCCGTCTCCCTGCACAATGCCTGATACTCATAAATTAGAGTGTCAAGTTCCTGGCTGCGACGGACTGTTTCAGCACTAGTGTATCCCGTTTCCAGTGCAGAAGCCACCATCAATTCCCTAACGCGATCAATTTCCTTCAACAAAGCGATTTGCGATTGATACACTTCTATATCTCCTCTACTACTTTAATTGCTTAATAAAATAAATAGATTACTTGAAGAATTATGGCAAATGCTAGGATGAATGTAAATAGATTCGCAAAATAAGACAATATTCACGGCAGAAAAAATTTACTTCGACAAAGTTTGCGGTTTGTTATGATTACTGGCTGACTTTTTCCTCTTCGTAAATTGGCACCCAGCCTTCAGTTGTCACGAAAATTCTTACCGCAACTACCTGGCGATCATCCTGAAGAGTGAAATAATGGCGTGTATTTTCAGGGACTGAGATTAAGTCTCCAGGATTCAGGAACACTTCAAAAAATTCTCCGTCATTGCCCTGGATGACAAACACTCCATGACCACTTACGATGAATCTTACTTCATCATCTGTGTGATGGTGTTCCTGCTTAAAATTAGCAAGCAGCTGGTCAAGATTCGGTGTATTGTCCGACAATGAAATGACGTCCTGTGCCTTGTAGCCTCTGCGTTCTGAAATGTCCTCAATCTCAGCTTTGAATACGTCGAGTATTTGCTGTTTTTCCTCGTCAGTCAACAGGAACTTTTCCTGAAGATTTGATGGCAGCTTATTGATATCCCACTTTTCATAGATAACTTCCTGTGCGTTCAGGAATGCTTCTACCTGCTGCTCTTCAACGATTCTTTCCTGTGTGTTTTGCTTTACGATAAATGCCATGTGAATCTCTCCCTTTTATCTTAATGTTTAATCTACTTATGAAATCTGTTTAAAAAGTCCTGAGTTAAACCACCTTGAACAACTGGAATGGTTTATGTTCAAGGAGCCTTAACTGGTAGCGGAATAAAAACTCAGTAGCCTCAAGAATCTTCTTTGCTTCAAAAGCGTTTCTCCCCCAGACAGTGATTCCATGATTACGGATTAAGACCGCGCCTGTATCTCCTTTTACATGCTCTGAGAATGCTTTAGCCAACGTTGGTATATGCGCATAATTCGGAATTATGGGAATCTTGAGGACAGCATCCTCCTCCCAAATATTAAAAGCCTTAATTAATTCCTGTCCCTGAAACTGTACTTCGCCCCTGTCTCCATAGACTTCTGAGATGACATTATTGTCAATGGTATGGACATGCAGGCTGCAGCCGGCGTTTGTTTTTTTGTATACCTCGACGTGGAGGAGCGTTTCAGCAGACGGCTTAAGATGTGTTTCTTCAACTGGCCGGCCGAATTGGTCTACGAGCAAAAAGTCTTCGTCCGTTCTTTTCCGCTTATCTTTCCCGCTTGCTGTTACAAGGAATTGCACCGGGTCGTCATTCACTTTAATCGCCAGGTTGCCGCTCGTTCCCATAAACCAATCACGCTCTGCCAGTTCGGCCTTTACATCCGCCAGTTCTTCCCACTTACACTCTAAAATGCTCATCCTCTCACCCCTGTCTCAGTTTTAAGTGCTTCTATACAGTCATAAAACGTTTCAAATGGTCTATGTGCAATTGCCCACTCTTCGCATTTATCCTTCAAGTAATCTCTAGCCAGTACAAAGTCTGCTTGCTTGGCAGCTTCCAAATCTGTTACGGAGTCCCCGATGACGATTTTATAAGCATCTCTTTGATCTATCCTTCTCATGATTGATGGTTTGCAGCAGCCGCAATCATTTGAACACTGATCATCACAGCTGTTTGGCCATTCAATTTTTATCGTTTCTCCGGTAAAATCTGAACCGTTGCAGTAAATGCCTGTTATCGGTCCGAATGGTTCAATGATGGGTTCGAGAAAAAAGTCTATACCGCCGCTGACGATGTAAACAGGAATCCCTTCCTCACGGGCAAAATCAAGAAACTCCTGAAAACCCGGGCGGATCCTGGCATTCTGTACAGCAAATTGAATAATTTCTTCCTTCTTGGAGACCGGCAGCAGGGAAAACATTTTCCCTACTCCTTCCCGGATTGAAATACTGCGGTCAAGCACTGCTTCTTTTATTTCATCCCAGCCGTCAGAACCGAATTCTTTCATGATCGCTATGATATTGTCCTTTTCGGTTACTGTCCCGTCAAAGTCACAAAAAATTACCGGCTGTCTCACTTCGCCACCGCCTCTGACGACCCCCAAAGAGCAATAGCCGTTTTCAACTCATCATGCTCAAGGGCGCCTTCTTCAAGTGTTTTTCCTTGAAGAACGGTATCAATTGCCTGTCTGAATGCCTTGCCGCCGCCCTGTGCTCCACCAGGATGTCCATGGACGCCTCCACCAGCATTTATGATTGAGTCCACACCGAAATCTTTTATAAGCAGCGGTACCATTCCAGGATGTATGCCTGCTGATGGTACCGGGAATGTCCTTTTGAATTGATCCTCAGCAGTCAGTGCCTCGGCTATTGATAACGCCTGCTGCTTTTCGAGCGCTACACTTCCATAAGGTGACGGG
The DNA here is from genome assembly GCF_014856545.2 of Mesobacillus jeotgali. Lineage (NCBI taxonomy): Bacteria > Bacillati > Bacillota > Bacilli > Caryophanales > Bacillaceae > Mesobacillus > Mesobacillus jeotgali. The sequence goes on along the minus strand of NZ_CP109811.1, from coordinate 1,534,139 downwards.
AACAGTGAGAAGTCAGCCCCGGCATAGCGGAGTAATTTTCCCAGAAGCAAAGAATGTGAAAAACCATATTCATCAGCCGATGTCAACGCACCGCTTACTGCAGGGTGAGCCATGATCGGGATGCCAATTTCATCATCTTCCCTTAGTTCTTGTAAAACATCCAAGCCATAGGCAAATACATTGAACAACAGTGCATCGGCTCCCAGTTCAGCCGCTTTTCTTGCTTTGTCCTTCAACTGTAAGGTTCTTCCTGTAAGATTGGCAGCATATAGAGTTCGGTGCCCAGTAGATTCATAGACTTCTTCGAGGACCTCTTTACCAAGAGCGATCCTATTTTCAAAAGGTGTAAGCTCATTTTCAAACAGGATTTCGTCGTCCTTGATCAGGTCAACTCCTCCAAGGCTTTGTTCTTTAAGCTGTTTTAGCAGAAAATCCATATCACGTCCGATGACACCTTTGAAGATACTCATGAGCAATGGGCGGTCGTGGACGCCAAGCTTGTTCCTGATTCCTTCAATCCCAAAGCGCGGACCAGGAAAGTCTTTCTTTAATTCTTCTCCAAATTCAAGGTCGATAAGTTTTACCTTGCCATCAAGCGAAAGTTTTCCAAAAACTGTTGTAAGAATGGCTGGCAGGTCAGGTGAAAAGTTCAGGGCTGGATAAGCGATTTTGATTGTTGCCACAGTTTCTGAATTGTGGTCCAGGCTTGAACCTTCAACAGAAACCACTCTCCCCTTATGCTTTTTTAATTGTTTTTGATCCAGTTCCGGCAAGTCAGTCCATGAACCCACTGTTAAGCCAAGCGCGATTCCCTCTGCTTTCTTTTCGGGGTTATGTTTGGCGTCATGGACTATATATGTCGCTGTAATTTCACTCATGAAGATCAATCCCTTCAGTACTTATTGAATTCAGTTGTAATTTGGGCATAAAAAAACCTCTTCACAAAGAAGAGGTTAGAAAATACACTAAACTCTTCTCATCTTTCAGCTTTCGCTGCAAGAATTAGCACCGTGCCCAGCTAAATGCTGGATCGGTTGCCGGGCTTCATCGGGCTCGTCCCTCCGCCTGCTCTTGATAAGAAAATAATTTAATCAAGTTATTTAATTGGTTAAAGTAAATTTGTTAATTAGGATTATGTCAGGTTCGCAATTCAATGTCAACTATTTTTTTTGAATATTTCCAAGCTTTCAATTCTGCCGACTGCTTCACGCAATCTTTCTTCCGAAGTCAGCAAGCCAACCCTCACAAACCCTTCTCCATGTTCACCGAACCCTACACCTGGCGCAACTGCTATATGTGCTTTTTCCAGCAAGTAATCCGCGAATTCGACCGAAGTGAATGGTTCAGGGACCTTCAGCCAGGCAAAAAACGAGCCTTTTGGAGCAGTCACCTGCCAGCCAATATTCCTAAGGCCGTCAATGAGTACATTTCTCCTAGATTCATATAAATCATTTAGCTCAGCCACACATGCCTGCGGTCCCATCAAAGCTTCTGCCGCTGCCTCCTGGACAGCACCAAACAAGCTGACATACATATGGTCCTGCAGCAAGTTGATCGCAGCAATTACACTTTTATTCCCTGCCGCAAAGCCAACACGCCAGCCAGCCATATTATATGTTTTTGACAGAGTATAAATCTCAATGCCTACTTCCCTCGCGCCCTCGGACTGTAAAAAACTTTGCGGGCGGTTCCCGTCAAAGCCAATTCCTCCATAGGCAAAATCGTGAACTACACAAATTTCATTTTTTCGTGCCATCTCGATGGTTTGATCAAAAAATTTCTTATCGGCCACTGCACCCGTCGGATTATTTGGGTAGTTGAGGAACATCAGCTTTGCTTTATCCAATTCGTCTTCACTTAATTCAGCATAGTCAGGCAAAAAGTCATTCTCTTCCCGGAGTGGCATCGTCACCATCCTTGCCTTTGCCAGCTCGACACCAGACCAATAGTCAGGATAGCCGGGGTCAGGAACGAGAACCGTGTCTCCAGGATTCAACAGGCATTGAGGTATTTCTACCAGGCCGGCCTTACCTCCAAATAGGATGGCAATTTCCTCTTCCGGGTTAAGATCGACCCCGTATTCCCTTTTGTAAAATGCTGCTGCAGCTTCTTTTAAGGAGCGCAATCCTCTGAAAGGCGAATACTTATGATTAACCGGATTATCCGCAGCTTGCTTTAATCTCTCAACAATGTGCTGTGGAGTCGGCTGGTCAGGATTCCCCTGCCCCAGGTTTATTATGTCTGCCCCTTTTTCTGTATAAGCGCCCACCTTTTGCACCAGTGAAGCAAAAAACTGCTTGGGCAGGCTTTTCAGTAAATCTGATTGTGGAAATTCCATTTTCTCACCTGCTTAGGAAATATATTATTATTTCAAAATTTTAATTGAAATTCTAGTCACAAATGATATAACGTAAAGAGTAACTTGTAAAGATATAATTTTCAGAAAGTATGGCGGTGATGAATGATGAAATTTAAAATAGCATGCCTGCAAATGGATATTGCCTTTGGGGATCCTGCACAGAATTACAAAAACGCTTCTAAACTGATTGCACAGGCAAACGGTCAAAATCCTGATATCATAGTCCTTCCGGAGCTCTGGACTACTGGGTATGATCTGGATAATCTAAAAACCACTGCAGAAGAAGGAGCACAAGCAGCCAAAGTGTTTTTCAAGGATGCTGCTATGGAATACAGCTCCCATTTCATAGGCGGGTCTGTTGCCAATAAAACAGAAGCAGGCATTGAAAATACATTGCTTGTTTTTGATAAAAATGGAGAGCAGGCAGGAACCTACAGCAAGCTTCACTTATTCAAGCTAATGGATGAGCATTTGTATCTGGCTGCCGGCAAGGAAAAAGGGTTGTTTTCCTTGGATGGCCACAAGTTTGCCGGCCTGATTTGCTATGATATTCGGTTCCCGGAATGGGTTCGTGCTCATGCACTCCATGATGTCGAAGCGATGTTTGTTGTCGCTGAATGGCCAATCCAGCGGTTGGAACACTGGCGGGCATTGCTCATCGCCCGTGCGATCGAAAACCAATGCTTTATAGTAGCATGCAACCGTGCTGGTTCAGACCCTAATAATACTTTCGCCGGCCATTCAATGGTCATTAACCCATGGGGTGAAGTGATCGCTGAAGGTGGAGAAGGAGAGGAAATCCTCCTGACGGAAATCGATCTAGACGAGGTTAAGGAAGCAAGGAGCAGGATTCCTATCTTTACGGACCGCAGGCCAGAACTGTATTAAAACAAAAAGTGCAAGCGCCTTGGTCAGCACCGAAAAGCGCTGGAGGGCCGACCGGTGAAGTCGTTCTTTGACTTCATTGGCAGGACCGAAATCGAAAAGTATAGCCGACTGCCCAGAAACGCAGAACTGGAGACTCCGACAAAGAAGCGCTTTTGCTTATGCCGGCGGAGTTGAAGTTTCGGAGTTTCTAGGAGGCGACACTAGACAAGCGTCTCGAGATGCTAGGCGCTGAAGCTGGATTAGGAAGACCCAATAGTTATTCACAATTATTTAATTTCTTAACACTGTAAAAAACCGCCCAAGGTCTATGCCTAGGGCGGTTTTCATACTGTTCTTGAGGGAAATTACTCAGGTTTTGCCCACATTTCTTCAGGGTTCAATTCATAAATCCCATTTTCACGATACATGTAATGATTGATGATGAATTCTCTTCTGATTGTCGCATAATCCTCATGGAACTTTGTAATATATTCGTTCAATTCCTTTTCCGGATATTTTTTTCCGGCTTTCAAACCTCGGACCATGTATTCAAATACCATCAGCTTCTTCTTCCGTTGTGCCGGAATATTTTTTAATTTACCGTCTTTCGTCAAGAAATTCTCGAGCACCTTTTGCCTTTCGATATTTTGTTCAATCATCTCTTCCACCTTCCCTTCTTTTTTCTCGATTAACCTGCCTAGCGTCCTTGCCTGTTGCTTGATTACTGATTCATTCAGGTGAAAATAAATTGTATTTTTATCTCTGCGCTCAACAATGACATTTATATCCCGCAATTTCTTGATATGATGTGTGATTGTCGGCGGAGTAAGGCCCAGTTTTCCTGCAATCGCCTGGCCATGAAGCGGCCCATTTGCAAGTAATGCCACAATCCTGATCCTTGTCGGGTCTCCCATCGCTTTATGGAAAGCGACAATTTTGTCTAATTGCATAAAAACACTCCATTTAATTTAATATTTATCTAATTAGGTATATATCTAATATAAGGCATTCTCCGCAAAATTTAAAGGGGATTTGGAAATTTTTTTATTTTTCATGGATGTTTTATTTCTATGGCACCATTTCCCCCCACAGAAAAACGCCTGATTTATTTCAATCAGACGCTTCCTTGGTTATTGGCAAATAAATATGAAAGATCGTTCCGTGCCCCACTTCGCTCTCTATTTCGATAGTACCCCCGTGTTCTTCAATAATTTTGAAACTCACCATCAGGCCGAGCCCTGTTCCTCTTTCCTTTGTGGTGTAAAAAGGTTCACCAAGCTTTTTGATCTGATCCGCAGGGATTCCTTCGCCTTCATCCTTGATGCAAATATGTATTCTGTTCCCTGGAGCCTGACTGACAGTAACAGTCACAAAGCCCCCTTTTGCCATGACTTCTATTGCGTTTTTTATGATATTGATAAAGACCTTTTTTAATTGATTAGGTTCACACATGAGTTCTGGCAAATCATCGTCATAAATGGTTTTGATTTGCACATCATGGAGTACCGCCTGTGCGGTCAGAAGGGCCGCAGTCTCATCCATGATCCTTGAAATATTGGTATATTCGAATTTAATTGATTGCGGTTTGGCCAAAACCAGGAACTCATTGATGATCGAATCAATCCTCTGCAGTTCGGTCTTGATTACCTGGAAATATAGCGAATAAGCATCACCCGAGCTGCTCTCAAGCAGCTGGATGAACCCTTTTAGAGCGGTCATTGGATTGCGGATTTCATGTGCAATGCCTGCTGCCAGTTCCCCTAGCATATTGAGTGTATCTGATTTATGCAACTGGGCTTCCATCTCTATTTTTTCAGTGATGTTCCTAAAAACAATGAGATTCAAATTGTCGACCAAATGACGTTTAATACTGTATTCAAAATGCTTCATCCGGCCATTTGCATACGGAATGGTAATCCTGCCGTCAAGTCTCCCTTTCCGGAGCAATGACTGAATTTTTTCATCGATCAATTCTTCCGAGAGTCCTAGATTCATGAACAGCTTCCGGAAGTTCTCCTCTTTCAGGTCTTCCGGCTTCAATTCGAGTTTAGCCCTTCCTGAAGGATTGATCTCATAGTGCTTACAATTCTCATCCCAAAGAATCATACCCTCAATTGATCCTTCAAAAATTCTCCTGAAGCGCTCTTCACTTTTCCGGAGCTGCTGCTCCATATGATAGCGCTCACTTGCATCGCGGACAATGGTCATGTGAAAACCATCGCCAGCATTGAGCTTTACAGTGAATTCGAGCAGCCTTTTCTCCCCATTCGGCAGCAGAAAGAACGTTTCCTCACGCAATGCGCCTTTTTCATTGATCGTTTGTTTCATCTCTCTATATTTCTCGTCCTTTTTATAGATAAAGTCCGATATTTTATGCTTTAACAATTCATCCTGAGTGAGCCCGAAAATCTTGCAGGTTGCTTCATTAGCTGCAATGATTTGCCCGCATTTACCCCAGAACACAATTCCATCCAAAGTATCCAGGAAAAAGCTTTTTAGCAAACCCTCGTCCGTACTGAATTTATCAGCGAAATTTGTTGCCTGGCCTTCTGCAGAGGCCATATGTACAAAAGAGTCGGATGCTTTTCTCTGATCGCTATTGATCCTCTCTTTTAATGAGGAATTTTCTTGTTCTAAAGCGGCTATTTTTTCCTTCAGTGCCTTTATCTCATCTGCCTTGTTAGCACTACTCACCAGAAAGCCTCCTTGTCGGATTCCCATTTTTCTAGTAATTTCTACATAGATGGTAAAAATCCCTTTAAAATTGCGATTATTTCCTTGATATCCTGCTTTCTTTTCCAAATGGAGCTTATTCCAATAGTTTAGTATTTATAAAACCAAAAAGAGAAGCCAGGGCTCTGGCTTCTCTTAGTCTTATAGATACTCGTTCTCATGTTTTGCTTTAAGACGCTGCCATCTTTTTTCGACTTCTTCTTCAAATTCTACAAGCATATCTTTATTTTCTTCTTTTAATAAATGCTTGGTTTTTCCCATATATTTCAGCCAATCTGCTAATGGGATCTTCTTATTTTTCGCTTCAGGATCATAAGTTATATTTGTGATACCTTGTTCCACTTCGTATAACGGGAAGAAGTTCGAGTTCACAGCTGCTTCGACAATTGTCTGGCCAAAGCGATCCTCAGATTTCCAGTTGAGCGGGCATGTTATCAAAAGTTTACCGTAAACAGTACCTACATTTTGCGCATACCACTGAGCCTTTGCGGCCTTTTTCACTAGGTCCTGCGGGAAGGCTTCCGTTCCAGTGAATACATAAGGAATATTGGTAGATGCCATGATCTGGGCTGTATCCTTATGATGGAACGCTTTACCCTTTTGTGCCTTTCCGACGTTTGATGTGCTCGTCATATGGCCGAAAGGAGTGGAATAGGAAAGCTGGGACCCGGTGTTCATATAACCCTCGTTATCGTATTCGAGCATGATCAGTTTGTGTCCGCGAAGTGCCGTACCGATAGCCGAACCCATGCCAATGTCCATACCGCCATCTCCGGTAACCATAACGAAGGTCGCATCTGCTGACACTTCGATTTCACCGCGTCGCTTCAGTTCAAGGAATGCTTCGAGAGTACCTGATAACGTTGCCGCCCCATTCTGGAACAGGTTATGGATTGTCGTCTGCTTATGGGATGTGTGAGGATACGCAGTTGTGACTACATAAGCACAGCCCGTTTGGAATAGTATGACGAGGTCTCCTTCAATCCCTTTAAAGAATAGCTCCAGTCCGCCGAAGATGCCGCAGCCTGGACATGCGCCATGACCTGACGCAATTCGCTTCGGCTTTGTAGTCAAGGCTCTTAAAGGCGGAATTTTGACATTCAATTTATTCTTTTCTTCATCTCTTGTTACCTGGATCAGTCCTGAATTATAGACATCGCCATGCTGCGGTTCAATGACTTGCTTCAATGCTTTTTCAGGATCGCCAGCAACATGTCCGTAGTAGTCGAACGGCTTTTCTGCGTATCCTTTTTCCATAGCGTCAATTGCCATACCGAAAAATGCTTCAGCATCATCTGCATAGAAGTCCTTGCCGCCAAGTCCAAACACCCTGCTCTGGACGATTGTCGTATTTTCCCTGTCTTCCTGAAGCGCGGACTTAATTTCGTGCGTTAGGTTAGGCCCATGTCCACCGTAGGAGTCTGCTCGCTCACCAACAAGAAGTGATTTGACATTCTTCAGTGCTTCCCTGATTTCTTGTGCAGGGAACGGCCGGATGATATTTGGACTGATAACGCCGGCTTTGATTCCCTTCTCACGAAGTCTGTCTACAACATCCTTTGCAGACTCTGCTGCTGAGTTCAATAGGAACAGTGCTACGTCAGCATCTTCCATTTGATAAAGGTCAAGGATATCATAGTTTCTTCCTGATAGTTTTGCATATTCTGCTGCTACTTCTTTATAAACATCCTTCGCTCTGTACATTGCTTCTGACTGCTGGAAGTGGTTGTTGGTCAAGTCGTCGCCATTCATGTGCGCTCCGATTGTCAACGGCTTCTTAGGATCTCTGGCAAAATTATATTCCGTCGGTGCTTCGCCAACAAATCTCTGTACAACAGCCCTATCCTTGAAATAGTTCACTTTGCGTTTTTGGTGAGATGTAAAGAAGCCATCATAAGCTACCATTACAGGCAGTCGCACATCTGAGTGTTCTGCGATTTTCAGTGCCATTATGTTCATATCGTAGACAGCCTGTGGTGTCCTGGCGGTCAGAATAACCCATCCTGTATTTAACGCAAAATACAAATCTGAATGATCACCGCGGATATCAAGCGGACCGCTGATTGAACGAGTTACCAGGTTTAAGACCATTGGATAACGTGTACCGGATTGGACCGGGAGCTGCTCAAGCATATACATCAACCCGTTAGCGCTTGTTGCGTTGAACACGCGGGCTCCGGTTGCTGCTGCTCCATAACAGATTCCTGCAGAACCATGTTCTCCATCCGCAGGAATCAATTTGATATCATGCTCTCCCCTGGATTTCATCATATCCAGATACTGTGCAACTTCTGTAGAAGGGGTAATCGGGAAATAGCCCATAATATGATAATTAATTTGAGCTGCAGCCATCGCCGCCATTTCATTTCCTGATTCAAAGGTTGTCACCTGCTCTGCTGTACTCATTGCCTTCACATTTTCTTCAAGAACAGACATTAAGAAACCCCTCCAGTCACATAAGGATAGTTATGTTTAACTTGATTCTCCTCAGCATAGCCGATCATTTCCCTCAGCTCACTTAATGCAGTAGTAGGACATGCTTCTACACACTTCAGGCAGCCTTTGCAATATTGATAATCGATTCCCTTTAGGAACATTTGCTTTCTGCCTCGTTTGTCTTCTCCCTCTTCCCAAACAAAGCAATAATCAGGACATGCAGTATCACATGCAGCGCAGTTGATGCATTCCTGCTGATTGAATTGGGGCAGGAATCCCTGTCTGGAACCGCTTAAATCCTTGAGGACGCTGTTTGCCTGCGCTGTAATCACACCGCCGATTTCTTGTGTTTCATAACCAAGAAGCGGCATTGGACGTTTGAATTCTTTGCCCTTTGCACCTTCTTCAGGTGCGTATGTTTTAAAATGAACGTCATTGTAGCCTCTCTCGAACGTTCTGATATTCGGCTCGACTAAATGAGGATATTTCTTTTCAAAAGTTTTGCGGATGACATTTTTCATCGCTTCGGGATCAAGGAAGTCAATGATGCGGTACAATGCTCCTAGCATCGCTGTATTTACTTTCGTTTTTTCTTCCACTGCGATTGAAAGTGCATCAACAATTGCAAGTGTTCCATGCTCTAGATGAAGATCTTTTTTGATATCGTCAAAGTCTCTCGTTGAATTCACCAGCAGAATCCCGTCTGGGCGCAAACCGCTGACTACATCGACCATTTTATAAAGTGCCTCATGGAATACACCAACAACATGCGGCTCTTCTATTGGACTATGAACCCTGATCTCAGTATCAGGTTCACAGAAACGGATAAAGCTTTTCACCGGCGATCCTTTTTTCTCCGATCCATATGAAGAAAAGTTGGAACCGTTTAATCCAAGGCCCAAAACACCTGCTTCCGCAAGCATCTTTCCAGCAAGGTTTGCACCAAGCCCTCCAATCGACTCTAGCCGTATCTCATAAAAACCTAATTCATTCTTTTTCGGTAAGATAGACATAATCTCCCTCCCCAATTTGGTTATAAAAGGTAATTGACTTTAAAACATTCCCCACTAATAATTTTATAGACTTTACATTCATTAAGCTGTGACATATATCAAACATTTGAACTTTTTTTGAAACACACCCAAAAATATTAGACTTAATCCGTATGTTATAATGAAAAATCTTTTATATAACAGAAATAAAATTGTAATAGTACAGAAATAATTTTTCCTGATTTAGGAGCTTGTTCCTTAATTTTGAGCAAATAGCCTAGTTTGTTTTTATCCTATCAGGGGTAAATAAGGGTTAGTATTTTGGGGGTCTCTAATTAAGGGAGGAAATATGAAACAACAGCGAGATTACTACTTTGACAATGCCAAGTTCATCTTGATTTTTTTCGTCGTATTTGGCCATCTTTTGCGCTCGTTCATTGAAGACAATGAAATGATTTACAATATTTATAAAGTCATTTATACATTCCATATGCCGGCCTTCATTCTTGTTTCGGGATTTTTTGCAAGAGGCTTCAATAAAAAAGGCTATGTAATGAAAATAGCCAAAAAGTTAATATTGCCATATTTTATTTTTCAGCTTATCTATTCTATTTTTTATTATTTCCTTTACAGCAAGTCTACTTTTACGATGGATCCATTGAACCCTCATTGGTCTCTATGGTTTTTGATCAGCTTATTCTGTTGGAACATTATGCTGATTGGTTTTTCAAAACTTAAGGCACCAGTTGGACTGTTGATTGCTTTTGGATTGGGATTGGGTGTCGGATATGTAGACTGGATTTCCAACTATCTGAGCCTTTCGAGGACTTTTGTCTTCTTTCCATTGTTCCTGCTTGGGTACCATTTAACGAAGGACCATATAAAAACATTGACGAGGCCCGCCTTCAAAATTGGAGCATTGGCGGTCTTCACTGTAGTGTTTTTAGGATTCTTGTTCAACCCGGAAATAGATTATAAATGGCTCCTTGGTTCAAAACCTTATTCAATAATGGAAGCAGCTTCAATATCAAGCATGCTAACACGATTAGGCTTCTATCTATTAAGTCTGCTAATGGTGTTCAGCTTCTTGACCATCGTTCCAAAGAAACAATATTTCTTTACAAACCTTGGGAAGAATACGCTTTATGTCTACTTGCTGCACGGATTTTTTGTACGAACCTTCCGCGAAAGCGAAGTTCAGAACTTCTTCCATAGTCCTGAACGTATCCTTTTGCTGGCTGTCATCGCACTCCTGCTGACCTTCCTGTTGTCCAGCAAGTACGCTGCAGCAATCGCACAGCCGCTGATCGAATTCAAAACTTCAAGAATCAACCGGCTCAAAACCCGGTTCACAGCCATCCTGAGGTTCTATAGAAGGAAGATGTTGAGTAATTAGACATTCCGAAATATCAAGAATAGAAAGAGCCATTCTTCAAGAATGGCTCTTTTCCTTTATCTTCAACTGCATTCCACCTGTCTTTTTTGTCCAAACTGAGATATAATTTAAAGTTGATTTGCTGCTGGATTTTTACAAAGGAGATTATTTCAATGAAAATAGTTTTAACAACGCTTAACGCGAAATATATACACACAAACCTTGCAATAAGATACCTTAAGGCATATGCTCAGCCGGAGTTTGACGTGACGCTTGTTGAATATACAATCAAAGACCCTGCAATAAATATTGTCTCGGATTTGGTTCAAAAGCAGCCAGATGTTATTGGGTTCAGCTGCTACATTTGGAATATTGAAGAAACCATTAAAGTCATCAAGATGATTAAGAAAATCAATCCTGAAATAAAAATCATTGCAGGGGGACCAGAGGTTACTTACGACGTCCAGGAATGGATGAAGGAAGTGCCGGAGTTTGATTTCATCGTCATCGGTGAAGGTGAGCAGACATTCAAGCAGCTCCTTTCTGCACTAGCTTCAGGAACGGATTTTTCCGAAGTACCTGGCATAGCTTACCGAAAAAACGACATCATCCAAATGAATCCCCAGCGCAATAAGCTGGATTTGAAAGAACTTCCGTCTCCATATCGTTTTGAAGCTGACCTTCCCCATCTAGCTAAAAGGGTCACTTATTTGGAAACAAGCCGCGGCTGCCCGTTCAGCTGCCAGTTTTGCCTTTCCTCGATTGAAGTTGGGGTCCGGTACTTCGACCGGGAGAAGGTCAAGGAGGATATCCGTTACTTAATGTCAAACGGAGCAAAGACAATCAAATTCGTCGACAGAACGTTCAATATCAGCCGCAGCTACGCAATGGAAATGTTCCGTTTCCTGATTGATGAGCACTTGCCTGGGACGGTGTTCCAATTTGAGATCACTGCTGATATCATGCGCCCTGAGGTCATTGAATTCCTGAACCAGGAGGCGCCTGCCGGGTTGTTCCGCTTCGAAATCGGAGTCCAGTCGACTAATGATTACACAAACGAACTGGTCATGAGGAAACAGAATTTCGATAAGCTGAAGCGTACCGTAACTATGGTCAAGGATGGCGGAAAAATTGATCAGCATCTTGATTTAATCGCTGGCCTGCCGGAAGAAGATTATCAGTCGTTCAAAAAAACGTTCAATGATGTGTTTGCCATGCGTCCTGAAGAATTGCAGCTTGGCTTCCTGAAGATGCTTAGAGGGACGGGTTTGAGACTGAGAGCTGAACAACATGATTACGTGTATATGGATCATTCACCGTATGAAATCCTTGGGAATAATGTCCTTAATTTCAATGACATCATCAGGATTAAGCAGGTTGAAGATGTACTTGAGAAATATTGGAATGACCACCGGATGGATCGTACCATTGAATATCTTGTTACAAAGGTATTCCCATCGCCATTTGACTTCTTCCAGGATTTCGGTTCTTATTGGGAGACAAAAGGCTGGTCCCGGATTGGCCATCAGCTCGAAGACTTGTTCAAAAGGCTGTTTAGCTTTCTTCAGGAAAAAGGTGTAGATAATCTTGAAGCAATTGAAAGCCTGATGAAGTATGATTATCTTGCCAGCATGAAATACAAACCAAGAAAGCCATGGTGGGAACTAAGTCTGGACAAACAAGAGCGTTCCGAATTGTACCGCGGCATCATCCATAAACCTGAAGCCCTTGGCCATCAGTACTCCGAATTGAACATTAGTGAAAAAGATTTATATAAGCATACACTGCTTGAGAATATTAACATTGATCTCGAGACATTTATTGAAGATGGCGAAATTGAGCATTCTTCTTCATACATGCTTGTTTATTTTGATTCTAAAATGGAGCATCCTCAATTCTTCACTTTTAAGATGAAAGATGTAAAGCCGGCTTAACACAGCCGGCTTTTTACTTATGTTCATTTACAATCTTTATCTGCTTTCATTTTCGACTTTTTGCTATTAAAAGGGAGTTCATAAAGTTTTCCTGCATTTATATCGCCAAACTCCATGCCAAATTCGACGTTCAGCGGCTTTTGGTGCCGTCCTTCATGCTTTTTCATCATGATCTTCCTTTCCTGCCTTGCTTTGAATTTCTGTTCGCGAATTTGCCCGGATCTTCTCCATGGGCAAACTCTGCAGAAAATTCGCTTTCCTGAAGATTTTTCTTAGGTGTATTTGTATATTTAGCCAAAGCATTTCTTTCTGCCTTCCTCTTAGCCATTTTAACCACCTCCATACTTCTATTTTTTTCAATACACGATTAGCTATGTACTGAATTGATTACCTAAATTTACAATAGTGATTTTCTGATAAAAACCGGAATGAAACAAAAAATAAGCTTAAAAAGGAGGAGCTTAAATGGATGAAAAAGACCGGGACCTGAAACCATTGGATATCGAAGAAACCTTGCCTCATCAAATTAATGCTCCAAGCTTCAAGGATACTGGAATCGATATGAAGGCTCCGTTCAAAAATGAGCATGGAGTCATCATCGGGGACAGTCTATACGCATCAGAAAACTCCCCGCTCGAGAATTGGACTGACGAGACGGATCCCGCTGTCATGGCTGGCGATGAATGGGTCCATCCGACCAACGATATCGGTTGGAATACAGCAGAAAACAGAGAGCTTCTTGAGGAAAAAAGAAAACCGCAGGGCTATCCATTCATGCACCCTACAAAGGACGTAAGCAAAGGCCAAGATTAATAAAGCTCTTGAAAGTGAACAAAAAAAATCCGGGATATCCCGGATTTTTTGATATAAATCATTACCCTATTATCACACGCTCTTTTGGATAATGAACGCTTTCTTTCTCTGTTTTTCCGCCAATGATCAACAAGAAGGATATGACTCCAACTCTTCCGATGAACATCAAGATGATCAGAACCATTTTTCCGATATTTGAAAGCTCTGGCGTGATGCCCATGGATAGGCCTGTTGTTCCGAAAGCAGATGCAACTTCAAAAATAATGGCCAACAAGGATTGATTCTCTGTCACCATCAAGATAAGGACCGCAAAGAAACATATAAGAACAGCCATAATGGAAACAACCAAAGACTTGATAATATCATCCTGGTGCAATTCTCTGTTAAATATTTTAATTGCTCGCCTTCCTCGCGCAAAATGGTAAAGGAATAAGAGGTTTAGCGCGAAAGTTGTTGTTCGGATCCCACCGCCGACCGAGCTTGGTGATGCCCCGATGAACATCAAAGCTGCCATCAAAAACAATGTAGGGTCTGTAAAATCATTAACATCCATTGTCGCCAATCCACCGCTTCTGGTTGTGGTAGACTGGAAAAACGCATAAAAGAATGAATCCAGCAAAGATTTATCGGATAGGAAATGATTATATTCCAAACCCCAGATTGCAACTGTTCCAAAAATTAGAAGGCCGAGGAACGTAAGAGTTGTAATCTTAAGGAATAGTGAGAATCGGAACGGCCCGTTTTTTTTGTTTCTGAAAAGGAAACTTTTCAATTCAACCAGCACCGGGAAACCAATTGCACCAAGAGTAATCAATAGCATATTGATTGTAACCACAAAATAATCCTGAGCATATGGAATCAGTGAGGCCCCAGTAATATCAAACCCTCCATTTGTAGTGGCACTTACAGATGCAAACAAGCCATGGAGAAAAGCTTCTTGCCATGTCGGAAAGTATTTCAAGAAATATAAACCTAATAGAAGCGCACCAATAATTTCAATAATGACAATGATCAAAAGAATTTCTTTCAGCAGTTTCACGAGTCCTGACATGGAAGTCTGGTTCTGGTCCATCATAATCAATCTGCGTTCCTTCAGGCCTATTTTCTTCCTTATGATCAACCAGAAGAAAGTGCCAAGCGCCATAACACCAATTCCGCCGAACTGCAGGACAAACATAAGAATAAAGATTCCCGGCACCGTAAAGGTATCACGTACCGTAATAACTGATAATCCAGTCACACTGACGGCACTGGCAGCTGTGAATAATGCATCCATGAATGACCACTTTGCCCCGGGCTGTATGGCAACAGGCAAACTTAATAAGCTCATCGAGACAACTACCGCTATCAAATAATACGCAACAATAATTTGCGCAGGTGATAATTTGTCTAACCTTCTTCTAATATTAATCCACATAATTGCTATCCTTTCAGCCCTCATTCATATACATACCTATGATAAAGAATATCATCTGATTAATAAAGTACTTTCTTGCGATTGAAAGTCCCATTCTCCATTCCTTCAAGTTCAACTTTACCCTAAAGCCTGGCCTATCACCAAAAAAGACTTAAAATTAATATGGTAAACAAAAACCAAAAGGATAAAAGATTACCATTCATGAACTTACATTCTTTGCTCAAACTAACTTTACAGAGAAAAATACCTCTGTAAACTATCAAAGGAGTTGAAAACAAAAATGGCTCGAAATTCAAATAAATTGCTTGTTCCTGGCGTTGAACAATTCATGGACCAGGTTAAATATGAGATTGCTCAGGAATTCGGGGTTAATCTCGGTTCCGATACGGTTTCCAGAGCAAACGGTTCAGTTGGCGGAGAGATCACTAAACGACTGGTGCAGCAGGCACAGGCACAGCTCTCAGGACAAAACAAACAATAAATTAAAGATTTTGGCTATGGTTTAGGATATCCAATATCTCCACAAACAATTGAATATGAGCATGGAAAAAAGTCCGGATTGAATTCCGGACTTTTTAAAATTGGCTATTTTTTGCCAGGATTGTCTTTATTTTTTCCTGCTTGTCCCCTGTTCTTGCTGCTGGGTCCCTGCTGTGTGTCAGGCTTTTTTTCATTTTTATATTGCTTGCCGTCCTGATCAACACCGTTATTTTTCTTGTTGCTCTTATTAGCCTGTTTGTTGTTGCCCTGGCCATTATTGTTTTTGTCTTTATTGCTGTTTCCTTTGCCTTTTTCAGGTACGGACGGTTTTTCTTTGTTCGATTTCCCTTTCGGAACTTCAGGATTATTCTTCTTATCCTGACCTGGCGGTACCTTCTTTTCAGGTTGTGGAACAACAGTTTCAGCAGGTTTTTTCTTGCCAGGCTCTGGGTTGGCTTTTTTAAGCTTGTCAGCAGGCTTTACTGCAGGCCTTGGTATATCTTTTTGCTTTTCCTTGTATACACCCGTTGTTACACCCTGCTTTTGGGCCTTCTCCCTGTCTTCACTTGTGGCCTCCATAACCTTGAAATTCAGGTCTTCATCTTGTTTTGATTTTTTAATTTCAGATATCTTTTTTTCTAACTTTTGATCAACAGATTCTTTTGCCTTTTTATTATGGACCGTTGCGATGACAACATCATTCTTTTCTTTGAAGAATCCCTCTTCCTCGATTTCCTCAAGGATCATTTCTGCCACCGTCGCTGCATCCTTCTTCTTCCAGTCTTTTATCTCCGCTATGATTTCTTCCCCTTCAGGATTATACCCTTTCATACGAAGGACCTTTAAATCATCATTTACTGCCAGTTCAATGCTTGGATTAACATCAATGGACATATAAGCGTAAACCTGTCCGTTTTGGTACGCAGGAACAAGCGCAGTCATCGCAAGCATGAATACTGCTGCAAGCGCAATACTTCTTGTCTTAAAGCTATTTAAAAACGATAGATTGAATCTTTTCTTTTTAACTGTTAGCGTTTCTGGAAAAAAGTGAATTTCTTCTCCTACCTGATAATCTTGTTGAAGCTTTCGGGCCCGTAAAAACTCGCCTTCGGGGGTCAACAATGTTAGGTAAAGATCATTGATTTCAAGGATAACCCCTTTTCTCATGTCTCTAACACCCCTTTAATATAATCCTTTAGATATACATAATCCCCAATTAAAATAAGTGCAATTGCAATAATATATTTTCTGTTTCTCTCTATGGTTTTTCTGCTGACATTGACCATGTCTTCTAATTGCTTGATTGGCAAGCGTTTTTTATCAAGAAGCAAATTCTTTAACTCCTCGTTTTCAACCATTGATTTTGCAACAAGCATGGCGTTTTTACGCGCATCTGCATGTTTAGGCGACTGCTCGAGCAAGTCCTGGAAAGATAGGTCGAAATCTTTCAGGATACCCTGGAATTGAATGATTTCTTCTCTTCTGAGTTCCTGTTCAGTTTTCTTTCTAAACTCATCAAGAGAAAGCTCATCTTCAATCGTCGACCTCTGTTGTTCTTCCTCAGTCGGGTCATTCGATATATGGAAGCTCAGGTTTTGATTCCGGCTCTGCTGGCGGATATAATCAATTACCCTTCGCTTAATCATGACTTCTGCAAAGCTTAATAATGAATTCCCTTTTTCAGATGAATATTTCTGGATTGCCTCATTAAAAGCGATGAGGCCAATGCTAAATTCATCGTCCGACTCATGTATGTATCTCTTGCAGACAGACGAAACAGTCTTTGCAATAAATGGCTTGTAAGAATCAATTAATTCTTCTCTTAAAGCAACATCCCCCTGGTGGATCTTTTCTACGGTTTCTTCCAGCGGCCTGCGCTTTTTCTTTGCCATGAACAATAAACTTAGCAATAGCCTCACCTCTTTTCTTCCCACATTATATCACAGTCTGTCAATTATGCTTTTGTGGTTAGGCAGTGAAAAGATAGCCAATCATGGCTATCTTTTCGAGTCTATTGTTCATTTTGCATTAGTTTTTATCGTTGCCTTTTCCGTTGCCATTGCCTTTATTTCCATGGTGATTAGATTTCTTTTCTGCTTTCTTTTCCTGCTTTGCCTGTTGTTTTTCTGCTTTCTTTTGCTGTTTAGCTTCCTTGCGCTCTTGTTTTTCAGCAGCTTTTTCTGCTTTACGCTCTTGTTTAGCTTTTTCTTTTTCAGCCTTTGGCGATACTACTGGAACTACATTTGCGTCCTCATTTACAGGCAATGTTTCATCAGCAGGCTCTTCAACTGCAGGTGTTTCATCAGCAGGCAAAAGATCTGGCTCTACTATCGGCTCTAATTCTACTGGCTCAGCCGTTTGGGTATCTTCTTCTTCCTCAACAGGCTTCTCTGCATATTTACCTTCTAATTTAGCCAATTTCTTAGCCATCTTTGCGTATGTTTTGTCAATGTTCTTTTGAAGCTGTGCTCTTGCATTGTCATTGCCAACGTGTTCCATGGCGGCTTTCAATGCTACGATATTCTGTCTGAGCATTCCTTCAATTTCTTCGAAAGGGTCTTCGTTTACAACTTCTTCTTCCTCTGAAACTTCTTCTGCATCTTCGTCACTTGGCTCTTCCGCGACTACATCATCTGCAGGCTCATTGCCATCTTCAGTTAATTCTTCAGATTCTGTTTCTTCATCAGAGCTAACTTCTTCTTCCGTGCCGGTTTCTTCTTCTGAGTCAGTATCTTCTTCCTTTGAACCTTCCTCATCTACAATTTCCTGTGAAGATTCCATGTATTCAACAGCAGCTTCGATCACTTTAAGGGCTTCTTCTTCTTTTCCCTCAGCGAATAAAGCACTTGCTTCTTGAAGGCGTTCTGCTGCGTATGTAGCAAGCAATTCTGCTTCTTTAGCATTATCAAGTGTAAAAGCGAGCCTTATTTTCTCCAATGCGATTTTGGCAAAATAGAAGAAGTCACCTGGAATCAAAGATGGATTTGTCTCTTCAAGGTCATCGACCTGTGTTTTTGCTTCTTCAATCTCTTCCGGGCTGACATTTTGCAGTTCTACAGTCTCAACCTCAGAATAGTTTCCTTCTGCCATTGCAATTGGCGAAAATGTAAATGTTCCAGCAAGCACCAAAGCCAATGTACTCTTGGCGATTTTTTTCATCTCTTGGTTTGAAAGTTTCTTCATTCGTCATTCACCTCATAAGTTTGTGGAGCGGCCGCTTTAATCACTACAAAGTTACGTATACGCTTACTATGGTATGGGGGTTTTTTAGAAAAAAATAAAAAGCTTCAGTCAAAACTTGACTGAAGTATTAAGAATATTGTTGTTATATCAGGATTTATAAGGAATTTTACCTTTTAAAATTTTAATGAGGGCAGATTCAGCAGCCCTGGTCCGTCAATGGAAATGGGTCATGCTAGGCAAGCTGGCAGACCGTTTACAAACCAGGAAAGATGATTCCCCAAGGCAAGTAATGCTTTTAATATGTAATTGGGAACCCATCAATTCTAGTTGTAATAAAACTTAAGTAATAAACTCCTGATCAAAAATCCGGTGATCACTCCGGGAATCACAAATAGCATTGGAAGGAAAACAGGTCCTGGAAACAAACCAAATAGTTTAACCTTCGGTGATATCATCAAACCTACTGTTACGAAGTAGGCAGAAAATACAAAAGGCAAAAAGGTTATTTTTTCGTCTTCAGGCATAACGCTCCTATACGCATCCCACATGGCGAACATATATAAACATGGGTAAAACATCAGCCACTGGTAGTCGAGGACATACATGGCCTTTTCTGTCTCCCCAAGGAAGCTGTACATTATTCCTTTATTAAAATTACTATTCACGTTAACAAGGAACTCGAGAATGACAAAGAAGATCCCCTTTATGAGTTTTCCAGTCAGCAGCTGGGCAAACCCTGGAAGTGCGATGCTCCACATTACCGCTTCTAGTTTGGTTAGTTTCTTTTTTATCGCCACGTTATGTTTCATCCTTTAGTCATATTATTGATGCTTTATGAATGCTATTTTTTCCCCAAAGTGTTAACAGGACAACTTAGAAATCCGTGCTTTCAAAGTCCTTCGCATCTTGCTACTTGTTTTATATTGTCCAAATTGTGCTTTGAATTATCATTTTCCCAGTTATTTGTTAAATTTATTTCACAATCCAATACACACGGAAATTTAACTTTTGAAAAAGTTTAACCACACTTCTTCTATGTCAGACTTCAAAAACATAAATGAAGCCGCCCCGGAAGTCGGGACGGCTGATAATTATTTGTTGCGTTTTAAAAGGGCAATATAGTTTTTAGCAAAATTAAGCCAATCTCTTTTTTCGGTAAAATAGCTTTGGAATAATTTCAGGAACAATGGATACTTGCCTTTATAAGGGTACCATTGAATTTCCGATTTCATGAAACCCATGTCTTCCATGATTGCTTTTTCATGACAAAAGATTCTCAATCCGGCCTCCGAATGGTATCTGCCAATGCCACTTTCCTTGGTTCCTCCAAAAGGAAGGCCATGGTTTGCCACAGTAATGATTACATCATTGATAACGACAGCTCCAGACACCAGTCTGGATGCGACACGACGAGCTTTAGCTTTATCCCTGGTCCAGACACTCGCATTCAGGCCAAACACGGTTCCATTGGCATATTCAATTGCTTCTTCTTCCGTGTCAAATGGAACAACCGGAAGCAACGGACCGAAAGATTCTTCCTGGATGATCTTCATATCTTGCTTCACTTCAGTAATGACTGTCAGCGGCAGGAACATGTCTCCCTTCCAATCAGAAGGCTTCAGACCAGTCTCCAATTTCGCTCCCCGTTCAATCGCTTCATCCAACTGTGCTTTCACCACTTCTTTCTGGCCCGGAAAAGTCATAGACCCGATATCTGAATCCAGGTCTGTCCCCTGCTGAAGAGAATTGACTTCTTTTTTCAACTTTTCAAGGAACTTGCCATAAATCGATTTTTGCACATATAATCGCTCAGCACTCATGCAAACCTGTCCGCTGTTTGTAAAAGCACCCCAGGCAGCTGCTTTCACAGCCCTGTCGAGATTTGCATCATCAAATACAATCATCGGATCCTTGCCGCCAAGCTCAAGAGTTGTAGGAATTAAATCCTTTGCAGCCTGCTGCTGGATGATTTTCCCCGTACGGACCGAGCCTGTAAAGAAGATATAATCTGGTTTGCCCGCAGTAAAAGCAGCACCCACCTCTTTGCCGCCATGTGCGACCTGAACTGTTCCTTCAGGAAAGCCTGAACGACGGAACAAGTCCTCGATGCATTTTCCAACAAGCGGAGTTACTTCTGATGGTTTTAGGATGACCGAATTGCCTCCAGCGAGTGCGCTGATCATCGGAACCATTGCCAGCTGCAAAGGGTAATTCCAGGGAGAAATTACAAGTACAACACCACGGGGCATATATTCAATAAATGACTTTTTTCCGATTAGCAATAAGGGTGTTTTCACTTTCTTCCTGCTGAGAACTTTTTCAGCATGCCTGATAATATGGTCGATCGCATCAAGTGTCGGCATAATATCGGCCACAATTGACTCGGTCAACACCTTGCCTGTATCATCTGATATGATTTTTGCAATCTGGTCCATTTCATCAACCATCAGCTGCTTCAGATTCTTTAAATACCTGATCCGTTCAGAAATCGCTAGGCCGCTCCAGTTCCCAAAGCTTTCCCGCGCCTTCTGATAAAAAAACGGAACTTCATAGACAGGCGTCTCTTCAATTTCAGCAATAACCTTTCCTGTTGCTGGTGCCACAACAGACATCTTGCGAACTTCTTCAACTGAATGCACGTTCATTCACCTGCCAAAAAAATGAGATTTACACTATGTTGATCTGATATTGAGACTTATGTTTGTTTTCCTGATAAAAAGTCGCCATTGCGGCAATCCCTTCCTTGAAGTCCGGGCATTTGATTCCGGAATCCTTCAGATCGTCCTGAGCATGGGATGAATCGAAAGTGCCTCTCCATGTAAAATAATCAAGAGCTTCTTTTTCGACTCCCAAGTACCTCCTAAGCACCCGGAAATTGAGGCCTCCCTTTGCCAGTGCCAATGGTACAGAACCTTTAGGCTGCTTCTTCAATAATTCAAACATCATCATTTCATAAAGCTCAGACACCTTGTATGGTTTAGGGTCTGTAAGATGATAGGTTTTTCCTGCTCCTTTATCGGAAAATGTCAAATAGGTTGTCGCTTCAATAATATAATCCACGGGTACAAGATTGACAACCGTATCGCCTTTGCCAAGCTTTGGCAAAAATGGCATGAAGCTAAGACGGTCGATAAAATTCATGATAAAATACGGACCATCAAACTTGATTGTTTCTCCTGTTGTTGAATGGCCCTTAACAATCCCTGGCCGGATGATCGTGACAGGTACTTCAGATTTCAATGCGTCTACAAGGACTTCTGCTTCATATTTTGTTTCTTCGTAATAGTTTTTGAAACCAGGTGGCTTGATTAATTCATCCTCGTACAGTATACCTTCCCGTTTGCCGGCAACAAAAGCGGTGCTGAAGTACGTATATCGCTGGATATTTTTCAATGTCTTCGCCCAATCATTTACGTTCCGTGTTCCATCTACATTCACACGATAGGCAATTTCCTTCGGGACTGCGAGATCGTAGATTGCTGCCAGATGGAAAACATGTGTTACTTCCAACTCGAGTTGAGCTTGTTTGTCTGGGTCAATAGCCAGGCCAGGAGCCGTGATGTCCCCTTCGATAATCTCAAACTGGTTCTCAGCCAGGCTAAAACCCTGGATGATTGCCGCTCTCTCATCCACTGCCTTATCGACCATATTTGGCAGTACTAAAACATGGAATTTTCCTTTGCCATCATTTTTACGCAAAATCTCTCGAATCAATTGATTGCTGATGAATCCAGGAAATCCTGTAAAAAAGTATCCGTACTCCATGAGTATCCTCCTCAACATTCATTAGCTATATTTTAACGATAAGCGCTTACATCCGCAATAACTTTGCTGACTATTCTGAAAAATACGATAAATATCGGGGTACAGCTGTTCAAGGCATCTCCCCGTTTATCGTGGTGTTCTCTGTCTTCTTAAGATGCCTTTAAGTTATACCAACAAAATCATTTTAAAGTTTTCTATACATAAAAAGATGCCTGGCTAGTCTCTGCCAGGCATCTCGCGATTATCTTCTTCTTCTATAATCTTGATTTGAATCTTCTTCTTCTTTGACGAGTTGAAGGAGCTCTTCTAACATACCGGCCATTTCTTCTTTAGAGTATTTTCCCTTTTGGAAGGCAGCCGGCCTCTCTTCCGTTCCCGATTCATAATCTGATTCTGTATGTTCTTTCAGCAGGTAGGCAGGAACGAGATGCCCATCCGGGGTAGCATACATTTTATTCCTTCTGCGATAATCCTTATCAAAGAAACTATAGACTACCGGAATGACAAACAGGGTCAGGAATGTACTGCTGATCAAGCCGCCAATAACTGTGATTCCCATCGGCTGATTGATTTCAGTTCCTTCTCCGACGCCGAGCGCAAGCGGGAGAAGCCCAAGAATCGTCGTCAGCGCTGTCATCAGGATAGGTCGTGCCCTATCTTTTACCGACAGGACAATGGCTTCATGCGGTATCAAACCACGCTCTTTCTTCTGGTTGATATAGTCAACGATTACAATTGCATTATTAACTACGATACCTGCAAGCACAATGATTCCGATAACCACCGTCAAGCTTATTGGTGTTCTCGTTGCCGTCAGGGCAAGTGCGACACCAATTACCATCAGCGGAACCGTGAACATAATGACAAACGGATACTTCAATGACTCGAACTGCGCAGCCATTACGAGATAAATCAGGATGATAGCCAGAACGAAAGCCAATACAAGATCATCTATTGATGATTCGAGCAGTTCTCTGTCTCCGCTGAATACGACTTCAGTTTCTTCTGGTAAATCAAGTTCGTCTATCTTCTCATCCACTTTCTTGGATATATCACCAAGATTCGTTGAGGATTTGTATTTCATTGTGAATTCAACTGCACCCTGTTGATTGATTCGCTGAACTTTTACAGGACCGCTGCCAGTTTCGATATTTGCAACCTGGCCTAGGGTGACATAGTTACCATCTGGCTTCTTGATTAACAACTGTTTCAGTTGATCGATATTCCTGGTTACTTCACTATCATACTCTACATACACACCAAGAATTTCACCATCTTCTCCAGGCATTTGTGTCGCCATATCCCCTCGGGTTACGTTATTGACAATCATGGCAATTTGCGCTGGTGCGAGTCCCTGTGCCAGTGCCTTTTCCCTGTCCACAGTAATTTGGATTTCCTCGACTGTGTCATTCTGGCTTGTAGTGAGCTCATTGACATCATCAAGTTCTCTCAAGGAATCATAAATTCGATCGACAGACTCATTCAGTCGTTTTTCACTGGAATCGCGAACATTGAAGGTCAGGGTATTCGGTGCAGAACCGGATGTGGACTGCATGTTAAAACTCAGTTCAGCAGTGCTGTTTGCATTTTCCGCAGCCTGTTCCAGCTCTTTTTTTACATCATCGACAAACTGGAAGGTACTGATTTCCCGTTCTTCAAGCTCGTCCATCTTTACGTATAGTTCACCGACATTTGCATTGGTAGTGCCTCTGAATGAAGCTTCTTGAGTCGTGCCTACCAAACTTACATATACGTCGACATCTTCTTCATCTTTCAATTTATCTTCTAAGGCTGCCATAACTTTTTGAGTTTCTGAGAGAGCTGCCCCATTTTCAAGGTTCACCCTGACGCTGAAGAATCCTTCATCCGTAGGAGGAATAAATTGAGTACCAACGGTTGTCACTCCATAGCCGCCTCCGGCAAGCATCAGCAAAGTTACTAAAATGACGATGAATCGATGGCGAAGTGCCCATCTGATCGACTTTTCCAACCCTCTCATTGAGCCTGAGCGCTGTCTTCTCGCTTCGAGATTTTTCTTAGGAGCCTTCAACAGCCTGCTTGCCAGCATTGGCACAACAGTCAATGCAACCACCAATGATGCAAACAAACTAAATGAAATCGTCAATGCGAACTCTGTAAACAGCTCGCCGATGATACCTGATATAAATACAACTGGCAAAAACACTGCTACAGTCGTCAAAGTTGATGCAGTAATGGCTGCTCCTACTTCCTTAGCTCCAGCCCTTGCCGCTGTTTTTGGATCCTTGCCCATTGAGAGATGACGATAAATATTTTCAATGACAACTATGGCGTTATCAACCAGCATCCCTATTCCAAGAGCCAGCCCGCCAAGTGTCATGATATTCAAAGTAAAATCAGCAAAGAACATCAATACGAAGGTGAAGATGACGGAATACGGAATGGCGATACCGATGATAAGCGGACTCTTCACATTCCTAAGGAAGAAAAACAGAACGGCCATCGCAAGCAATCCCCCGACAATGAGGGAATTGGAAATATTGCCGATTGCCATTTTGATATAATCACCCTGGTCAAACAGTACCTCCGACTCTATTCCAGAGTATTTATCTCTTTCAAGCAAGGTCTCCAACTCTTCTAGAAAAGCTTCAGAAACTTCTGCAGTATTAGCATCGGATTGCTGCAGGACACTCAGCAGGACAGATGGAGTCTGGTTCGTCCTCGTGATTGTATTATCATCCTGTTTTTGCAGTTCAACTTTCCCAACATCCTCCAATGTGATCTTTTGCTTTGTCATTGGATTATTGAATACTGTCAGGTTCTTTAATGTATCTAATGAATCCAAGGTACTGATGATCCTAGTCGTCAGTTCTTTGCCGTCTGTCAAAATCGTATCACCAGGCATTGATACATCATTAGCCCTGATCAGATCCACGATGTCAGACTGGCTCAGTTTATAGCTTCTAAGCTTCTCCTGGTCGAGCTCCACTCTTACTTCGCGTACGGATGTACCGGATAAGTTGACGCTTGCGACCCCTTCAACCTTGGTGAGCTCCAATTCTAGTTCTTCCGCCAGCTCCCTTAGCGCAGATTCATCCTGGCCAGAGCTTAATGATAGCTGGATGACTGGAAATTGAGACGGATCGAACTTCATGAATCTCGGCTTATTCGCGTCGTCTGGAATCGGCGTCATATCCAGCCTCTGGATGACTTCATCCTGGATATCATCGATATTGGTTGTCCAGGAAAACTGCATCAGAATCAGGTTGGCGCCCTCCTGTGACGTAGACGTCATTGTCTTGATTCCCGGCAGTGTAGCCAAATTCGCTTCAAGTGGCTTCGTCACCTTTTCAACGACTTCCTCTGGACTTGCCCCCTGATAATTGGTGACAACTACCCCAACAGGTGGATTTATATCCGGGATCAGTTTCAAAGGAATCCTCATCAATGAAACAACCCCTAGTATCAGGACCAGGAACATGGTCACTAATGTAAAAACAGGCCTTCTGATTGAAAAATTGCTGATTTTCATACGCTAACTCCTTTCGGCAATAAAACACAGTGACTGACCGGACGGTTATTATTCTACCATCCTAAATATAGTGAAGCACACTGGATAATTCAACTATCCAGCTGCAATTTAAAAGGACATTTTTTAACACTTACATCCCGTAAGCATACCTTTCATTTTAAAGTAACAAAAGAATTAAAGAAACTTTAAGGCACTATAAATTTTCACAACTTTAAGGTTCTGTTCTCCACCTCTTGGCTATTTTAGTGTTTCGCTCACATAATCCCGTTCATGTTACCGGTTTCCTGCTTTGCCATCGAGTTTCGGGCACATAATCACCATTAATAAAACAACATAAAAAAAGCGGCAGCCTATGCCACCGCATTTTTCCCTGACTTTGATAAGGTTATTCCAGTAAATCCTGCTGCCAGTGTCAATACCGGTGACAGCAGACAAAAGAACGCAAATGGCACATAATCCATTGTACTGACTCCAAGGACGCCGCTAAGGAAAACGCCGCACACACTCCAGGGTACAAGTGGATTGAGTACTGTCCCGGCATCTTCAAGGACACGCGAGAGATTTTTTGGATGCAAGCCAGCTTTTTCGAAATGGCCTGCAAATGTATTGCCTGTTATCAGGATCGACAGATATTGCTCACCGATCAAAAAGTTGATCCCGACTGCAGATAAAGCTGTTGATCCTACAAGGACGGGCACCTTTTCCAGACTGCTCTCAAGTCCTCGCAATAGAGCAGGAAGAACACCAAGCTTGAAAAGCAATCCGCCCATGCTTAAAGCAAGGAGGACAAGCGATACTGAAAAGAACATACTCTCAATGCCTCCCCGAGTCAATAGGGAATCCAGCTGCGTGTTTCCGCTCTCAGAAACATAGCCGGAATATAAAATTCCCGGAAGTGTTCCCCAGTCCTTTTGCGGGACAACCATCATACTGATGAGCATCGCAGAGAGCGTCCCTGCCCCAAGTGTCAAAACAGACGATACTTTTTTCACAGCAAGAATCGCAATGATAGCAAGAGGAATGATCGAGTACCAGTGTACTAGATTCATCTCCTTGAGAGTATTCTGCAAGCTGCCAAGTTTTGCGAAGTCAACTGAACTCAATTCTGGAGACAAAGCGGCAAACATGACAAGTGAAATGAAGAACGCAGGTATCGTTGTCCAGGACATATTTTTAATATGCTCAAACAGATCTACTTTTACAGTAGAAGAAGCCAGAACTGTTGTATCCGAGAGCGGTGACATTTTATCTCCCAGGAATGCCCCTGAAACAACCGCCCCGGCCGTGATTGCCAACGAGAATCCCAGTGCTTCACTAACCGCGATGAACGCAACACCGATCACAGCTGAGGTTGTCAGTGAACTGCCTATACTTAACCCAACAATAGATGTAACAATAAAGACAATCGCATAAAACCACTTTCCTGTCACTAATTCAAATGCGAAAAAGATAAGAGTAGGAATGGTCCCCGCAGCAATCCAGCTGCTGACCAGCATTCCGATAAAGAAAAAAATCATCACAGCTCCAAGGCCCGCTTTGGCACCTTCAACCATACTTTGTTCAAGCTCAGCCATCTTTATTTTTTTCAACAATCCAAAAATGATCAATGCCCCGACCCCTGTCAGGACCGGAATATGCGGCATTAGTTCAAGTTTTATCATGCCATAACCGATTCCCGTCAGAAGCAATAATATAACTGCAGCAGCTTCAGAAGTTTTCAACGTGATAGATTGGTTTTGGTTTAACATGATGATTCCCCCAATTAGTAGTAAAATACAAAAAGCTCCTGTCCGTCTAGGGACGAAGGAGCTCCGCGGTACCACCCTAATTGGCAAACAATCATATTTGCCCACTTCATTGACAGTGCCTTTCTTTGACAGGTGTATTTCAAATCAGCCATTGCCTGGATTTTCAGCAACCATCCAGTTTCTTTATGCTGCTCATGGGGATTCTACTAATTACTGAAGGCACTAACTATTCAACTTTTACACTTAAACGCTTTATGCATAAAAGCGTTATAGAATAATATAAATATAGTACCTGTTCTGGAAAAAGTCAATAGATAATACTTTAAAAGTACTGCTTTTTCTGGAAGTCCCCTCATTAACATCTAATTCTAATCTCTATAAATTCCAGCTACATATAAAAGAGCCGGCATTGATCATTGCCGGCTCAACTTATTATGATGCATCCATTGGATTATAAAGTTTTACTTCTGGATTCTTATCCTGGAACCACCTTAAGGCAAATTCATTCTCGAATAAGAATACTTTTTTATCATAACGGTCAGTGACAAGCAGGCTCCTGGAGCTGGACAGGTTATCGTTTACATCGTCGCCTTCGATCCAGCGGGCAATTTTGGAACCTTGTCTTTCCATCAGGACCTCTACATTATATTCGTTGCGCATCCTTGCTTCGAATACTTCGAATTGGAGCTGACCAACAGCTCCCAGAAGATATTCTTCCGTCTTCAATGTCTTGAAGAGCTGGATGGCTCCCTCCTGGACAAGCTGCTGGATTCCTTTATGGAAATGCTTTTGCTTCATGACATTCTTTGCAGATACCCTGACGAAAAGTTCAGGGGTGAATTGTGGAAGTTTTTCATACTGATAGCCTTCCTTGCCAGAAACAATGGTATCTCCAATCTGGTATGTGCCCGGGTCGTAAAGCCCGATGATGTCACCTGCTACAGCCTCTTCGACCGTACTGCGGTCATCAGCCATGAACTGGGTGGACTGTGCAAGTTTCATTGATTTACCTGTACGGCTAAGCTGGACGGTCATGCCGCGCTCAAATTTGCCTGAGCAAATGCGGAGGAAGGCGATTCGGTCACGGTGAGCCGGGTTCATGTTTGCCTGGATCTTAAAGATAAAACCAGAAAACTCCTCAGATTGCGGATCAATTTCTCCTGCTGTGGAATTCCTTGGCTGTGGCTCAGGTGCAAATTGCAGATAGGAATCAAGGAAGGTCTGTACGCCAAAAGTCGTCAAGGCGCTTCCAAAAAATACCGGTGTCAAAGTTCCATCGGCAATACGATCTTTTGAAAATTCATTTCCTGCTTCATCCAACAGCATGATTTCTTCTAAAGTCTGGTCGTATAATGAAGATTCTTTCAAAGAATGCTCGCCATCGATTTCTCCTTCTTCATTCAATGTAACAAAGCGTTTGTCCTCATCTACACGGAACTGTTCAATCCGGTTGTTGAACCGGTCATAAATCCCTAGGAACTCCTTGCCCATGCCAATCGGCCAGTTCATTGGATAAGATTCAATTCCAAGGACCTCTTCCAATTCAGCCAGCAGCTCAAGAGGTGCCTTCCCCTGGCGGTCCAGCTTGTTGATAAAGGTAAAAATTGGAATTCCTCTCATGCGGCAAACCTTGAAAAGCTTTAGAGTCTGGTCCTCGATACCCTTTGCTGAGTCTATGATCATCACGGCGCTGTCGACCGCAGTTAACGTTCTATACGTGTCCTCAGAGAAATCCTGGTGGCCTGGTGTGTCAAGAATGTTCACCTTGAAGCCATCATAATCAAATTGCATAACACTGGAGGTAACGGATATTCCACGCTGCTTCTCGATTTCCATCCAGTCACTCGTCGCAAATTTCCCCGTCTTCTTCGCTTTTACCGTCCCAGCATCACGGATTGCGCCGCCGAACAGCAACAGCTTTTCCGTTAGGGTCGTTTTCCCGGCATCCGGGTGGGAAATAATCGCAAATGTCCTTCGCGATTGTACTTCATCTTTTAATTTTTTCATCATTACATATTTCCTTTCTGTTTAAAGGCAAAATTCCTCATAAATTTAATCTTATCTTTATAGGTGTAAGTTTGCAATCCTGCAATGCATATCTAAGCTTTTAAAAATTTTCCTTTAAGGATTATAATGTACCTCAGGAGGTGCAGCATGGATTCAATTACACATACACTTTTCGGTTTAGCCTTATATGGTGCCGTTGATAAAAAACATATGGAAAAATCCCAAAAGCGTGCTTATTTACTCACCGCAGTTGGCGCAAGCCAGATCCCGGACATCGATGTCATCTCACAACTCTGGGATAATGAAGGACTTTATCAGATGTGGCACCGAGGCATCACCCATTCAATTTTCCTGACACCAATATGGGCTGCTCTATTTATTTTACTATCATTCCTTCTGTTTAGAGTAAAAGATGCAAAACTATTTTTCCTTGGCTGGCTTGCAGTCATCATCCATAACACCAGCGATTTATTCAACGCCTGGGGAACTGGCTATCTCGAGCCATTTTCCAACATCAGAATTACATTCGGGACAATCCCCATCATAGATTTCGTTTTCTGGGTGATCCTTGGAACAGCGTTTGTAGCGTCAAGATTTAATAAAGTAAAAAGTCCAGCCTATTTCAAACTTGCATGGGTGTTCATTGCTCTGCATATCATTATCCAAAGTATCCAGGGCTGGGTACTCTACAATCAATATGAGGAAAATTATGATCAAATCGCTCTTTCTGCCGGGTTCGTTCCATGGACATTTACGGTAATCGCCAAGAATGAAGGTGAAGTTAATATTTATCAGGATAATCTTTTTACAGAAAGAAAGCTTCAATATGAGCTTACATCTGCTGAAAACGCTGATCTTAATGCTTTATTCGCTGAGAAACCTGAAGCTAAGACGCTTACTGAATGGTCCCCATTTGTTGTGATCGTCGACGATGGAGATAGGTTGGGAGTATACGATCCACGCTTCTACCGAAACGGACAATCCTTCCTGTTTGAATATATCGATAAAACTCAATAGAAAGAAAAGCGCAAGCGCCTCGTTCAGCCCCGACAAGCGCTGGAGGGCAAAAAGATATCACTGAACATAGCATTTCTGACCATACAATCAAAAAGAGCAGCCTTAAAGTTGGCTGCTCTTTCTATACACGTTTACAATTTCGTTGATATATCATCCATCATTTCATCTATAGTAACAGTAACTTCATTCGTTTTCCTTGCCACAGCAATGGTGAATTCCAATAACTCTTTATATTTTTCTACCGGAATCATTGAATTCGTCTTCTCGTATTCATTCACTTTAAGACCGAGATTTTGCAGGATCATGATTGCCTCTTCAACAGATCCTCTTTCAACTTCAAACATTCTGATTCCCCCTATTTCTCTGGTTGAATTCCATTATGAGGGAGTTAAACCTATTTTTAAATGGTAAAACTTTCATTTATAACCAATCAAACTGTAAAAAATAGGTTATTAGTCGGTGTTTTTCATGATTTACCTATAAAAACAATAAATAAATAGTTTTTTTCGAGGAAATCACCACTTTAGAACTAAACCCTTTTACCTTGAAGATGTCTTTATATTTCATCTTTCATTCAAATTATTGGATAAATCCGGTAACCTTCCGGATAAATTCTTCACCTGGAATCAACCGGCCTCCACCCTGTACAAGCATTTCGTTTCCTCCGCCCTTACCATCAATCATGGATAGAGCTTGTTTGGACCATTCCTTTAAATTGCCTTCTGCATTCTTCCCTTTAGCAAAAACGAACTGAAGCTTTTCCTCATTTTCAGAGGCAAGCAAGAAAATCTTGTCTTCAGCATCCGAAACCAGCATCCTGCCGAGCTTTTGAAGTTCCTGAATGTTCCTGTTTTGAAAGACGCGGCTGATGATCGCCCCTTTTCCCGCTACGATCATATCGGCTGCTTCATATTTTAATAATCGGTCCTTTAATTCATCAATGTTTTTCTCAAGCTCTTTCTTTTGCCAAAGAAGTCTATTTACTGAAGCACCCATATCCTGTTCAGGTGAATTCAGCAGGCCTGTGAGCTCCTTGATGACTTCATGCTTTTGGCCGAGCTTGTCCAGTACCCTTTGGCCGCAAACAAACTCGACGCGTACCAATTTCTTTTGCCTTTCCCACCCAAGGATTTTCAGCGAGCCAACTTCAGCAGTGCTATTTGGATGAGTGCCGCCGCATCCATTGTAGTCAAAGTCGGGTATGATGACGAGCCTGATGTTATTCGAAACAGATAGCTCTTTCCTGAGTCTATATTGCTTCAATTCATCCTCACCAACCCATTTGGTGTGGATTGGGCGGTTTTCAAGGATTATCTGGTTGGCGAGCTCCTCGACCTTTCCAGCCTCAACAGTACCAAGATTTTCTGTGTCCAAGTCGATTGTCAGTGTATCTTTCCCAAGATGGAAGCTGACCGTTTTGTATTCATATAGCTCCTCAAACGCAGCCGAAAGAATATGCTGCCCAGCGTGCTGCTGCATATGGTCAAATCGTCGCTCCCAGTCAATTGCCCCTTCTATACGATTTCCTTCCTTCAGTTCTTCCTTTATGTAATGGCGAATTTCACCACTAACCTCCTCAACATCCACTACTTCAATGCCATTTAGGCGTCCAGTATCGGATGGCTGGCCACCGCCTGTCGGATAAAAGGCTGTCTGTGAAAGGGTCACATACTTCCTCCCAGTTTCATCTTCCTTTTGCTCAATCAGTTCCGCTGAGAAGTTTCTTAAGTATGCATCGCGATAATACAATTTATTTTCCATGGCTTTCTTCACGCTCCGATTCGTAACTATGCTAATCAGTATAGCATTTTTATCAGCAAGCAATCCTGCCGGTATCCTGAAAATCATTAAAAATTATATAAAAACAGCTCCCTATTCCGGAAGCTGTCTCTGTATTACTATATCGTATCTAAGGCATGCTCTGCCTTGCTGATCAGGGTCTTCCCTTCTTCAACAAGTCCCTTTGGAAATGGAGCATCCTTGTCAGCGGGCGATTTAAATTGATCGAAAGAACCGGTCAGTGCTCCAATGTTCCCCTCCTCATCAACATCTGTCTGGAATTGATGATCAAGCAGGAATGGCGTCCCAATCTGGACGAAGGTGCCATCATTATCCAATGGACCACCAGTCGACTTGAATGGAATGCGCACGTACTGGCGGTCACCATGGTCATCGTTCATTTTGTAGTCAATATATGCATGGTCATATTCCCACTGACCGTTGACATTGAAGCCAAGCGGTCCCAGCTTTTGCTTCAATTCACCCACAGTAAGCTCTTTGCCGTCTATATTAGATTGAATCGGAATCATACTGCAAACCTCATTTCGTAATGGATTGGTATATTAGCTTTTTTCCACCACGAAAAGGTCATCAAACATCTAACAGCACACTGGTAATAATATTATAGGTACTTTAATCACTAAGAATTTAGTGATAATCACTGCCAATTGAAACAAAAGTAAAAAAAGCGAAGACCCAAAGGCCTCCACTTTTACTATTTCGTTAAATGATAAACAATCGATTCATATGGACGCAGATTGATCAGGGATATATCTGCAGATGAATCCTCATAATTGGAAAGCAGGATTTTAGCTTGATAGCCCTCAGCTTCAACTGAGTCTGGCAGTTCAAACATAGTATTTTTACCATAAAAATTATTGATGACAAGCAGTTTTTCATCCTGTCCATTCCTTACATATGCAAATATGTCGGGATGTTCTTCGTGAATGAGCTGGTAATCGCCATATGTGATAATATCATATTGTTTTCTCAGCTGAATCAGCTTTTTATAATGATAGAACACTGAATTTTTATCAGCGAGCGCGTTTTCAACATTTACGGTCTGATAATTCCTGGCAACATCAATCCACGGAGTGCCGTTTGTAAAGCCTGCATGCTTTTCGGCATTCCACTGGACAGGGGTTCTGGAATTATCACGTGACTTGCTCTGCAGAATCTTCAGGATTTCCTCCTCAGCCATGCCTTCTTCCTTTTTGATTTGATAAATATTCAATGATTCAACATCTCGATAATCCTCGATGCTATCAAAATAAGGATTGGTCATGCCGATTTCTTCGCCCTGATAGATATATGGCGTCCCCTGCATCATATGGACGGCAGTACTCAGCATCTTCGCTGATTCCAGGTGGTATTCACCATCATTCCCATATCGCGAAACGACTCTTGGCTGGTCATGGTTACACCAGAACAATGCGTTCCAGCCTCCGCCTTTATGCATTTCAACCTGCCACAAAGATAAAATCCGTTTAAGGGCAAGAAAATCAAAATCTGCAAGAGTCCACTTGTCACCATTTTCATAGTCCACCTTTAAATGATGGAAGTTAAACGTCATACTTAATTCGTTCCGCTCAGGGTTTGAGTATTTGATGCAGTTTTCGATTGTAGTAGAAGACATTTCCCCAACCGTCATGCTGTCATATTTGGATAGAACCTCAGAGTTCATTTCCTGCAAATATTCATGAACTTTCGGCCCATCCGTGTAAAATTTCCGGCCATCACCCGGCGGTACCGAGCCATCATCATCAGGGAAATCCTGATCCTTTGAAATCAGGTTAATGACATCTAGCCTGAAGCCATCAATGCCTTTCTTGAACCAATAATGCATCATCTCATATACTTCATTGCGGAGCTGTTCATTTTCCCAGTTCAAATCGGCCTGGGTCACATCGAATAAATGAAGGTAGTATTGTCCTGTAGTCTCGTCATATTCCCATGCATTCCCGCCGAATTTGGATTCCCAATTAGTCGGAGCACTTCCGTCTTCCTTGGGATCTTTCCATATATAATAGTTGCGGTAACGGCTATCCTTGGATTTCAGAGCATCCTGGAACCACTCATGCTCCGTTGATGAGTGGTTCACGACTAAATCCATGATCACCTTGATGCCGCGTGAATGAGCTTCCTCAAGCAGACGGTCGAAGTCTTCCATCGTCCCGTATTCTTCATATATCTGATAATAATCCCTAATATCGTAGCCATTATCTCGCTGAGGTGAATCGTAAACCGGCGTCAGCCATATCACGTCTACACCCAGCTCCTTCAAATAGTCCAGCTTGGCGATAATCCCTGGCAGGTCGCCTGTTCCATTGCCGGTTGTATCATAAAAACTCTTTGGATAGATTTGATAGACAACCGACTTTTTCCACCATGGTTCAGTCATGATAAAATATCCACCTCCATCAGGATTTACTCTCTAGTTGTGATTACGCTTCTTTTTTCTTTCTTGTTTTAGCCATAACGAATGTCAGTACGAATGGTACGACAATTGCAATTCCCATACCGATGAAGAAAATCCCCCAAAACTCATTGAAAATGGATAGGAAAGCAGGCAGGCCGCCTACACCAATTGATGGTGCCATGACTCCGCGGAGTGTGATGACAATTCCGGCAATTGCTGAACCGATGATCGCTGCGATAAATGGATATCTGTAGCGAAGGTTGACACCGAACATTGCAGGCTCAGTGATTCCAAGCCATGCGGAAATGCCTGATGTCATCGAAAGACCTTTTAATTTTTCATTATTCTTGTCAGCAAACATCATCGCAAAAGCTGCTGATCCCTGTGCGATGTTTGAAAGTGCTACCATCGGCCATAGGAAGGTACCGCCGATTGTTCCTATCAACTGTAAATCCACTGCAAGGAAGGTATGGTGCATACCTGTGATAACGAGCGGTGCATAAAGGCCGCCATAAATCAATCCGCCGATTGCAGGCGCTGCATCAAAAATTCCGACAACGCCATCAGTAATCATGTTCCCAATTGCAAAAGTGATCGGTCCAATCACGATGAATGATAAGAAGCCTGTTACCAATAAAGCGATTGGCGCAACGGTCAACAACTGGAACGCATCAGGTATCCGCTTGCGCAAGAAAATTTCCATTTTCGCCAATACGTAAGAAGCTAGCAATACAGGCAATACCTGTCCTTGATACCCTACTTTCTCAACTGTCAGTCCAAACAAATTCCATGTAGGAATTTCTTCTGCTGCCCCGTAACCCCAGGCATTCAGCAAATCTGGATGTACAAGCATAAGTCCCAGTACAATACCAAAAAGCGGGCTACCGCCAAATTTATTTACCGCACTCCATCCAATCAAACCTGGCAGAAACACAAAGGCTGTATTGGCAATCAAGTTAATGATGCTGGCAAAATCAGCCCAGCCGGTATAAACGTCAATAAATGCCTGCCCTTCAAAGAAGATATCCTCTCCAGTCAGGATATTATTGATCCCCATTAACAAACCAGCAGTAACAATCGCTGGAAGGATTGGAATGAAGATATCTGCCAGCGTCTTGATTGCCCTTTGAAGAGGGTTCAAGTTCTGGGCTGCAGCATCTTTGGTTTCTTCTTTTGAAGCTTCCCCAATACCGGTAATCGAAACCATTTCTGCGTATACCTTGTCAACAAGCCCCTGTCCAATAACGACCTGATATTGGCCATTTGCGGAAAATGATCCTTTTACAAGATCAATATTCTCCAGCTTGTCTTTATCTACTTTTCCTTCATCCTTCAGGGCAAAACGCAGCCTTGTAACACAGTGGGTGGCAGCAGCAATATTTTCTTTACCGCCAACTGCTTCAACAATTTGCTCAACTTCTTGTCGATTCATATTTACTCTCCTCCTGTTACCGTTTTCATTCATCTAAAAAAAAAACACTTCTATAAATCCAAACACTTGTATATACATGTTGTTTACGTTTTCATTTTACTTGTATATACATGATTAGTCAACTGTTTTTAATCATCCTTTAAATTTCCCATAAACAGTGATTTCAAACAGCCGTTTAGCTTCTGAAGACATTCAGGACAAAAATTTACCAGTTACTAGAGATGTTTGGTTAAAAGAACTAAAAGGGTAAAAATAAGAGATAAGCAATATTTGCAGGAAGGGTGTTGGGAATGATAGGAACAAAGAAACTCGAAGAAGGCTATAAAAAGTTTGAATCCAAGGCAAGAGAGTATATAAATAAACCTGAGAAGACGGATATACTATTGAAGGATGCCGGTAAAAAGGCTGATGACCATAAAGGTTCCCTTGCTGAGATTTGGGACAACCTCCAGCTGCTGTTTGATTTAGTTGGAGCATGGCGCCGGGGAGAGTACAGGAAAATACCGACGAGATCTATCGTGACCATTATCGCTTCAATCATTTACTTCGTGTCTCCCATTGATTTAATTCCAGACTTCCTTCTTGGGCTGGGAATCGTAGATGATGCGGCGGTAATCGGTTTTGTTTTAAAACAGATTACTGTTGACCTGGAAAGATACCGTATCTGGAAGGAAAATCATCAAGCCAGCAATACCATTATTGAAGAAACCCCATTTGAAAAAAATACGCATAGCCTTAATTAGCCCGGAAATTCACGGGCTTTTTTGTTGGGAAAATTAAGGTTCTCCTCCTGGGTCAAAAGTGGCCTTTTAGTGATTAAACACTTTGTCCTATTCTAAATCGATAGGCCATTCCGTACCTTATAATTAACAGTAAATTTTTTACAAAGCTTACTGTTACGTTATTTCTATAAAAATAAGGGGGATGAATTTATGCAAAAACTGTTTATGTTGACTTTCGTATTGCTGCTTGTTTTCTCAGGTTCTGTCATTGCCTCCTCTTCACAAAACACAAATAGGAATGCCAGTCCTGTCGAGGATTACCAGGGCAAAACCGGAGTAAATCCAGATGGGTACACATGCTGGCAGTGCACTAAGTACGTTTATCATAATGGTTATAGAACCTGTGTATCAGGCGTGTGGCTGACAACCTGCCCAGTCATGAATTAAAAGGCTCTTTTCTCAAGAGCTAAATAGCTTTTTTAGGATTTCACAACAACCTTTACGAAGCAGCCGTTAAAATACAGCAAAAAGGATGCCAGTCTGTGGCATCCTTTTTGCTGTATTCTTTTATCCCTTAGTTCCTGAGGAAATATTTGAGCCTTCGATAAAGTATTTTTGGAAAAAGAAGAATAACAAAACAACCGGCAATAGAACGGTGACGGACATTGCCATCAAGTAATGCCATTGTGTCTGGACAGTACCCTTGAAGGTTTGCAGGCCAATCTGCAGCGTGTACTTGCTTTCATCATTGATATAAAGCAATGGCCCTAACAGGTCATTCCATGCACCGTTAAATGAAAAGATCGCTACTGTAATCAATGCTGGCTTTGTCAACGGGATCATAATATGCCACCAAATCTGGAGGTGGCCTGCACCATCAAGTACTGCAGCTTCGATGAGTTCATTCGGGATTCCCATCATGAACTGGCGCAGCAAGAAGATGAAAAACGCGCTGCCAAGGAATGCAGGCACAAGCAATGGCAGATACGTGTCAATCCATCCAAGCTTTGAAAAGAGGATATACTGAGGCACCATTGTCACAAACCCCGGAATAAGCATCGTCGAGAGTACCAAGACAAACAGTGCATTCCTTCCCTTGAATTTGATTTTTGCGAAGCCATATGCAACCAGTGAATTGACAAGTACACTTCCGATTGTGCCGACAGTTGCAAGGAATAATGTGTTTAAAGCCCACCGAGTGAAAGGCGCAGTCTGCCAAGCCTCGATATAATTATTGAAATTAAATTCCTTTGGGAAAAATGTCGGCGGATACTGCGCAATCTCTGCGGGTGATTTTAAGGATGTGGAAATCATCCACCATAACGGCATAAGGATTAGCGTACTGCCGGCAAGAAGCAGCAGAGTCACAAATGAGAGTCTTACCCTGTCTTTGAACTTTTTAGTTTCATAAAATTTTGGTGCTGTCATTGAACTCATTTGCCGTCACCCCCTTCATAATGTACCCATCGCTTGCCAAGCTTCATGTTCACTGCTGTCAAGATCATGACAATAATGAACAATAACCATGCCATTGCAGAAGCATATCCCATGTTAAAGACTTCAAATGCGTTATTCCACATATGCAGGTTATAGAATAATAGCGAATTCCCAGGACCGCCGCTTCCGTTTTCGGTCATAACATATGCTTCCTGGAAAATCTGGAATGCACCAATTGTACTCGTGATCACATCAAAGAAAATAATCGGAGAGATCATTGGAAGAGTTATATGGTAAAACTTTTGCCAAGGAGATGCACCTTCAATATCAGCTGCTTCATACATCTGAGGCGAAACCCCTTGCATGATTGCAAGGTATAACAACATTCCCCCGCCTACACTCCACATTTTCATTAACAGCAATGCTGGTTTTGTCCATTCAGGATCAAACAGCCAGGCCGGACCATCAATCCCGAACCAGCCAAGCATCGTGTTCACCAGCCCTGTTGATGGACTCAGTAGCTGCATCCAAAGAAAATATACAGCAACACCGGATAACACCGCAGGCAAATAATAGATTGTCCTGAAAAACTTCATCCCCTTGATCTTCTGGTTCAACAGAACAGCTAGTAAAATAGCACCCGCAGTCGTCAATGGAACAGAGAAAATAACATAATAAAGAGTATTAAAAAGAGAAGTGCGAAATAAATCGTCCATCGTAAACATACGTTTATAGTTTTCCAGACCAATGAAATTCATTTTTGAAGTAATATTGTAATCTGTGAAACTAGCGGCCAGACTGAATAGCAAGGGACCTAAGGTCAGACCGAGAAACCCAATGATCCATGGTGAAATGAATAAGTAACCAGCCAGGTTGTCTTTTGCTTTTCTGCTGAGCCCCTTCGTTCGGGCTGCTTCAGCAGTTTGACGTTCCCTTATAACTTTAGACCCAGTTTCTGTGTGTACTAATGTACTATCAGATGACTTCATCGCTCCCAAACCCCCCTATTGAATTTAAGTGACTATTCCGAAAAAAATGGCTATCCATTATCAACTTTTTCTTTGTTGTTTTTCAAGATTTTTTCGGCAACCTTGCTGCTTTCACACCCATCAGAATTTTTACAAGTATTTCCAATACCTTAAGACAGGATTTCTTTAAAAAACACGGTTTTTATTAAAAAGAGAAGGGCGGAATGCGCCTTCTCTTTTTGTGTTTAT
This sequence comes from Mesobacillus jeotgali, assembly GCF_014856545.2. Taxonomy (NCBI): domain Bacteria; kingdom Bacillati; phylum Bacillota; class Bacilli; order Caryophanales; family Bacillaceae; genus Mesobacillus; species Mesobacillus jeotgali. The sequence goes on along the minus strand of NZ_CP109811.1, from coordinate 1,494,496 downwards.
TACTTCTTCATTTTTTCGATATCTTCTTCAGCTTCTTCCAATGCTTTTTCAGGAGAAGTTTTTCCTAATAGGGCATTGTCGATATGCGGGTTTAATCTGCTGTGATAATCCGGATACTCTACTGGTACCGGGAACATTTTTGTTTGATCCAAGTTTTTAACTGAAGCTTCATAGACCATCTTGTCAGGTCCCTCAAGCTCATTTAAAGCAGCTTCTGCAGCTTCAATGTTTGCAACATTGTCATAGTTTTTGACCGACCAATATTTTTGAGCTTCAACATCTGTCAGATACTTAATGAAATCCATTGCTTCTTCTGGGTGTTTAGCGCCTTTCGGAATTTCAACTACAAATCCGCCGCCCTCTGACCAGTTACCTGAACCTTCCTCGTTTGCAGGAATTGGGGCAACGCCAAAATCGACATCCTGTCCATAATCTCTTAACTGTGTGTAGAATGTTCCTACATCAACCCACATCGCTACTTTTCCAGCAATGAATGGATTTGCCTGTTCACTTCCGAATTCTGCCTGGAAGGCCTGTACCGTGTTTTCCCCGAGGCGTTCCTTCCAGTCAAGGATCCAATTAAGAGCTTCAACTTTTTTCGGAGTGTTGATCGTCAACTCACCATCTTCAATAAAACCCTTGCCGCTATCTGCGTTTGTCATCCAGCTGGATGCACCTACACTTCCCCATAAAGGATAGAATCCTACTCGCTCATAGCGATCGCCATCTTTAACATCTAACTTCTTTGCGTACTCCTCGAGCTCTGCCCAGGTTGCAGGCGGCTTCTCAGGATCCAGTCCTGCTTCCTTGAATGCAGTCTTATTGTAGAAAAGAAGACGTGTGTCTGTATTGAATGGGACAGCAAAAGACTTGCCCTCATACTCGACAGTCTCCCATAAATGCGGATAAAATTTTTGCTTGAAAGAATCATCTATATACTGGCTTAAATCCTCAACCTGCTTGTTTTCAGCACGCTGGGCAACTGTGTTGATGTCGTTGATGATGACATCAGCAGGGTTGCCGGCTGCGACTGAGGCAAGGTTTTTTGTCCAAATATCGCCCCATGGCAAGAAAGTATGTTTAACAAACACCTTATCCTGGGAATTGTTATAATCATCGATGATTTTTTCTATAATCGGACGGCGTGTTTCTGATCCCCAGAACGTCCAAAAATCGACTACTACTTTTCCGTCCTTCGTTTTTTCGGCATCTGCTTTTTGCTCTCCTGAGCAGCCAGCCAGCAAGCCAATTAGCATAAATACTGCAACAATGATTGCTAGACCCCTCTTCATTTTTCTTCCTCCTGTATATTCAAGTTGATTAATAAGTACAAACTTACTCTTACCACACCTTTCGACAAACTAAACATATTCTATAAGTTTTATAAAAAAATAGTCGAAAAGACATATAAAAAAACAGATTCAAAATTGAATCTGTTTTTCCATATCTTCAATCATTGAAATCACCTTTCCTGCTTTATTTGCCTCTACTTTATATACCCTTTGTTCTTTCATTCTTTGCATATATACATTTCCATCATTAATCCATAATTTACATTTATCAGGTTTTCTTCCCTCGTAAATTAACAATAGATCATATCCATCCTTCAGATCCGGTGCATTCTTCACGCTGTTTCGGCCGTTGATCGTCTCATTCATGGTTTTCAGCCAACTTGCTTCGTCTATGATGGAAACTCCTTTTCTCGTAAGGTTGGCGTGCAGATTAAAATGGTCAGCTGAATCAGATTTGGTAAGATACGTAATGACAACTTCGCTTGCCGCATAGATCTCAGCAGTATTGAGAGCGGCTTCCCCCTCCTGGGAAGGATTTTTGATTTCTGTCAAAAGATAAGCTGAACATACTAATATCATCACAAAGGTCAGGAGACTGCCTGTCCAATTTTTTACTATGTAATGAACCGGTCTCTCCGGCCGTCCGTTCCGAATGATTGTATTATAAGTTTTACGCTTTTGTATCTCAGACCTTGGAATGTGGCTAAGGCTCTTGAAGCTATCCTCTAGTTCAAATGATTTCTTCAATTATTTCCCCTCTTCTCTTTAACTCTTTTTTTAAAGCAGCCATTGCCCGGGAAGTAGTAATTTTCACTTTGCTTTCGCTCCAGCCAAGGATCAGTGCCGTTTCCCTTATCGAGAATTCTTTGATTTTCCTTAAAATCAATACCTCCTGGTAGCTCAGCTTCAGTGCTTTAATACCCTTGTAAAGGAGTGAAGTTTTTTCTCCTTTTACAATGATTTCGACTGGCGATGGCTGACAGGATTCGAAAGAATATTTATCCAATGAAAAAAAGCGCAGCCGTCTTCCTCTCCTTAAATGGTCTATTGCAACATTCCGGGCAATTTTCACAAGCCATGTAAAAATTTGTGAATCACCATTAAATTGATGGATATGCTTGTACACCCTTAAAAATGTTTCCTGGGTCAAATCCTCCGCGACTTCCTTCTTGCCGGTCAATAACAGGAGATAGCCATAAACCTTGTCACTGTATTCCTCGTATACCTTTTGGAAATGAATGCTGTAGTGATCGCTCAAAATTCTCCCCCCTTTTACAGACAGTTAGACGAACGAGCATAAAAAAAGAATCACTTATTTTCGGAATATTTTTAATTTATTTAAAAATAACAAGAATTCCTTATTTTTTCATCGTCCTAATTAACTAACCCGCTGTAAAAAATGTTTTGTCAGCGAAAAAAAGAAGAGGCTGTCAAGAGTCATCTTGACCCTTGTAACAGCCTCTTTCCAGGTTATTATTAGCGATAGCATGCGCAGCCGACGATGATCAAGAGGATAAACAGGACAACGATCAAAACAAAACCGCTTCCGTATCCAGCTCCTCCTACACCGTAACCGCCATAACCACAGCCTCCGCTGTATCCGTACATGATAAAACCTCCCAATGAAGTTTTCTTATTCAGAGTTTAGTAACCGAAACCCCAAGACGCTCCGATTATGATTAAAAGAATGAACAATACTACAAGCAGGGCGAAACCGCCACCATAGCCGCATCCTTCAGACATCGTAACAACCTCCTTTTTTTGTGTCCCTACATCCTATTCAGGTCGGGACATTTGTGCAATTAAACAACGAAAAAAATACTAGCCCAATTAGAAAAGCGCAAGCGCCTTGGTCAGCCCCGACAAGCGTTGGAGGGCCTGACAGTGAAGTCGTTCTTTGACTTCATTGGCAGGACCGAAACGACTCGAGGGGCTAGGCGCTGGAGCTGGACAAAGAAAAGCGCAAGCGCCTTGGTCAGCCCCGGCTAGCGATGCCAAACAAAAAAGAGAACCTTGAATGGTCCTCTTCTTCGCATTGGTGCTTATCCTATTTTCACTTGATTTTCTTGGGCCTCATTTAGAAATTCATATGTAATCAAAGGTTTGACCGGTATTTCCAGCCATCTTGACACACCATTATTGTTCACTTTTTCTCTGTACACCGGCTTACAATCTTCGAGCAAACATAGTTTCAATGTCTCAAAGCCGCTTAGTTCCTGAACTGCTTCCTCGATTTCTTTTTTCTCTTCTGCACTTGCTAGAACGTTTTCTTTTTTCGGCTCAAGCAGGACCACAATTAATTCCTTCCGCATTTGTTTTTCCAGTTCCATTCTTGCGAATGCGAGTTTTTTTAAAGTCCTGTTCAACTGCCACATGCTGATTCCAGCTATTTTTTTATAGATCATTCAAATTGCCTCCAGTTTTCCCCCAACTTCTATTCTAAAAGACAATTCGATAAAACGTAAGATTATATTAGGGTATGGGAAAAATTCCAAAGGATGTTATTGGGAATCCCAATCCAAAACTTATATGAATTTGTATGGTCAAAAAGGGTGCTGGCGCTTTGTCAGAACCCTGGTATGACTTAGGACAAAATCACGTGGATGAACCATCGTTTTGTCCGAACCTGCTAAGACTCGGACAAAATCACGAAAATAAACCGATGTTTTGTCTGAAGCTTAGTATCACTTCAGACAAAATTATAAGGATGAGCCATCGTTTTGTCTGAACTTGCTATGACTTCGGAAAAAATACAAAAGGTTTTCTCTTCGTTTTTCAGCTACAGTTTCTATCCTTCAACACAACCAAATACAATAAAAACTATCATGATTCCTTCGACTCCCAACTCATGCATGAAAATAAATCTTCTATGTCCATAATGTAGAGGACACAAACGGTTTATAGGACGTGGCTTTTTATGGTGGCTAAGACCCTGTAATAAAAACTGTTTGAGTGGATTTGGTGATCAACCCTTTGTTGGCTCATTCCCTTTGGGAAGGATGACCACGTACAGAAAAATGCCTATTTTCAAATCCACTCGCTGTTTGTGATTTAACACGCGGAGGATTGGTATTATGGATGTATTTATTGAACGTTGTGCTGGTCTTGACGTTCATTCGGAGACAATCGTTGCCTGTGTTCTGACGGGCAAACAGGACGAAGATTTGATTAGGGTAACTGAAACCTTTCCAACCTTGACGAAAGATCTCTTCCGTCTCTTAAAATGGCTGGAAGACCATGGGGTTACCCATATTGCGATGGAAAGCACGGGAGTATATTGGAAGCCTGTGTTTAATATCCTTGAAGACTTTTTTGATATTACTCTTGCGAATGCCCAAAGGATTAAGAACGTCCCTGGAAGAAAAACAGATGTTTCCGATGCCGAGTGGATTGCCAAATTATTGCGACACGGACTCATCGAAAAGAGTTTCGTGCCTCCCTCCGATATCCGGGAGCTACGGGACCTTACACGCCTTCGAAAAAAGTGGATAGGTCATTTAACTTCCGAGAAGAACCGGATTCAGAAGGTTCTGGAGTGCTCAAATGTAAAGCTGAGTTCTGTTATTTCCGATGTCTTTGGGGTTTCAGGGAGAAAGCTGCTTGAGAGACTGGTGGAACAGGGATACGTAGATGGCGATGATGTCGAAAGCCGGATACACGGAAAGATGTCATCTAAAAAACAATTAATTACTGACTCGCTCTTCGGCACAATCAATGACCATCAAAGATTTCTAATCAAACAGTCTTGGCTTCATATTCAACAGCTGGAGGGACATATTGTAGAGGTGGAAAAAAGAATTGACCAGCTTCTAGAGGAATTTAAAGAAGAACTTCATTTACTCCTGACCATTCCTGGAATAAAGAAAGATACAGCAGCCATCATTATTGCCGAGATTGGAGTGGATATGAACCAATTCCCCACCTCTCAACACTTAGCTTCGTGGGCAGGTGTATCTCCTGGCAATCATGAAAGTGCAGGGAAACGCAAGAGTACTCGGACAACAAAAGGAAATCCGCACATTAAATCAGCCATGTGTGAAGCAGCCTGGGCCGTTTCAAGAAGTCGAAATAGGTGGTTAGCTACGAAATATTGGTCTACTGCCGCTCGAAGAGGAAAGAAAAAAGCACTCGTTGCGACATCGCATCGAATGCTTCGAATCATCTACTCCATGCTTATAAACAAGGAGCCATTTAAAGAAAGACAAGTTATTTAGTATAACCAAAACCAAATAGAAGTATACACGGTTACCCTCCTACCGGTAGCCCTGCTTTCTTATTGGCTTTTTTAGGTTATTTTAATGATTGCCGAATATGATCAAGATTATTCGAAGAAGACAGAATTAATTATTTTCACAGAAAAAAGACTGCAATACGATTATCGCAATCTTTTAAGTGAGCCTAGAGAGAATTTAAAGGTCCAATAAATATTTAGCGTATTGGGACATGCGGTCTTTTGTCCATTTAGGAGCCGAGACCATTTTGATATCGATATGCTCGTCGCTGCCTATCTGTCCAGCCAGATGTTCACGGGCAGAGAGGGCAATATAATCAGCTAGCATGCAATCAGCATTCCTTGTGGTCATAACGATTTCGACATCTTTATCATCCTTGACACAGACTTCATAGACGAGGCCCAGGTTCACAATATCGACTCCGAGCATTGGTTCTTCTATATCCTCAAGCATTTTATAAATTTCTTTTTTATCCATATTGAGTACCTCCTCCCATAATAGTCAGGTCAATTGCCTTGCTTACTTATATCATAAGAGATGCTGGAAAAATAGTGGAGTGACACTCTTCACATTTCATATTATTGTCATTAATTGAAGAAAAATTTGTGTCAGTTTAAAGGAATTGAGTTTAAACTCCTAAAAAAACAGGCTGATTTTAAATCAGCCTGCTGGGCATTCACCCAATTACCTTTGCCTTATTCTGCAGTTTTTGCAAATATAACAGTGTTTCTTTATCTGATGATGTGGGAAGTTCATACATCGACTGATACTCCTCTGGTCCTTTTCCAGTGATGAGGATCCACTCACCCATCCTGGCGTTTTCCCATGCATTTCTGATAGCCAGGGTCCTGTCTGTAATGACTCTTCCTTTATTCATGCCAAAGCGTTCATTCAATTCCTTTAATTCACTGGCCATCTCTTCTTCCGAAATTCCGTTCAGGTCATCGAAGGTCAAAGTGAATTCATCACTCATTGAGGCGGACGCTTTGACCATATGCTCTCTTTTCGTTTTGTCCCGCTCTCCTCGGAAGCCAAATATATGCTTGATCTTCACTGCTTCGTGCTCTTGAGCTGCCTGAAGACAGTATTCAATCGCATCCTTTGTATGTGCATAATCGACAATGAAAGTAGCACCTTCAGGATGGGAGATCATTTCGAACCTTCCAGGTACGCCCGGGAAAGTTTTTAGCGCCTCAGCAATCGAATCAGGACTTATGCCAACTTTCACAGCTGTCAAAAAGGCCATCGCTGCATTGTAGACATTGTGAAGACCAGGTGATGGGAAAGTCAATGGATAAGTGATTCCTCCCATTTTGATCTCAAATCTGGTTTCCCCATTCAATTTTATGTCCTCAATTTTCAGATCATGGGTGTCATCATAGCCAATTGAATATACAGGGATCCCTTTAGCTGATAATATACTTGTCAGCTTGTCCCCCCATTCTCCAAGTCTGCTTACAACGGCTGAACCATCTTTTTTCATGTAATTATACATCAATGTTTTTGCCTCGAAGTAGTCCTCAATCGTCGGATGGTAATCCAGGTGGTCATGAGATAAATTCGTGAACAATCCATAATCCAGCTCCAGCCCCTCAATTCTGTATTGCTTCAGGGCATGTGATGACACTTCCAGAACAACAAACTCATCATTGCTTTTCGAAATCAGCTCTTGTATTTGCAAAGCATCCGGAGTGGTATTGGAAGGCTTGTACACCTCATTATTTATGATATAAGACACAGTGCCGAGCAGGGAGCAGCTTTTGCCCGCATGCTCAAGAATATGCTTTAAAATATATGAAACGGTCGTTTTTCCATTTGTCCCCGTAATGCCAATCACAGTATGCTTTCTCGACGGATGTTGATAAAATGTACTCGCTGCCCTGCCAAGAGCCAGCCTGCTGTCAAATACCTGAATATACGGGACAGCTAGATTCAGTTCATTTTCCCCTATAACAGCTGCTGCACCATTGTTTATGGCTTCATCAATAAATTTGTGCCCATCTATTTGAAATCCTGTAATCGCTACAAATAAATCACCCTGCTTCACTTTACGAGAATCCATCTGAATGCCAGATAATTCAGGATCAGCATCATTCCTATATTTTTTTAAACTGCCGCCGAGTGCCTCAAGCACCTTGCTTAATCTCATTTCCAAAACTCCCTTTTTAACATACCTATAAATTCCAAATCCGGAACTAGAAATGTATATATTATGTCTCTTTTTATATTCCCCCAATTTATAAAACTATGCCTCGTAAATGATACAAGAAATCCTGTTTTTAAAAATGAGCAAAAAGAAATAGAAAAAAAGACCGGCAATTTAGCCAGCCTTTTACTATTTTCTTGGTTTATCACTTGGAAAACTGGGACAAATATTTAAAATTCAGCCTGCTATGCTGTTGGAGCATAAATGCGGAGGTAGTAGAGCCTTGCTTCCGAAGTGTATTCAGGGCTTTGACCATTTCCTCAGCTGTACCAATCCCAATACCATGTCCATAATATAATCCATTTCCAAGAACAACTGCATTTTCTCCGCGCCAAATAGGTTTATCAAAATCCGGGTTCATGAAATAAACCACATCGCCGGGGATAAACTCATTCCCTTCTAAAGTAATGATGGCCAAATCAGGGTCATAATTCCAATTCCAAACGAGCAGCCCCCTGAACAAATAGTTAAAGTCCGACAGCCTTATAGAATCCAGGACAGCTTTGTAAAAAATGACAACCATTGCCGTGGAGCACTCGAAAGCATACTCCTGGCCATTTTCGTAAATATCATTGATTGCGTCAGAAGGGCGGACATTTGGATTCAAAAGATAGCCCCTGGGTCCTTTCGTCCAATAAACTGGATTGAATCTTGAATATTTGAAGGAGGTAAAAGCTACAGAAGCATCCTTAAGCTTTAATGCCGCTTCAATGATATTCTCGCGAAGCTTTATTTCAAAAAGAAGCTGAAAGGTTGTGTCATACTCGAACATTGTCAGGCTATTGTCTAATTGGTCGTATATTTCCTTCTGTTTCCCAGAAAGATTCTGCAGCATCTGGCCGCTTGCACCATCTGGAAACCGTATGATTATCATCACACTCCCCCTCCATATTCCGTTAGTTAAACATACATTCTAACTATATGAAGGTGAATGGCTGAAAAGACATTGGAGTGGCTTTCAATAATAGTTCTGAATTATTTGGTCAATGACGTCAGGGCAGTCGCAACGTTTGTTTTATTTATCAATAAAAGGGTATTTTTATTATTATCACAGTGACAAGGAGGCTTCATTATGACAGAAAAGAATCAAAATAAAAACGATGGTTCAGTTGAACAGGAAAATAAAAAGGCACACAACAAGGATATTGAGCCTCAAAGGGATCCAGTAAAACCTCAGGAAGAATCAAAAACTGACAGATAACCTTAAATAAAGGGAGAGGTGATCACCGTGGGAAAAGAAAATAAGAAGAGCATTCCAGTTGATAATACCCAAAACATGGACAATCCTGAGCAATATGAAACAACGACTAAAAGTCTTCATGACAAATTCAAAAGTGAATTGACTGTTGACCCTATTCCGATGGAGGACCTTAATCAGGAAAAACATGAAGAAAAGGACGGCCATCACTCAAAGGATTCATCCTCAAGCGAAAAGAAGTACAACGTAGATATCGACAACGAATTATAATAATCGCCCTGGTAATGCCAGGGCTTTTTTGGTTTATGAAGCTTTAGAAAGAGAATATTATGAACAGGTACAAAAAAAGGAGGAATTCATATGGATAGTCAAAAATTAAAAGAAAAAATCACCCAAGTTCTCGGTGAATCAAAGGTTGGCACGCTTGCAACCGTAGTCGGGAATAAGCCGCACTCCAGATACATGACCTTTTTCAACGAGGACTTGACATTGTACACACCAACAAGCAAAGAAACGTACAAAGCGGAAGAGATTGAAAGAAACCCATATGTCCATATTCTGCTTGGATATGAAGGAGAAGGAATGGGCGATGCCTATATCGAAGTCCAGGGAAAAGCCTCAATCCGCGAAGATCAGTCACTCAAGGAAAAATTTTGGAATGAAAAGATGAGCAAATGGATTGAGAGTCCTAATGATCCTGATTACATTATCCTGGAGGTAAAACCAGAAACCATTCGGTTGATGAACGATAACGGAGAACCCGAAACAATGAATTTATAATTAAGCTCTTTTCTGATTTTTAACAACAAGCTTTACGAAAACAACCTACTTTCAGGAGATGGAGCTATTCCATCTCCTCCTTCTTTGGATGTTTGTCAAACTTTTGTTGAATTTAAACCCAAAATACGTATTGATATAAAAATATATATATCGTAATCTATTGGTAGATAATGATTGTGAAATACTTCACATTAAAATAAACAACTAAGATTTTTTATTTTTTTACACTAACATGTGAATGTTTTCACAATAATAACCAGAAAGAGGGAACAACAATGCAAACTCCAAAAATAGTCATTCTAGGTGCAGGATATGGCGGTCTTATTACCAGCAGACAGCTTGAGAAGAACCTGCGGAACGGCGAAGCTGAAATAACTTTGATCAATAAACATGATTATCACTATATTTCTACTCAACTTCATAAGACTGGGGCGGGTACGGCTTCGGACGAAAAAATAACCTTACATATACCTGAACTTTTAAAGACCAATAAAATAAAATTTAAAAAAGGAGCTGTCCAAGGTGTAGACTTCACTGCAAAGCAAGTACAGCTGGAGTCTGGTGAGTCTATTGATTATGACTACCTGATGATTGGTCTTGGTTTTGATGTGAGTACATTTGGAATTCCTGGAGTGGAAGAAAATGCTTTTAAAATCAAAAGCTTCAGGAGCACGAAGGCAATATACAATCATCTGCTCAGACAGTTTGCTGCGTATAAGGAGGATCACGACCCTTCTAGATTGACTTTTGCTGTAGCCGGTGCAGGTTTTACCGGAATTGAAATGATTGGCGAACTTTTAGAAGCCTTGCCCAAGCTTTGCCTTAAATATGATATCCCTGTGTCAGAAGCGAGAATTATCAATATAGAAGCTTCACCATCAGTTCTCCCTGGATTTGATAAGGAGGCCATTGATTTTACAGAAAGCTATTTAAGAAAGAATGGCGTGGAATTGATGACCTCTACTAAGATTCTAGAATGTTCTCCAACTTCCATCACATTGGACAACGGCGAAGAACTTCCGGCAAGGACATTGATATGGTCTGGCGGCGTCCGTGGCAATACCCTGCTTGAAAAGCTGGATTTACCTATTTCGAAGGGCCGCATCATCATTGATAAGTTTTTGCGGGTAAAAGGAATGGAAAATGTTTTTTGTATCGGGGACGCTGCGCTGTTCTTGAAAGATGACGGAACCCCACTCCCTCCGACTGCCCAGGTGGCCATTCAACAGGCAGAGGTGTGCGGACCAAATTTAATCGCGATCTTGAGAGGTGAACAGCTTAAAGCATTCGAATATCACCACAAAGGTACAGTTGCTTCCATCGGCAACAAAGCAGCCGTGGGCAAAGTCTTCGGCTTGAAAATCAGCGGGTTGTTCGCTGCCTTAATGAAGCAGGTAATCGAGGCCCGTTATCTTTTCGTACTTGGCGGACCTGGATTAGTCATCAAGCAATTCCTTAAGGTTGCCAAGCCACATTCAGAGTTGGCTGTTTCCAAACATAAATAATAGCTTTTCAATAGATCGTTGTAACCTTAAAAGCATCGGTACCCAATAGGCCCCGATGCTTTTTCTAATTTTGTGATGCTGTCAGCGCGTCTTCCGGTGGGCGTTTTCCGCGTTTCAAGTCATTGATTGTCAGGTCAAAACGCATTTCAAGGTGCGGATAATCCTTAAAGTGTTTCCAGTCTCCTCCCCATGTAAATCCGAGCTCTTTGGCAATGTCTACTACTTCCATCCAATCAGATTTCCCATTTCCATTTCCATCATAAGTGGTGTCCCAAAGAGCTTTACCTTGTTTATTCAATAAAGCGAAATCTATTGCCAGACCAAAATTATGATATGAGTCCCCGCCTTTCGCGTGAGTGACTATTTGTCCTTCTATTGATCTTCCCTTTTCATATAATTGGTTCTGTTCTTCAAAACTACGGAACCCATCGGTCACCAGGACCCTGATCCCTTTCTCTGCTGCCTTCTGGATCAGCACATCCTTATTTTTCTGGACAACTGGATGCAGGTCCTGTGGCAAAGGAACATTTTCATTGATTTCAGGCCTGGTGAGGAATTGATAATATAGCAGGAGCGCAGCCAAAATCAGCAGAAAAGTGATGGATGCGTTGCCAAGCAGTTGTTTTTTCACAAAAAAATTCCTTTCAGCTTTTCTTTTAATCTATTATATTACGAATTTACTTCATAATTGGTTTCATGGAAGTTTTTGAAAAAAACCAAGAAAAAACCCGGCAATGTTGTTGCCAGGCATTATTTTTTTATTGAAGCAATTTTCCGCTTTTCCAGAGATTCTATTTGAACGTGTAACTTTCTAAAATGCGGTCGGTGATCAGTTTATAGCCTTTATCATTTAAATGCAGCGAATCACTAAAATACTGGTTTTTATCTTTCCCTTTGAACAGGTCATTGGTTGGAACGAAAACGACCTGTTTTTCATTTTTAGATACTTTCCTTATTTCTTTATTCCAATCATCAATCACCGCTTCAATTGCTGCGCTGTCGGGGTATGGATTATAGAGGCCAAGCAGCAGGATGGGCGCTTTCTCGTTTCCATCCGTCAATATTTTAAGGATCGCATTAAGGTTTTGCAAATAAACGTCCTGCCCCTGTTCTATTTTTTCATGCTTCAGATTTTCTAAAGTCCCGCCATTGCTATTGATCAAGTCATTCGTCCCGATAAAAAGAATAAAATAGTCTGCTTCATCAAGCTTTCCTCTAATACTGACATTAGATAGCTGGGTAAGGATTCCTGTAGATTCAAGACCATAAATGGCCTCATTATCAAAGTTGTACTCCTTTTTATGCTGGCTGTTCAACTTGGTCTGCAGCGTATCGATATAACCTGATCCTTTTTGATCTCCATAACCATAGGTGAGGGAATCGCCGAATGCCAAAACCAGCCTGTCTTCTTCCTCTTTTTCAGGATCAAGCATACTGAAAGCAGCCAGCATGGTGATTATAATGATAAGAGATGAGATGAGTAATGTATTTTTCTTCATGATGTACCTCTTCCCTAATTCTTTATACCTTAATACCTTTTTACCCTGCATGAATTGAACGTGAAACAAGAAGAATTCACCATTAAACTTCTTCTTGCTAATGCACCGTCAACGTGTTATATTTATCAAGCGATGAGCTGAATTGTGTAAGCCGACAGACACTCCTTTATGGAAATGCACGATGTGGCGTGCAGTCAGTCGCCTCAATACGCAGAAAAGACGCCTTTAAGGCGTCTTTTCTTATTATCCGGAATTTATTTTTTATCCTTATAACCGTCACGATACATACCTGATGGATTATTGTAGCCGTCACGGTCTAGATCAGTCGTATTCTTGAGTGAATCGCGATTGCGGCCTCGGTCTGCTTCATTGACGAGACGATCGTCATCAGCCTCCAGATGAGCCTCCTCATGCTTTACACTTTCCACAACTTGTTCAGTATCTGTCACTTCTCGTTTACCGATGACAAGCTCTTCAGAAACAACCGGTTTTTTTGTAACCTCTACTTTCTCTTCCATGATTGGTACACGGATTGTTTCATCATCATCCATTACAGCATCAGTGCCAGAGACAGCCTCGTTCACATCACGTCTTTCCACGTAAACTTCCTCACGTGTGACCGGGATATTAACCTTCTGCTGCTCCTCTACTACTTCCTTATGGACTTCAACTTCACCTGCCTGGACTCTATCCTTTGAAACATCCAATTGTTCTTCCCTTAATTGCAGTCTTTGTTCATCATTGTACCGACCCGTTTCCAGGTTATTTCGATCATAGTTGTCTGTTTCGTAATTCCCTTGAACACCAGTTCCAGTTACGGATGTATCAGTAACATAGCCCGTTTCTTCAACATCAAGTCCAGATGCAGTCGTTTCAGCTAAAAGAATGATGCGTCCATTTCGGACATCCTCTTCATATTCTCTTGCAGCATCGTCCGTTAAGCCAACACCAACAAGGCGGTCGGTAATAGATGGCTCATTGCCACCCAGATTTCTGTCTGCGTCAAATGCTGTCATCAGGCTTTGCCAGAAGCCACCCTCTTTATGGTCGTCAGTATCTGTACCAATATTTTCAGTCGTTACACCCGTTCTGCTTTCAAGTGCAGTGGTAACATCATTTGTATCACCAATGATTGAGAAATCTTGAACGGCATAGCCCTTGTTTTTGTATTCTTCAATTGCTTCAATTAGTTCTGTTTGATTATCATAAACTCCAACTACTTTTTTAGCCATTTTTAATTCCTCCATTCAAATGTATGATTCATCCGGTTGCACCGGTAGTGTATTCTTACCCGGCATGGACATGTATTCAAACTATCTGGGACTTGCCAATATTAGCCACAGTTTTTCAGACAAAAGAAAAAAGCCGGAATCAGTCCGGCTTTTCGTTTTCATCAATTTTCATGACCTCTAAGTAGGCAATATGGTATTCGTCAATTTCGATAATCTTGAAAACATAGCCTTCTTCTTCTATTTCATCTCCAATTTTGGCATCAATGTTCTTAGTCATGAACCAACCGCCTATAGTATCTACATCTTCTTCTGATATATGGATACCCAGCAGGTCATTTACTTCATCTATCAGTACTCTGGAACTGAACAAATAATGATTTTCATTTACTTTTCTGATTTCCGCGATTTCATCTACATCAAACTCATCACGGATATCTCCAACAATTTCTTCTATAATATCCTCAACAGTGACCAGTCCAGAGGTTCCGCCATATTCATCAATCAATATGGCCATATGGATCCGTTCTTTCTGCATTTTGACGAGCAAATCGTGGATAGGGATTGTTTCAATTACTCGAATGACTGGTTTAATAAATGAAGACAGAATTGATTCTTTCTTGAGATCCTTTTGTGTTAATTTTGCAGTCAGGATCTCCTTGATATTGATCATCCCGACAATATTATCTTTCTCTCCATCAATCACCGGGTAACGTGTATATTTTTCCTTCTGAATCACATCAATAATCGTTTCAATTTCATCGGATATATCGAATGTGACGATTTCCGTTCGCGGCACCATAATTTCTTTGGCAATTCGCTCATCGAACTCAAAAATATTATTCACATAGTTCAGTTCGTTTTGATTGATTTCACCGCTTTCATAACTCTCTGATAAAAGAATTCGAAGCTCTTCTTCAGAGTGGGCAATTTCATGCTCAGAAGCAGACTTTAAACCAAACAGACCTACAAGCAGCCTGGCTGAACCATTCAATAACCAAATAAAAGGGTACATAATCTTATAAAACCAGATAATTGGTTTCGAAAAAGCGAGAGTAATGGCTTCAGCTTTTTGGATGGCAACCGTTTTTGGAGCCAGTTCCCCTACTACAACATGCAAGAAAGTAATTGAAACAAAGGCGATTCCGAACGATAATATACCAGATAATGACGGATTCAAATGAAAATTCTCAAAAACAGGATGGAGCATTTCTTCAACCGTCGGCTCTCCAAGCCACCCAAGGCCCAAAGCTGTAATCGTAATGCCGAGCTGGCAGGCCGATAGATATTCATCGAGATGAGTGACGACATGCTTTGCAGATTGCGCTCCTTTCCTTCCTTCTGAGATCAGCTGATCTATTCTTGAGCTCCTGACTTTAACGATGGCAAACTCTGTCGCCACGAAAAAACCAGTTAATGCGATCAATAAAACAACTAATAGCAAGTTAGTAATAACCAATGGGTAAGCCCTACATCTGTAAGGCAGTCACCTCCTAGAAAACATTTACTCCTTGAAAAATGGATTGATGGGCAAAGATATGTCCCTTCTGCACCTTTTGTCCATTTTTTAAATTATACCCTTATACTAAACAGCTAACGCATTATGAAGGAAAAACGTGAATCACTCCGCCCTTATTATTGGTAATCGGGCGAAGATTATCAAAGAACAAGCTTTTTTATATCGATTATTGCTTTTTCGAGCACATATTACTTTCAGTATTACACTTCCATCAATCGCCAATGGTACAAGAAAAGAAGTACAACCCATCTGCACTTCGACACAGATGAATCATACTTCAGACCAGATGTCACTATGATACCTTTTTGACAGTTTCTGCAGTTTTATCATTGGACAGGAACCAGCCTGCCGCAGCAATTCCTGCAAGCACTGCATAGAAGGTTAGTTTCCATTCTGTTGAATGGGCAAACTCAGGATTCAAGATGCCTAAGGCAGGGTGGGACAATGTTAAAATAGCCAGTTTTACCCCCACCCAGCCCACTATCGCAAACGCGGCGATTTCCAGACCTGGCCTTCTTTCAAGCAAATTCACAAACATATTAGCAGCAAATCGCATGATGATCAGACCAATCATCCCGCCGGCAAAGATGACGAGGAATTGTCCCCCGTCCATCCCTCCGATGTCTGGAAGAGGAGTTTCCGGCAATACTACAGCCAGTGCTACTGCTGCCAGAATGGAATCAACGGCAAAAGCAATGTCAGCAACCTCAACTTTAAAGACTGTCATCCAAAAGCCGCTTTTGTCCTTACTTTCTTTTGTCGGTAACTGCTCTTGATTTTCTGTATTGTCCCTGATGGCACGTTTTCTGATGATATGATTTACAGAAATGAACAGCAGATATAACGCTCCAATTGCCTGAGCTTGCCATACATCAACGAGGAAGGATATCACAAAAAGTGATGTTAAGCGGAACACAAATGCCCCTGCCAATCCATAAAACAAAGCCTTTTTGCGTTTGTCTTTAGGAAGGTGCTTCACCATGATTGCAAGCACCAGTGCATTATCTGCTGCCAAAAGCCCCTCCATTGCAACAAGCACGAGCAGTACCCATCCATACTCCAGTAATAAAGTCAGTTCCATTGTCTTTTCCTCCTAACCATTGATTGGTCAACCAAATACCCCTTCGCATGGTCAAAAGAAAAGACCCTTACCGTCATAGTAAAGGCCTGAAACTACATATAAAAAGACCTTTATCACCACGGCAAAGGTCTGGCTAACAACGTCAACGTTGCCAATAAAGCCGGAGACTTACATCTCGGGAATGACGACTTCATTGTAACAGCTACTCCCCTTTAAAAAGAGAATATGTTATTACTTTAAATATAGGAAATTACTGGATATTTGTCAATGGAAAAATTCCGACTAATATAGTCCTTTTTTCTTAACTATTTTCGAAAGTTGCCGAAAATAACAATAATATGAGAACGATAATGAAGAATACCGGTTGTTCTCAGAAAAACATTTCGCCTAGAAGATCAGAGGGAGTGGACAAATTGCTTTTCAAGAAGAAAACGAAAACTGACAAAAAAAACAGCAAGAACAGAAAAAAATTCAAGCAAAAAAATTCCAACAGGAATATGAGTCTAAAACTAAAGATTGTTTCTTTAAGCATAATCTCAATGCTCCTCCTCGCATTGGCTACTACAATCTATGCTCAATACACCATCAGAGCGAGCAACCTAGAATCGATGGAGGCGGAGCTTAACACAATTTCAAGCTTGTTGTCGGACCAGATTTCTGCTGGAAAAGCGCAAACGATTATTGCGAACCCTTCAAAGAACAATCCAGGTGTAACCTCAATGCAGAAGCAAATGGACCAAGTACTAAAAGAAAATCCATTGATACATAATCTTTATTTGGTCACAATGGAAGGCGATAAACTTTCACTCCCGACTATGAGCTCGGCCATGATGACGAAGGATCTCACCTATGGTTCAAGCTATACGGGCGGCAAGGAATTTGATCAGGCAGCGCTTGCGGCTTTTAAGGAAAATAAACGGACAACTACAGAAATATACAATTCACAAAACGGATCAAAAATGACTGGCTTCGCACCTATCACAGATATGGCAGGAAAAACAATCGCCCTTTATGGAGTCGAATTTGATGTATCTCAGGTAAATAAAAAAATCAATGCAGAGGTTGCTGGAATTTGGATCCTCGCTCTTATTATCCTGGTCCTCTCAAGTGCCGCTATGTATCTCCTGGTGTCCAGGCTCATCAAGCCACTGAATAAAATCAGGATTTTAACAGCAAACATCGCAAAAGGTGACCTGTCGCAAGAAGATATTATAGTAAAATCTAAAGATGAAATCGGAGCATTGGCTGATAGTATCAATACAATGACTGGCTCACTTAGAACCCTCGTTTCACAGGTGCAAACAAGCTCAAGGGAAGTTTCAAGTGAAACAGTTGGATTATCCAAGATAGCCTCCAGTTCTGTCGAAGCAATCAGGGAATTGACTGCAGCTAACCAGCAGGCAGCAGCAAGCACACAGGAACAGAACGCAAATATTGAGGAGATGCAGGCGACATTAGAAGAAATCAATGCAGGCATCGAAGAAATCAACGCATCTGCACAGCAGGCAAGCTACATCGCTAAAAATTCAACGGTCACCTCCAAGGAAGGAACCGTCAGAATCGATGAGATGCTTGAAGGACTAGAAGCCGTAGACGAAAATACAAATCAGCTGGCTGAAATAATTACGGTTCTTGAAAAGCAATCAGACAAAATCACACAATTCGTTAAAATCATCAATACCATCTCTGATCAAACAAACCTGTTGGCATTGAATGCTGCTATTGAAGCTGCCAGGGCCGGAGAACATGGCAAGGGATTTGCTGTTGTCGCAAACGAGGTCCGGAAGCTTGCTGAGGAAAGCGCGAAATCAGCTTCCACGATCATTTCCATTGTGAACGAGAATGTCCAAAACACCCGCACTGCAGTAGACTACATCTCAAAAACGAGAGAAGCAGTCCAATATAATAAAGACCTTTCTGCGAACGCAAAAAATACATTACATCAAATATATGAAACAACCTTGGAGATCGAGGATAACTCCAATAATATCGCATCTGCCATTGAACAGCAGGTCATCGCAATTGAACAAATAACCAACTCGCTTGATACAGTCTCGCAGGCCTCCCAGCAGATTGCAGCAGGTACCGGTCAGACAGACCAGTCCACACAGGACCAGCTCAGAATCGCAGAGAATGTAAATGAGACGACAAAAATCCTCCAGCGGACAGCAACAGAGTTAGAAAAATTGACAGGGAATTTCAAATTATAATCCTTACCAAAGGGAAAAACGATTGAATAATAAAAGGATGCCCGCCGGCATCCTTTTTATCTTTTCCTGAATCCTTCTTCTTCTAAATATTGTTTAGCCTCATTGTAAGAGAGGAATGTACCATCAAGATTCAGGCCAGCATACACATTCCACATGTCATCTTCATGAACAAGAATCAGTGTATGATTTTCTGAATTGATCCAGCGTTCCTCTTCATTGTCCTCTATTATGGCTGCTTCAACGGTACTGTCGGCTGATAGGGAATCTATTGATTTTTTAATGATTGATTTAAGTTCTTCCGCAGTAAAATCACGGATATTCACCAGCCCTTTGGGATCAGCGTCATAACCATCTAAAAACTCTCCATAGACAAAACCATTTCCATTAGGATGAAGATGATACACTACATTTTTCTTTTCATAAATGCTTTCGGCAAATTGAAAGTTCACACGGCCTAAAGAGACATTTTTTCGTTCTAATTCAGAAAATGATTCAATGATTGCAAGTTTTTGTTCAAAAGTCAGCATAATTGCCTCCAGATTAGTCCTAAATTTTTTCGATTCTGTTCATTATAACATTTGTATGAAGCTTAACAAAAAATTCACAAGCATTTTGTATGTTACAAAATCAGATTTAAGATATAATTAAGTTACCTAAGGAAGTGATTCAATGAAAACGGTAAACGCAATTAAATCCAAAGAGAAAATTACGCTGATGAAAAATTTCCTAGAAAACCATTCGGCCAGGGATTACTGTTTGTTTTTGCTTGGAATCAATACTGGAATTAAACTTCCGGAATTACTATGCCTGCGTGTCCATGATGTCTGCAGCAAGGATGGTGAAATACTAGAGTTTCTTACCATCCCTTCTTATAACAATCCTCCTGTTTACTTAAATGCCTCCATACGGCGGTCCCTAAAAAATTACTTAAATCAAAATTCTTTTATTGATACAGACTATCTTTTTAAATCCAGAAAAACTGCCAATCCACTTACAAGGCAACAAGCATACAGGATCATTAATACAGCAGCAAAAAGTGCCGGTATTGATGAGCCGGTCGGAATGACCACCCTCAGGAAAACATTTGGCTACCACGCCTACTCCCAGGGCGTTGCGATTTCACTGATCCAAAAAAGACTTCAGCATGCCTCTCCATCAGAAACAAAGCATTTCATTGGAATTGACCAGGAAACGGTTCCGGTTAAGATTGATATCAATTTATAAAGGGGGAGTTTTTATTGGCAGAACATGTTATTAGCACAGACTCATTCATCCTTCTTCTAGCTTTTTTATTCATTGTCGGGGTATTGACAACCAGATTTTCAACCAGACTTGGAGTTCCCTCCCTTATTTTCTTTATCATGGTCGGGATTGTCATGGGCAGCGATGTTCTTGGCATCATTTATTTTGATAATGCAGCCATGGCACAGATGGTCGGTGTTATCGCCCTCGTCATCATCCTGTTTGAAGGCGGCCTCCAAACAAATTTGAAAGACGTCAGGCCAGTAATTATCCCTTCATTATCTCTTGCAACGGTTGGAGTGTTAATAACCTCTGGAATCATTGCAGGTGCTGCGAAAATGATTTTGGGCCTTGATTGGCTAGAAGCCATATTATTTGGAGCAATTGTTGGTTCTACTGATGCCGCTGCTGTTTTTGCAGTTCTAAAAGGTCATAATATATCTTCAAAACTTGGTTCTACTCTTGAAGCAGAATCAGGATCGAATGATCCGATGGCAGTTTTTTTAACCGTAGCAATGATTGAACTCATAACTGTACCTGATGCAAGTATCCTCAAGTTGATCGGGGACTTCTTTTTGCAAATGGGGTTGGGCCTGATTCTGGGTGTTATTTTTGGAAAGGTCGCTGTTAAAGCATTGAATTCAATAAACCTTGACTCCAGTGGGCTTTATCCAGTTTTCGCCACCGCATTTGCATTGCTTACTTATGGGGTTACTACTTTCATGAATGGGAGCGGTCTTTTGGCTGTATATATTGCGGCAATTATCATTGGTAACGCTGAAATCGCGTATCGCCATTCTATTTTCCGTTTTTCCGAAGGTTTCGCCTGGATGATGCAGATTCTTATGTTTGTCATACTTGGACTGCTTGTATTTCCATCAGAGCTTTTCAAACCGGCTATTTTGATTCAGGGCATACTGATATCTCTGATTCTGATGCTGGTGGCAAGACCTGTTGCTGTATTTTTGTCGACAATAAAAATGGATTATTCCCAAAAGGAGCGCATTTTCCTTTCTTGGGCTGGACTGAAAGGCGCCGTGCCTATCATCCTAGCCACCTTCCCTTTACTGGCAGGCATCGAAGACAGTCATCAGATTTTCAATGTTGTCTTCTTCGTCGTACTGACAAGTGCGCTGATCCAGGGAGCTACCATACCAATGCTGGCCAATAAGCTGGGATTGAACGGCCCTAAAAAAACGACACCGATGCAGTCACTTGAGCTGATCTCACTCGGAAAAGCAGATGCTGAGATGATTGAATATGAAATGGAAAGCGATAGTGCAATTGTCGGAAAAACCTTGATGGAGATTCCCTTTCCGGAAGGGACACTGGTGAATGCGATTATCCGCCATGGCAAGCTGATTGCACCTACCGGGAATACAGTGATTCTGGCTGGAGATTTCCTTTACATTCTGTCCGGTCGAAAAAACAAGGTAAAACTGAAGAAACTACTAAAGGAAAAATCATTATATTCACAAGATTCGCTAGAGCTGAAGTAATGTAGCTGTTTCGTCAATTTCATTGCTTCAGTACCTGCCGAAACAAAATTAAAACCAGTGAGGACCTAACTCACTGGTTTTAATCAATTATAGTTTTAATTTTTCCAGGAACATCGTCTGCATTTCCCTTAATATATGCTTATATTGATAATCCTCAAGGATGGTTGCCTGCAAGGTAACTCCACTAACCATCCCCCAAAAAATGTCTGCATATATTCCAGGATCAAGCTCTTTGTTGAATTCTCCAGCAATCTGCCCCTCATTGATAATCCGGGTAAGCAATGAAACAAAGAAGTCCTTATATCGATCAGTCAATACTTTCTTCAATTTTGGATTCCGTGTTGAATACAATCTGAACTCAAAATGGACAATTGCTTGGCCCTTATTTTCTTCATCATTCGGATCATTATCCTGGTAGGCTTCAAACAAGTAATTGAGCTTATCCAAGGCTGTCTTTCGCTCAGCTATCGCTTTTGTAAATTCACTCCCAGAGTTATTCGTTTGCCCTTCCATCAAGGCAAGATAGATTTCATCCTTACTTTTGAAGTAATTATAAATCGCCCCTTTGCTCAGGCCAGAGTGGGCAACAATATCATCAACAGTAGATGCTTCAAACCCCTTTTCGGCAAAACAAACATGGGCACTCTGCAAAATTTCCTGACGCTTCTTTTCCTTATATTCCTCTGAAACAATTGGCGTCATATGTTTTACCCCATTTTCTCACTGGAATTATAGTTTGTATACCTTGCTATATTTCTCTTCCAGGTACTGTACCAGATAATCCGCATTCAATTCTTCGCCAGTAGCTTTTACAATCAGTTCATTTGGAGTATACAGCATGCCATACTGATGGATATTCTCCCGTAACCAGTCCTGGACCACTGCGAAATTACCCTGCTCAATACTTTCATAGAAACCTGGTAAATCTTTCTTCACTTTGTGCAGGAGTTGCGCTGCGTACAGATTCCCAAGAGAGTATGACGGGAAGTACCCCAGCCCTCCGAACGACCAGTGGATATCCTGAAGGACCCCTTCACTGTCAGTTGATGGTGTAATGCCGAGATAGTCATTCATTTTCTCGTTCCAGATTCCAGGAAGATCTTTTGCCTCTATTTCCCCGGCAATCAATGCCTTCTCAATTTCATAGCGAACCATTATATGAAGATTATAAGTGAGCTCATCTGCCTCTACCCGGATGAAGGATGGCTGAACAGCATTCGTGGCACGATAGAAATCATCCAATTCCACATTTCCTAGTTGTTCCGGAAAATGTTCCTGCAGCTTTGGATAGAAATACTTCCAGAACTCCTCGCTGCGTCCCACCATGTTTTCAAGAAAACGTGACTGGGATTCATGGATGCCAAAAGAAGCCCCTTCCTGAAGGACTGAATCCTGAAATTCAGGATTGATGTTTTGCTCATAAATACCGTGTCCTGCTTCATGAATCGTTCCGAAAATCGCAGAGCGGACATTATTTTCAAGGTATCTCGTCGTAATCCTTACATCTCCCGTATTCACAGTTTGCGCAAAAGGATGGACCGTTTCATCCAGCCTCCCAGCTTCCATATCGAAGCCGATCAGCGGCAGAATGTAACGATTGAATTCTTTTTGCTTTTCTACTGAATAGGCCTGTTCAAATATTTCTACTGGCGGCTTGTATGATGACTCTTGAATCCTTCTAAGTAAATCAGAGCTAGATTCTCTTAATTTAACAAACAATGGATCGAGCTTTTCAACTGTAAGGCCAGGCTCAAATTCATCGAGGAGCGCATCATATGGATGGTTTTCATAACCGTAAATTTCAACAGCTTTCCTCTTAAACTCTACAATCTTCTCAAGGTATGGAAGATATCTATCAAAATCATTATTCTCCCTGGCCTCTTCCCAGGCATCATTTGCTTTTGATGTAAGCACTGAGAAATCTTTAATCATTTCAGCCGGTATACTCTTTGAACGGTTGTAAAATTTCAGCCGTTCACGAACCTTGGCTTTTGAGGCTTCCTCTAGTTGCTCCTCTGCTTCCGGTGTAGTGAGTGTGCTAAGCAGCTCCCCCATTTCCTCAGAAACAGTCAGCTTGAACGCTTCCGTTCTAAGTGTTCCGTTCGCATTTGCAAATATGGAACGTCCTTTTTTTGGTGAAATCACTTTTTGGTCCCAGCTTAACAAACCTAAAATACTATTAAAATGTGAGATCTTTTCATCTAATTCGTTGAACTTTTCGAGCGCAGACATGATGGATTGGTTCACTACCTTTTGTTCCATGCCATTTCCCCCTTTTTCATGCGTTTTACCAAATGGATTGATTTTATAAAAAAGTCGGCTTCCTGTTGAATCGTCTTGGCTGCCTTCACATTTAAATAAACTATCCAGTCGGTTTATTATATTCTATATTACATTATTTTTTCAATTATCACAAAATTATTAATAAATTATTTCTAAAATTTTGCAACCTTTCATACCTTAGCTACGTCAAAGTTAAAAGAAAAATTTCCCAAAGGAGAAAGTATGAAAAAGATCATTCATTACCCATTTTTATTTTTGACCTCCATTTCGGGTCTTATATTTTTCATGGCATTTCCCCGGCTATTTGACTTCCGTGCATCAGGGAGTACACATCTTGGTTTCCAATTATCCGGCTTCTTAAAAGCAATTGAAGCTACTGCCTTACAATTTTTCAAGCGAGAAAGCTGGCAATTTTTCGAAAGCTGGAACACGGAAACAGTTATTGACCGCTATACATATTCTCTTGAACTTATTTTCTTTAGTCTGTTGTTCACTATTTTTATTGGAAGTGTGATCGCCTATCTATTTATGAATCTTCCTCATAAACAGCGAATCAGAGCGAAGAATATCCTGAATTTCTTTGAGGGAATTCCGGATTTGCTGGTTATTTTCATGATGCAGATGTTTTTGTTCATGCTCAACAGGGAGTTCAATATTCGCCTTGTCACTATGTACGGACTGGCAGGCAAAGAGCCGATTATCTTCCCGATGATCATTAATTCTCTCCTTCCCTCCTTATTTTTTGCTCAATACCTGATCAAGGTCATGGAAGAAGAATTCGAAAAGCAATACATCCTTTTAGGCCAGGCAAAAGGGTTATCTAAGCTGCAGCTTCTTTTTTCACATTTAACCCGGAATATCGTGCCGGTAGTCTCCATCCACTTCAAGACCATCATTTTTATGGTTTTGACAAACCTGGTACTCGTTGAACACATGTTTGTTCTTGATGGGTACATTCAGGAGCTTAATAAACTGCTGCAGATTCATAGTACTTCTCCTGTGAATATCTTCTTTTATGTAGGAGTTTTCATGCTTCCTGTCGTTCTAGTGGAGAGATTTGTTTGGTTGATTGGCAAAAAGTTTGGAAGTGTCCGGGGGATGGATATATGAAAAGGATTAAGTGTATTTTCACGTCTGCGGTATCGTCGATTGTCACGAAAGCAAGCGATGGCCTAACCAGGATTGTCGAGGAGACAAAAGAACTGAGTCCCCAACAAGCACGAAGGGGATTGTTTCTTTTTCTGAAATCTGTCCTGAAGATAATCGTAAAAATATTTAACTATATCAATAATCATAAACATCGGAATATGCTGGTTGGTTCGGCGATACTTGTAACATTGTTCCTGATTAGCTGGAATACAGAACTGATGCCTGAAAGCAATGAACCGCTTATTTTCGATGAGGATGGAAACTTTGTCGCTGCTCCGCCTGCTCCCCCGTCGTTAATCTTCCCGCTCGGGACAGATTTGGGTGCACGAAGCATGGTTAACCTTGTTCTTGTTGGAGTGAAATATACTCTTGGCGCAATATTGGGCATCACACTCGCCCGCCTTTTGATTGGTACACTACTGGCGCTTGTAACGACATTATTCTACCCGAGCTTTAAACGGTACTTCACTGCTTTCTTTTGGCCGTTCAGATATATCCCTCAATTGCTTGTCGGGATTATCTTGATGCTTCCAGTGGCAGCATCACCAACCGGATACTCAGCAATAGTCATTTTGGAATATCAATTAATTATCATGCTGCTGATTGGTCTTCCAAGTGTCTATTATTACATCCTTGATATGATGGATGAAATCGAGCAACAGCCTTATGTTCTAAGTTCAAAACTAATGGGCGGAAGCAAGTTTCACACCTTGAAAAAGCATGTTTGGCCAAATGTCCAATCTCATTTGTTGTTATTAACTACACAGCAAATCCTAACAATCTTACAGCTGTTAACGTTTCTAGGTATTTTTTCATTGTATTTGGGCGGTCCGCACCCGACAGCGTTAACTGACTCACCTCGACTGATATACAGAACGATCACCAACGAACTTGCAGGAATGGCGGGGCAAAACTTCTGGCTGATCAGAAGAGCTCCATGGATGGCCTACAGCCCGATTTTGATCATTGCTTTTATCGCGATTATTGTAAATTGGATGAAAAAAGGTATTGAAGATCATTTAGCCGGCGAGTTCCGGCAAGGAATAGGGCTAATAAGGCTGACGAACAGGCTGTCAAAATGGACACTCGTTTATCCAGAAATTTTTCACTTATAGGCGTTGTTGAGCAGCCAGAGACAGAATATGTAAGTAAGAAGTATGTTAGTGACTTTATCCGTGAAAAACTCAGGATGGTCCGCGGATTTTTGCTCCGGTATAAGGTTTACCGGTTCATTGATAATCTCGCAATCAGGGCTTCTGAACATATCTCAGAATACCCTAAGCCTGTGTTCACCGCCTTATTGACGGTGTCTTTCGTGCTATGGGCGGGTGTGTTTTCGTATGCGGAGTTTTTTGCAGATGAAAAAACGAACAAAGAGGAAAAAAGTGTTGGTGCATCCACTGAACCAAAAGAGGCTAAAGATTTATTTAGCTACAGCTTTACCAACACGGAGCATGAGCCAGTCAAATATAAGGCCGACTTGACCTATCTGGATACTGAAGCAACATTGCAGGGAACACTGCATGTTGTAACAACTAATACTACCGGTTCCGAACAGGATAAAATCTTTTTTCATCTGTACCCTAACCAGTTCAAGGAACCGATTGATGGGCCGGAATGGGAATTCGTTCGTGGGCCCTCACCATCACCTGGCTGGATCGATATTTTAGACATAAAAGTGGATAATCAGAATGCTGATTTTAAAGTGGAAGGCACTATTTTAGAAATTAAAATGGATAAGTGGACAGCCAAGTCTACTGCCGAACTGGACATTAAATTTAACTTCCAGCTCCCCTCGAATTACAGCAATGCAAGCTATGATTATGCCGCAGTTTGGCTTGGCAGTTTCCTGCCGCTACAGGCTGTATATGATAAAAACGGCTGGAATCTTGATCCGTATTCACCTATTGGAACTCCTTTTTACAGCGAAACAGCTGACTATGATGTAACCATTAAAGCCCCTGCTAAATACGAGATCCTTTCGAATGCAGAAGAAGCTAATGCGACAACAGAAGTTAAAGGTGAAAGCAAGAAGTATAGCGCCAAGATAGAGGGTGTGCGCGATTTCTCGATCGCCTTATTGGATACACAATATTATCAAACGGAAAGATTCATGAGCCAGAATGAAACCCTTGTGAATGTTTGGTACCGCCCCTCGACTGACAAACAGCAAACAGCAAACAGGAACGCAATGGGTGCTGGCCAATCGATTGATTATTTTGAGGAGTTTTTCAATTCAACATTACCTTATAAGGAACTGGACATTATCCGGACTGGAGAAGGCAGCCCGCAAATGGCTTACCAGGGAATGATCTTCACTGCTGGTTACAATTTTTCAGATAACAGCTATACTTCTCTCAGCATGACAGATGGTGTAATCCGCCAATGGCTTTCTGGATTGGTCGGAAGCCAGGGTTATAAAGAACCATGGGTAAATGAAAGTCTCGTAAGCTATTCATTGAAAACGTATATGGGCGAGAAAGGATACATGGCTAAGATCTCCACTGAAGATCAACTAAAGCAGCAGGACGAGATCGCAAGAATCCAAAAAGAAGGCCAGTATTTAAGCAGCCCATTAAGCGACTTTAAAAACATCAATGATTATATCGTTATGATGAATCTACATGGTTACAATATGTACGCTGAGCTGGACTATCTAGTGAAGGCCGGAAAAGTGAATAAAGCTCTGAAGACATATGTCAACGAGTATACAAATAAAAACGCCTCTGGGCATGATGTGATCAAAATTTTTGAAAAGGCAGGCCACCCGCAGGCAAAAGGTTATTTCCAGGGATGGCTGAAACCTGAGGTAAAAGAATAGTTTTTGATTTTGCCTGAGCTCTTGGAGTTGGCTCAGGCGGTTTTATTGTACCGAAACTGGAAAAACACGATGCAACATCTTTTGATTGAATCCTGTCCGAACACAGGGCTACTTGGACAGCTTTTGCTTGTTCCGCCTCAAATCTGTCCGAATATTTGCCTACTTCGGACGGCTTTTGCTTGTTCTGCCTGAAATCTGTCCGAATATTTGCCTACTTCGGACGGCTTTGGCTCGTTCCCCCTGAATCCTGTCCGAACACTGGGCTACTTCGGACAGCTTTGCTGTTCTGCCTCAAACCTGTCCGAATACTGGGCTACTTCGGACAGCTTTTGCTGTCCTGCCTGAAACCTGTCCGAACACTGGGCTACTTCGGACAGCTTTTGCTTGTTCTGCCTCTAACCTGTCCGAATACTGGGCTACTTCGGACAGCTTTTGCTCGTTCCCCTGAAACCTGTCCGAACACTGGGCTACTTCGGACAGCTTTTGCTTGTTCCGCCTGGAACCTGTCCGAACACTGGGCTACTTCGGACAGCTTTTGCTTGTTCCGCCTGAAACCTGTCAGAACACTGGGCTACTCGGACAGCTTTGCTTGTTCCACCTTAATCCTGTCCAAACACTGGGCTACTTCGGACAGCTTTGCTTGTTCCGCCTGAAACCTGTCCGAACACTGGCTACTTCGACAGCTTTGCTGTTCTGCCTGAATCCTGTCCGAACACTGGGCTACTTCGGACAGCTTTGCTCGTTCCCCTGAAACCTGTCCGAACACTGGGCTACTTCGGACAGCTTTTGCTCGTTCCCCTGAATCCTGTCCGAACACTGGGCTACTTCGGACAGCTTTGCTTGTTTCGCCTGAAACCTGTCCGAACACTGGGCTACTTCGGACAGCTTTGCTTGTTCCGCCTCAATCCTGTCCAAACACAGGGCTACTTCGGACAGCTTTTGCTTGTTCTGCCTCAAACCTGTCCGAACAAGGGCTACTTCGACAGCTTTTGCTTGTTCTGCTCAAACCTGTCCGAACACAGGGCTACTTCAGACAGCTTTTGCTCGTTCCGCCTCAAACCTGTCCGAACACAAGGCTACTTCGGACAGCTTTTGCTTTATTCCCCCTGAATCCTGTCCGAACACTGGGCTACTTCGGACAGCTTTTGCTTGTTCTGCCTGAATCCTGTCCGAACACTGAGCTACTTCGGATAGCTTTTGCTCGTTCCCCCTGAATCCTGTCCGAACACTGGGCTACTTCAGATAGCTTTTACTCATTCCCCCTGAAACCTGTCCGAACACTGGGCTACTTCGGACAGCTTTTGCTTGTTCCGCCTGAAACCTGTCCGAACACTGGGCTACTTCAGACAGCTTTTGCTCGTTCCCCCTGAATACTGTCCGAACACAGGGCTACTTCGGTCAGGTTCTGATTGTTCCGTCTGAAACCTGTCCAAACCCTTGTACAATAACAATTATTGATGTAATAAAATGCAATTATAAGACCAGAAATGATTTATAGAATTATTCATAATAAGTATCACAAGTTCTACCAGTTGATACATAGTTCTTCTTTAAAGCTCTAGTTATTGTCTTCTTGCTAATTTTTGCTTGGCACCATTCATAAATAATCTGCGTAGTGATTTTAATTTCAGGAAAAAGCACTTTTATTTCTTGGATAAATCGTAGAATGGCTTGATCAATCCTTTCCTGTTTACCACATTTACCGCAGACTAAGTCATAGTTTTTAATCACAGTATTGAAAGAACCACAAGCCTTGCAATACATTCCCTTTTCCAATTGTTCATAATTGTATTCAGGTAGGTTGGTAAAAGGGTTCTTATCCTGATGTAATGAAAGCAATTTTTGGGCGAGTAATCTATGGCTTTCGTCCATCTTTGAAGGAGTATCGTTTAGTTCTCTTAAAAAGCGATTAATCTGGGTTGGTAAAATGATTGGCAGGTCCATTGGGGCTTGGTAGAGGGTGAATTCAGGGTTGTTGAAAACGACAGAAGCCTGGACGAGGTAATTAAATTTGAGGTTTTGAAGCAGTTGGCGAAAAAGTGTCTCGCTTCTCTTTAATTGTATGACTGGATTCTTGAACTCGCGGCCACTCTTCACGGAGTACAATTTATCCGATTCCAAGTAATAATCACCTTCGTGATATTTCACATCCAATAGATGAATGACGCCCGCAGAGATTATTACCTTATCAATTTGAAAATATGAATTATTTAACTGGAGTAGCAGGTCATCTATTATATACCTTTCCTCAGAGAGGTTTTCAGTCACCCGATCAAATTCAATCTCCCCTCTATACCCTTTTTCCAAATTCGCAAGATTGAATTTATCCTTTGCGGCCAACTCCATTCGTGTGTTCAGGTAGCGCAGTACTATCAATTCCTTTGATTCAGTTCTCTTTTTAAGTAACATAGTCCACTTCCTTTCTTTAAGCTTATTCTAATCCAAAAAGCATTTTTAATTTGTGAATATTTAGGTAACTTTTTCTGTTGGCTATTTAGAATCAAAGCAGCGAACCACGCATACTTCCAGATTCCAAGCCGTTTAAATCGTTACATAATAATTTAGAAGGCATTATCAATCGTAAATCTATAATTTGCCCACTTGAATGTAAATCCAAAAAAACGCCTGGAGCAAAAGCTCCAGACGGATTTTTTTCATTCTATTCTTCCTGCTTAATCACAGCTTCAATCCTGTTTTCAGTCTTGTTTTCGCGAATTTCGTCTGTCAGGGCATCGATACTGTGTCTTACGTTCGCTTTTCCTGAGAAGTTTTCGATTAGGTCTTTCACATCGATTCCTGATGATGCCTTAAGGGACTCTTGAAGTGTTGCCATTAAATTGGTCGCATAGCCGGTTACCTTGTTTGCTCCGCCGTTTGAGTCACTGCCGCCAGTATCGACAACGGTGATCTTATCAATGTTGCCAAGTGGCGCAGCAACTTGCTTCGCGTATTCAGGAAGCATTTTCAAGATCATATCGAGGATTGCGGCCTGGCCGAACTGTTCAAATGCTTCGGCGATCTTTTCTTTCGCTTCTGCTTCGGCTAGACCTTTCAGGCGGATGATTTCAGCTTCGGATTCACCCTTCGCCTTTTCTGCTTCCGCTTTCGCAAGACCATCCATACGGACTTTCTCTGCCTCGGCTTTAGCCATTGCTTCAATACGGTATTTATTCGCATCTGCTTCGGCAATTTGCTTCGCCTTATCGGCTGCTGCGGATTGCTCAACAGCATAGCGGTCAGCGTCAGCCTTCTTCTTGACTTCGGAATCATACTGGCGCTCACGGCGCAGAATTTCTTTTTCCTCGAGCTCGATTTGCTTTTGGCGCTCGATGATCTTAACCTGCATTTCCTGCTCTGTTACCTCTTGCTGAGCACGGGCGTTTTCCAAATCGTATGCCTGGTCAGCACGTGCTTTGGCAATATCCTGCTCGCGGCGGAATTCTGCCATTTTCAAACCATTAATCTTTTCGGCTTCAGCAATTTCAGTCGCACGTTCAAATTCCGCTTTCTTCGCTTCTTTATCTGCTTCCGCTTTCTTGATGCGTGTTTCTTTTTCCGCATCAGCAGTGGCGATATCGGCGTCACGCTTTACCTGGGCAATACGAGGTTTACCAAGTGAATCAAGGTAACCATTTTTATCTCGGACATCCTTGATTGTGAACGACACAATGACAAGTCCCATTTTTGCAAGGTCCTGTGATGCAACACGCTGAACTTCCTGCGAAAACTTATCACGGTTCTTATAGATTTCTTCTACAGTCATCGATCCGAGAATCGAACGTAAATGCCCTTCTAAAACTTCCTTCGCCTCATTCTCCCGGTCTTCTTTCGTTTTTCCAAGGAACTGCTCGGCTGCAGTTGCGATTTCACTGATAGAGCCGCCAATTTTGATGATTGCCGTTCCGTCAGCCATTACTGGCACTCCTTGCTCTGTGTAAACTTCCGGAGTGGTTACTTCAAGTTTACTTGAAAGCAGGCTTAATGGACGTGATTGCTGGAATACAGGGAAGATGAATGTACCGCCGCCCCTGATGATTTTTATTTTATTATTCGATTCATCCGTGTGCACATTGCGGCTTCCCAAAAAGCTGCCCGTTACAATCAGGGCCTCGTCTGGTCCAGCCGTTTTATATTTGGTGATGAAAACGGCTATCATAGCGATGACAAGGAAAACAACAAAACCAATAACAATAAACATAATATCCATACCTTTTCCCCCTAAATATAAGTCTCTAATTCTTCATACAACTTGACCTGCAGAACACCATTTTCAATATCGATGATCAGTACTTTTTTTCCATAAGGTATTTCTGTTTTTGTAAAACTGACTGCCGGCTTAGAGATGCGGCCGCTGATATTCTCGATCATGACTTCACCATAGCCGTCGACTGGAATACCAGTAATGACAGTTCCGATTCTCCCTCTTAAATCACTTTCTTTGTACACGAGCGATTCCTCGGCATTTGATAGTGGAATCAGCACAAACACATTCAGCAAAGTTACTAGAATAAGAGCAATAATTGCAGAAACAGCTGCAATCCAAATACTGTGCAGCTTTGTAAAAACTTCACCTAAATACCCGCCTGCTGTAAAAATCGCAACAAAGGAAAAAATTAAAGTTGGATTCACAAAAGGAATAGCTTCTGTCAGTCCCTCTAGGGCATCACCGAAAAACAAATAAATAATCGTAACTCCACCTGAAATGACCAACCCGTAAAAGTAAATCGTTTCTAATGGCATGCCAAACAGCTCCATTTTTACTCACCCCTTGCTAAGATGTACCAAGCACCCTCCCTTATTCCATTTATTTCTTGATATGTAATACGATTGTCATGTAAATAGGTTTCAAAAAAATGTAGAAATTTTGTTTTTTTCATCCAAAAAACAAATGAATAGCCTGATTGCCTTGAAAGGGAATCAGGCCAGTAACTGATTACATACGTTTTCCCAATGCCTTAGCCGTTCTGCTTGTTTCGACATTTTTTTCATCTTTAAAGGTCCCAAATAGAAAGTCGGCAAGCGGAGTACTGACTCCATACCAGAAATTTTCATTTTTATAGTGATGGAGAATATGAACTTTTTTCACCCAGCGACCGAATTTGGTCTTTGGTTTAATTGGCCGATGGGCAACATAATGCTTCCATTCATAGACCAATAGCATCGTCATGAGACCGGTTCCGAAAGCAATTGTCAGGTTGAAGCTATTAGAAACGAGATAAAAAAGATAAGACAGGACGAAAAAACCAGGAAGGCTGTACCACAAAGGCAGGAATAGAAGTTTTAAGTTATTAGGATCTGTATGATGATCATAGTGGATTCTTTTCATGAACCTTAGGAATAAAGGATTTTTCGGAGCTTTTATATGGAAAAAGAATCGGTGAGTAAAGTATTCGCTGAAAGCAAAGGTAACCATCCCAATAATGAAAAGTAAAAACATGTACCATGTAACCCCCATGAATAGAGATGTTCCGACTCCTGATAATATTAAAACAATTAAGATACTAATATCAGGAAAGAACAGAAAATCCTTATATAGTTTATTCATTTTACAGCCCCCTTATAGCTCGTTTAACTAATTATATATTATCTGACTATTCTATTAATATGAAAACCTGCAGATTGCTCCGCAGTCTCTGATAATTTATTTAGGCTCTTTTCTCAAACTTTGCTGCTATTGAATACAAAGTTGGATTTATTTCACGACGCGCACTTTTCCTTTACTGTATATCTTCTTAATTATCCTGATCTGTCATCGATGATTCAATTCATCCTCAAGGACATGGAACCATTTAAAATAATTGTTTCCCGGCTCGTTCCACCACCAGTTCGTCTGCTCAAACAACCATTCATCAGAAAGTGTCCGGAATGTACGATATGTATCTTCCCGTGCAGCCTGGAGGTCGGCAAGGTAATGTTCGAGAGGAAACCCTATGAATGCCGCTCTTCCTTTTTCACCAAGTTCTAGACCTGCTGCCAGGGCTTCTTCCTCTTCCACAGTTGGGTCCCTTTTCTCAAAAGTAACAATCTGATAGATTCTTTCAACGGCAGCCATATGTGCAAGCAGCATGCCAATCGAGTTTGCTTCATCATGAACGAGGAAATCCAGCTCCTCAATTGAGATTCCTTCACTTCTTCCAGGGTTGTAACACGCGCATAATCCATCATCGACACCAGGTGACCGAAAGTCGGACTGAACCCTTCTTTCTGATCGCCCAACATAACGTAGATCTGTCTATTTTCATATTTCCCCTCAATTCTTATCTTTCATGAACTAATAGTATTCGGCTTTTTCCACAATTATCCTTTAATCTTTTACAATTGTTATGAAATGGCATGATCAAGAGCATGACCACTCGCCCTGCCCCCCCAGGGAAATAGAGGAGAATACCTCTTCGGCAATAAAAAATCCCAGCTGAATATTAGCTGGGACTTTAAACATTAACTTTCCAAGTCAGCAGGCTCTGCCTCTTCATGGTCTTGCGGTGCAATCAATTCATTATAAAAAGTAGCATTAGCTGTACTGATGTACGGAGTCAGCCACAAGAAACCGATTCCTAAAGTAAAGATGGCAATGAAGACCCACCCTATAAAACTAAGATTCATCAGGAAATATTTCCACTTATAGCCCTTCATCCTGATTTTACTTTCTGTGATTGCTTCAAGTGCAGAGAGTTCAGGGTTATCCCTCAGCAGGAAAAACACTTGTGAATAAGAAATCCCTTTGATAATGCCTGGTATAATCAGCAGCAATGACCATAGTATCGTGAATATCCCTACAAGGATGGATGTTCCGATTAACTTCAGTGATAGCACCCATTCTTTATACACCAGAAAGACATCAGAAATCTTCGGGTCATTCCATCTCGCAATGACCAGGTAAAACCAGTAGCTGGCTACGGTCAGCGGGATGAATAAAAACGAGATAAATAGATTAACAATATCGGCAATTAAAGGGGTTTCAGTTTGGTTAGCCCACTGAGAAAATCCGCCGCTTAATATTATTTCTACAATCGACGGCACAATCGAAGTGACCAAAAAGACAATAAAAGTAAGAGCAACACCGATGCCCCACTTTCCTTTCAACGAAGCTAGAGACTTCTTTTTAATTTGTGAAATGGATAAATTCATTTACTTTTCTCCTCTGTTTTAGTTGTATCGCCATAAAAATGAAGATACCTCATTTATATTTTGAAATTATTAACAAATTCATGGAATATTTACTCAGACAGCAAGTTCGTTAAAACCATTCACCCAATCAACAAGCTCTCTGGCATCTAGCGGTTTAGAGTAATAATAACCTTGGATAATTGGATTATCGGAATTTGAGGATAGGAATTTCATCTGTTCTTCGTTTTCTACTCCCTCAATTACCACTTTCAGTTTCAACGAATGTCCAAGGCTAACGATTGCTTTCATAATTGCGGAATCCTTTTCTGATTGAGGTACATCGTCGACAAAGGACTTGTCAATTTTCATAGTCGAAATCGGCAACCGCTTTAAATAAGATAAGGATGATACCCCCGTCCCGAAATCATCCAGGGCAACAGTAAAACCAAATTCCTTGAAAGCACCTACTGCTCTTATTGCATCCTCTATCTGGTCAATTACACTCGTCTCTGTAATTTCAAGTTCGAGATACTTGCTGTGAATTTCATATTTTGACACGCTTTCTTTCAATGTTTCCATTAAGTGTGGGGAAGTGAAATAGGACCCTGGAATATTGATTGCTACTTTAAAAATTGGCAGATCTCGAGACTTCCAGGATTTGATTTGCTGGCACACATGGTCAATGAGCCAATCTGTCACTTCATGCATTTTCCCGTTTTCTTCAAGAATCGGTATGAAAATGCTTGGTGAAATCACCCCATGCACCGAATGCTTCCATCGCAGCAACGCTTCAACTCCAGATACTATCCGCGTACTGGAACATACTTTCGGCTGGTAAAGAACATAAAGTTCATTTTCTTGCATCGCCCTGTCAATATCCTGAATCAGATTCCGTTCAAATGCCAAGGTATGGATTTTTGGATCATATTCAATCACTGCATGATTAAATGCTGTGTTAGAATGCTGAATCACTGCCAATGTATTTGCAAATAGTTCAGCGCGGTCATTCCCTTCCGAAGAGGTTAAGGCACAAACCATTTCAATGACTAATTTCTTTTCATTAATGATCAATGGTTTTTTCATCATAGCCATAATTCTTTCCATGGAAATTTTCAGTGTTTCATTATCCCGTTCACTTTCTAGGATCACGGCAAACCGATTGCCTTCTATTCTGTAAAGTATACAGAACGCCGGCTTCATCTTGATAAGAATTTCACTTACTGCCTTTATGACTTCATCACCCACTTCATATCCATATCGTCTATTCCACTTTTCAAGTCCATGTATATGGATGATTGCCAGGCTGCCTGGTGAAGAGACAGAGAGCATTTTTTCAAACTGGCGTCTATTTGGCAGTCCGGTTAAAGAGTCGAAGTGATTCAAACGAAAATCGACATAACGGTCCAGCAAGCTGGATAATCCCGAAAGCCCCAAAATCACTCCAATTCCCAAAGTCACGGATACGATGAGCATTCTATAATTCAGATGATGTTCATGCGAAGGAGCCGGAAACACCTCTCCTTCCGTGTAAAAAACAACTGCCTCCATGCCTGTATAATGCATGCTGGCGACAGCTATTCCCATCAGTAAGGACGTGATCAGCTTAACAAAAAAGTTTCCCATGAATTTTTGCAGGCTTGTAAATATGTATAACGCAACATAGGAAACCAGGATGGCAATCATGATCGAAAGGATAAAAAGGAATGGACGATAAGCATATTTAATATCCATTTCCATTGCAGACATACCGATATAATGCATCAAAGCAATGCCAATCCCCATCGTAATGCCAGCAATCACTTGCGGCCAGCGAGTTGAATTCGTCCGATTTGAAATATAAAACGCCAGATATGACGCCATTACCGCTGGAAAAACAGATAAAACAGTCGCTGTAAGATTATATTGCATGGACACCGGAAGTCTAAAAGCACTCATGCCGATGAAATGCATAGCCCAAATTCCCATTCCCATTGCAATAGAAGCAAGGATCAGCCAAAAATTCCGCCCAAAAAAGCCATTCTTTCTAATCCTTTCGTTTAGTGAAAGGGCAGTAAAAGATGCGAGAAAAGCAATGACTATCGAAAGAAATACGATCGCCAGTGAATATTCTCCTTGAAAAATAACTATATCTTCTGGTTTTTGAGTTATAAACATGTTGGCAAACTTCCCTTAGTAGTTTTTTCATGATGGATATGGAAATTATATCGGCTAGCGGGAAGTTTTTTTTAGTCAGGAAATCACCGAAGACGATCCTTCAGCCACATTATCAAAAGGTGAGGCAGGTTAACCAATAATGCAACCCTTTCTTTCAATCCCCTTACGAACCACGCCACTATGAACCGGACGCTCTCCAAAATAAAACAGACTGCAGACATTCCCGCTTCTCATCCGGGTCTGTCTACAGTCTGAATCTGCATTTATGCTGTTATTTAAGATATGTTAACGTCACTTTTTATTTTTCTCAGGCTCCTTGCTCGCTGCCTTCTCTAATCTCCTGAATCTCCTTAAATCTGCCGGCCTTATTGGCAGTGGTTCTTTTTTCAGGAGTTTAAGAATCGCGAACATCAGCAGCAGAAGCAAGACTGTAAATGGAAGGGCGGCAATCAATGAAGCAGTCTGCAATGCTTCGAGCCCGCCAGCATATAGCAACACGGCAGATATGGCTGCCATTAGTGAACCCCAGACGATTTTCGCGAATCTTGGAGGGTTCAAACTTCCTGATGTCGTCATACTGGCAAGAATATAGGTAGCAGAGTCTGCAGATGTGACCAGGAAGGTGAAAATCAAAATAATCGATAAAATCGACAAAACTGACGTCATTGGCAGAACTTCAAAAGTTTTGAATAAAGCAGATGTTAAATCTTCATTTACTGCTGCAGCAATTCCTGTGTCGTAATTCAGGTCGTTCCATAAAGCTGTTCCACCGAAGGCTGCAATCCACAGGCAGGCAATTACAGGCGGAATCACCATGACTCCAAAAATATACTCCCTTATTGTCCTTCCCTTTGAAACACGGGCAACAAACGCTCCAACAAATGGAGACCACGCAATCGCCCATGCCCAGTAAAAGATTGTCCAATCCCTTGTCCAGGTTCCTTCCTGATATGGCTGAAGCCTCAGGCTGTATTGGATGAAATTCGCGAAATAATCACCAATTGCCAGTGTAAAGCTTTCCATGATAAAAACGGTAGGACCAGCTATCAATACGAATAACAAAAGCACAATCGCTATCCCGAGATTTAAGTTGCTGAGCATTGCAATCCCTTTATCAAGCCCGGTTGAAGATGAAATCATATAGGCAATGAAAATGACCAAAATAATGATCATTTGAATGCCAATCGAGTTTCCAGTATCGAACACAGCGTTCAAACCGCCATTCATCTGCAGGACACCAAGCCCGACAGATGTTGCAATCCCCATTACAGTTGCCACGACGGCCAGTGTATCAATTGTATTCTTGACTGCGGGTTTTGTGCCTGTAATCGGCTCAAGAGCTGTAGATACCAAACCGTTCCTTTGTTTGCGGAACTGAAGGAATCCGATTACTAATCCCACAATGGCAAAAACCGACCATTGGCTGACCCCCCAATGGAAGAATGAATAGCCCATTGCTACCCTGGCTGCATTCCTTGATTCTCCTTCGATATCCGCAAAAGGAGTGTTGAAAAAGTGGCTCATTGGTTCAGCAATTCCCCAGAAAACGAGCCCGGCACCAAAGCCGGCTGAGAAAAGCATGCCGATCCAGGTAAAGAAAGAAAACTCAGGCCGTTCCCCTTCACCACCAAGCCTGATGGCACCATATTTACTGACAGCCAATCCTATTAAAAATAACACAATAATAAATACTGCCAGCAAGTAAAACCAGCCAAAATTAACAGTTGTAAAACCAAATAACTCTCCAGCCACTGCACCAAACTTCTTTGGCACAATAGCCCCAACTACGACGAACAACAAAATCACCGCAGCTGACACTGAAAAAACAAAGTTCGATAAAATATTCTTGATCATGTCAGCCTCCAATAAATATGCATTTTTCAATAAATGTAAACAAATTTTATGCACCTTCAATGTAAGGAATTAAATTGGAAGAGGAGGAAGATCTCATGACATATTGCCATGTAATTATTCTGCAATCTTTTTCCTTCAATTATCCATCGTGAAACAAGGTTTACCTTCATCCACGTAAAACTTAGCTCCTAATAAGTTAAAAATGAACGCTTAGAGAACCTAAGCGTCCACTCATTAAAATGTTTTGCTTAAAAACTCACGTGTACGTTCCTCGACTGGGTTTTCAAATATTTCCTCTGGATGACCTACTTCTACAATCCGGCCTCCGTGCATATAGACAACCCAATCTGCTACTTCGCGGGCAAAGCCCATTTCGTGGGTAACGACTACCATTGTCATGCCTTCTTCTGCAAGTTCCTTCATGGTCGCCAATACTTCCCCGACCAGTTCCGGGTCAAGTGCGGATGTAGGTTCATCGAAGAGCATGATATCAGGCTTCATCGCCAGTGCTCTTGCAATTGCCACCCGCTGCTTCTGGCCGCCGGAAAGCTTGGAAGGATAGACCTTTTCTTTATCTGCGAGGCCAACTTTCCCCAGCAGCTCTCTTGCTTCCTTGATCGCCTGCGACCTGCTCACACCTTTTACATGGACTGGTGCCTCGATAATATTCTCAATCACATTTTTATGTGGAAACAGGTTAAAGTGCTGAAAAACCATGCCAATTTTCTGGCGCACTTCGTTCAGGTCATGTGATTCTGCGTTAATTTCTTCTCCTTCAACAATGATTTGCCCATTGTCCTTGATTTCCAGGAAGTTCAGGCAGCGCAGCAAGGTACTTTTTCCAGATCCACTGGCACCTATCAAGCACACAACGTCGCTTTCTTTTACCGTTATATCAACATCCTTCAATACATGAAGGTCGCCAAATGATTTATTCAGTTTCTTCACATTGATCATATCTCTTCCGTCCAAAACAAATTCCCCCTTAATCACTTACCGAAAGTTTCTTCTCAAGCAGTCCAACCAAAGCAGATATCAAGTAAACAAGGAATAGATAGTACACAGCAACAATAAGCAGGTACGTCATATTGTCAAAGTCGTTTGCACCTTTTGTTGTTGCAACATTGAATAATTCATACATTCCGATAAAAGCTGCTAATGATGAATCCTTGAGGCCAATGATGAACTGATTCCCAAGTGGCGGCAGGGCGCGGCGGAATGCTTGTGGAAGGATGATTCTCCGCATTGTCAGAACTCTGCTCATTCCCAGTGAACGGCCAGCTTCCATTTGTCCCTTGTCAATAGACTGGATTGTTCCCCTGAAAATTTCCGCGATATAGGCTCCATTATGGAACGCTAATCCAAGGGCAACGGACCAGAAAGCAGAGATGTTTAAATTGGTCATTCCAAAGTAGAAAATAAAGATCTGGACGATCAATGGGGTTCCTCTGACCAAATAGATATAGGCATTTGCAATCCATTCCAACACTTTAATGCCAGAGATTTTAAGAAAGGCAAAAAACAATCCTATAAAAATAGCAATTAAGATTGATACTGCTGTAACTTGCAATGTGAGTAGCATGCCTTTGAGGAATATATCATACGTGTCAAAAAAGACTTCTATAACATGCGATAGACTTGGCAAAATTCATTCAACTCCCTGTGGGCTCTATTATCGTTCTAGGTAAACATCATTTTTAAGCAGAAACGAATGTGCAGTAATACCGCACATTCGCTCCAGATGACAACTTATTACTCCGGTTTAGCTGTAATGTCTTCACCGAAATATTTTTCACTGATTTCTTTCAACGTTCCATTTTCTCTTAAAGTTTCCAATGCCTCGTTGACTTTCTCCAGTAATTCATCGTTGTCTTGGGCTACGGCAATTGCCTGCTCGCTTCGGCCAAGAAGCTCTTTGCCTTCAATTTCAAGACCAGCACCAATTGCTTCTTTCCCTGTAATAAAGTCCGTTATAACAGCGTCGTGCCTTCCGTTGGCTAGCGCTTCTAAAGCAGTTACGTCACTGTCATAAAGCACAATATTATTTGTCACTTCTTCAGCAGTCTTTGCATAGGTAGAACCTTTTGAAACAGCAATTTCCAGTCCCTCAAGGTCGGCGAGTTTTTCAGCATCGCTGTCTGGTCTTACGAAAATTTGAGGTCCTGAATAGTAGTATGGTGTGGAGAAATCCACGTGCTTCAAGCGATCTTCGTTAATGGTATGGCTGGCAACAGCTGCATCGAAACGCCCTGACTTGACACCTTCTACGATACTAGCAAACTTGAACTTTTTCTGGTTTGGTTCCAAACCGATTTCCTTTGCCACTGCTTCGGCAACATCGATGTCAAAACCACTCATCTTGCCTGATCCGTCTGTTACGCTGAATGGCTTGAATTCACCAGAAGAAGCGAAAGTGAACTTGCCATCCTCAGCCAACTTCATGCCGCCGTCACCGGATGCCTTTTCATCACTGCCACACGCAGCCAGGAGACCTGCAATGGTCACCATTAAAATGAATAAAGTTAAAATTTTCTTCACTGTTTAAAACTCCCCCTCATAATCTATACTTCTTTAATATTTATTCTGTTAAACGGCCCTTATAACCTATGTATAAAAAACCGCAACATTCGCCCTAAAGCTTTAATACCCACTTCTCAAACATTTAAACTATTAATTTCGGAATTCATTCATATTTCCTATTTCTCTAAATATTGCTCCTGGATGTGAATATTTGTTTATGAAGATAATTGTAACAATATTGTAATATTCAATCAAAACGTAAATTATCTGATAATTCACGAAATACTCCTATATGCAAGGCTCTCGTCTACTCAGCTAATCGAGCCTCTCTTTTCCCGGCATATCCTCTGGTATACTCCGTATTCTTGCTTGTCCGACATGATTCCTGAAAAAAATACATTATACTAAGAAAAGCCAGAAACCGAATACGGTCCCTGGCTTTTAGTCCTTTTGTTCTAATGAAAACTAATCAAAAATATATACTTTGCTTTTAAGATATAAATATTTGACTAAAGAAGAAGTTAATCAATAATTCTTTCTGGACAGGAATACACATTAAAGGATTTTCCCCGGATAAACCCTACAGCAGTGATATTTAAATCCTTTGCCAATTTGATTGCAAGGTCTGTTGGCGCAGATTTAGACAGGACGATTCCTACCCCGATCTTCGCAGCCTTTAATAGTACTTCTGAAGAAATCCTGCCACTAAATACTATGATTTTATTTCGTACTGGCACTCTATTGAGAATGCTATATCCATATAATTTATCCAGTGCATTATGTCGTCCAATATCCGTGCGCACTGCGATCATTTCATCAGGTGAACAAAGAGCTGCGTTATGTACCCCTCCAGTTTCCATAAAAACCTGGGAGCTGTTCTGCATCTGATTCATCAGTGCAATGCTTTGAGTCGCTGATATGGTTGTATTGGACATAGAGGTTTTTGCTGTCCTGGCATCATTGTGAAAATAAAATTGACGGCTCTTCCCGCAGCAGGATCCAATAAAGCGTTTTGAATAATACTCCTGGTTTGTCGTCATAGTCACTTTTAGCATAACGTAGGCATACCCTCTGCTTTCATCAATGCTAAGTGAATGAATGTCATTGTAGGAACGGATAACCCCTTCAGATGCAAGGAATCCGACAACCATTTCCTCAAAGTGTGTAGGAGTGCAAACCATGGTTGCAAACTCCATGTCATTTACATAGATGGTTAATGGGAACTCATTTACGATGACATCCTCTACATCCTGGAATTGTCCATCCTGATATTTTGTTATGGTATATTTATCACTCATATTTTCTAACATAGTCGTCACCTGGAATTTTAAGAATTTGAGAATACTTAAAATCTAAACACAATCTTTTCTTTTTCACAAGAAAAATTTACAACACACTCATAGTGTAAAATTGAGTTAGCAACCTAAAATCTATTGCATCTGAAGTTCTAAGATGATAAAATTTTCCCGAAGTTCACTATTCTGTCACATTTTGATTCGAGATAGCGATCCTGTCGTCGGTTAAGGTGTAATGGAAATGTAAGCGATTAACTGTTGGTCCGTAAGTAGCGATACCTGCTTAGTACTAACCGTCAATTTTTCTGTCAATGTCCGTTTTTTATGGCGGGCTTGGAAAGATTGACGGTTTTCTGTTTTTTCAAGGTGCTCGCTCTGTAAGAAAACGGCAATAGAATACATATCGTACTTGGAATCAAGAGTTTTGCAGTTTAAGAGATTCCAGCCACTTCATTGTTGCAGTCATTGGTCATGTGCAAAAACAAACAAAGTAAAGGGGAAAAAGCATGAAAAAAACGAAGAATCGATGGCTTATTGCAGCCTCAGCAGTGGGAATTCATATTTCCATTGGGTCTGTATATGCCTGGAGCAACTTTACGAACCCATTAATCGAGGAGTTCGGCTGGACTTCCAAGCAAGTACAATTTACATTCAGCCTTGCCATTTTATTTTTAGGATTATCCGCAGCGTTCCTCGGGCATTTTGTTGAAAAACACGGTCCAAGAAAAGCCGGACTCCTGGCAGCAGCCTTTTTCGGAGCAGGTATTTTAGGCTCAGGACTGGCGGTCAATCTCGGTTCATTGCCATTATTGTATGTTACTTATGGTGTTTTAGGCGGAATCGGTCTGGGAGTCGGATATATAGCCCCGGTTTCCACTTTGGTAAAATGGTTCCCAGACAGACGTGGGCTTGCCACAGGACTTGCCATCATGGGATTTGGATTTGCAGCAGCGATCAGCAGCCCAATCATGGATTCTCTGATTAAATCTGTAGGAACTGCCAATACATTTTACATTCTCGGTGCAGCTTATTTTATTATCATGACACTGTCGTCCCTTTACCTCGAAAGGCCTCCTGTTGATTGGGCACCAAAAGGCTTTAAGGAAAAAGCTGAATCAGGAAAAGTGAAAGTCAAGAAAGACCTTTCCCAGCTGACAGCCAATGAAGCAATAAAAACTTCACGTTTTTACTATCTTTGGGTGATGCTGTTCATCAATGTTACTTGCGGAATCGCCATCCTTTCAGCTGCAAAACCGTTAGCAGAAGAAAGTGTTGGTCTATCGACAGCAGAGGCAGCTGCACTTGTAGGTGTTTTAGGTCTATTCAACGGCTTTGGACGAATTGCATGGGCTTCGATTTCTGACTATATCGGCCGCCCCAACACATACACAATTTTCTTTGCA
This sequence comes from Mesobacillus jeotgali, assembly GCF_014856545.2. Lineage (NCBI taxonomy): Bacteria > Bacillati > Bacillota > Bacilli > Caryophanales > Bacillaceae > Mesobacillus > Mesobacillus jeotgali. The sequence continues at coordinate 1,450,418 of NZ_CP109811.1, read as the reverse complement.
ACACAGATTGTCTTGTTCATGCTGCTGCCGCATACAAAGGAAGCCTTTCTATTCCAGGTAATGCTTGCGGTAGTTTACACAATGTATGGCGGGGGTTTTGCAGCCATTCCAGCATTCATCGGTGACATATTTGGAACAAAACAGCTCGGTGCGATACACGGCTATATCCTGACTGCATGGGCAGCTGCAGGATTGGCTGGACCAATGTTCGCAGCCTGGATGAAAGACACTACAGGAAGCTATGCAACAAGCTTAACGTTCTTCAGCGGACTGTTCGTTGTTGCGCTGGCGGTGTCCATTCTAATCCGCCGCGACATCAATAAGCTACGAAAACAAAATGAAGCTAATGAAAGACTAGCTGGTTAATGCCTTAAAAATTATCTGAAGAATTATATATAATTTTAAGAATTGTCTAGCTCAAGCGCCTAGCCCCTCGAGTCGCTTGTCTAGCTACGGCTCCTGACTCCTCGAGACGTTTCGGTCCTGCCAATGAAGTCAAAGAACGACTTCACTGTCATGCCCTCCAACGCTTGTCGGAGTTGGGCAGTCGCCTATACATTTCGAATTCGGTCCGCCCAATGAAGTCAAAGAACGACTTCACCGGTCGGCCCTCCAGCGCTTGTCGGGGCTGACCAAGGCGGTTGCGCTTTTCTAATTGCCTCTCAATATGGTAAAATACCTATCGTCTTATAACCTGTATAGATAACAGGAGGATAATATGAATAAATACGAGGCAGAATTCAGCAATCTGGTCCGATCCTTTCGCAAAAAGCATATGGGCAAAGGGCCAAGCAAAATAACCACTACCTTCTGTAAGAAATGGGCCATCTGCGAAATGGAAGGAAACCTTTCACCTGTAGAAAAATTCATTGCATCAGCCAATGAAGGAAAACAGGCACTTAGGGCGGCCAGAACAGAAATGGTCAAAGAAATGTACCGAAAGAATCCTCCAGAAGAAATGGAAGAGTTTCTCGGCTGCAAGTTGGTAGAACTTTTTGTAGATATAGATATCGATCGTGATTTTGGAATGTCCATCTTTGTTTTTGATGAGGACATTCAAGAAAAATTCTGTAACTTATAAGGTATGGCACTTGGCAGCGACCCTGCTAAAGACTAACCACCGTTAGAACCTGGAGCATCGGCTTCGGGTTTACGGTGGTTTTTTTTATAGACTTAAAAGATTGTTATAAATGGGAGTGTTTCAAATTGGGTAAAACAAAACATCCAGGACCACAGAAAAAAGCGGCTATGCCTGCACCAAAGCACTGGGTAAGTCCAATTCCTTTCGGGCTTGGCAAGGTGAAGCCGAAACATATAAGAGATACCATGAAAACCCTTTGGGACAATCGGGATAACTTCGGCTACGCGACCAACATCCTGACCAAAGGAGTATGTGATGGATGTGCATTAGGTGTATCAGGCTTGCAAGACCAGACCTTGACAGGCCCGCATATTTGTACGACAAGATTGAATGTCCTTAGACTGAATACTGCCGGGGCAATAAAGCCGGAAATTCTTCATGCTGATATAGATGAACTAAGAAAATATGACAGCACCCAGCTGCGTAAACTGGGACGCATCCCCTATCCAATGATCCGCAGGAAGGGTGAGCGCAAGTTTTCCCGAATTTCCTGGGATGATGCAATGGATATGGTTGCAGAGAAAGCGAAAAAGCTGGATCCGAAACAGTACGCTTTTTACCTGACAAGCCGAGGGATTACAAATGAATCTTACTATGTAGCCGGAAAAGTCTCCCGCTTTCTTGGCACGAACAATATTGACAATGCAAGCCGGATTTGCCATTCGCCTTCAAAAACAGCATTAAAACGCTCGATTGGCGTTGGTGCTTCCACTTCTAATTACCAGGACTGGATTGGCACTGATGTCTTGTTGTTCTGGGGCAGTGTGGCATCGAACAGCTCTCCTGTATCGTCGAAATATATGCTGGAAGCAAAGAAGAAAGGAACAAAAATCATTGTTGTAAACCCATATAAAGAGCCTGCAATGGATGAGTACTGGATTCCTTCAAATCCAGAATCTGCTCTTTTTGGCACGAAAATCGCAGATGATTTTTACCAGGTCAATATCGGTGGTGACATTGCCTTCATGCATGGGATCATGAAGCACTGGTTTGATATGGAGGAAATCAAGCACGGTTCAGCCATCAATCATCAATTTGTACAAGAGCATGTGAATGGTTTTGAGCAATTGAAAGCGAAGGTCCAGGAGCAAGAATGGGAAGATATTGTCACATCTTCCGGTATTTCTAAAGAACGCATTATCGAGTTGGCGGAACTGCTCGCTAACAGCAAGAATGCCGTTTATGCCTGGGCACTTGGTTTGACGATGCATTCATTCGCTACAGACAATATTTCACAAGTGGCAAACCTTGCGCTGCTCAGAGGACACCTTGGCCGAAAGTACGCAGGCCTGATGCCTTTCCGCGGACACTCTTCTGTTCAGGGCAGCGGTGAAATGGGTGCGGATCCTTTCGTTCTTCCAGGCGGAGATTTTTATGGAGAAAATATTAAACGAATTGAGGATCTATGGGGATTCGAACTTCCGGATTGGCAAGGCGATATTGTCGGAGTAACTCTTGAGAATATTTTGCTTCCTGAAGAGCATGAACGCAAAATCAAAATGTATTACTTATCTGGAGGCAATTTCCTTGAAACGATGCCAGACCCACACTTTGTGGAAAAAGCATTGTCCGAACTCGAGATTCGTGTTCATCAGGATATCATCCTGAATACTTCTACCCTTGTTGATGCAAAGGAAGCCGTCATTGTCCTCCCTGCGAAGACTCGTTATGAGCAGGAAGGCGGCGGAACATCCACTTCAACTGAGCGAATGGTTTATTTTAGCCCGGAAATTGAAGGCAACAAGAATCAGGTTGAAGAAGCTCGCGCTGAGTGGAAAATCTACATTGATTTAGCTAAGCGGGTAAAGCCTGAGACTTCCCATTTGGTTGATTTTAAAGATGCACAGGAGATACGGAATGAAATCGCACTGGCGAATCCTAATTATGATGGAATACAACATCTTAAAAAAGCAGGAGATGTGTTCCAATGGGGCGGCGCCTGGTTATGTGAGGATGGAATCTGCCCTACTTCTGACGGAAAAGGAAACCTGATTTCAGTTGATATTCCTGAACTCGGTAAAAAGGAAGGACAATTCATCGTTACTTCCCGCCGTGGAAAGCAATTCAATTCCATGGTCTACAATGAAGTAGATCCTCTTAACGGTGCCGGGCGCTATGATGTGCTGATGAATGCAGAAGACGCACAGGACCTTAGCATTGCCGAAGGTGAAGGAATTGTCCTATACAATGGCTTCGGTGTCTTCCAGGGCAGAGCTAAATTCGTAGACATTTCACGGAGCAACGTCCAGGTCCACTTCCCTGAAGGAAACTTCCTTCTCCCAAGAGGACGCTATGAAAAATACGCCGGTATCCCAGATTTCAACATCACTGTCACACTGGAAAAAGCTGACCGCTTCAACGCCCGAAAAGACGTCGAACACCACGAAAAACGCATTGAAGACGATGAACTTGATGCACCAGCATAAATTCTTGAAAACAGCTTGCAGACTTTTGGGTCTGCAAGCTGTTTTTATTTATATATAATGAAGTTTCTTGCTGCTATTAGGCTTTCTTTTTAACAAAAAACAGGAAAGTCAAATTTAAATTGCATTTCCTGTTTTTATAATGAACCTTAAATTTTTCTAGTCAATCGCTTGTTAAAACCACCTAGGCCCTCTGTGGCCTTCCTTCCTTCCCTCAACTGAACTACTCTCGTGTTCAATATGTTGGTCTTCTCCCAATTCACGTCCTTGTCTTCTTCCATGACCAAAGAAATCAAAAGGATGTCTTCTGCCCCTCTGGTGGTCCTTTCGGCTTTCCTGTATAATCTCAACCTCTTTAGCATGAATTGTAAGCTTATCTACATGAATTACCTTTCCTTTATCACGTGACATATTCTCCCCTCCTGCCTTTATTTATTCTGTATTATCCTATTCGTTCTTCCGGGAACGGTATAGGCGCTTTCAATTTTAATCTTCTGCATTAACAACAAAAAACGCCATAATGGCGTTTTTCTGTTAATTGCTTTGTGACAAATCTTCGACCAGAGTCAATGTTGCAGTCTCCTCTTTTCCATCCCTGAAAAAAGTCACTGTTACTTCATCTCCAATTTCTTTCTCGGTATATAAATATTTTCGAAGTTCTCCTGCAGTTTTTACCTCTGTATCATCCAGTTTTGTAATGACATCGTATTCCTTTAACCCGGCCCTTCCTGCTGGTGAAGTAGAGACTACTTCCTTAACGACAATCCCATTTTCAACACCCTCTGGCAAGTTCAGTGTCTCGCTATAATATTGTGATGGAATGTCCGCTAAGGAGATTGGGACGATACCTATATAAGGCCTCTGCACTTCTCCGTGTTCTTCCAGATCCTTTAAAATTGGCATCGCAACATCAATTGGGATTGCAAAACCGATTCCTTCAACAGCTTCCTGGGCAATTTTTGATGAGTTTATGCCAATCAATTCGCCCTGAATATTAATCAATGCACCGCCGCTGTTACCTGGGTTAATTGACGCATCCGTCTGGACTACTTCTGACTGCCAGTCAATGCTTCCATCTTGATCTATATCGACAGGCATCACTCGATCAGGTGCGCTAATTACACCGGCAGTTATGGTACCATGCAAGAAGCCAAGCGGATTGCCAATCGCAATCGCAGTTTCTCCCGGCTCAAGTTTTTCCGACTTGCCAAGTTCAATAACATCTTTAATCTCCTCGCCATTCACCTCCAATACTGCAAGGTCAAGCAATGGATCAGAGCCTAAGAGCTTCGCGGGAAGCTTTTTTTCGTTTCCAAGGCTAATTTCAATCTGGCTTGCTCCGGAAATAACATGGTGATTGGTTACTACGTATGCTTTGCTATCCTCTTTTTTATAAATGACTCCTGAACCAGATCCGGCTTTTTGCGGCTCAGTTCCTTCCCACATACTTCCCCCTTCGTATTTCACCACGCTGACAACTGTATCCATACTTTTGTTTACTGCTTCCTTTATTGTGGGATCTTCTTCACCCTCATCAGCACTGACTTTTGCAGTAAACTTTCCCTCAGAATCGTTCTTGGCTGTAGACACTAAATCTTTTTCAGACGAAAACGGACCAAGCAAGAAGATAAGAATCGCTCCAACGACTATTCCAGCAATGCCTGTCAAAAACAAAGACTTAAAATTACTCTTTTTATGATTATCCATTTTTCACCTGTCCTTTCCAAATTAAAAATTGGTTGGCTTGTCTATTTGTGTAAGAAGTTGAAAATAATATGGAAATGTGTAATATATTTCAACTTATATGTTCGTTTAGGTTACTTGGCCATGGGTAAAATCTGTACATTGATTATAAAAAACATTTTTAAGATAGGAGGTCTCTAATCATGTTCGGCTTCTCAGACTTTATCGGCTTTCTTCTGGCACTGTTATTTATTTATCCAGTAGTTTCACTAATTCATGAGTTAGGGCATTCCTTCTTCGCATGGATATTTGGAGGGGAATTTAGTTTCTCCCTTGGGCGCGGAAAACAGATTTTCAAAAAGGGACCATTCAGTTTGAACAGCATGTATTTTTTAGACGCTTTTAGTGAGTATGAGCACCTTAAATGGAATAATCGCTTAACCCATTTCCTGGTACATGCAGGAGGAGTCATTTTTAATCTTGGATCAGTGCTGGTGCTTAACATCCTCATCTCACAAGACATTTTGGAACCCCATACTATATTTGTCCGCTATTCCTATTTTTCTGTCTGGCTGGCAACCTTTTCATTGATTCCAGTTGATTACGGTAACGGCAATTATAGTGACGGGCTGGCTATTTACCACGTTATTCGTTATAATGAATGGCCGAAACTTACCGGATGATTTCTTCATGAATCGTACCTGTACTCCTGGAACAGATACTTTTTTTAATATAGAAGAAGTCCCTATATTCAAAAAAAGAGGCATTCCTATCCAAAGGAATGCCTCTTGCCCTCCAGTTTAGGAAGTCACATACATATCAGTGTTTAATGAATTAGAGTCTCTAAAAGTGGTATGGATTTCCTCTCTTCTTTCCTCATCCACTTCCACTAACACCAGGATATTGCCTTCCTTCAAGTATCTCTCATATTCCTTGGCGTCATCTTCCGTTACTCCGGCGCCTGTCAATGCACCAACAATTCCGCCTCCTGTGGCGCCAATTGCTGCACCGCTCAATGTTGTTGCAAGCGGACCAGCGGCAGCAAGGACACCAATTCCCGGGATTGAAAGCAGGCCAATTTCGGCAATCAGACCAGCGATTCCTCCAAGAACACCACCAGTCCCAGCTCCAATACCGGCACCCTTGCCAGCATTTTTTCCTCGATCTGAATCATTTTCAATTACATCTACATCCGTTTGGTCTTCAATGTTCTCCAGTTTATCATCGTCTTTTGCAAAAATCGATAAGTCGTGAGCGTCAAATCCCATTTCCTTAAGTCTTCTAATTGCACCAACTGCTTCATCTGTATTTCTGAAAACTCCACCTACGATTGTCTTTTCCATAGACTATTACCTCCATTCTAGTTTTACGCTCATTCCGGATTGAATGATTGAGCGCAATGCTTTCTAATCCGGCATACAAAGTCTCAAAGCTGAGATTCTCAAAACTAAGACTTGTATGCCGAAAAGGCTATTTACCATTTAACAAATTGTGTGATTTTGCCTACATAATCCAATACCCGTCACATTTTTGACTAAACATAGAGTAAAGGAAATAGAAAAGATGGCCAAAATGCCATCTTTTCATCCAGCCTATTTTCCTTTGTTTCCGTTCTCTGCTCTATACTTATTTTCGGCCTTTACTGCACGAGAAAACTCCTTAGCGTAAAGCACTTCTTGCGCATCAGACAAACCATTGTTCTGTTCCGTATTCAACCCTTTGTTGGGAGCTTTATTCTTATTCATTTAATGATCCCTCCTGAGTTCGAATTAGATGATTTCCATCTATTATTTTTCTACCCTGCGGATACAGCAGTAAACAAAACCGATAGAAATGGTAACATTTCCAAGGGATCCTCCTTAAAAACACAGGAATGGTTTGTCCTCGCCTTACATATGATGGTGAAAAGGAGGCTTGCCATGATTATTTTTAATGCTTATATTCTTTTTAGCCTCGCCGTTACACTTCTGCTTTCCATTATGCTTGTGCTTCGCAACAAAAATCGATTGACAGGCATGAATGGAATGATCATTTCAATGTATCTCGGCATGAATATAGGATTGACTAGTGGGGTTTTATTTGGAACTATTTTTCGTGGTGATTTATTTCATTCTACTATTCTATCAATGCTCATAGGGGCAGCAGCCGGCACTATAATGGGGGCTTTAGTCAGTGCTGCTGCAGCATTTGAAGGTCTTATGTCTGGTATTATGGGCGGGATGATGGGGGCGATGCTTGGAGAAATGCTGCTGCCTGAGAAATCGCTGATCTTGATCAATATCTTCCTGACGGTATCACTTGCCGCCCTATTCCTTTTTAAGATACTTCCGAAAACTGAGTCATCCATTATTTCAAAAAAATATATTATAAAACCAGTCCTTATTTTTACATTGTTTATCTTTTACCTGTATTTAGGAAGTCTCCTTTGGGATGACTGGATAAATGACTTACATTTAATCAAAGACCAAGAACAGCACCTGCATCATTCTTGATTCTGTCAATAGCAATTGTTCTGAAAACACGAAAGGATAGGAGCCGCCTATCCTTTCATTGAAGTTATATTTTATAGAAATTTTTCACCTGGTTGTACAAACTGTTGTAAACATCTTCAACCTTGACCTTCTTAATGGCTGCAATTTGCCGGACCACCTGGTGAACCATTGAAGGCTGAGTCAGCTTGTCTTGAAAGATCCCTTCAAATGGCCAAGGTCCATCTGTTTCTGCCATGGTCATATGTAATGGATAAAACTCTGCAACCTCTCTGGTTTCGATCTCGTATAAAATATCTGGAGTGAATGATATAAAATACTCGTTCTCCACCATTCTCTCCATTGTTTTTTTATCCCCTTTAAACCAATGAAAATGAGCCTTCCTTACATTATGTTTTTCCAACAGGTCACATACTGCAGATGCATCATCATAAATTGCATGAAGGATGATCGGTTTATCCAGCTTCTTGGCCAAAACAATAAATTGCTCTAAAACCTCCAAATAACCCCGATAAGGAAACCTGCTGCCTTTTTCCTTCTTCCGGAGGTAATAAGGCAGTCCAACTTCACCGACAGCGACCATTTTTTCCTGATTTGTTTCAATCCAATTTAACAGTTCCGCCACTTCATTATCGGTCGGCAGAGGCTGTTCGGGATGGAAGCCAAAAGAGGGATAAATATTTGGGTGTTGGTCAGCCAATTTTAGGTTTTCTTTGCTGGATAAAAGGTTCATTGAGACTGTTATCATACCTTCTACCTTATTTTCTGCTAACGTTTTGATAATTTGATTTTGATTTTTTTGGGTATATTTATCAAAATGAATATGAGCATCAAACACTTTCATGCAACCCGCCTGCCTTCAAATCGTCGTATATTTCCCTTTTCAGCTCGAGAAACTCGTTTTCCATAAGCAATGTGTCTGTTCGCGGCCTCTTAAAAGATACTTTAATCTCACGAATGATTTTAGCTGGCCTAGGAGATAAGAGATAGATCCGATCAGATAAAAAAATAGCCTCTTCAATGTTGTGGGTAATAAACAAAACTGATTTCCGCTTCGCTTCCCAGATTGATAACAACCACTTTTGCATATCAAATCGGGTGAATTCATCCAGTGCCGAAAATGGCTCATCAAGCAGCAATACAGATTTTGGACTTAGTAATGCTCTTAAAAATGCGACCCTTTGTTTCATCCCACCTGAAAGTTGATGGGGATAAGCATCTTGATAGTATGTTAGGTTTATTTTCTTTAACCAATTTTGAGCCTCACGTTTATCAGGCTTCTGGAACAATTCCTGGCCAAGCAAAATGTTATCAGTTACCGTCCTCCAGGGTAAAAGCGAATTCTGCTGGGGCATATATGCTATATTCCCTGTTTCCCCATTAATTTTCCGGTCATCAAGAAACAGCATGCCTTCCTCAGGTTCAAGTAAGCCGCCTATACATTGAAAAATAGTGCTTTTACCACTTCCAGAAGGTCCAATAATGGAAACAAATTCTCCCTCTTTAACATAAAGGGAGAGATCATCAAGCACCACTCCTGTGTCTTTGAAGGATTTGCTGACGTTTTCAAGTCTGATTTTCACTTCCATCATTCCTCACCTTTGACCTTCCATTTAATCAAATTCTTTTCTATCATCACAATTACACTATAGAGCAGCATGCTGAAAAAGATAATAATAAAAATGGCAATAAATACACGGTCTGTCCTGAAGGATGAAGAAGATAGTGTCATGAAAACGCCAATCCCCTTCTCCGCTCCCAGCCATTCTGAAATAACCGCACCCATGACGCTATAAGTCGCTGCTATTTTCAATCCTGAGAAAAGAGGGGGCAGTGCATTAGGAAGCTCAAGCTTCGCAAATGTCAGAAATCGTGTAGCGCCTGACATCCTCATGTAATGGAGAAGTTCTCTCGGAACATTGCTGAAACCATCCAATGAGGCAATAGTGACCGGGAAAAAACAAACTAAAATGATGATGAGCAATTTAGGCAAAAAGCCGAAACCAAACCAAATGACCAACAGAGGAGCCAAAACGATAATCGGTACATTTTGCGATAGAATCAACAATGGATACAATGCGTTTCTCATAGAAGGTATCAAGTGGAGTATCATGGCAATCAAAAATCCGATCATTGATCCCAGTAAAAGCCCGGTAATCGCCAATGTCAGGGTTGCTCCTATGTCCGGCAAAAATAAAGGATAACTCCCTGCCGCTTCCTTGAAGATGACAGAAGGGGCAGGCAGCAGCCATGCCGGTATTTCCTGTACACGAGTGATCATTTCCCAAAACAAGAAGAAAAGGAGGAGAACCAAAAATGGCCGCCATCCTTTATTCCATAATGTATTCATTGCCGATATTTCTCCGTCAGCCTGCCCATCGTAATTCCATCTGGCTGATATAAGACTTTCACCTGGGAAATGACATTCGGAGCTCCAAGTTCAATCATTTTCTTGTTCATCTCGGCTATCACCGCTAACAGATGCTCCAGTTCACCCTCCATCGTTGTTTCCAGCGGATGGACTTCATAATTTACACCGGACCGATCAATGATTTTGATTGCCTCATCCACCAATTCAATGACCTCCTCTGCAGAAGAAGCTTTAGGTATGATTTGTACACTTACTAACGCTGTTGCCATCATTAGTTCCTCCCTTCTGGTAAAAATTCATTGGTAAAGGCTTTTTCAGCTTCTAATTCCTTCTCTAGAAGGTTATTCTCAAACATCCACTCACTGTAATTCTGCCAAACCTCCAGCTTTTGCTCACCCCAGCGTTCAGCGTCATCCTGGTATCTAGGGGATAGCCATTCCTGACTCCTCTTCACCAGTTCTTCATCCAAATCAGGTACCGCCTTAATCAGAATTTCTGCACTGTCAGCTGGGTGCTCAATTGCAAATTCATATCCCTCTGTAAGTGCGGCCATGAATTCTTTGACTGTTTCGGGATCATCTTTGATCATTTTTTCATTTGTGGTAATAACCGGTGTATAGTAGTCAAGCTTCTTTGAAAAATCTGTTAAATAAACCATATTGATTGATTCATTACGAATTTCCGCCTCAACTCCTGTCCAACCATAATAAATCCAGGCGAAATCAATGTCACGATTTACCGCTGTAAAAAAGTCAGAGTCTCCCATATTCACAACCTTCACTTTCTCGACATCTGCATTTTCTTGCTTCATCAATGAATTGATGACAGCTTTTTCAATTGGCGATCCCCAGCCGCCATAGGTTTTACCTTCAAAGTCCTTTGGTGAAACTATATTTTTAGCCTTCGGTGAGGCAAATCCTGATGTATTATGCTGAAGAACAGCTGCCAGTGAAACAAGCGGAATCCCCTGGATTCTAGCCTGCGTAATTCCTTCCTGGTAACTTACTCCGAATTCCGATTTTCCAGAAGCGACAAGCTGGTCTGCTCCCGCTTCACCCGGAAGGATTATCTTTACGTCCAAACCATGATTCTTGAAATAGCCTTTTTCTTTTGCCACATAAATTCCCGTGTGATTTGTATTCGGCGTCCAATCAAGGACAATTGACACCTTCTTCAATTTGTCTTCTTTCTCCCCTGATGACTGACTTGAAGAACAGGCAGCCAGGCCCCAGACTAACAAAAAAGCAGAAAACAAGATTAATAATTTCTTCATGTACTTCCCCTCTTCTCTATTTGTTTGACAATGGAGGCGGAAAAGGAGGCTAAGGTGATGTTAGTAAAATAAAAAATGCGCTCAGGGAATCCCAAGCGCATGAAAAAATCCATAATAAACGAAAAACGTCTATCAGAAGATGTTCCCTACGCTGGTACTAGCCAGATCAGGTTAAAGGGTCAGCATCTATGGACACTTTCTCAGCCGGCACTACCGGCTCCCCTACATTTCCTATTCTCCAATTGTCATCTCTACTATATAGAATGTTTTATGATTCGTCTAGAAAAATAAACCATTTTTTTAACCTCTAATCAAGAATTGAAATAATCTTCTTCGCAAAAGCGACAAGTTCCAGCTTTTCGAGTGTCTGACAGTATTCATATTCTATATTTCCAATCGAAGGTTCCTCTATTTCTTCCAGAAACTCCAATACTTTAAAATCACCGAACCAGTCTCCAGGTTCTGCTTCAGGTTGATTACTGTTTTTCCAGACATTCTGGAGTTTTGGGCTGTAGATTCTTCTTGCCCCTGGTTTTACTTTGCATGAACTGAGTTTAATTTGATATTTAAGTCCAGGGATTCCTTCATGCACATCGTTGAAGATATGGGGCCAGTAATCTTTTCTTGAGCCTGTATGGGGGTTTGCCATGGCCCACTCTTCCACTTTTTTCAATACCTCCTTATCAAAAAGGATCGCATACAACCTTTTTCCTAATTGGATTCGTTCATGCAATGATTGAAACTGATTCACTGTCTGTCCAGCCAGTTTAGTCACACCATAGTCATTGTAGGGAAATAGAATTTGATTGAAGGACAAAAAATCCTGTATCTCAAACTCCAGGGTATTGAATACATCCTTGATATAGTTTTGGTTTTGGATAACTCTATTTTCAATATAGTTCTGTTCATTAATAATCAGGCCTATTGTCAGCAGGGATGAATCAGACGATTCCCAATAATAATTCCATATCGTCTCAATAAAGATCGAAACATTAAAGTGGGGGAGCAGCGTGAATAACGGTTTTTTCCTATTAAGACTTTCTTCATAAAGCAGCAGCTGAGGAAAAGCATCCTGGAAGATCAGCCAATTGCCTCGTTCAAGAAATGAGAAAAACGAGCTTTTTTCTTTTTTGGATAATAACCTTGTTAGCAGCTCTGCTTTTAAATCTGTCATGCTCCAGCCGCCATTCCTGGAGACCATATGGGCCAGGAACGCCCACTGGATTTCCGGGTGCTTTTTATAAAAATCCAGATAGGCTTTGGTTCTAGTTATATTGTTTTTATTTAGTTCCTTGGTCTTCAACTTTATCTCTTGTATGATTTTTCTCTCTTCTTCTAAGGGGTTCTTAGTCAAACTCTTTTTTTGCCTTTTTTGCAAATTTTCATGAATCACTTCAATAGGCGACTTTACTTTTCTATTAAAAAAGAATATTGTCCCTTCCCCCTTATTCTGGATTCGGATTAAATCATCACAACAAATAAGTTCCTTTTTCATTCTATTTCTTTCTAATTAAATAAATGAGCTAATCACAAAAGAAATGCAGTTGGAAATCTCCCCTCAGTTTACAGGTCCAAGTTCCTTAAACTTAAATAGCCCATATCATAACAGTGGAGTGTGAATTTTGTTTGGGGGAGGAATAAGATGTTTTATCACGTAAAATAATTACAGTATCAAGCAAAACCGGAAAGGCCAGACCCTGTCTATGCTAAAAAGCTGCAGGAAGTTATTGGTGGACAATTCGGGGAAATCTCGGTTGCCATGCAATATTTATTCCAGGGTTGGAATACCCGCGGTGATGGGAAATATCGGGATCTCTTAATGGATACCGGAACAGAAGAGCTGACCCATATTGAAATGCTTTCTACCATGGTCGCCAGGCTTTTAGATGGTGCACCTGTTGGCGCACAAGAGGAAGCCGCAAAGGATCCTGTAATGAAAGCGATCTTAGGAGGCATGAACCCACAGCATGTCATCGTATCAGGTTTGGGCGCCATGCCGGCTGACAGTGTGGGAAACCGTTGGACTGCTGATTACATCATCGCCAGCGGCAATCTCCTCGCAGACTTCAGGGCTAACCTGAATGCTGAGTCCCAGGGCAGGCTTCAGGTAGCAAGACTATATTATGAAACGACAGATCGCGGCGTAAGAGATATGCTTTCCTGGCTGCTGGCAAGAGACACGATGCATCAAAATCAGTGGATCGCAGCCATAAAGGAATTGGAAGCAAAGGAAAATGTAGTAGTGCCAAGCACCTTCCCGAAACACCTGGAAAAACAGGAAGTTTCCTACGTGCTGTTTAACCTTTCAGAGGGAGACGAAAGTGCTGCGGGCAGATGGGCAAGCGGAACCAGCATGGACGGCCTCGGCACATTCCAGTACGTCCAAAATCCTGCACCATTTGGACCAAAGCCTAAACTTAAACCAGCACCGCCTTATATTTTTAACACACCTCCTGCTGTTTTGCGAACTGAACAGATACCGCCAAACTTGATGTGAGAAATACAAAGACAAAAAAGCTTCAACCCTTAAGAAAAGGATTGAAGCTTTTTAGTATGATTCCTACTGGGTTCGAACCAGCGACCTCTACCCTGTCAAAGCGAATGAAGCGAGATCCAGATTATTAAATATGATAGGTTAGACCATTATTATTTGAAAAACGTTTATATTATAATGGTTTCCTGATTTTAAAATAATATAGGTTAGACCTAATATATCGAATGGCACCAATTTGGCACCAACATAAAACCCCTTAAGGAACTTATGACAAGCTTCTAAAAAAATCGTACTTAGGGGAATAATAAATAATGATAAGAAAATTTTTATTAGATGAAAATTTCTTTGGTAAAATTACAACAGAGGAAAAAGCTTATTGGCTTGGATTTATTTTAGCTGACGGAAGTGTAAGCAAGGAAAATCGTAGAAATTGTATAACACTTAGTCTATCAAGAAAGGATAAAGAACACCTTTATAAATTTAAAAAAAGTATTAAAGCTACATATGACATCAAGGACAAAATTGTTTATTTAAAAGCTAAAGAACACTCGATTCTGAATTTAGGATATATAGCAAAAAAATGAAGCATGACTTAATTTCATTGGGATGTGTCCCCTTAAAAACCTACAAAGCAACTTTTCTTAGAGACATAGATCATGATTTAATTCACCACTACGTTCGCGGCTACTTTGATGGTGATGGCTGCCTTAGTACCACAAGAAATACTTGGAGAATTGATATTGTCGGAACAAAAGATATTTGTGATTATATATTAAGTATTTTCAAGAATCTTACGGGATCAACAGTAAAGGTAACTCCTAAAGGGAATTGCTATTATTGTTCCATTAGCGGTATAAATTACGTTAAAACCATAATGGACTGGATATATGCTGATGCAAGTGTTTACTTAGAAAGGAAATATGGCAAGTATTTAGAATTGCAGAAGGCTTTTATACTGGCGGAGGAACGTAAAATGAGGCTTTGGTGTGAATTGAGCAAATCTATGACGGGAAGAAAACTTACGACAACTACTAAAGAGAAGTTGAGTATTGCACATCGGGGTAAGAAAAAAAGCCTAGAACACAAACAAAAAATAAGAGCCTCAAATAAAATAAGGTTAGAGAACCCTAAATTAAGAAAGTTAAGAAGTGGCGATAACTCGCCAGTTTCAAAATTAACTTCTGAAAAAGTCAAGGCCATTAGAGAGGAATTTCTCCATTACAAAACTCCTCAAAAACAACTAGCCATAAAAAACGGAGTAAGTTATTCAACAATAAAAGATATTATCAGAAGAAGAACATGGAAGTACGAAGAATAGTCAAGAAAACACAGGAATTTTTTTATAAAATCACAACATCTCGCATACCCAATAGGAAATTGGACCTTAAAAGAAAATACCATTGCTATTCAAATATTGAATAGCAATGGTTACACTGCCCTTTTTTAGAAAAGCGCTTGTCCCAATTTTCGTTAGATACTTCTAAGTTAACTAAAATTGTCAAAACAATTACTTATGTATCTAATTAGGTACTAAGTCTTAGTTATTTAATTTTTTCTAACTAAAAGTTAATGATTAATATTAAACTATATCTGGTTCCCATATTCAACTTTGTAAATTATGATTCGGTACCATAAGATCATGTAGTTGCCCGTTTAATATGGATTAATAAATGTTCCAATAACTTTTCACTCGATATTGAATGATCATCAACCTTCCATCTGGAAACATAATCAGGCTCCATTGCAATAGTTATTATTTTTGCCTTTCTTATTAATCTATAAAAAGTTTCAGTATCTTTAGGTTGTATAGAATCCATGGTATGAAAAAAGTCTAAATCAATATCTAATATGTACTCGCTTACTATTTCGTTATCCTTTACTATTCCTGGGTTCATTTCATTAATTATATCTAATTTATTATTTAAATTATTAGACTCTATTATTTGTTTATAGAGTTCCCTCTCACATTCGTCATCATGCTGTCTCTTATCACATCCAATGAAACAACCTTTCTCAATAATATAAAGTTTGGATTCAGGATATGTATAAGGTCTAGTTGGTTTTACTAATTGGCAGTCCTTACCAAACATAATATTATACATCAATTGATTCTGATATTGTTCTTCTTCTTTTGAAGGTGGATCGTTATTCGTTCCATCAAATGAAATTACAAAAGCTTTTGCGATGATGTCAGATTTAAGAGCTGCGTCAATATGTTCATCATTTTGTAATTTATTAATAGCTTCATGGATAGTTTCCATACTATTTACGTTGATTTTACTAATTAGGTAATCTGTTTTTTTTTTCATCGAATTTAGTATGCATCCTAAATGCTGGCATTGTATCAGTATGGTGATCAAGTGTGATTAAAATAGGAGCAACCTCATTTAACAACCTAAATTTCGCCCAAGCCTCTAATACATGATGATGTTCATTAAAAATATATAATTTTTTGTCATTAATAATTAAATTAGTACCCGATCTATTCATTTTAAATGTCCTTTCAGAGCATAAATAAATATTTTTTATTAGGATAAATAACATTATAAGCAATACTGAACAACATGTTATTTGTAGGTAAATTCTCAAGTCCTTAAATTTATATTAAAAATATAAGAAATAAAATTCGCAACACCTTTTATTGAATAATTCTTGTAGGAAAGATGAGGCCACCACATCAAACTATTGTATTTAGCCGTTTTCTAGGCACTGGGGGGGGATATATAAAAGTCAAAATAAAACAACCCACCATGCGCCCTACCAAGCCATGTGTGGGTTGCTCAATAGCACAATTCCCAGCAATGGGCTAAGCTACTATATCAATTATAATTTTGATTAGCAAAAATAACAAATATATCCAAGTATACTTATTAGTATTTTATTGTCTTCACATTTTCCTTATGGCAAATCATAAGTTAATTTTCAATATAGATTAATAAGGGTGCTTAGAGAACAACTTAAAGCCTATTGGTCTATAATCAATTGGACCAAAGAATTGCCAATAATTCCATGAAACGGCATCGGTAGCTATATCAAACTCTTTCTTTTCTCTACTAACTACTTGAATATACACAGGATTTTCAGGTCGGTGTAGATGCTTTTTAAGTTTAAAGCGAAAATGTGCATCATCTTCCGAGAGTGAGAATCCTATAAAAACCACTTTGTCAGCTTGACGGAGTAATTGGTCAGCTACACCTTGTAGGCTTGTCCAGTGACTATGTACCTCGATACGCTCTTTTGTAGGCGGGAACAAAAATTCTTTTAACTCAGTATGGTCAGCAGGACATGTTCTTCTAGAAAGTGCCTTATGCAAGTTTTCCGAAACTCTAAAAGCATTAAAACATGTGGGGCATATTAGCCAGTCTAGCGATCCATGTAGTTTTATTATTTTTATTTTATTTAAATTTTCCTTCTCTCCTGTATTTTGTATATCATTACCTTTACCATTATCATTTAATGATTGAAAGGGAAGAACATACTCCAAAAACTCAGTACCGAAAACCTTATTCAATGCTTCGTCCAGATATAAATCATAATTTAATGTAATAAAGCTTATTTTCCCGGATTTTTCTTTAAATGCCTTCAATTGTTGTGCCAATTCGGTATAGCTGTTGTCAACGTTAGGGTTAGCACGATCTATTAAATATTTTCGTAATTCGCCAATCATATTTTTTTTCAATTTTCGGAGACTCTCCAAGGAATATTCGGCACTAAACCCCTCTTCTCGCTCCAATGCTATATCAATTACGTTTAAAACCTGATTAAATGAAGGAAAAGGCACCTCTTCTTTTTTAATATCAGCTTTGAAAACATCTGTAATAAACCTACAGATTTCTGTGTGTGGATCGGCTTCCAACATCTTACGCAATAAATCAGCGCCTCCTGGTAACACATCAATAGATGCACCAGCTCCCATAACAAAAACGATATTCCCATATTGCCGAGATGACATTAAATTTTGAATTTGTTTAATCATCTTTTGTGTTTGATTTTCATTATTCTTTGAAACTTTAAGTACCCTAATATCCCCCTTCGGTACAATGAAACGCAAACCTTGATCCTGCTCTAATTCAATTGCATAACAATTAATATATTCTACTAATGTATCGTTTTCTAGAAATCGAATACTGAAGTTACCTTCTAAATATCTATCATAGTTTCCAAGATGGTTAATATACCCAGTCATTTCAGTATCCTTAGGATTTTCACCAATTTCAATATTTAGATAACCAAGGTCTGTATAATTTAAAGAAGAGATAGTTGCAAGAATGCTTCCACTTGTCTGTGATCCTTGCCGCGTAATATTAGTGCTAGCACTTTTCATGACTGCACCTTCTTTTCATCTTGTGAAGCTTCCCGCACAATAAAACTCAAATCTCTATGTAATTCATTTATAAAAGGATCTATTTCAGATGTCCTTTTAACACCTTTTTCTTTTAATTTACTTAAGCCTTTGGCAAGATTGTACCTAACATTACGGGATTTATCTCTGCTTCCAATTTTTATAGCGTGCATAGCATAATACCAATTAACATCATCAGGAAAATCCATTTCTGCTAATTCCAACAATCCATATATTGCTGCTGCACGAACCACTGGATCATCATTTTTGCATTCCATATATATCCTTGCAAGAATTGGCGCGTAAATGGCTGGTACTTTATACCACCTTTTAGCCCAAGTGGTCATAGCAATTAAACTATCACTTAAGCTATCTTTCTCAAACATTAATGTTGCTCCGAGGAAGCTGTGCATTAATGATTCTGCTTCTCTATCGCTGATTTCCAGTTGGCTTAGTACTTTAAAAATTTCAGGAACTAAGGAATGGTCATTACTTAAAAAAGTAGACTTTTCGTCTAACCACGTTCTGGGATCATCTAAACAATTTTGACAGGTTGTCTGTAAGCGAACGAAATCAAGTTTTAAATCTGGATGGTTCTTTAACAGGTAAAAAACAGCCTGAACAGCTTCAGAACGTTTTAGAGACATAACATTAGTGGATTCGATATATTTATATAAAATATCTTCTGCTCTTTTGAATAAGGGTGAATCATCAATGTAAGGCAGTAAGAATGCTAAAACTGCCCCCCAAAAATAAGATTTCATGGAATAGCTATTAAGTGATTCCTCTTTAATTTCTTGTTCAACTTGTTTTATTGCATCAATTACTGCCTGCTCTTTTGTTTTCTTTTTTGCAAAAGGAGTTAAATGTGAATTTAAAACAATGGATGATGCATACCAATTTCCATTTGTACTTTTTTCCTCAAGGTATCTTGTGATTTCTATTTTTTTCTCTTCCGTTGCAAACTTGGTTATGTTTAATAACAGAATTATTAGCGATTTATATTCTAAAGAGTCACTAGAAATTTTATCTATTTCGTTTCTAATGTTTCCACTCAGATCAGAAATTGAAGGATACCCCTGCCAGTCTTTTATTTCACTTAAATTTTTTGCAGCATGTTCTTTTACTAAATGAGGTCCCTGTAGGAAGGCTTGCCAGATTCTATGTATAATATGACTTTTTTGATTTGACTTCAGCCTAGGAACTAATCTTCTCAATGCCTCGATTGCAGTTCGTTTATAATCAAAATCCTTTGTAAAGGACCATTTCTCATCTAATGTTTTTAACAACTCATGATAGGCCGGCTCTACAAACTTATTTGGTAAGTAATCAGCTAATAGTCCTATGCAATGTGCTCTGCCGAGACGAGTAAGTCGATTCACACCAGAATCAAATAGCCATTCACAAAATTCACCTATTTCTTTTAAGGTATTGAATGGGATACTATCTCCAATTAAACCTTTTATGGTTTTATCGTTATTAATTAGTATCGCATGTTCAAGTGCTATTCTTTTTAAGACATCCTCCTTCAAAACGCTTCCAGAATTTAAAAAATGCATCATTTGTTCTTTGGAAAGTTTTTTTAAACCTTGAACATCACCTAATAGTTGATAACTCAGTTCTGCCCTTTCTAGATATCGAACAGATTCATACAGGTTATTTGAAGCCCTATAGCTATTTCTTCCTTTGATATTTTCATTAAACACCTCATCCGTAAGATAATTCAAACCTATCCTTCTCATCCGATTTGCAAAATCAAAAATATTTTCATTAAGAGGAATTTGATCAGGATAATACCATTCATCTTTTCGGGCTGCCTCTTGAATTTCAATGTTTTTTTGGTTTTCGTATAGCATAATATGAAGTTTTTCATTTCCCAGTTTACCGTTTTTGTCGTCATCAATGTGTATTAATGCTTTTTGATATAATTCAATGGCTTTCTGTAAATCATCTAAAGAATACGCCAAAGCACCTAAGTTACTATAAGCAATAGCATATTGTTCTGGAGAACTTGCCTGGGATAGACTTTTACTTAATAAGTCTTCTGCTTCCTTAAAGTTTTCATTCTTTACACACCAACTACCAAAATAAATATTCACTGAAAATACCAGACTGTTTGGGCTATTATATAGAGATAACCAGGATTTTAGTGCTTTAATCGGATTAATACCTTCCATTACCCGATTACTGGCTGTTCCGCAGAGAGCACTTATCAAGAGAAAACGTTGCTCCCATTCTTGGCCAAGCAGGTCTGCATCAAAGTACAGTTGTGCACGCGAATAATTTTTTTCTATTAATTCCCTATCATATCTTTCAAAATTTAATAATACCAACATGTAATAATACTTAAATAGAAGTTCTTTTTTTAAAGAAGAACTAAATTTACGATTTGGACTATCCAAGAAGATATAAGCATATTCAGTTCCCTGATTGATACGTTTAAATACTGTTTGTTCAAGTAACAAGACTAAAGTATTATCATTTAACTCTAGGTAGTCCGATACTTCTGGTTTTGAACTGTTAGCCTGAAATCCCTGGTACAGGTAATCGTAAATAGATTCTGTAAATAATTTCATATTCTCACAACCTTTAAATTAATTTGAAACAAAAAACCATAACTCTACTTTAGTCATCATCTATATTAAAACTTGAAATTAAATATAAGTGGTATTCCCCTCCTCATAGCGTTTTCCACTTTTCATAGCTAATATGTATTTGGTAACATCATTAAATGATTCTTAATTTTATTTGTCCCTTTTATAGCTAAAAAAGATATTATAAGTTAATGTTAATAGGAAAATCGCAGGTGTAGTTAAAATAAAAACTTACCATCATATGTCTCCCAGCCATTTGTGAGTTACCATGTTACACCTTTGTAGAATAAGCTCAGTAAGCTACAAAAGTAATTATATGCTACGGTTTTATTGATTACAAATATATCCAAACACCTATAATCGTTATTATGATGGGTTTAATGTAAAAATTAAAGGTTTGGACTTTTGTTACGTGCTGTATTTGGAACAACTTATTGAACTTACGCACCCTTTAGCATTCCTGTAGAGCGTTATTTTTGAGCTTTGATAAAAAAAGGGATCCTCAGTAAGATATGAGTAAGACACGACTCTAACTCTAACCTTAGGAGGAACCCCTACTATGAATTTTAAAATGCAGGACAAACAAAATCAACTAATCGAAAGAATTTCTGACAAACATCTTGTCGTTGGGGTAGATATTGCCCAACAATTCCACGTAGCCAGAGCGGTCAATTTCCGAGGAATTGTGGTAGGTGATCCAATCACTTTCCAAAACGATGAAGACGGTTTTTCAGCACTATTAAACTGGATTAAGAATCTTAAAAGAGTACATAGATTAGAGGAAACCGTTGTCGGAATGGAACCTACAGGCCATTACTGGATCAATCTTTCTAAATGGCTAATAAAGCGTGATATTGAGGTAGTAACAGTTAATCCCCATTTAGTCAAAAGGAATAAGGAAAATCGTGATAATACGCAATCAAAGAGTGATAAGAAAGATGCCCTAGTCATAGCCGACATGGTGAAGAATGGTTACTACTCCTTTGTCAGACATTCCTCTGAGCCATTTGAAAAACTTAGGGTTCTAATGTCAAACAGAGATGTAATTGTTAAAAGGCTTGTAAGCTCGGTTAATCAATTAAATCGCTGGGTGGATATTGTTTTTCCCGAACTAAGACAAGTCTTTAAAGACATAACTTGCAAAGGGGCAATCGCAACATTACGGCTTTTTCCAACCCCAATGGAACTAGAATCCCTGAAGCCAGATGAGATTGTGACCGGTTGGAAGTCGCTTATGAAAAGGCAGCCTGGGTTAAAGAAAGCCTATTTACTTCTCAATGTAGCCAGGAAATCTATCGGTACCAGACAAGCTGTAGAGGCTCACAAATTCCACCTAGAACAATTACTCGAAGAGTACGACCTTGCGGTTCACCAACTTGATAAAGTGGAGTTGGCAATCAAGGAAGAACTACCTAAAATTCCATTTGCAGATAAGCTACTTAAGATCAAAGGAATTAGTGAAATTTCATTAGCGGGTATTTTAGGGGAAGCAGGCGATTTAAGTGGATTTTCACACGGCAATTCATTACTTCGTCACGCTGGACTCCATCTCTCTGAAGCTAGTTCTGGGAAGTGGAAAGGAAAAATAGTCCTTTCAAAACGAGGAAGGTCAAGGCTTAGGCGTTTCCTTTACCTTGCCACTTTGAGCCTGGTGGTGAACAATGAAGAATTTAAGACCCTCCACTCTAACAACGTAAAAGTTAAGAAAATGAAAAAGATGAAATCCATTATGAAACTGGTCGGTAAATTGGCTAGGGTTTTTGTAGGAATAGCACGACATAACGAATCGTATTGTCCCAAGAAGGTACAACCATTAACAGATTTGGCAGCTTAGTTTAATATTTTTGGTTAATTGAAAAGAAAAAAGATCGAGTGTTGGCTTATTCGCAGGATTTCTAAATATGTACGGAGTACCAGGTTACTTAAACAAAAGGGCACTGACCCATTCCGTTAGCTAGACTGGCCTCCACCCCTTGGATAGGCATGACGAAGGAATGAGAGGGCGAAGACCCGTTGAGACATGGGAGGGAAAGCCTCCAGGGGCGGCGTGGAGATGTACATTATATGGTAAAATATGGAGTATATTCCTACTCTTCTATTTAACTATGCCTTCACGTAGCCAAATGTCCAGTATCCACTCCTTACGGTCATTAAAATGTAATCCTAGGAGGATGAAATCCTGCGAATAAGCGAGCATTTGCCAGATAATCGTATTAAACTGAGGGAGTTTAAGTAGATTGTTTCAGATACTTAATCATTGATAACTAAAAGTATCGCATTTATCTAAATTAAGAATATGATTGTTTATCGAAACTATATCATTACTTTCCCATTCTACATTAACTTCCTCTGTTCTTTTTTGGATTTTCAAACCAAATTGGACCCTTTCGCCCATTACACCAAAAGTACTCGTTGCTCCTTGATCCCACAGATATAAATCAATTGTATATTTGCCATTGGGAGAATGTATTGTTTTGATATATTCATTAACACCCATTGAAGAAAAAAGAATTGTTAATAATACCACCAAGTAAAGAATAATACCGAGACCCCTCCCCGGTGCCCAGCATTTTGGAAAAAAACAGTGTTTTTGACCGGGGGATATTACCACTTCTCATCATTCCACTTAATTTCTTTCTTTCCAAAATCCCTGCCATGTTCTTTGTTATGGCAATCAACACAAACAGTCTCCAGGTTATCTTCATCAAGCGCTAACTCTGGACGATGTTCGAGTTCTTTGATATGGTGAACGACCAGATCAATCTTTTTGCGCTTAGCACTCTTACTGTATTCGTTTGTATCTACGGATACTCGTCATTGCCGTTTACATTCTTGGCATTCAAAGTTGTCTAAATTACTTATTTCCTCGCGGAAGCTTCTTCCTTTCACCACTGTCATATAACTTAAGTTTCTGTTCCTTTGTCTTATACACACTCATTTAGTAACAATTTTACCGCAACAAAAAAGCACTCAAATGAGTACTATTTTTCAGGTTTTGCATATACAAAAAGACTATCCTTGCCTTTATATTTATATATTGTTTCTACCTTAGAATAATTTTTCACATGCAAGGATTCTAAAATGTCTGTATCCTTATCATTTATCTTATCAAGTTTTTTGACATACTCCATGCTCTCCCCTTGATGAGTGAGATAACTTACATGAACTCTACCGGTTATAACCCGTTTATTAATCATGTCCTTAGCAACTGTAGGAATAAAAATTACCTCATCCTTTCGGATCATTGGAACATGGACTTTGAAAATCCATTCTTCCTTTTGATCTGTTGTAATAGTAGTGATTGTAAAATTACTGTTCACCATATGCCCTGGACCAAGATTTGTTACTTTAATGAATGAAGCATCCAATTTTAAAAATGATGGTTGTTTGGATAAAATAGCATAGTCACCGGCCATATATACTTTAGATGCATCTTTTAATACATTGTTACTCATGTCTAAGTACATATATGAATCTTCTATATGAGGAAATGCCCTATACGTTTTCTTATGAACATTCTTATTATAATAATAACTATATATCGTACCCAGAATAAAAGTTAAAATGGGTACAGTGTACTTTAACACTTCTGCCATTCTCGCTCCCCTTTGCAATATTTTTAACAAATGAATGCATCAATTACATGAACCCCCCATCTGGATCTACCATAATCACCATTTACTACTTATTTCGACATTTATTTTTTATTTCCTTCTCACTGCTCCTCTCACTCGCTTGTAAGTGTCCATGTTCTTCCTAGGAGTTCTTCCCAGTCTTTTCTGGTCAGTTCATTTGGAGGTTTCTCTTTGCTGGATCCAATTCGATTAAGCTACTGCTTTTGTTCTTTGGTCAGATAATCGGCTATTCTCATTTTCCTCACCCTTTTATGAAAATAAAAAAGCACCTAATGGTTTTATCAGATACTTTCACCCACCCTTGCAAATGTATTTGCAAGTATATTTCTCTAATATTTTCTCTACGTGGAGTACAGCTAATTTCGGTATCCTCTACATGGAGTACAGTACAGTACAGATTGATTTATATTAAAAAAGCACCCTAGAAAGGATGCTTTTAATCAATGTATTCAACAAAAGAAGCTATTCTTAGTAATCCAGCTTTTGTATAGTTTCTGAATTTAACTTTGCACTTTATTTTAGGATCCAGGAATATAAACTTCTTATCTTCCTCAACAATTAAATCCCTATATTCATTGTAAAATTTCTTCCTTGCTTCTGGTACCATAAACTCCATTATTCCACCGTGCTTTAGTATTCCATCTTTATTAACTGCAAGCAACAATCCAAATTCATCTTTCCTTACTCCAGTAATGACAACATCAGTAAATTGGTAGTTAATAACCTTTAGCCAATCTTGTGATCGCTTTTTTATCTGATATTTGGAGTCAACACTTTTAAGCACTATCCCCTCTAGGCCCTGTTGTTTTACTAAATCAAAATAAGCCTTGCCGTTACCTAACATCCACTGAACAAGAACAATCTCCCTCGATGGATTTATGACACCCTCAAGGAGTTGTTTCCTTTCAATCAGCGGCAGCGTTACCTTTTTACCTTTGAAGTAAATGATATCAAAGGTAAAAAATTGGATTGGGTGCAAACTCTTTTTTGATTGAAATCTTTCCATCATCGCCTCAAAGTCAGGCTTTCCTTGTTTATCAATAACAATAAGTTCCCCATCTAAGATTGTACCATTTGGGATATCAATGCTCTGTAACTCCGGGAACTTGACAGTCACATCATTATTATGACGAGTAAAAAGTTTTATTTTATTATTAAACTTAGAAAGGATTAATCTTATCCCATCGAGTTTTAAATATCTCCATTAAAATGCACATTAATATTTTGTACAATAAATGATTCCCCAATACTATTAATATAGCGATTTAACGAAAAATTAAGAAGATTATCATTGTACATATATATTAGGGATGTTAGTATGGACTTTAATACATATCCACCTATTTATTAGATTCGAAAATTGCACATAATTAATGGAGGACTCATGGATAAGATTGATAGTAATTCAAATATCACCTTACTTTCTAACAGCAAAAACTTTAAATTTATTATGGTTCCGGTCTGGGTTAATTGGGGGAAGTTAACAGATGGTCAGATAATTAAAAAGCAATTCGCAGCAATAGGTTTAAAAAATCTAGCTACTGGAACACATATTATCCATCCACTGACCGATTTCATTATTCAAAATTGGCAATCAAGAAAGTATAATACCCAAAAAAAACATGCCTTAAATGTTGTTAAATTTATGAATTACATACTAAAAAATAGACAAGAACTTCACATAAAAGGTTTAGCTGATTTAAAGTTATCAGATGGATCGACATATTTAAATTCACTTACATCAACCGGACAAATAAGAGACACCGTTAAGGATAGTGAAAGAACTCTTACTTATTTCTATCTTTGGCTGATAGATAAGAACGTAATTAATAACATTAGTAAAAAACAGTTTAGAAAAAAGGAAACACTACAAGGGTTTAGTTATTATGTATCTCCTTTTCAAGTTATTTATCCAGAATCCAGTTCTAATAATGTTGAGCATTCTTTTCCCATTAAATACATACCACTACTATTAGAAATCGCAATTATTGAAGCAAAACCTATTGCACTAGGATTATATTTTCAATTGTTTGGAGGATTAAGAGTTGGTGAAGTAGTGAATTTAAAAAGAACGCAAGTAAAAAAACGTATCGTTAATGGAGATTTCTTATTTGAATTAAAAGACCAACACTTTCGTTCAGATATCAAGGATGGTTCAGGTGGGAGTTATGTAAAGCGAAAGAGACATCAACGAATCTTTCAAATTAAGGATTGGGGCGAGATATTGTTTAACGACCATATTCAGCTTTATAATCCTACTGATGGAACAAATGCACTCTTTGTTAATAGAGATGGAAAAGCAATGTCAGGAAGAAGTTATAGGCAGTATTTTGATAAATTGAAAAGATGTTTTTTAGAGTATTTGAAGTTGTATGGAGATAGTGAAGATAAACTAGTTGCACATCACTTGAGTATAATGAGTTGGTCTACACATATAGGAAGAGGAACATTTACTAATATGTTAGCAGAGGAAGCCGAAAATCCTTACGACATTGCCTTTCCACGTGGAGATAAGAGCTTACTCTCATCGTTAACATATATGTCCAGAACTGAACGTTTACGTAAAAAACTAGAGCAAAAGTTTAATAACATGCATGAAGTTTATATTCCTAGATTGATTCAAACCAGAAGTGCAAACGAGGAGAAATAAGGAATGGCCGAAAAAACAGATTATGTTACAAAGACAGAACTTGCAAGATGGCTTAATGTTAGTCATAGCACTGTTATAAGATGGATAAACGAAGGAAAAATACCATCCATTATACAAATAAATAATAAGTCTCTTATTCCAATAGAATCAATCCCATTAATTAAGAAGAATATTGGATATATAGATACAGATTTGTATATGGAAAAGAGTGAGTTTATCAAGTTATTTAAAATAAGTGACGAAACGTTCCAAAACTGGGTAAAAAAAGGATGGATTAAAGACAAGGTGGAGTATGGTAGAAAAGCATACATCCCCCTTAATTCGTTAAATGAGATAAAAAGGATAACAGGTTTTGTTAATGAGGATAATTATCTTACTATTAAACAATTAGCAAGTATTCTAAATATATCCATAGAAAAAATCTGGAGATATATTAACAGTGGGTTAATTAATGGTCAAATGTATAAAGATAGATACTTAATATATTCTAATTCTTTAATGGAAATTAAGAACAATATTGGGTATAACGATGATTATGATAAAAATCATTATTTCCATCCAAATAAAGTGAAAGAGATCTTGGGTGTCAATTTTGATTTTCGAAAATTGAAATCAAAAATTCCACATATTTTACATTTAGGTAAACCTTATATTCATAGAAAGGATTTTAAAATAATTAAGAATCTTATAGACCAACTTGAGATGAAAAAGGACCTTAAACTGACCCAGAATCATAGAGATGTACCTAACACTAAAAAAGATATTAAATTACTACCTAACAACACAGACTGCTTATTAAATCATTCAGTACCTCCTGTTACACTTGATGGATATATTGGAGCGACTGAGGCAGCAGAAATATTACAAATTAGCAAAGCAACTCTAACATCTCTTTTAAAAAATGACACAATTAAAGGAGCATTAAAAATATCTACAGTTGGAAAGCAAAAAATCTGGATGATTCCAAAGAATTCCGTTGAAGAATTTAATAAAAATCGACTTTCCTTTTTATACAAAGATGGTTCTGGTAATTATGATATAACTGATTCTTTTACTGTAAAACAAGTATCTGAAAAGTTAGGCTTAACAGCATCTTATGTTCGTCAGAAAATGGATTTAGAAAAATGGTTTCCGAATGCATATAAAATAAGCAGTACAATTTACGTACCCGTTAAAGATTTTGATCATTTTTATGAAATCCGAAGCAAAACGGAAAAGGAAGCGAACGATTATATCTATACAAACAAGGAAGCATTAAAAGAGCTTTTAAATTACTTAGATTCCAATCCACTGCCGCCAAATCTTATGGAAACAACAAATTTATACATTGAGTTTTGTAAAATCCAATTTAGTAAATTAAGGGGAAATCCAAAACATATCCGAACAGTTTTCAATTACTATAAATCAGTTTTTGGAATCCTAACCCATCTTAAAAAAAATATCTATGAGGTTGGGGTCAAGTCTATAGATTGGATTATTACAAAACTATTAACTAATGAACATAAACAACGTATTTTCATACAGTTTTATAATTATAGTTATTCTGCGAAGGATTTATCAGTACCAAAAAAATATGTTGTATCTAAAGTGAAGAAAACGGAAGAACAAAAAGATATCTATCCTCCGGAAGTTTTTAATGATTACTATAATTATGTAAAAGATAACAAATTACATATTCCTAATGCTATTAGTAATCAGAACTATGCAAATATGTGGGTGTTTACAATAATGCACCTTACAAATGTGTGGAGACCCTCAGACGTTGTTTACAATACCCCTCATATAGATTTAGATTCTATTCGGGTTCATTCATTTGAATGGTTTGAGAATAATACACTAACAATTACACAAAGCCAAAAGATCATTAATCAACTATATATATTTTTCAAGTCAATAAAGACAAGTAAAACTAATGTCTTCGTTACTTTTTTAGTTGAACCGGATTTAGTTGAGCCATTGGCAACTGCTTTGGTAATTTCGGAATTACATAGGCAGAAGAAAAAGAATAAATACCTTTTACAAACATTTATTGTAGGTACAAAGATTAAATCTGTAGTTACAAGTGGAAGTGAATTACATCATGAGTTTTTTAATTTTAAACCAACCCTTAAATCGTTTAAGAGCTTAAAATTTATTAATAGTACCATGACGTACTTGTTTTACAGTATCACTGAGGAAGACGATAAGGATTCTGATCTTTCATTGGAACTTACTCAGAGAGTTCGATCCCATAACAACCCAGAGACTACCGCAATATATGTTCAAGCAACAAATAATGATGGAAGCTTAAACAAGGTCTCTTTAAACCTATTTCGAAGAGGTCATTTCGGATGGCTCTATAATTATTTAATTTTGTTAGCTACAGAAAAACACAACGTACCCCATACAATGGCAGAAAGAACTAGTTTAATTACTTCATTAAGAAGTGAAATAGGACCACTAGAAACTGAAAGATGGTCTCGATTTCTATTACAGATAAGAGAAAAACGAAGCTCAGTTATATCAAGGTTAGTTAAACTAAGTAAGGAATCTTTGACTGAAACATTAGTTAAGGTTTTTAAAGGTGAAATGCCATCTAAAATAGAAAATGCACAATGTCTTTCATCTCCTACCTGTGAATATCCAAGATTGAATTCATGTTATTCATGTCCAAACATCATCCCCAAAAATTATTTGTTTATTGAATTAAGTAGTGAATTTTATAGACTGATAAATTCAATAGAAACAACAAGTCATGAAGCTATTAGGAAGAAAGATTCTTACTTTTTAATGCATTTATTATTACTACTCGATGAAGGTATAAGTTTTTTGGGGGTTGATTATATAAACTCGTTTATCCAAATTGATGATGTTCGAAAAAAACTAGGTAACTTAGCTGAAAAAATATTTATTGATTAAGGAGAGTATCGTGGAAATAAAACTTTCTCAGAAGTTACATGGTAACTCAGTATTAAGTGTAGTTGAACAGGTGGAATATAAACAATTCGATTTAGAGATATATGAAAATTCCTTTTTAACTCTGAAGAAGAAAGGGTATATCGCGGCTGACACTTTTAATGACCGCACTTGGATAATGCCATGTGAAATAAAGGCAAACAACTTTGAATTAATATTCGACTTTGAGGTATTCAGCGAGTTAAATTTAGCAGTTAAAGCATTTATTGCTGTTAATGACGTTCTACAATGTCCGGAAATTGATGGTACTAATTGTCCGAAAACTGACGGATTTCCTGTCCAAAATGAAAAGGGAGGCAGTTTTCCTGCTTCCCAACGATTTTACAAGTCAACTTGGTACGTCTCGTTTTTCTTAAGATAGAACTTTACGTCGTTACGACCAGTGAAAATATACCAATCCCTACCCAGTTCCAGACGGCAGGAAAGAGTCTTGCCATTACCTAGATGAAGATCAAACCATTCTCCACATCGCATCTTATAACCAGCATTGTCCCCCCAAAATACAACCCAACAATCCAACTCTTCATTGTAATTCATTTCTTTCCAACGGCTTTTCATGAAAGTTCACCCTGGATGACTTGCTTGATCATATGGTCGTCAATGATCCTTCGGCCATTTTGTGAGCCATAGAGTAGACTATGCGTGCAGAGTTTATCTATGAGCCTTGCGGCACCACCAGAAAACCGATGGATTTCATCGAGAGCCCCGTCAGAGAATATTGGTTGGTCAACTCCGGCATAACGAAGGTGCCTAGAAACATATTCTTCAACTTGGGCACGATCGAGATGTCCTAGCTGAAATTGGATATCGATTCTTTGGCGTATGGCTGCGTATGATTGGAGCCGAAGTCGATCCCATAATTCACTTTGACCGACAAGGATAAGCGCCATCGGGCTTTGCGAATCCATTTTGAAGTTCAGTAGGAAACGAACCTCTTCAAGCATTTCACGGTCCAGAAGATGGGCTTCATCCACTACCACCACAGGTTGTAGCCCTCGTATGCCTTTCATTAATTCAATCTCACGATGAAGCTGCCGTTTTGCATCTCCCCGGTAAAACTTCGCTTCGGAGCCTAACTGTTCCAGAAGACCTTTGTAAAAATGCCGAGGTGTTAACTTAGAGTCAGACAGGTAAAGGATATGGAATTTCCTTTTATCCAATTTGTCCACAAACTTACGGATGGTCGTAGTCTTTCCAGTACCACTATCCCCACTCAGAACGGCGAAAAGCTGTCTTTCAGCTGTGTACTTCAGCCTTCCAAGGATTTCTTGCATCATCGAGGAATCATACAATTGATCAGTCGGAAGATCTCTGGCGAAAGGTGTGTAATCCATTTCATAGAAGGCTTCAAACACGAGAATCATCCTCCTTCCAAACGGCACGGAAGGTCACGGCAGGTTTCTGTTCAGTTTGACGTTCCTGGTTCTTTCGTTCAGCTGCCTTTAATAGTCTTGAAGATTCTACATCCTGCACCTGCAGGTGCTCAGGTAATGCAGGACGCTTCCCAGCTCTTTCCCCAATGACCAGCTTCTTGGCTTTCCATGGAATATGACCCTCGAACTCAATGGTTAGCTCCTCGATATTCGCAGGGTCATAAACAACTTCAACCTGTCGTCCAATGAATGTCAGGCCCACCTCATATTTTTGATCCATGAAACTGATGCATCCTGATTTATCAACTTTCCTCGTTTCACAATGGAGAAATGCATTACTCAACGTATCCGGATCGATGAACCGAATCGCTTTCTTATCTGAACGAAATGCCGTTTCCGGGCTGATTTTCTCCCCAAGTGCAGAATGAGGCTTATTCTGATAACACTCTGTCAGCCACACTTGGAAAAGCTCATTCAGACGATCAAGTGTATTGGGTTTTTCGATGACAGCCTCACTTATGAATGAATCTATTACTCTGTTAAAGCGTTCAATTTTCCCTTTTGATTCAGCTGAGTATGGCCTTGTGTATGTAAGGCGGGTGCCTATTTTTGAGCAGGTACGCGACATCCATTTGGTTCGATATTGCTTTCCATTATCAAAATAAACAGCTTCTGGAACACCATACTTTTGTATGGCCTGCCGAAAGGCATCTTCAATGATCCTTGAATCCAAAGTAGGGTAGAAAGCTGCGTGAAGCACAAATCTGGTGGCGTCGTCGATAAAGGCGACAAGATATACTTGTTTCTTCATTCCATTCGGACCAATTGGCAGGTAAGGGCCATACTTGATATCTGATTGCCAGAGTTGGTTGCGATGTCGCTTCTGAAATCTCCTGGCAGCTACTCCTGTCTGGGAGTAGAGTCGCATATGCCGTGTGCTGTAACCTTTTTCAGTGAGCTTTTCCTGGAGCGTTGACCTTTTGATCTGCCCTGGTTCAGCCAACCCTTCCCACTCGAGTATCTGTATGATTTGAGCCACGCTCCGGCTCGGCACTTCCTTACGCAGAAGGATTGCCTGTTCCAATAAATGAGGAGGGATAGCCTCAGACTTTTGAGCACCTTTTCTTCCTTGCGGCTTTAGTCCTCCAAACCCATCTACCTGAAATTGAGCCAAATATCGCCTGATGGTTCTTTCAGAAAGACCGCTAGCCTTCGCTATCTGGTCTCTTAACTCCTTTACTTTCCCAGCGTCAAGCCCCTCTGCCAATAAAGGGGATATCAGCTGAAAACGCTGCACTGCCAATTCTTCTGATTTCTTATGATCACTCATGATACATTCTCCTCTCTGTGTCTATCACGAGTGTAAATCAGGTTCTATTGGACAATGAATGCGGAACGGGTGTGTAACCATAAATTTATATTTGCGATGGGCCGGACAATTCTTGTCAGCCATCCATTGGCATCTCCTACCAAGCGTCCTATCCTTTGAAGTGCGGTCCCTGAACATTTGGACGTAACATCCTGGGGGATCTTTCCCTGGTTGGTCCTGATCATGATGGAGTTCAAACAGCCGATCCAATAATCCATTAATTGATGAAACCAACCGTGCCATCTTGAAAGAGTGGAATCTTCGGCAGCAACAATGTGGGTGGATGGGTTCGTAAGAACGTCTTCGATACATTCAGCCTCATAGCGTTTATAAGGAATCAATAAATCTGGAAGTTCATGATGGATGGTCTGACAATTGGTGCACTGCATTCTTCGGATGTTATATGTTTTACTCTGACCTGTATGATCCTTGGCTTTTCGATTCTTTGTACCTCTAACCAACATGTCTTTACCACAGCAAGGGGAAGGGATCCTCCCCGCACCCCTAACTAAAAACTCCAGTAAGAGTGTTTTCAATCAGCTGATAATCTGATACAATAACCATATACTTTTTTGTGGGACGTCTCCTGTATAACTGTTGGCGCAGTTATACATTATGGGGGACGTCTTTTCCTTTCTCCAGAATAAATGTCGAAATGTTTCGAATTATATACGGACATTATAATCGACTAATTCTGGACAGGCAATACCGTCAACTTTCGGAAATTTAAGGATGTCAAAAACATTATTGCTTTAAGGCGAATATCTGGGGTCAATGCTCACAAGTGTTATGATGAACTTCAAATACTCAAAAAATCAATACTATTATCACAAGGGTTTAAACACATTGATAAACTAAAAGAAATGTTTTTGCCACTTTCAGGACCACGTGCTTACTCTGTTTCAAATGTTTTAAAAAATTTTATTGGGTTTTATATCTGTGAGGAAAAAAATGATATTTTAGCAATTTGTGAAACGATACCTTTTGAAAAGTTTGGAAACAGGAATTTACCTAACTTTCATGATGTTTTGATTTTTAATGACATTGTAAATGACTTTTTTCAGACAAAACCTATTGAAGCAACACTTAAATATATGCCTATTATGATATGGTGGTTAACTACAAATGTATTACCAATGAGACCAAACGAACTACTCTTAATGAAAGTAGATTGCCTTGATCAAAAAAACGATGGTAGCACATGGCTAAAGGTTCCAAGAATTAAAAATGAACAAGACTCACCCGATAAAACAATTATATACGAACCTATACAAATTGATAATAAAACCTATCAACTCATTACTTTTTATAAAATTAAGTTAGTTGAATTAGATATCGAGGATGAATATTTGTTCCCAAGAGATTTTTATCTGTTGTATAGAAAAAAACGAAAATCTCAGGCTTTTAAAAGGATGACATTATACAATTTCGAGTATTTATTACAAGAATTTTATAATGAAGTGGTAGAAAAAATTTACGCAGAAAGAAACCTCGAAAGAGTTAAGCCGGGAGATACAAGACATTTCGCAATAATAAATATGTTTCTTCAAGGATTCAACATGCTTTCAATTGCAAGAATGGCCGGACATGACGTTATTGCTACACAAGAAAATTACTATTCCCATGCTGTTCATTTCTCCCAATCTTATGTTTATTTATTGGCGCAAAAAATTTTGGAGAGAAAAGTATCCGAACCAATGTCGTACGGATTTATCGGCTGGAGACGTGAAGCATATGATAGAGGTAAGATTTATAATGAACATGATACCACAAACTTTTTAATAGTAGACTTTGGATATTGTAAGGAGGCACCTCATTTATTCCCTAATACCTGTATTGAGGATTGTAGAATGTGTGATAACTATGTTTTTAAACCTAATTTATCAGAGTATGAGGAAGGGATTAAATGGCTTGAAGATTATTCTGATTTACTCAATCAACGAATCAATGAGATCCTACTATTAATGAAGGAACAATGTAGTTCCTTAGATATTTCAAGACATCCTAACTCTAAAGAAATATTAAAAACAAATTCTATGAAGTTAGTACAATACATGGATCATAAAGCAATAATTGATTCTAGATTAATGGAGGAACAGAGATATGAGTAAAAATAAATCAGCTAGTAATGAATCTAAAAAGGAAAGAGGACGACCTTCCAGTTATACTGATGTCGAACTTAAAGAAATAGCTTTAGAAATTAAAAATAAATTTAAAGGTCAAAAGTTAACCTATCTGTTACTGGAAAAACAAACAGGTATCGGCAGGAATACTTGGAGTAGACGTATTCCAGAAACCATCGAAGAACTGAACAAACCGATTAAACGACCTTTAGGATTAACCGAAAAGGATGAGGTATACTTTCCAAATATCGAACAAATTTTTGATATATATAAAAACGATAAAAACAAAATTATTAATGAGCTTCACTACATTGAAACTGCATTTTATGAGCTTTATAATGAGGTAAGGAAATACAAAGAAGCACTTGATAATTCAAAAGACATGAATGAGGAAATAAAAATTAAGGACGAAGAAATAAAACAGTTGAAAGAACAAGTTAAGCATTATGAACATCTATATAATAGTCAGATGATCTCAAGTGCCTTTTCACACTTGAGAGACGAAAAAAACCTAAAAGATAATCTAATTAAATTCGACCATACTAATAAGAACCATTCTACTCTCGAAAACTTAGATACTTTCTTCAAAGTGACTGAAACAGCCCCAGAAACACAATGTCAAAAAAATAATAACCTTTCAACTATGGAGAATAGATTTAGCAATATTTTTAAAAAATAAATATAGGTTATTGTATAGTGACAAGAAAGGTATTTAATCTTAAAATCTCAAACACGCATAACCCCGTTCTAATTTTCCGACGGGGTTAAAATAAAGTTGTTTAAATCTAAGTATACTATACAATCGCTCCCTTTCCTTTCGTTAAGTATATATAGATTAGGTTAGGTTAGTTCTTTGATATAGCTTGTAACATTTGCCAAGCAACAACTACCTTGAGGGTTATTCACATCACAACCACATCGGTTTTCCTTTATGTTCTCTCGAATATGTTCTACTGGATTAGGAGTAAGGCCTTTTTCTACGTATTCCTTTATTTTCTCTTTTGTCCAATCAAAACAATAACAAATTGGTGTAGTTACTGAGGCATCTTTTTGATGAACGGCCACCTTTATGTCAGATACAAAGTACTCTTTATAATTCGTATCAAAATAGACTACATCACAATCTTTGGTTGAACAAAAATAGTGATTTTCTTTAGCATTTAATGTTTCTAATGCAGATGGTTTAAGCATTGATTTTAATGTTATCAACTTTACATTTTTAGATCTATTTTTACAAGATGGACACTTTACAACATTTTCATTTTTAATTTCTTTAGTGTTATTACAACAATCTGACATCCTTCTCCCACCTTATTATGATACATATTTTGTGCTATCTTTTCTAATTCATCAAAGTTTCAATAATAGGACATTCATTTAGAGATTTTTCATCAGGACAACAATCTTTTAAATTAATTAGCATGTGTTCGATTCTTTTTAAATCCTTAATTTTCTTTTGAACTTCATCAATTTTATGAACAACAAAATCATACATATCCTTACATCGTTCGTCGTCTTTATCAACAACTCCAAGTAGTTTATCGATCTCGGCTAAAGAAAAACCTAAATCTTGCATTCGTTTAATAAATTGTAGGCGTTCCACAGACTCTTCTGGATACATCCTATATCCAGCTTTTGTCCGAGAAGGTTCCGAAAGGAGACCCAATCTTTCGTAATATCTTATCGTTTCTTTATTGACCCCACACCTTTCTGCAAGTTCACTAATGCGATATTTCATTTCATTCACCTCAGATAAATTATAAACCCTGTACCATAGTACAGGGTAAAGAGTAAAAAGTAATTTTGAAATTTTTAATTTGCTCAAAACATAATCAACTAACTTTACTAATTATTATTTTTCTGTACATTCCATTCATCATTACATTTTTATCTTCGTTTATCATTAGATTTATATTATTTCTACGGTACAGATCTTCAAAATTCAATCCAATATCTGTTCCTAATACTTTTATTAGTGGTCTAAGAAGCTTTTTTGAAAAAGATAATTTATGTTCTTCAGATACGAATTTGTCAAAAATAATTATTTTGCCTCCTTTTCTTAAAACCCTCGTCATTTCTGTTAAACACTTATCTGCATCAGGCACTACAGAAAGAATTAAACTAGCAACTACATAATCAAATGTCTCATTATCAAACTCCATATTTTGAGCATCCATTTCTAAGAATTTAATAGGTGAATTTTTAAATTTCGCACTTGCCTTTTTAAGCATATCAGGTGAAAAATCAATTGCCGTTATATCTAAATCTGATTGAGTTATTAACTCTAAATCAGCACCTGTTCCTACACCAACAAAAAGTACCTTTTGATTACTATGAAAGGGGATATCTAGAAATATTTGTCTACGTGCATTTAAAAAAACACCCGAATTAAAAATCTTATCATAAATTGGAGACCAAATTTTATAAATCACTCGATTCCAAGAATTATTCATTATCTTCACTTCCGAAAAACTGAATATAAATATTTTTTAAAAGTACCCATTTTTTAGAACAAGAAGGGCGAAAAATCACATTGAAGCATCGTACCTTTTAATTCAGTAAGAAATCATATAAAGGGATAATAAAACCATTATCCCTTTATATGAAACATTATTTTATTCTTTAACTTTTAATAATCGTAAGCTGTTTAAAGTTACAAGCAATGTTGCCCCCATATCGGCAAAAATAGCTATCCATAATGTTAACCAACCCGGTACAACTAAAAGTAAAGCTATAGCTTTAACTACTAGAGAGAAAGTAATATTTTGCTTAATGGTTCTCAATGCTTTTCGACTTAGTTTCATCGTAAATGGCAATTTACTTAAATCATCGGACATTAAAGCAATATCGGCTGTTTCAAGAGCAGTATCCGTTCCGGCCCCACCCATTGCAACTCCAACAGTGGATGCCGCAAGAGCTGGTGCATCATTTACTCCATCTCCAACCATCGCCACACTATGATACTTTTCGCGAAGTTGTTTAATATAGTTTAATTTATCCTCTGGAAGCAAATCGGCTTTAATGTCCGATACACCAACTTCTTTTCCAATTGCTTCTGCTGTACGTTGGTTATCACCAGTAAGCATAACAGTTTTTTCAATTCCTAGTTGATGAAGTTTTTGAATAACTTCTTTAGATGTTTTTCTTACTTGATCAGCCACAGCAATTAAACAGAGAATTGCGTTGACGGTTCCAAGAATCATGACCGTTTTTCCTTGTGTTTGTAGGGTTGAAATTTGTTCAGAAATGGTTTTATCTATACCATTTGGAAGAATTTCCTCAAACATACTAGGACTTCCTACATAATACATCTCGTCCTTAACTTTGGCTTTTATACCCTTACCGGTTATAGATTGAAAATCTTCAACAGATACTTCATTATAATTTAATCCGTTTGCTTCTGCTTTTTTCATAATTGCTGAAGCAAGTGGATGTTGAGATCCTTTTTCCAACGCTGCTGTGATGGTCAATAATTCATTTTCATTTCTGCCAAATGTTACGATATCTGTTACTGCTGGAACTCCTTTTGTTAATGTTCCTGTTTTATCAAAAGCAATAACCTTCAATGCACCGGCTTCTTCTAAGTGGATTCCACCTTTGATTAAAACACCATTTCTTGCTGCGTTTCCTATTGCGGTCACAACAGAAACAGGCGTAGAAACAACTAATGCACAAGGACAACCAACGACTAGTACGGATAACCCTTGATATATCCATTCGCTCCAATCTCCGCCAAATAATGGTGGGACAATAGCGATTAAAAAGGCTAATACAACAATTGCCGGAGTATAATATTTGGCAAATTTATCAACAAATGCTTGAGAAGGAGCGCGTTCTGCCTGAGCTTCTTCTACTAAATGAATTATTTTCGAAAGAGTAGTATCTTCCACTAATTTAGTTACTTTTACTTCTAATAATCCTTCTTCGTTCAAAGTACCAGCGAATACTTCATCATCAATGGTCTTTGTCACCGGGACAGATTCACCTGTAATCGCAGCTTGGTTTAAGGTAGATGTCCCTTTTACAACGATTCCATCCATAGCCAACTTTTGACCCGGTTTCACGATCATAATGTCGCCTACTTGAATGTCATCAACGCTAATCATTAACTCTTGACTTCCACGTCGTATTAAAGCTTCCTTTGGAGCTATATCCATCAAGGACTCAATGGATTGACGAGCTTTGTCCATAGAATAGCGTTCTAAGGCTTCACTAATGGCAAAGAGAATAACAACTGTTGCTCCTTCTCCCCATTCACCAATTAATGCAGCCCCAATAATAGCAATTGTCATAAGAGTATTCATATCGAACTTAAATCTGCTTAGATTTTTAAAGCCTTTAATAAATAAGGAGTAGCCACCAATTAATATAGATGCCCCATATCCGATTGTTGGTACAATATGACCTTCTCCGAGTTGTTCTCCTAATAACCAACTAACGATTAATAATAGGGCTGAAATATACACTTTAATGTTTTCTTTTTGCTTCCAAAAAGGTTCACGTTCTACTTTTTGTGCTTTTTCATCTCGTAATTTTAAATTATCAAAAGCTCCTGCTTTTTCAAGCGCTTCAACCGTTGTATTTCCTACAACTGTTATTTTAGCAGCACCAAAATTAACTTGTGCATTCAAAACGCCATCCAGACGTTTCACGTTCTCTTCGAACGTTTTTGAACAGTCTGCTCAGGTGAGTCCTTGAACTCTGTAAGTTTTAGCTTCTTGGTTGTTTATTTTAGCTTGTTCAGACATTGACTTTCATCTCCTTTTTATGAGCTAATGCAATAACCATTAACTGTCTAATATGTTCATCATCAAGCGAATAAAAGGCTAGTTTGCCTTCTTTTCGGTATTTTACAATCCCTTGTTTATGAAGGGTCCTTAAATGGTGAGATGTCGTTGCAACAGTAGCCCCAATGATATTAGCTACATCACACACACAAAGCTCTTCATCTTGACATAATGCATAGGAAATTTTTGCCCTATTTTCATCTGCAAGTGCTTTAAATAATTGAGAAACACTAGATATATCTTCTTTTTGCATCTCACCTTGTATTCGTTTGACTTTTGCTTCGTCATAACAATAAATATCACAAGTATCTTTCTTACTCATAACTCATTATCCCTCCTTTTATTCAAGTGTACGTTTGAATATATTATATATTATTACCCTGACATTATTCAAATAATTATTGAATAATGGACCAAAAAAATAAAGTAACCCAATAAATTCCATATCAAGTCAACATATCAGCAAATGATCATAACGATCAAAACTGTTACATTATTTAAATAGATTTATCAAAGAAGTAAATAGTTCATTTTCTAGCATGATATATATTCCCAATCCTATAAATACAATTGGAATAATCCATCGCCCGTATTTCTCAAGTGTTTCAGAAACAAATCTGAATCTCGCTAGACGGTAACCCAGTAAACACCAAATTGCAACCATTATAAAGAATGTAACTACAGTAATAATTAATTGATTTGTTTCTAACGTTGAAAAAATCGGAACATAAATTCCAATATTGTCTCCACCATTAGCAAAAGTGATAAAGGCTACACTTAAATAAAACTTATTAAATTTGTTTAACCTAGAAAGAATATTATCATCATCATCATCTTCACCTTTGATGAACAATCTAACTCCTAAATACATGGGAATTAGTCCAAGTAAACCAACCCATTGATCAGCAAGGAGCGTTATCCCAAAAGTTGCTAAAAGACTGATTAAAACTAGAAGTGCAAAACCTAGATATTGACCAATTACTATATCTCTTGAGTTAATACGTTTCGAAACCTTGTTAACCGTTAGACCATTACTTGTTTTAGATTGTGACCTTGCCATAGAGAATAACATCATCAAGACAAAAATATCATCAATATTGGTTACAATAAAAGCACCAAGAGCAGAGATGATTATTAAAATTAAATCCACCTGATTCAACCCCTTTATTTTTTATTAATAATTTAATACTCGTTAACATTCAAATATTTATTTGAATGTTAAATTTCATTTTCTATTTTACGTTTACATAAACAAATAGTCAAATGGATATTTGAATAAAGGATAAATTGACATGAAATTAGCGCTTTGAAACTAAAAAAGGGTGATTACCTTCTATTAGGTAATCACCCTCTTTGGTTATGCAACCATTATTTATTATGGACTGTTACTGTAAATACAATGTAACTCTCTGGATTGTCAGGATCATTAAGTTGATTTTTGTTACCTAATTGTCAGAACCCGCACAGTCTATTTCGAGAAGATACTCAATTGGTGCACTATCCACTACACCTTTAGAAGAAGTAGTAGGAGTAAAATTTTATTATTTTTGTACACTTTAAAAACGTAATTAGCAAATTTATGTACACAATTTTATTTATGTACACTTTATTTATTTGTAAAAAACCATTTATATTATTGGAAAGGGATAAAAAATCCAATTATGTGCAAGTCATTTCATGGAGATACCTTTAACTCAGTAATATATTGTTCATTATTAAATGGTTCATCAGATTTGTGTAATAGCATTGGAGAAACGAACAAGATTTTTCACCTCAACAGAAAAGTAACACAATTCCTTTAACCATAGTCCTAGTTTTTTAAATTGCTCCTTCAAAGTTCTAAAAGCTTCTTCAGTATTCTTCTTTATCGCTTCTTCTAATTGTATGATCTTGTTTCTTTCTTCCAAAACCTTTTGTAATTTACTCAATATTTACAGCCCCTTTATTTTTTTAACAAGTAATATTTCGACAAAAAGATTCTATTTCCTGCATTAAGGAAGTAGCCACCTTCTTTGCAGTAGGTAGCACACCGTCCCGATTCATTTCTTTTGCAGCCAAGATCACCGCGCAATTTTAGGAGGTAGGAGGTTTGTACCAGACATACAAGGGGTTTTAGTACAAACCAGAAGTAGAGTGTTCAATTTTAAAAGTAAGCAAAATAAAAAGGAACTGATATAATGTTTTACCCTGTTATGGCTCCCCTAAATCAATTCCCGATAATATAAATTTAACTTGTTCAAATGAATACTCCTTCTATCCTTTTCTTTTTGCTCATTTAACCAATCCCTCATTTCAATATTGACTATATCACCGTAATAAAATTCAGGACTGAAGAGATGAGGAGATGGGGTAAACCATTTTTGAGCATCTTCATCGAGATTATCATAAAAGTCCTTAGTTACCACCATAGGATATTGTACTTCTTTCATTACTTTTGAACACATTTTAGATTTCTTATTTACTGAATCTCCCAACCACACTACATCATTAAACCCAGATCCATTGTATCCTGCCTTTATCATCAATACTCGTCCCCAGGAGAGCCCAATTCCAGCATTTATTGTATAGCCCTTCTTCTCTAATTTATAATTAAGGCTGTTAACCAAGCTATTTATCTTGGCCGCTGCTGCAAAAGTGTCATGAACTTGACTCTTATATTGACCACTAAAATAGCAGAAACACAATCACCCACAATTTTTTATTCTTTACAACTAATGTATCCGCTCAGTATGGCAACAATTTCGCTTATATATGACCTATAAATTTTACA
The DNA here is from genome assembly GCF_014856545.2 of Mesobacillus jeotgali. NCBI lineage: Bacteria > Bacillati > Bacillota > Bacilli > Caryophanales > Bacillaceae > Mesobacillus > Mesobacillus jeotgali. The sequence continues at coordinate 1,407,946 of NZ_CP109811.1, read as the reverse complement.
AGGGTTTTCTTTTGATGGACTTGCGGGAGGGTTGAAGAGTCTCTGGCCAGTGCCTAGGGAACGGCTAAAGGGAGCGATTCTATGTGGTATCCTTGTTTTAACTGTGTAAAGGAGGAATTGAAAAATAAAAAATAGCCCACCCTGCCAACCAAAGCTTGTGTGGGCTACCATGTAGCACAATTTACAGCACGAGATATTAGCTACATTATTAATTATACAATTCTCGTTGTAAACTTACAAATATAACCAACCACCTATAACACATATTATGAGTGGTTAAATATATTAGTAAAAATCCTTTACTTTAATTTTATTTTTCCAGTTTTAGTCACTTTAAAGTGTGATATATCCTTTACCTCCACTATTTGATATTGATTTTTATAGCTTTTAGTTTTTTCGTTAAAAGGAGCAATAATGAATTTATCGTTGTAGGTAGTCAAAACAATGAATGCTTCTTTGTTTTTTTCAGTTACAATATAATCATCTTCCGTCCAAGCTTTAAAATAACCTATACCAAAAGATATTACCGTTGAATAAACGAATACTAAAATCATTAAATAAACATAATTCCTTTTTTTATATAAATTAAATACAATTCCCACAAAATATGGTATTAGAACGCCTATTAGGAACGGCCATATACCCTTTTTATCAAAGACGTATAGAAGGATTATCACTATTGTCGGCAAACAGTAAACAAAAAAGATATATTTAATTATTCCTATAAATGACGTCTTTCTATTCTTTCGACTTAAACTGGTAACAATACCTGGTTGTGAACCATCGTTCTTTTGTGATTTATATTTTCGAAGCAGCGAAACTCCATACCAACTACATAAAATAATAATTGGAGCTAAATGTAAGGATGAATAAATAATCTGCTGGATATTTAATTCCACAAAAGATAATGGTAAATGATAATAAAATAACTTTCCTGAATAAAACAAAAATGAAAGCAAGTATAATAGTGCTGTAAGAATTGCTAATAAAAACGCATAATCAATTGTAACTAATTTAGATCCTTCGATACCCATATCCTCAGAATGCACTTTTATTACCCCTTTGTATATAGAGATATTTCGTCTGAATTTAACACAACCTGCACAAAGAAATATCCTCTTTCTGACAGGTATCTTTCCAAATAAATTTCTTTAGGAGCTAAGATGACTGTTTCTGAAAATACAAGACAATCTGGTAAATAGAGTAGTGAATAAAAAGATCTATAAAAACACCTAACATCTCTCTATTAATGATACGTTGTAAAATTAAGAAATTATATTAATCTGTATAGAAGTCACTGCAGGGTCAGAAGAATGTCTTAACTCGTCTGTCTAGTAAAACCTAATTCAACTAAATCTTCTTATCCCATATTCTTCTCCTTTTAGCGTTATACAAGGAATATTATACCATTAAAAAAAGATGCATGAATATAGAGAAAAGTAAACCACGGAATAGTACAAGTGGTCAGTTAAGTGGGATTTAAAAAAATAAAAAAGCAACCTACCCTGCGGCAACAAAGCCAGCGTGTAAAGTTACTTTTTCAAGCTAATTCCCAACAAGATATATTAGCAACAGTACAATTTAAATGCATCCTTAACCATAGCTCAAATTAAACCCACCACAAATAACAATTAAAATGAGTGGTATAATATTTTATTTTATTGCTTTGACTCTATTTAAATATCTTAATAATTTCAAATAAAAATAGATTATGTAATACTCCGCTTCTTAAATTCCCCTAACCAACATTTTATTGTTTCCATATCTTCTTTCAGTTCATCGGGTTCAGGTAGCATTATTGGTGTTTCATAGGATTGAGAGTGTTCATATGTGGAGTACTTTGTCATTAATTCTTCAAACATCTTACAATCATCTACAGTTATGTGAGCAAGTTTATGAATTTTCCCCATAGTATTTACTGAACGCCTAAACCGGTGAACAACATCGGCAAGTAAATCATTCTCAATAAATCGTTCAATTAAAATTCTGAAATCGCTACATATCCCTTTTGCTAGAAGGTCGTATTCTATTCTTCCTTTTTCTTGTAATACTTTTCGAGCTCTACTTAATCTATCATTCAAGAGTAAATTTAATGCCTTATCCGGTCTCTTAGCAAATACCGGGGTTTCTCCTGGTTCACCAGTACCCCAAGATTCCGACCGAAGCCAAGTAACATCGCAGTCTATTCCTAAATCATTTGCAGCTTCTTCAAGTAACGTCAAAAATGATAGTCGGTGAGTAAAGACTATTACTTGTCTAGATAGGCTCAATCTGGCAATTCTTCTAATAGTTGCCTCTTCAAACAATTGATCCAGGGAAGAAATAGGGTCATCAAATATAAAAGGGGTATTATCCGAGCTACCCTCCACGTCTGCAAGAAATCCCGCCAGCGAAACTATACGAAACTCACCTTCACTTAATACCTCAGAGGTACGGACAGTTGAGTGACAATTTTTAAGTTGGATTTGATGATAGATATGACCTTTTTGTGCTTTAGTCTTTACAAGATTAACACTAATTCTAGAGCCCCCAAGTTCTCTTAATTCCTTTTGGAACCTTTTAATGTATTCAGATGTAATTAATACATCTGATAACGAAGATTTCTTTGTTGACAACGTTTGAGTTGCTGTGAGTGAAAGGGCATCCTTATATTTAACAATACACTTAAGGTTGTCAACATTTTGGGTAATAACTGTTTTGTTTTGGTGCAACCACTTACGAGCTTCAAGTTCTATAATTTTGTTCTTGGTTTCATCCCTTTTTTCGCTTACCGCCAATTCAGCAAAACCAGAGGCCTCTTCTTCTTTACCTACCGCGGCTTCAGTTAAAGCAAATAATATATCTTCAGTAGGTAATGGGGGAAGTTGGTCAAGTGAAGTAGTATTCTTTAAACAATCCCTTCTGCTTTGTAGCCTAGCACAAAAATCTATTACATTTTTCTTCTCGACTTCTGAGGTGATTCCTAGAGAATTACAATAAAGTTCAATGTGTGCATCACTTGGAATCTCCTTTATTTCTCCTAACAACTTATTTAAATGTTCTTCAGCTACTTTAGCTTGTTCGCTAAGGGATTCTTTTATGTAAGATTCAAAAGAATTTAGTCTACTTTTCGCTTCACTCAATAGGGGCTGGTGGCAAAGTACACAATTCGCACCAGTAGAAGTGTATGGAAAAGGTTCACTTGGATAAGCGTGTTGTTCAGAAAAAGATCTTGCTTGCTCCCAGAGTATTTTCCAACTTTCAGTACCTACACCATCAAGTGGAAGACCTTCAAAGATTTTCTTGGCATCCTCATCTGCAGCCTTTTTAATATTGACAAAGTCTGCCTTAGCATTAATTATTCTCGTACATGCTACATCTGATAAAGAGGTTTTAATATCTGAAAGTAGTTTATGAAAATCTATAATGCTTTTTGCAGTTTTTCTATATTGTTTCATCTTTTCAATAGGATCTGTCTCTGCGATCTGTTTTCTTTTATTGTTAAGTTCGTGTTCGTCAGCCTCACCCCAAGAACAGTGGGCTTCGATTTCTTTTTTGCTAGTAGAATCACTAATTTTACTAAACCAGAGAATTGAAATGGTTTTTGAAAATTCAACGGGTGGACTTAATTTTGCAAGCGAAATGCTCTCCATTTCCCGCTTAATAGCTTGTCCGACTTTGATACATACATTGGTTAATTGACTAAAAAACTGAAGTATCCATGGTTCATAGGCAACCTCGTTCTCCTCATTTACATAAACATTGGCACAGTCAGTATCGTAAAGTTGTAAAACTCTTAACTCACTAAGTGCTCCCATTTCGGGAGTCCACCTAACATCACTTGTATTCTCATTTGATGTAATTTTTACTGAACATTCTTGAAGTTGCTTACTTTGTTGATACACATTACCCAATAACGTCCCAGTTTTTTTAGCTCCTGACATGTGTTTAAGTAACCGAACATAGCTTGATTTACCCGAACCATTTTGACCATATACAATAGACAAGGATCCCTTGAAAGAGAGAGGATTCCTAGGACCAAGGGCGCTAATACCTTTCACATAGTTTATTGAATCCATTCTTAAGTTAGTTGATGAATCCTTTATCGAAAGACTTTTTGGTTCAATACTCTTAAATTTCATTTCGGAATCTATTAGATTTGCTTCTGTTTTACATAATTCGATTAACTCTTGTATGTCCGTATTGCTTAATGTGTTGTTATTTTTGATTAGTCGTGACGCCGCATCTTGAAGCCAATGATGACGTTGAGCTAGCCACTTTTCGATATCAGTATATAGTTGTTGATCCATAGATAAACCTCCCAAGATTTACAGGTTATAGGATAAGTTTACCATATTCCAACTTGTTCCAGTAAATAGTTATTTTTTGCTTACGATTTGAAAGAGTATATTTTATGTTACTAGGTTCTAACGGATTGCCTTAAGAGCACGATGTGCTGTAGACGTCAAGTTTAATTTTACACTTTATGCTCGTTTCCTTTTTACACTTCTGCTGAAAAAATGCTTTTTCGGTTTTTCATCCGATGACTTTCCTCATCCTCGCCACCATGTACGACTTCAACACGATGAAGCAAACGGTCCAAAATAGCTGTCGTAATGCCTTGATCTCCAATTAAATTACCCCATTCATCTGGACTTTTATTTGAGGTAAGGATGATCGAACTTCGTTCGTATAAATGATTAATTAAATGAAAGAATAAGTTTGCTTCTCTCTGATCCATCGCCATGTACATCAAATCATCGATAATCATAAGATCGGCATTTCTAATCCGTTTGAGTTGGACTTTAGATTTATTCAAGTATTCTTCTGTCTTTAATAGCTGTACAAGCTCACCCATTGTAGCGAAGTAAACATTGAATCCTCTGTAAACGGCTTCGAGTCCTAGTCCGATTGCGATGTACGTTTTTCCAATGCCAGGTGGCCCTAGTAGAATTAAGTTGTATTGTTGTTCCAGCCAGCTTAACTCTCTGAGTTGTTTTAGCTGTCGTGCTGTCAGAACGTTTTGACCTTCCAGTTCAAACTCATCTAATGACTTCACGAAAGGGAAGCGTGCCCATTTCATTCTTTTATCAAGGCTTTTTGCTTCACGTTTTGCTAATTCATAACGCGTAAGAGATTCTAAGAATTCTAAGTAAGTCCAAGATGCTTTCTCAGCTTCGCGAAGAAGCTGTGGCAGCTCCTCCGCAGTCTCAGATAAGCGTAACTGACGAAATTGATCTTGTAATTCATGCACCGTCTTGTTCATTATGCTCGACCTCCTAAAATGCTTGTATACGCATTTAAAGAACGGATAGAGGCCTTGATATGAGAGTGTTTTGCTGAATTAGGATAAAAGGATTGTACCTCTTTAATCGGTTCATCACTCAATGTATCAAGGTGATGAGCGATATCGCGAAAATCATTCGCATTGTATAATTTCTCTGTCATGCACTTAGTCATCACAATATCAATTAATGCTGGGTACTGTTGAATCACCTTGTGGATGATCGCAAACTGGTCTCGACGATACCTTGGGTATCTTTGGCTGATTTCATCAAAATAAACAGCTGCCTGTGTCTGATCTTCAAAGTTAGAGATTAGACGTTGCTTAAGCTCTTCAATCCCTTTTGAACGATCACGGGTATGATGGCGGTTTTGAATGAGTTTTCCTTTTTCTGAGCTAATAATGTGTTCGGCAATGATTTCACCATTTACTTCTTTTCGGATTACAAGCATACGATGTTCGTCGCCTGTCACTTCAATCCATACAAGATTTTCAGTCCTTGTTTGATAAGTCCCGAGTGGGACGGAATAACGGTTTGACTTATAACGGATAGTGTTGTCCTTGCTTACACTTCTTGTTATACTTTGGTTATTGGTACTTTCATATGAAAGTAACGAAGAGACTGGCTGTAAGTGTTGCTTTTCGAGGAGAAACACTTCTGCTGGTCTTTTTTTTTGTTGTCTGGTGAACCTGATGGTTCCCCGTACGTTGAAGCCACTGTAGTGCTCGATTATTCCAATCTTCTATGTCGCTAAACACTCGACTGTCTGCGAAATTGCCTTTTATGTATTTAACTACATTTTCAATCATGCCCTTAGATTCAGGATCAGCTCTTCTACACAAGTGAACTTTAAACTTACGCTCATTCACATAGCTTTGAAATTCTGATGTTAAAAGCAGATGGCCTGCATTTTCACTCACTGTGATTAAGTGGTCCTGATCATAAACGATTTCTTCTGTTCGTCCTCCGTAAAATTGGAATGCATTTTCATGACACCTGATCGCATCTCTTGTAGTAAATGGACGTACCTGCCATTCCATATATTTATGTCTGGAGTGAGCGAGTACAAAGGCAATAAAGTACAGTTTGATTTCTTTGTTGTTTATCGTCTTCTGTTTTGTTTCACCCCAGTCTACCTGAAGCTGTTTGCCCATTGGTTGTTCAGGAACTGCTTCGTATTGACGAACGATGACCTTTTTCTCAATCTGATAGACTTCACGAATATTTTTCACATAAGTTCTCACAGTACTTCCACCGACCAATAGGTCGGGATATCTCTCCAAAAGCCAATCATGAATTTGAGCACTACTCAGGTGAGGATACTCTTCTAGCCAGGCAAGTATCCAGTCTTTATAATGATCCAATTTTTTCTTCTTCCCCAAAGGTTGTTCCGTATACGCTTTTGCTTCATCAAATGACATTTCTAAATACTTATAGACAGTTGGTCTTGAGATCTTAAGCTCCTTAGCAATTTGTGCTACTTTAAATTTTCTTTTACGTAGTTCATGAATCTTTACATATAACACTAACTTCTCCTCCAAAAACCCTAACCTCCAGTAAAATAACATCACTATCTATTTTACTAAAGTAGTAGGTTGATTGAGCAAAAGTGTAAAATCTAATCAAGCAAAAACTGTCAACTTTATTCTAGCGTTAACATGTGCCTTAATCATGGTTCTCTGGTTCCTATTCTATACTTTAAAATATAAAAGCTGGTAAGGACTTAGTTTAGTGTATTTTGGTGCAGTATCCTAATGGATTAAGGCTTTAAAATGCACCAAGCAACAAAGTTTCAGGTGAAATTAGAAAGCGAAGCCTAGTAATTATTAAGGCTAATTATAAAAAAAACCCCTATACATGGAGGTCCAATTACTAAAATCATTGCGTCTTAATATACATTTTCGTGCTTAGTGGTTTTATATTATTATCTCTTAAGAGGCCCTGAAATAATTCTGTAGTTTGCACCCGTTGGAGTTTTTTATTTCCAGCCGGCCCATTTAACCCTAGTTTTTCTTTAAGTGCCTGTTTGGTAATAGTTTCATTTATAAGTAAACTGCTAAAAATATCACTCATTTGTTTATACCAACTTGGTTTGGAAGACTCTATTAAATTCCATTCTAACAATGAACTTCCACTAAAATATTCTTTTAAGAGACTAATAAAGATTTTATCTCTAGTTGGTATAAAAATTCTAACTACTTCTTTATTACTTCTATTACGGATTTTTGTTCTTAAGATATCTTGGATAATTCCCACTAATTGATCATTAAGTTTTACCCTCTCAATCTCCAAGTCTTTGAATCTTCGTACTCCATTTATAGTAATAGTCTCATTACTTAAGACGTCCCCATTCAGTGCAATATGTTTAGAAATGTAATATGGGTCACTTTTGTGTTGAATCCCTACAATTACCATTACTGTGCAATCCACATATTCATTAGAACCTTTTACATTACCATAATGGTTTATTTTTACTCTGTCGTTGGAAATCTCTTTAGATAAATCATTAATTAACTCTGGTTTATGCTCTTTAAAACAAAGGACAAAAACCTTTTCCTTTTCTGCTAATATTTTTATTGATTCAACTACTTTCTCCTTCAGAGAAGGTTCTATCTTCAAGGATTGCTTACTGATTGTTAAAGGGGCATTATAAATTTCCAATTGATTATAGTCCCTTATTCCTTTAGGCATTGATAAAATGTCGATATTTTCATTGACGTTGTAATCCAAATCAATTTCTGAGGTTCCGTCTAAAATGATAGTATTAAAACTACTGTTATCTAGTTTACTCACAAATTGAAAATATGCACTTACTTGATTAAATTGATCTCTATGAACCCTCCCTCCTAATTTTAGTAATTGCTCAACATAATCAATACTTTAATTAATGATTCTGTTGAAACAACATCATTATGATTAGAGATAGTACTTCTAACCTCCAATATAAATTGATCTAAGTCTCTTTTCTTGAGAGACCTTATATTAATCAAAGAGGGCTTTTCATCAACAATAAGAAGGTTTCTTCTAAATGTTCATCCTCTAAAATCACTCCAAAACTCATAATTCTTCAGTTTTTCTTTCTCCATTTGAAGTCTGGCATGCGAAATAATAACCACAGGAAAATTTTTTTGCGTGTTATATTTCTTAGGCAAATCACAATTATTTATATATTCACAGCCTCGACAAACACCGTATGAATATTCTACTAAATCCTTTTTGCAACCTTTAAAGGTATATGCACTTTCCATAACATAGGCTGCCGGTTTAGATACGTAATTTGGAATGTCACGACCTCCCCCCTCCTCTTCGTAACAAGAATAATTTCCTAATTCTTTTGCTATTTGCTTCGCTGTCTCTAGCCTTTCAACCACAATGATGGCTCCTGACTGTTCGACCTTTTGTTGCAATAAATATTTGAGCATTTCTCTAAGTAAAGTACTTTTACCTCCTCCTGGAGGAAGAGAAGCACACAAGAAACTTTTATTGGAATCTAAAGCACAGTTTAGGATGCTCTCATAAACATACTTAGTCTGATAATCAACTTCAATTCCTCTTTCGTTCATGACACAGATAAGATTATGTAGAATATTGCTAACTAGAGCTTTATAATCCCCAGAAGCTTGTTCTATACTTATCGCATCAGTTGTCGACATACTTTCCAGGTTGATGTGTCTAAAGTATTTTTCTTGCGTTCGATTACTTAAAGTTTTCCATGCTAGTAGTAATTCATCTATACCTAAATGTTGTGCAATCCATCCCAACGTTTTACCTGAACCCACTTTACATTCACCATCAGCTAATCCCCGTGAACAATAAACTATTAAATCCGATTTATACATGTATGCGGATGGATTGCTATCTTTGTGAATCGGACAGGAAAATGAAAGACGATCCCCATAGTCAGTCCATTTTAAGTTGCTATCGGTTAGGTAGGTTGTAAAAAGACTTAGATTTTTATTCACTTCCAGTGAAAACTCTTTAAAATTACTGGAGTTTTTCCTAACATGATATTTTCTACCCACTTGAGGAAAGGCGTTCATAATCTCTTCTTGAGTATATACATACTGTGGGTTAAAACTGATCAACTCTTCTTCATAAACTTTCCCGAGATGAAACTCTTTATAATTATTAACAAATGGCATTCGTAAAGCGCGTGAAGGGTTAATTACACTTTTATCCCCTTCAAAATATTCAATTAACTGTTGTTGAATATTTTTAAAATATACTATTGAATTTTCTAGTAGATCAGGAGAGCTCTTATCCCATTTCCCGTCTTTAATACGGTAAAGGAGTTTATGGCCTTTCCTCCCCTTATACACCATTGTAGGGGCCAAAGGAGCTTCTTTTATTCTTTCCATTTGTATACCTTTGTCACCTTCATCGATATCTACAAAATGCCAACGAACTTCTTGTATTAAATGGTTATGCGCCGCCCCATTTGGATAAAAGCAGATACCGAGTTTACCATTTTCCATGAGATTCAATAACTCTGGGATCACGGAATCAACTTCTGTCATTATGATAGTTCCTTGCGCTCCTTGAGAACTTAAAGGGCTATCTGATAGAGCAATAATTGGTAGATCACTCCATTCTTCACCAAAGTACCTTACAGCATCTTCTAAACATTTTATATTTGTTTGCTCCATTTTCAATTTGATTCCTCCAGTTAAGAGGACATACTCTTATATATATTTAATAAGAATATGTCCCTTTCTATGATGTTTAAAGGAGTTATGCACCCCTTCAACGGCTCTATACGAGTTGAAAATGGAGGAATTAAGAGGTTTAAATAAAATTTTAAAAAAATTCTTGTGACTTTTTAAAACTAAACTTTTTAAAAAGCAAAAAAAGCTATGAAAATTAATACGTGTCTGTTATTTGCTTTAAAGGTAATCTTTAAATGTTTAAATCTGTTTTTAAAGAATACCTTTTGCTTGGTATAAAAGCTTTCACAATAATATGTATGTATTATCTATTCGTCTCATAAGAGAATTTTTTTATAAAAAATAATTTCATTTCTACTTAAATATTGTATTTATATCTCGTATAGAGAACTAAGGTGACCTTTATGGTGTACTAATAAACTTACTGGAGGTATAAAAATTGCTTATTTTCATATGGAAATCTTGTATAATTAGTAATGAAGCTTGTCATACCTTTAGGGGACATTATCTATTTAAGGAGAATGTCACCAATGGGACAAATAAAAAAAGAAGGTTCTAGTTGGTATTTTGTTGCTGAACTAGGAACCGATCCTATTACTGGGAAGCGACGGAGAAAAAAGGAGCGTGGCTTTAAAACCAAGAGGGACGCTGAGAAAGCTTTAGCGTTAGTGGAGGCAGCTGTTTATAAAGGGACTTATTTTGCACCCTCAAGTATGCTGTTGAAAGACCATATAAATGACTGGTTTAAAAGTAAGAAAAATAGCATAAGTATTCAAACAGCTAATACTTATGAGGCTTACTTAAAGAATCGAATCATTCCCTACATCGGCCATGTGCAATTGGCTCAGCTTTCACCTGTCCTTCTACAGAAATTCGTCAATGAACTTAAGGATGAGGGTCTCGCAAGTTCTAGTGTTAAGAAAATATATAGCATTGTTAAAGGTGCCCTTGATTATGCTGTGAATATGGAACTCTTACCTTCTAATCCGATTACTAAGATTCAACTTCCAAAGGATAGTAAAAAGGAAATGGCGGTATGGGACGTTCCAGAAATCCAGTCATTTCAAAAAGCAGCATGCTTAGACAGGCTTTATCCTGCATTTTATCTAGCTATAACAACTGGTATGCGCAGGGGGGAAATATTAGGGTTACGCTGGAGAGATGTTGACCTTGAAAAAGAAATGCTTTATGTTCGTCAAACCCTCAGTAAAGATGGAAAACATTCCCTTTCAGAGGCAAAAACGAAGGCTAGTATTAGGAGTATCAAACTTTCAAATGACACCGCAGCACTCCTAAGGAAGCATAAGGCTGGTGTGGCCAAAGAGAAACTTAGCCTCGGACCTGAATATGTAGACAATGATCTTATCATTAGTACTTCAAAAGGAACCCCAATTAACCCAGAAAATCTAAAACGAACTTTTCAAAGGTTAATCAAAGAGGCTAATGTTCCATCTATAAGGTTGCATGATTTAAGGCATACTCATGCCACAATGCTGCTAGCTTGTGGTGTAAATGCAAAAGTAATTTCAGAACGCCTGGGGCACACTAACATAAAGACTACGCTAGATATTTATTCGCATGTTCTGCCTAGCATGCAGGAAGAAGCGGCAAATCGAATTGATACCCTTTTAAGGAAATCAAACTAAAAATAAAATGGCACCAAAATGGCACCAACCTAGTTTTCTGTAACTTGTTTGGTGCCATGTAAATAAAACAAAAAAGCCTGAAACCTTTATATATTAAGGGTTTCAAGCTTTTAAAAGTATGATTCCTACTGGGTTCGAACCAGCGACCTCTACCCTGTCAAGGTAGCGCTCTCCCAGCTGAGCTAAGGAATCTTATTAAGTTCGTCCTGCTTAGTGAGGACATTTATTAATATATACTGGATTGATAGGATTGTCAATAATATTTTGTATAAAAAGGTGATTTATGCATTCTTAATTGCCTTAATCACACTTTCAATATATTCATCCTCATGTGGAACAAAATCGTGCTTCGACACAAGCATGCTATGCGGTATCTTTTCTTGGTCCCTGCTCACCAGGAAGCCTTCTACTTTTATTTCCTCCACTTTGCCAAACCATAAGTTTTCAAATTCATTCAGACTTACCCTCATAATTCCCGAGACCTCTTCGAATTGCAGCTCATAGCTGTCGAATGGTAGATGTTGGTCATATAAATAAACATGGCATAATTCGTTGTCGATTAATTCTGCACTGTCCAATGCATCTTTAATAATCCCTAATGAATGCAGATCCTCCAGTGCTATATCTATCCCAAGTTCCTCTTTTACTTCCCTTAAGCCATCCAGTGGGCTTTCATCAGCAAGAATATGCCCTGCTGCAGTGATATCCATTAAATTCGGGTAATCTTTTTTAGCCGAACTGCGGACTTGAAAGAAAAGAAAGTCTTCATTGCCTATCCTTTCTGTTAACCAGCAATGGAATGTTTCATGCCAATATCCTGCTTTATGTATTTCTGATCTCGTTTCTGTTCCTATCCAATTTCCCTGTTCATCGAACACCTTAAGCAATTCATTCTCCATTACTAACACCTCACTTCTAAATTATACCATATATCCCTTTAAAAAGTTTAGGAACGAGTGTTCTAAAAAGATTGAGTAAAGAACGAATGTTCGGGTATAATATTATTAGAAAAAATTTAAGGAGTGAAACGCATGAATGGTCTGCTTGAAAAATCACGTAATGAAAACCTTGCTGTGGAGATGATTTATCTTGCAGCAAATAACCAAATTACCCAACGCAGAATTATCGTTAAAGAAATACACGATCGTTATTTTAAAGCTTTCTGTTTTCTCAGAAAGGCTGACCGCCTGTTCAAAAAGGAAAACATCCTGTCAGTTATGCCTGAAAAACGAAATAAGCTGCTTAAATCAAGCTAAAAAAAAGAAGCCCTTTAGTAAGGACTCCTTTTACATTTATTAATTTGCTGTCTTAGGTTTCACTGAATCTTTATCCTTAATGATAATCTGAAGTGCAACAAGCAGGATAAAAAGACCGAGACCGATTATATCTGTCATACCTTCTGGGTAGATCAGCATAATACCTCCCACGATTCCCAGCACTCTTTCCCACCAGAATAATTTCCTCAGCCAGTAACCGATTATGCCGGCACCAATTGCCAGCATACCTGAAATGGCCGTGAATACCACCCAAATCAAGTACGTCCAGGTAGTATCAATCATCAGGAGTTCAGGAGACAACACGAACATATAAGGAATGATAAAAGCGGCAATTGCCAGCTTGGCCGAATTCACACCTGTCCGCAGCGGTTCTCCGCCGGAAACACCCGCCGCCGCGAATGCTGCAAGCGCAACAGGAGGAGTGATATCGGCAATAATGCCAAAATAGAAAACAAATAAGTGGGCAGATAAATCTGGTATACCCAAAAGGATAATTGCAGGTGCTGCAATTGTTGAAGTGATAACATAGTTAGCTGTCGTTGGTGAACCCATCCCTAAAACGATGGCTGCAAGCATTGTCAGCATCAATGTTGGAATCAAGTAACCACCAGATAGGTCGAGCAAGCCATTAGCAAGCTTCAATCCGAGACCAGTCTTCGTGACTACTCCAACAATGATACCAGCCGCAGCTGTAGCTGCCGCTACTCCCAGAGCTGTCCTCGCACCATCGACAAGTGCATCGATTGCATCTCTAAATCCGATTCTCGTCTCTTTGCTAACAGCACTTACTACAATCGTAGATAGAATCGACCACAAAGCAGCACGCATAATACTCATACCGCTGACCATTAGGATAATAACAATCAGGATCGGCAAAAGTAGATAAATCTTTCTAAGAACTTCTTTTCTGTCGGGCATTTCTTCATCGGATAAACCGCGAAGCCCTATTCTCTTCGCTTCGAAGTGGGTCATGATCCAGATACCAGTAAAATATAATAACGCCGGGATCGTCGCAGCTTTGGCAATATCCCAATAGGTGATCCCGCCACCGATGAATTCAACCATCAGGAACGCTGCTGCTCCCATGATCGGCGGCATCAGCTGACCACCAGTTGATGCCGCCGCTTCTACAGCACCGGCAAATTCTTTGCGATACCCAAGCTTTTTCATCATTGGAATCGTAAAAGAACCCGATGTAACAACGTTAGCCACTGAGCTTCCGCTGATTGTTCCCTGCAGGGCACTGGAGAAAATCGCAACCTTAGCAGGGCCGCCAGTACTTTTGCCCGCAACGGCTACGGCAAGATCATTGAAATATTGTCCAACGCCGGTTTTTACCAGGAAGGCACCGAACAATAGGAATAAGAATATAAATGTTGAGGAAACGCCCAAAGGCGTTCCTAGAATACCCTCTGTCGTAAAGAACATTGTCTGAACGAGAGATTCCAGGTCAAGTCCCCTGTGTGCCAAGAAGCCTGGCATATAAGGTCCATAAAGGGCATAAACCATGAATAAAGCTGCAATAATCGTGATTGGCAAGCCAACCGTCCTTCGTGTCGCTTCAAGGACCAGCAGGATTGCGGCAATACCAATGTAAAAATCAGTTGGTGTTAATCGTCCGACACGGTTAACGAGCTCATCGATCATTACTGGCCAATAGGCTCCGACGGCAACAGCAATCACAGCCAATAGCAGATCATACCATGCCACCTTTTTCACCTTAAGGTTTTTCTTCCTTGCCGGGAACAATAAGAAAATCAGTGCCAGAGCGAATCCCAGGTGGATGGAACGCTGGAGCTGTGCAGTCAGGATACCAAATATTGAGGTGTATAGCTGAAATACAGAGAAAGCCAGAAGCCCAAAGAAGACAATCCATCCCATCTTGCCTGCCAACTTTCTAGTTGCGGCCTCCGGATCATATTTCTCCAGAAGCTCTTGTTGTTTTTCTTGAGATACCGTTTCTTCATTTGTCGTCAAGGATATTCACTCCTTCCAATTGCTTTAATAAACTAATTTCCTCAATCTTTATCCGTACCCGTGATCCTGGCTTAATCGCCTTTGACAATGGGTAGGTTACGTCTTCATATATCAGGGTATGGTTTGCCCGGACCTGGCCAAGCCTCATATCGAAATGTGAAAATTCCCTGGCCATATTTGTAATATAATACTTGCCATCCTTCATTTCAAAGCTCTCTCCATCTACAGTTTCTGATGGCATACCGATTGCAAAATCTTCATACTCCAGTTCGTATTGTCTGATTTTATTGCTCTCGGTCACTTTATAGCTTTCAATCACATCTGACAGATGTATTGAGTGCTTATACTTTATTTTAAAGGTTTCGCCTGCACTGGTCGGTACATAGCAGAGTATATCATTACTTTCAGGTGTAAGAAAAACAAGAGCTTTTTTGTATGGGATATTGATTGAAATCACAATAAAAATAATGATGAGGGCCGACAGTACGAAGATTTTTGGTTTATTCCAGTTTCTTTTCATATTACTAGCCTCGCCTGTCCATTGTCTCCGATGGAGTACTTTCTTTATTGCAGTAAAAAATAGACCGGTTGGAAGTTCGGTCTATCCTGCCTGGGTTTTTACCCGTTTGGCCTTCCTTGTGAAAAGCCTTATGTTTAAGATGAATTGACCGGGCAATGTCCTAAAGGACACTGTCCGGTCAATTTCTTACTATTACTCAGCTGCTTTGATACCTTTTTCATCAAAGTACTTCTGGGCACCAGCGTGAACTTCGATACCAACGCCGTTAAGTGCATTTTCAGGTTTGATTTGCTTAGCTTTCGCATGTGTTACCTGATCAAGATTCTCAAATATTGACTTTGTGATGTCATATACAAGATCCTCAGAAAGGTCTGCCTTTACAACGAGCATTGCAAGAACTGCCACTGTCGGCACTTCAGAATCCAGCTTGTATGTTCCAGAAGGAACAACTTCCTTTGCATAGTAAGGATACTTCTCGATTAACTCTTCAGCTTTATCAGCTTCAACCGGGACAATTACAACATCTTCTGTAGCGGATAGCTCTTCAACAGCAGCTGTAGGTGTTCCAGCTGTTACGAAAGCCGCGTCGATGTTGCCGTCTTTAATGCCGTTTACTGACTCATCAAAGCTCAAGTCCTGCTTTTCGATATCATCAAGAGAAAGGCCATGGACTTCAAGGATTTGCTCTGCATTCGCTGCCGTACCAGAACCTGGTGCACCGATAGAGACTTTTTTGCCTTTAAGATCCTCTACTGATTTGATACCTGATTTAGCTGTTGTAACGATTTGGATTGTTTCCGGATACAATGTTCCGATTGCTTTAATATTTTCGATTTTATTTCCATCAAACATTAGCTTACCTTCTGTTGCGTAGGAAGCGATGTCAGTTTGAGTGAAGGCGATTTCACCTTTATTGTCCTTAATGCTCTGCATGTTTTCTGCAGAAGCTCCTGTTGTTTCAGCATTCGTGCTAACCCCAGTTGCGTCAGATACGATCTTGGCAAATGATCCGCCCAACGGGAAGTATGTACCACCCGTACCGCCAGTAAGGATGCTCATGTATTTTGGCTTTTCTTCTGATTTACCTTCTCCGCCGCCCTCTTCGTCAGAGCCGCCGCCACATGCAGCCAGTACCATTGAAAGAACCAGCATCAATGCAGTGAACAAAAGAAACTTTCTTTTTTTCATCAGAATTCCCCCTTATAGAAATAGAATTGTTCAACATAATCTTAACATAAGACTTCACACAATTGTCAAACATGTTACTTGCTTGCTATATTTCTTTCACGATATAGGTAGATTTCCATAAAAGCTTTTTTAAAATACATATGCTAAAATCATGGTGTCGGAATACAAGATCACATTGATTTGGAGGTAAATGAATGGGTTTTCCAATGGGCAAAATCGAAGAGATAACGCTGCAAAGCAAGGAACTGGGAGAAGAAGTGAGCATGCTCGTATACTTGCCTGCCAACTATTCTCCATTATATAAATATTCATTACTGATAGCACAAGACGGACGCGATTATTTCCAGTTAGGACGGATTGGAAGAGTTGCGGACGAACTTCTTGGCAAAAAGGAAATTGAAAACGTCATCATTGTGGGAATCCCATATGAATCAGTCGAGGACAGAAGGCGCAAGTATCATCCAAAAGGTGAGCAGCATCAAGCTTATATCCGTTTTCTCGCTCATGAGCTCGTACCATACCTGGATGAACAATATCCTACCTATCAAATGGGAATGGGCCGCGCACTGATTGGTGATTCACTCGCAGCCACAGTTTCACTGCTTGCAGCTCTCCAGTATCCTCACACATTTGGGAAGGCATTGCTTCAGTCACCGTATGTAAATGAGGATGTAGCTGCGGCTGTCAAGGGTTTTGACAAACCAGAATTGCTCCAGATTTACCATACTGTTGGTGACCAAGAAACAGAAGTAAAGACCTCTTCCAAAAACAAAGACTTTCTGACACCGAACAGAGAGCTTTCGAAAGTATTCAAGGAAAGAGGCTTTGGCTATTTTTACGATGAATTCAGCGGGGATCATACATGGACGCATTGGCAGCCGGACCTAAAGAGGGCAATCAGACATATGTTTTCATAATGTATGCATCTTTATATTATATATTTAGAATATTTGTTATAATGAATGGTAAATCATATTATACAGTTAATCGATATGCACCATACTAATGAAACGGGGGTACCTGAGATGAAATTCGGAATTGTCATTTTTCCATCGAAAAAAATTCAGGATTATGCAAATTCAATGAGAAGGCGTTATGATCCTCACTATGCGTTAATCCCTCCTCATTTAACATTGAAGTCTTCTTTTGAAGCAACGGAGGAAGAAATCAAGGAAATCGCGAACAAACTCGATTCAATCGCCAGGAATTTCAAACCAGTCAATATCAAGGTCACCAAGATTGGTTCCTTTAAGCCCGTTAACAACGTAATCTACTTGAAGGTTGAATCACCAGAAGATTTGGAAAGGCTTCATAATGAACTGAATGCCACATTCGATGGAGACCAGGAGTATAACTTTGTTCCTCATATCACCATCGGACAGAAGATGTCAGACGATGAACATTCCGATGTATATGGTTCATTAAGGATGTCAAAAGTGCAATTTGAGGATACAGCCGACAGAATACACTTACTGTACCAGCTGGATAATGGTTCGTGGACAGTATATGAAACATTCAGGCTTGGAAAGGAATAATAAAACGTGGAAGTAAAAATTGTCAACAACGAACAAGAATTAGCAGATGCATTCGAAGTACGCAAGACTGTTTTCATTCATGAGCAAAATGTTCCTGAAGAAGAAGAAATTGATCAATATGAATCCGACTCTATCCATTTTGTGTTATATGATGATAACCGAAAAGCTGCTGGAGCCGGGAGATTCCGTGTATTGGATGGAATCGGCAAGGTTGAACGGATTTGCGTATTAAAAGAGAACCGCAAGACAGGTGCCGGTGTTGCGGTCATGAATAAAATTGAGGAATATGCCAAGTCACAGGGCATATCAACCTTAAAATTGAACGCACAAACACATGCTATCCCATTTTACTCCAGACTAGGATATGAAACAGTATCGGAAGAATTCATGGATGCCGGGATTCCACACAAAACAATGAAAAAATCTATTTAAAACTTAGTAAGACTCCATTCTAATAAGAGTGGAGTCTTCTTTTTCCCCTGTTTCCGAATAGAACTATTAATTTTAATTACCCACAACTAGTTAATCTCCGAAGCAACAAAAAAAGCACAACAGCTGAGTTTAAATCGACTCGCTGTAGTGCCTTCCTTTTCCGGTTAATTCAGCATATGCTTTGCTGACCACTAAAGGATTTACCTTTTTCTTATAAACCCGATCCGTATAACTGAAGCTTGTATCAGAGGCCGCCAGCTGCATACGTGCGACAGGCTGCTGGCCCTTCCGCTTTTGCATTGGTGCAACGGCTTGCTCTTGTTGTTCCTGACCCTTTTCCACCAGATCTTCTTTACGGACCCTGCTCACTTTTTGAATCATAAATGGATCATAGTCGGTTCCTATTTCACGCTCTGCATATTGTATATATTGATAATTTGTCACTGGAAGAATGTATCCCATTTTGATATCCCCCAAGTACTATTATTTTTTTCTCACTATATTCTTCTTTTCCTTTTCCCTATTTATGACCGTATAAAACTATTAATGAGAAAAATTTTCCTGTTATCAGCCAAGATAATAAAAACTCCCGAAGTCATTTACCGTGTACAAAACACCTTTTGTTAAAAATCATATTCTGCTATGATAAAGATTGTGCTATTTTTGGTCGGAGATGAGGGAAAACATGAAAACAGCCAAGTATAATCATCAGATAATAAGCCTTGATCAATATAACCGCGAGGACTATCAAAAGCTATATGATGATGGAAAAAAAGGAATGCTTACCTGTTCTGTATGCGGAGGTCCGGTACGTTTTTACCTCGGCATCAAGGACAAGCCACGTTTCTACCATCATCTTTCCTCAAAAGAAGATTGCAATGAACAACGTGAATCCCCCCTTTCAGTCCAGCCGTCCGAGAAAGCAGAATATATCGAACGAAATGGATTCCGAATCCCAAAGTCCCGTTCCATTACGGCTGAAGCTGAAACAGAGGAAAAGTTCGTTTTTCCTCGCGAAGTAAAGATTCCTTCACCATTTAATCCGCTCCCGCCGGCTAAGCCAGGGGTAAAGCTAAACTATTTAAGACAACTTAAAGAAGCTGGGATCCATTTTGATGGCAACCAGGAAAAAGCTGTTGTTTCTACAGAGGGACCATTATTGATTCTAGCAGGAGCTGGGAGTGGCAAGACGAGAGTACTGACCGCGAGAACAGCCTTCATGATTGAAGAGAAGAACATTGATCCTGGTTCTGTCATGCTTGTTACCTTCACAGCGAAGGCTGCGGCTGAGATGAAGAAGCGGATTGCCCTATACCCGGGCATGTCTCCCGCTAAGGTCAACCAGCTGATTGCTGGCACCTTCCATAGCATCTTCTACCGAATCCTTTGTTTTCACGAACGTGAAACATGGTCATCTGACAAGCTTATGAAAAAGGAATGGCAGCGGGAACAGATTTTGAAAGAGGCTGGCCGAAAGCTCCAGCTTGACGAAAAAGAGTTCGCCTATGACCTGGCTCTCCAGCAAATCGGTTTATGGAAAAATACGATGATCATGCCTGGTGAAGTTAAGCCTGAATCCCCTTGGGAAGAAAAGGTGGCTTTGCTGTATAAAGACTATGAAGCTGCTAAAGACAGGCAGAAACTATTCGATTTTGATGACATGCTTCTCGGCTGTTATACGCTTTTTAAGGAAAATCCTGCAATACTGGAAAACTACCAAAATCGTTTTCACTATTTTTTAATCGATGAGTTTCAGGATATCAATAAAGTTCAATATGAACTCATGAAAATGCTGTCTGAAAAGCATGGGAATGTTTGCGCTGTTGGCGATGATGATCAGTCTATCTATTCATTCCGAGGCAGTGATCCTGCCTACCTGTCCAAGTTTAAGACAGATTTTCAACACACTAAACTAATCATATTAAACCAAAATTACCGCTCGCCGCATGAGATTGTTGAGACAGCCAACACTTTAATTTCCGCGAATCTCACACGCCATGAAAAAGAAATGAGAGCCCAATTTTCCGGTGAGTGTCCGCCAGTCATCTTCCATCCTTATGATGAAGAAGAAGAGGCAACGATGATCCTGACAGATATAAAAGAGCGGATCGAACAGGAGGAACGCCCAGGTGATTTCGCCATCCTGTTCAGGACGAATGCTGCCAGCCGCGCAATATTCGAGAGACTCGCGAATTCCAGCTTGCCATTCCGCCTTGATCAGGACATAGAATCCTTTTACGAGCGATTCATGGTAAAAGGAATGCTGTCATTTTTGCGTCTAAGTATGAATCCTGACGATCCTGATGCAATTAAAAATATTTTGCCATCTCTCTTTTTAAAGCAGTCGGTTTTCCGTGATTTACAAGCTAATAGCATCCTGAACGATTGTTCCATGCTTGAAGCACTTACCACTGTGAAAACCGGATTTGCCTTCCAGGAACAAAAGCTGAAAAGACTCATACCGATTGTACGCTCTTTGTCTTCCCTGTCGCCGGTATCGGCAATCGATATAGTCGAAAAGGACCTTGGTTATCAGGACTTTATCAAAAAGCGCGGAAATGAAGGCAACCAGCTTGAAAAGGGCTCTGACGACATTCGGGATTTAAAAGTAGCTGCGCGAAATTTTAAAACTGTCGGAGATTTCCTTGAGCATGCTGACCATATGACAGCCATGAACGCAGAAATAAAGCGAAGCAGCAGGAATATGACTGACGCCATCACCCTCAGTACCATTCATCGAGCCAAGGGACTTGAATATGGCAATGTTTATATCATCGGTACAGTAGACGGAAGCATCCCTCATGATTACGCTTTGGATGCCTATCGTAATGGGGACTTGCAGCCTCTCGAGGAAGAACGCCGTCTACTTTATGTAGCTGTGACTAGAGCAGAAAAGAACTTGTTCATTTCTGTGCCACAAAGAAGGCGAGGCAGGAAAGCTAATCCTTCCCGTTTTTTATCCAATTTAAAAAGAAAAATGCCAAATCAGGACCTGGGAATATAACTCAGGTCCTGATTTGGCATTCAAGAATTACTTCTTGTTGATCATTTTGGAGATCTGGCCAAAGTCAAGCTGCTTTCCATCCTTGACAATGGATTCTACAATCTTGTCTTCCATTTCTTTATTTACTGGCTTGTTAGCCATTTTTGAAACACGGCGAATAACGCCTCTTACAGTTTGCTCATCCTTAAAGTTCGCATTTTGTAATGAATTCGCTAACTCAAATACATCATTCATATTAACGCCAGTCTTTTTTTCTATATTCTTGAAGAAATTATTATCCATATAAATCACGCCTCCTTCTTTAACTACTCTATTGTATGAAGGAAGCTAAAAATGGTGAAAGAGAGCCCATTAAAATCATCATTAGTCTATGCAGAAAAAGCTGCTCCAATTGGAACAGCTTTTCCTTCTTTACCTTTAGTTGTAGAAGCTTGCTCCTACAATAATCAACAAAATGAACAATACGACGATCAATACGAAAGTGGAGCCGTAATAGCCGCCGCCTCCGTAGCCGTAGCCGCCGCCACACCAACCGTAGCCCATTCTTCTTCACCTCACTTTTTATTACTCAATAGCAATATATGTAAGGCTTAACGAATATGTATGGGCGAGCCCCCATCCATCCAGAAATCATGTATTAAACATGATCAAAGTCCGGGAATTGGCAGGATATAAATTCATCATATAAATCAACACTAAGATTTCCTCTAGAATCCATTTCTGCATAAAATACTTGATCTGGCTGATATCCTTTAGCCTGGATTTGTTCCATCAATGCACTTCTTTCTACACCTATCCGCCTTAAGTTTTCATCGATGCATTTTCCATCGACTAGAACGGCCACAGGGGCAGACTCTTCTTCGATCTTAATTGCAATATCCTCATATCTCAAAGGCTGTTTTGCTTTTTTCAATAAAACACTCAATTCTCCATTTGAATCAAGCGAAGCAAACTCCACATCAGCCACTTTGAATACACTTTTCTTGCGGAGTTGCTCCAGCAGCTCATCTATGCTGTATTTTTCTTTACGCATATTCTTTTCAAGAATATTGCCATTTTCAATGAAGGTAGTTGATTTCCCCTCAACTATTTTTCGAAAAGCTCTGCTTCTTAAGGATATCGTTGAAATTGCCAAAGGGACGAACGACCAGACAACCAGACTGGCAATTCCATCCCTCAAGCTCAAATCAGGATCCATCGCTAATGTGCCAGCAATATCGCCTACAGTGATTCCAACGATATATTCAAAAAATGACAAACTCGACAACTGCTTTTTCCCAAGAAGCTTTGTAATGATAAATAAGCCTAGAATCAGCAAGATGGACCTTATAATGGTTCTAAGAATATCAGGCATTTGATCATCCCTTGTGACACAGAATCAGCCTTTTGGCTTAAAGATAAGGGCGCCGATAAAGCCGAAAATCACAGCAGCCGAAATACCTGAACTCGTGATTTCGAACATACCTGTCAGGACACCGACCAATCCGTGCTGCTCTGCTTCCTGAAGAGCACCGTGAACGAGCGAATTACCAAAGCTTGTAATTGGAATCGTAGCACCTGCTCCTGCAAAATCAATCAAGGGCTCATAAAGTCCAAAACCATCAAGGACAGCCCCAATAACAACAAGCAAGCTCATCGTGTGTCCTGGTGTCAATTTTACAATATCAAACATCAGCTGGCCGAATACACAGATCAAGCCTCCAACAACAAAAGCCCAGAAAAACATTGGCAGCAATTCGATTCCTCCTTTTTAGTTCATTTCTATAGATACAGCGTGGGCTATACATGGAATAGTTTCATTTTGCTGAAATGATAGCGGTGATAACAGAGCTCCTGTCGCAACAACAAGGATTCTCTTATAGACACCATTTTTCATCTGGTTTAGTAAATGGCCATACAGGACGGAAGCGGAGCATCCTGCACCGCTGCCGCCAGATTGGACTGGCTGGTCATCATTGTAAATCATCAAACCGCAATCCTGAAATTGTTCCTTGGTAATCTCTAATCCAGACTGCTGCAAAAGCTCGTATGTAGTAGCCTGCCCAATCCTTCCAAGATCACCTGTGACAACTAAATCATAATAGGAGGGTTCTCGATTCAAATCTTTAAAGTGGGCAATGATTGTATCAGCGGCTGCAGGAGCCATTGCCCCGCCCATATTAAAGGGGTCTGAAATCCCCATATCCACTACCTTCCCGATTGTGGCAGAGGTCGTTACGATTTTTTCATGCTTATCCGGATTGTCCGTTACGACAGCCGCTCCTGCCCCGGTTACAGTCCACTGTGCTGTTGGTGGTTTTTGACCGCCATATTCGGTTGGGTAACGGAATTGTTTTTCTGCTGCCGAATTGTGGCTCGATGCGCCGGTTACAGTCTTCTTTGCTCCCTGGTAATTCACAATAAATGATGCCAGCGCAAGGCCCTCCATTGAGGTAGAGCAGGCTCCGAAGAGGCCAAAATAAGGAATTTCCATCGTCCTTGCCGCAAAGCTGGTCGGTGTGATCTGGTTGATTAAATCACCAGCAAGCATAAATTGCATGTCCTCTTTGTTGAAATTCCCTTTCTGCAACGCAGACTTAATTGCCTCCTCAAGTAAAACTCTATGTGCTTTCTCGTATGATTCTTCTCCCATCCACAAATCGTCATGGAGGACATCAAAATCTGCTGCCAATTTCCCCTCAGCCTCGAAAGGACCACCTGATGAGCCCCATGATTCAATGACAGGTTTGTTTGCAAATTGCCATGATTGCTTTCCAATCAACATTTACAGCACCCCCATCATCGTCAACAAAGTTTTTACCAGTGCAACTACAAAGGCTGCAAAGACACCAAATAAGATAACAGAACCTGCAAGTTTAAACATATTTCCCCCGACACCGAGGACAAACCCTTCAGTTCGGTGTTCGATCGCTGCTGAAATGACAGAGTTTCCAAAGCCAGTAACCGGTACAGCACTGCCCGCACCTGCAAATTGGCCGATATGGTCATATACACCAAATCCTGTCAACAGCATGGAAAGGAAAATCATCGTTGCTACTGTCGGATTACCAGCTGTTTGTTCTGTAAAATTAAAAAAGTATATATAAAAATAGGTGATTGCCTGACCTATGGTACAAATCAACCCACCAACCAAAAAAGCTTTGATGCAATTTTTAACTACTGGACGTTTAAGTTCATGCTTTTGTTCCAGCTGTTGATACTGCTGCTGCTCTGGTGTCATTTTTTGCTTTTTTTTATCCCCCATTTCACCCATCCTTTCTTATGTTAATTCCTTTTTGAGCGAAATAATCCGCTGCAATTGCTCTTCGGCTTTCTTATCCGGAAAGGACGGATCTTTCATTCTCTCCCGAAGCTCCACCGCCTCGATAAAAATCTTATAGTCACTGGAAACAATGAAATCTTCATCAGGATAATTCTTTTCCAATTTTTTGTTGATTTCTTTCTCGATCCGCTTCATCCCGAAGCGCTTTAAATGCTTGACCTTGTATGCGACTAATATTTCTTTTTTTCCGGCAATGACTGCTACATCATAAATTTCATCAAGTGCAGCGATATCTTTCTTAACTTTCTTGGCAAGCTTGATATCTTTCTCATCCAGATCATTTGTCGCGCCAGGATCAGGATTGACGGACTGAATCATGGATGCTCTGCTCTCTGGTGAAGTTTTTCCAAAAGAAGTACAGCCAGCAGGGCCAGCTCCAAGCATTATTAATATTGCCAAAAGATTTACAGCCTGTTTCATATTCATCATTAATCCCTTCCTATGGTTCATCTGATAAAATTATTTTCCACGTCTAAAACCCAATTTATGAATTTTTTAGTGAGGCTTTTATTTCCAAGTACTGTAAAGCCATCTTTTCAGCAAATGGATATGTCTTTTATAAGATTTACGCCCCTTTTAAAATTATCCTCATTGGCCTTTATAGATTTCCCCATTGAACTATATTCACATAAAAAAACGTCTGCCAGAAAATCAGGCAGACGCTGCTTTTACGATTGTTTTTTCTTTTTTCCACAACCACATCCGCGTTTTTTTCGTACTCGGCGGGTCGAGGCATTGCTTTTTGACTCCGTTGAACCCTTGCTGTTTTGCGCTATTTGTTTTTCCTCCATTATTACAACCCCTTCATTAAAGAGTCCATATAATAGTTTATGAACAAGGATTCCAATGGGTTCTGGACGGACTCACTAATTTAAAGTCGTCAGTCTTTTATAAAATGATGCTGGATCACCGATGCGATGCCTGCGATTGCCAGCACCGTGATGACTGGCATTGTTAGCCGCGGAACCAATACATAGCCTGCATACAGGAAGGTAGTCGTCCAAATCCCGGTGCACCAGTGGCAGCTTATCAGCTCACCAATCCAGTACCTCAGCCCCTCCCCCTTTATTTCTATATAAGTTTCCGTACTCCCATCCTCCAATGTCTCCTCCACTATACCGTGGAATGGAGTCCGAAGAAATTCAGTGATTGAATCATAAACAATCAGCCTGGTCAAACGGAAGCTCGCAAATACAAGGAGGCATAGATCAAGCCAATTCCCCATCCATTTCACCACCAGTGTTAAGTCAATTCACTACAGTTTATGCGGGGCAAATCCCTATGTATAGGCTTGAGCCTGTCCGCTCCTGTCATCATTTTTTTATGGGAATCATGGTGAAATTAGACAAACACCCACACCATTAGGAGGGCAATTCATATTCTATTAAGGACAATAGGTCATATCAACTAAAAGGAGATGAATTATATGTCTTGTGGAAAAAGAAAATTTGACACAGATAGTTGTGTAGCGGATATTTTAAAGCGAGTTGCAGACGCTCAAGACGAGGTTGACAACGATGAAGGTGATTGTGATGTTAGCTGTCACAAATCCATCCAGGACCTTCTGGCTGGTGCATCAACACCTGCTACTTTCGATACAATTCCGCTAATCTTGTACTGCGGTTGTGAACCATTCCTTGGCACAGGGGTTCAACTGCTATCAAGGAACGGCACTTCTCAAACATTGCAATGCATTGAGTCGTTCTTCTTCAGGGTGTCAAAAGTCGATGACAACTGCGCGAAGCTTGAGTTGCTGACAACAACTGATGATCCAAACGGATTGAGCAAATGTGCAGATCCTTGCAGCCAAATCAATGGCACAACAACTTTCTTTAGAACTGGCATCTGTATGACAATAGACCTTGACTGCTTCTGCGCAGTGGTTTGCCTGGATCCAGTAGCTACGGAAGACCTGTAAGAATAAGGGGCTGCCAATCAGGTAGCCCTTTTCCTTTTTTATAATCCACTTACCTTAATATCCTGGATATTCTCTATCAATATCTTTACTGGCTTACGTTTATTTCTTGGAAAGACTGTGATGTAATCATCCTCCTTCGAAATAAAATAACCTACAACCCTACTTTCCGAAGTAATAAAGCTGTATTGGATTTTCACAATCGATGCAGGAAATTGAGCCAAATATCCAATCTTTTCTTCGATTGACATTTCCTTAAAGGGTTTCTTTTCGATTTCTCCTACTCTCTCAGAGCTTTCCTCAGAACTGTTTTCCAGTGTATCAACTGCAACTGAACTTTCCCCAGCACTTTCTTCTGGCTGCTGATTTTCCTTCTCTTCACCTTGCTCTTGATCATTGAACTTAAATTTATTCTGCATGCTCGTTGCAACCTCTTGATATGTCGGCTGGTCAATATATAACAGTGGGTTCAAGCGTTTTCTTCTTCGGGCCATTTTCCAAACCTCCCGGGTCGAATCAATTAGTCTCTTTATGTTTATGCTGGACATTTACCCAGGGTTAAAACTTTTTGAAGGAAGTTACCTAGACATAAAAAGCCCGCTTGAAATTTCAAGCGGACTTTGCTTTCTTAAAAGAACTTTATAAAATATGGAACCCTGAATCGACATGGATATTTTCACCAGTAATCCCCCGGGACATGTCACTGAAAAGGAAAACGGCTGTGTCACCGACTTCTTCCGGAGTAGTGTTGCGGCGAAGCGGAGCTCTTTCCTCAATATCCCTCAAAATAGAATTAAAATCACTTACACCTTTAGCAGAAAGTGTTCGGATTGGGCCTGCTGAAATAGAGTTTACACGAATATTGTGCTTACCTAAATCTGCCGCCAGGTAACGGACACTTGCATCCAGGGATGCCTTTGCCACACCCATGACATTGTAGTTCGGGATCGCACGCTCACCGCCGAGATACGTCAAAGTGACAATACTGCCGCCTTCAGCCATCAGCTCTTTCGCTTCCTTGGCGACTGCAGTCAGTGAGTATGCACTGATATTATGGGCCAGCAGGAATCCATCGCGTGATACATTCATATAGTCGCCCTGTAATTCTTCCTTGTTTGCGAAAGCGATACAGTGAGCGACACCATAAATTGTGCCAGCCGCTTCCTTTATATCTTTGAAGCATTTAGCAACATCTTCATCACTTGTCACATCGCAAGGCAAGACTAAATAATTTTCATCAAGAGATGCTGCAAGTTCTCGCACGCTTTTCTCAAGGCGCTCTCCTGCATAAGTGAAAATCAAATTGGCCCCTGAATTGTGGAGAGATTGAGCAATAGCCCAGGCGATACTTCTTTTATTAGCTACACCCATTACTACATATGTTTTACCGTTCAATGAAAGAGTCATTTTTAAAACTTCCCCCTGTTAATACAAGTTATTAGTACCTAGTGCTAATTCTACACTATATTATTTCATTTGAAAAGAAAAACCCGCCGGGAAGGCGGGTTTAGTTTCAAGTTTATGAAAGTGAAAATTCAACTTTGAAAGTTGTTTTAAAGTCAAAGAACGACTTCACTGTCAGGCCCTCCAGCGCTTGTCGGGGCTGACCAAGGCGCTTGCGCTTTTCTAATTAACACCAAAAACAGAATTCAAGTTCACGCTTCAGTTCATCGACATATTCCTTGGAACCTGTAACAATCAGACGGTCATTCAGCCTCAGCTCGGTATCGCCGTGAGGCACGATTGATTCGTTCTCACGCAAGATACGAACAAAAATGACATCTCCAGTGAACGGGAAGCGTCGAAGTGTCATACCGTCGAAGTGATCATTCAGCATCCTGATTTCATGCAGGGAATTTTCCTGATTGGTCAGGATTGTCATGACGCCTGGTGATTCAATCATCGCACGCAGCAGTGATTCAGTTGAACGCAGGACTGAGAATACCTCGATTCCCTCTTCCTGAGCTTTCTCTGCCAGGTCCGGACTTTCAATTCTGGCGATGACACGTCCAACACCATGTTCCTTTGCACTGACAGCAATCGTTGCGTTCAGGTCAGGATCACCTGTGGAGATGACAATGATATCCGCATTATACACTTCATGTTTATCAAGGGTATCAATTTCGTAATTCTCCATCTCGATGATTTCAAACACTGAATCAGCAATCCGATTATCCGCTTTTTCCTGTTTCGTATGAAAAAGAACCGGTTCATACAATGAAGACTGCAGGGCTCTGGAAACAGGAAGTGTCATCTGGTTGGCGCCAATGAAGACCACTTTTACCTTCTTCTCTTCTGCTTTTTCCTGCGGGAATAGCTTTTTGAATAAAATTGGTGTTAGAACACTGGAGATGACCGCAACTAGAATCAGTGTACCGCTCATTTCCGGAGTGATCATTTCCATTCTCTCACCTATTGTCGCTGCGGCGATGACAAGTGACAGTGTTGACGTTAACAAAAACCCAGCTGCTAATACCGTTTTCGTATCATACCATTTTTTCAATAGGTAGACTGGAATCAACTTAGATAAGAATAATGCCAGAAGTAATAACGGAATCAGCATTAGAAGCTTCTTATCGCTGAATAAGGCCCAAATATCCAGGTCAACCCCGACCATAACAAAGAATATCGGGATTAAAAATCCATAGCCAAATGAATCCAGTTTATGGACCATTTCCTGGTCTGGTGCCAGCAGTGAAACAAGTACCCCGGCAAGGAACGCTCCAAGGATGTTTTCAGCTCCAACCGTTTCAGAAATCGCCACCAGCAAGATAATCAGTGCGAAGACCGCACGAGTACCTATTTGGGTAGTACCGGTTGAGAGAGCGTTGATGAATGTACGGTTTTTAAAGACTTTTCCAACGAAATACAAAGCAACTCCAGCCGCAAACAGGATGAGAAGCAGCCATGTATTTCCTTCTCCGCCATCATAAAGGGAGACAAAGACAGCTAGAAGAATCATCGTTGCCAGATCCGCGATAACGGCCACCAATAAAATGATTTGGCCGATATTGGTCTTCATCAAATGGGCGTCTTTAAGTGTAGGCACTACGACCCCAAGTGAAATTGTGGAAATTATCAGCGTCATTAAAAATACATTTTCGATGAAACCGGCAAGTACAAATAAATAAGACAATCCTAACGAAGCAATGAAAATGCCCACGAAGATAATTGATGCAACTGCAAATGTGTTAGGTTCCTTTTTTGGCACCGATTTATTCTTTTTGCCACTTGTGAAAGCGGAAAAATCTATTTCCAATCCGCTCAGGAACATTAGGAACAGAAATCCTAATGTAGACAGGGTGCCAAGCCAGGCATCCTCATGGACGATATTGAAGCCGCTTTTACCTATAATTAGGCCCATAATGATTTCTGCGACTACAACTGGTATGATGTTCAATTTTAAGCGGTGCAATAAAATAGGTGTTAAAAATGCAACAATGATGACGATTACGAGTGAGGTAATCGAAGCATGATGTTCCATCCTCTTCCCTCCTTTGTTAAATAGGGTTTACGTTGTACCTGTCTCAAACGAACAGTTAACATCTGAACGTTGTATATTAAGTTAGATAGCTCATGAAAGCAGTAGCAATTCCAAAATAAATCAAGATGCTGATGATATCATTAATCGTCGTGATAAACGGACCTGATGCGACGGCAGGATCGATCTTCAATCTGTGCATGAGCAGCGGAACCAGCGATCCTGCCAGTGTCGCAATGATCAAAGTGATGAAGATAGAAATTCCTACCAAAACCCCGAGGAAAAGTTCACCTTTCCAAAAATAGACGATGAATGTAACAAGGATGCCGCAAACTGCACCAGTTATAAATCCAGTTCCTGCTTCCCTAAGGATAATGTTCCATTTACTCTCTTTATCAAGGTCCCCCGTGGCGATGCCCCTGACGGCTACAGCGAGTGCCTGGGTACCCGTATTTCCTGCCATTCCGGCGATGAGAGGAATGAAAACGGCCAAAATAGCGACCTTATCCAATGTATCCTCGAATCTTCCTATAAGGCTTGCTGTAAACATGCCCAAAAAGAGCAAAATGATCAGCCATGGCAAACGCTTCTTGGCAGCACTTAATGGATTTCGGTCAACGGTATCAAGGTCCGCGATACCTGCAAGCTTCGAATAGTCATCCGAAGCTTCTTCTTCCATGACATCTATTATGTCATCAACTGTGATGATTCCGAGGAGATGGTTTTGGAAGTCGACAACAGGAAGGGCGAGGAAATTATAATCCCGCATCATCCTGGCTACTTCCTCCTGGTCCTCACGAACCGAAACAGAGACGACTCGATCATTCATGATTTCAGCAATCATCGTTTCATCATCAGCAACAATCAGGTCTCTCAAAGATATTACACCAGCCAGCCTTTTATCTTCATCGACGACAAAAATGTAATAAATCGTTTCAGCTTGCGGCGCTTCCTTTTTCAGGATATACATTGCCGATCGCACCGTCTGGTTGGCAGAAATCGCGATGAATTCAGTCGTCATGATACTTCCGGCTGTATATTCTTCATAATGCAGCAGGTCTTTGATTTCCTGTGCTGCATCTTCGTCCATAATCGTCAAATAACTGGCGACCTGGTCTTTATCGAGTTCATTCAGGACATCGACCGCGTCATCCGCATACATATTTGAAAGCATATCAGCCGCGTAATTAGGATTCATCTGGGCCAATACATCTTTGAAGTCTTCTTCATCAGCTTCCAGGTTCTCGAATAGATCAGCCATCTCTTCAGGTGATAGGAAGGTATAAACCTTCGCGCGATCCTCATCATCAAGCTCACTGAAAAATTCGGCCTGGTCATATGGATGCAAGTCAAGAAATTCCGCACGGAAATCATCAATTTTCTCAGAGTAAAGTGCTTCCATCAGCAACTCGGAATTGATTTGCTGCCTGGATGCTGATTCCTGACGTTCTTCAGACATACACCTTACCCCCTTTCCTTTATGTACATTTCATTATACTAGCATTTATTAATTTCTTTGTCTTTTATCTACTCTTTTTCATTTAAAATTAAATTGGGCAATATATGTTTGATACCAGATTATTACCTACGCCCTTTTGTCTTAACATTCCCTTTTTTGATGTAAACTTGTCCTTTTTCCGACTGCGGGAAGAATATACAATTAAAGGAGGACTTTCATAAAATGAAGCTCGATATTATCGGCGATATCCATGGCTGTTACCTTGAATTTGAAGAACTCAGCAAAAAACTGGGTTACGACTGGAGTAACGGACTTCCGGTTCATCCTGATGGCCGGCATCTTGCTTTCGTAGGCGATCTGACAGACCGTGGCCCAGAATCTTTAAAAACAGCAAACCTGGTTTGGGAACTGGCAATGAATAAAAAATCAGCTTTTTATGTTCCGGGTAACCATTGCAATAAATTGTACCGATATCTGTTAGGAAATAAAGTTCAGACGACACATGGACTTGAGACAACAGTTTCAGAAATTATGTCACTCAAATCAGAGCAAAAAAAGGAATTCCGCGGGAAATTCATTTCCTTATATGAATCTGCTCCTTTATACCACGTCCTCGACCATGGCCGTCTTGTGATAGCTCATGCCGGGATTCGCGAAGATTACATAGGGAAAAATAATTCAAAAGTAAACCTTTGTCCTTTATGGGGATATAACCGGAAAAAGCAATCCAGACGGAACTCCTGTACGCCGTGATTGGGCAAAAAATTACCATGGAAAAGCAATCATCGTATATGGACATACGCCGGTAAGAGAGCCAAGAGTCCTTAACAACACTTACAATATCGATACAGGAGCTGTTTTTGGCGGCAATTTGACAGCCTTGCGTTATCCAGAAATGGAGCTTGTATCCGTACCATCCTCGATGCCCTTTGTGCCCGAAAAATTCAGGGAGATAAAATAATACCCCTATTTGAAAAAGCTAACCATTGAACAACAACGGTTAGCTTTTTCTTATTATTTTCCGATAAACATTTGCGTCCAGTAGTTCCCCTGTGTTGTATGCCCAACACCAATATGCGTGTAGTTAGGACTTAAGATATTCTTCCTGTGCCCTTCGCTGTTCATCCATGCGTTCACGACTTCTTCGGCACTCCGCTGTCCCATCGCGATGTTCTCCCCGGCTGTGCTGTACGATACACCAAAGTCCCTCATCATATCGAATGGCGAGCCATAAGTAGGACTTGTATGTGAAAAATAATTCTTCGCTTGCATATCATTGGATTTTTCCTGTGCCACATTACTTAAAGCTGTGTCAGGCTGCAGGTTTGGCAAGCCATTTTTCCTGCGCTGTTCGTTTGTCAGGTCAATGACTTTTGCTTCGAAAGCACTGATCTCGGTACCAGAAGGAGTTGCATTTTGCTCAGGTGCTGGAGCTGCTTCCTCCTGTGGTGCTGGTGTAGTTCTTTCCTGTGGTGCAGGTGCTGCTCCTTGGTCAGGAGCAGGTGTTGCTCTTTCCTGCGGTGCTGGTGCGGCTCCTTGGTCAGGTGCTGGAGCTGGTGTTGCCCTTTCCTGCGGTGCCGGTGCGGCTCCTTGGTCAGGTGCTGGTGGCTGTTCTTTCCTGTGGTGTTGGTGCAGTTCCTTGCTCAGGAGCTGGAGCTGGCGTTGCCCTTTCCTGCGGTGCTGGTGCGGCTCCTTGGTCAGGTGCTGGTGCAGCATCTTCAGGTGCAGGAATTCCCCCTCTATTCAACTCTGGAAGTTCAACACCAGTTCGGCGCTGCAATTCAGCCATCATATTATCAAGGTCAGCCCGTTGCCCTTCTGTTAATGTCAGCCTGCCCTGCCTGTTCATTTCTGTATGAGGGTATTTAGAACTTGGAATTCCCGTACTGTAAGAGTTAGGATCTACGGTGATATACCCTTCAGGCATCTGCATGATTTCACTAGTGGCCTTATCGCCATTTTGATTTTGGTCTTGCTTATTAGGATTTCCTTTCGCAGCATTGATTTCTGCTCTGCGTCTTTGCTGTTTGATTCTATTTGCATCATTATCCCAATAGCTTTCCTGGTTATTCCCCAGGGTAGTCATCCTGTTGTCACGCATATCCATCGCTTCATCATTATTGTTGCATGCTGCAAGTCCTAATAACATAACAGCAGATACTGCCATTATCTTTCCATGTTTATATATGTTCAAGTGATGCTTCCTCCTTCAAATTGCATTCATTTACTTCCTTATGATTTGATTTTTTCCCGGAAATATCTGATGAAATATTTGAGAGAAATGTAAAAAGGCAAATCGTTTTTCAAAACGACTTGCCTTGATTAAGCACTTGTTGCATATCGAATGGCAGACTTGCAGTAAAGCGGATTTCCTTATGTAAAAATGGGTGGCTAAAGGTTAGTTCCCTGCAATGCAAGGCTTGCCTTGAAATCGAATCCCGGTTGCCTCCATATAAAGTATCACCAAGCAGCGGATGGCCCAAGTAACTCATATGGACCCTTATTTGATGGGTCCTGCCTGTTCTTAGCCAGAGCTTCATATGAGTGAACCCTTCATATCGTTTACTAACTTCGAATAAAGTGCAGGCATTCTGTCCATCAAGATGCACTTCCCGTTCTATAATGCTGTCTGGCTTCCTTGCGATCGGGGCATCGATCATACCCTCACCCTGTTCAACAATACCTTCAACAAAAGCTTCATAGCTCCGCTTTACACCGCCCAACCGCTGCTGCTTGCTGAATAAGTGATGGATATGGCTATGTTTGGCAATCAGGACCAGACCGGAAGTGTCCCTGTCCAGTCTTGTGACAATATGCGTGGTAGCGGAGATTTCGTTTTTTTCATAATATCCGATAAGTCCGCTCGCCAGACTGCCGTATGGATGCTCTCTGGATGGAATCGTATTCATCCCTGGGGGTTTATTGACCACCAGCAAATATTCATCCTCATATATAATCGAAAGCGGGATTTCCTCCCCTTTCATTCCCTCAGACGGAACTTCAGGAGGAAACTCGATTCTGACTCGATCAGCGGTTTTCAATGCATATCTGACATTTACTTCTTGATCATTCACCGAAATAAAACCGCCCTTGAACTTAATGTCTGCCAATGCTGATTTAGAGATTTCTTTCTCCTTAAGGAATTCCCTTAGCAGCTTCCCTTGATCAGCTTCCTCAGCAGTAAAATCCATTGTGAAGTTTCTTGCCATATCAGCGGCTCCTGTCGTTCTCTTTTCTTTTTAAGTAAGATATCTTGGTCTCCAGCATCATCTTTTCATGGCTGGTTTTAAGACAATTTGTGCTTGGTCCGCCTTCAAAATGTCCATTAAACGCTGGTTTCAAAAATTCCGGTTCGACACTTCTCCTTTAATCACTATCGGAGATAAAGGAATCATGCACCCTCTTCCAGAATGGGAATGGGCGGAAACGGGCGAAACGGATTTTTTCATCGGCTACCCGGAACTGAATTGATTTCACGTCTTTATGCAGTAGGGTCAAATGGTCGACCGTTACCTGGAAGTCGGGTCTATTGACTGGCTTAAGGGTACAGGTATGATGGTCAGGTAGAATCAGAGGTGATCCCACTGTCCGGAAGACACGGTTGTTGATGGATGCCATCTCCGCAACCTGGATTGCTCTCAGTGACGGATGCAGAATGGCACCGCCCAGTGCTTTATTGTAGGCTGTGCTTCCTGAAGGTGTGGATACGCATAGACCGTCTCCACGGAAGCGCTCAAAATGCTGACCTCTGATTTCAACATCCATGACCAGGGTGCCTTCAACAGATTTGACGGTCGATTCATTCAGGGCTAGATATCTGGTTTCTCTGCCGCCGTGCTGGTACCTGATGATGACCTCCAGCAATGGATATTCAATCACCTGGTATGGCGTTTTGGCCACAGCGATGACAAGCTTTTCGATTTCTTCAGGGACCCAGTCGGCATAAAATCCGAGGTGTCCGGTATGTACTCCAATGAATGCTGTTTTATCCAGCCTGCTGCTGTATCGATGGAAGGCATACAAAAGAGTGCCGTCGCCTCCTACTGAGATACAAATATCCGGCTGGTCTTCATCGTATTGTAGATCAAAGTCCAAAAGATACGTTTTCATCTTATGCATCAACGTATTGGACCGGGAATCCCCTTTTGAAGTGATCGCAAATTTCATGTATCAAACACCCCTGCATTTCGGATTTAAACTATTTCTTCCCATCCTGCTGCATTTCTTTCTTCCGTGTAAAAAATGCCTGTGCATCCTGAATTTCTCCTCTGATGGTTGACATTTCTTCATCGAGACGGAATGCTGCCTCTGCCGCGCGCTGCAGCCTTATTTTTATATCCTCAGGAAAAAGCCCTTTGTATTTATAGTTAAGCGAATGCTCTACTGTCGCCCAGAAATTCATCGCCAATGTCCTGATTTGAATCTCGGCCAGGATTTTTCTTTCGCCTCGGATCGTCTGGACAGGATAGCGGATTACAACATGATAGGAGCGATAACCACTCGCTTTTTTATGCGAGATATAATCCCTCTCCTCGACAATCTCAAAATCATTCCGGCTTCTCAATAGTTCCACAACTGTCTTGATGTCATCTACGAACTGGCACATGATCCTCAAGCCGGCAATATCCTGCATTTCCGATTCAAGTTTATCAAGTGAAATTCCTTTTTGATGGGCTTTATCAAGGATGCTCGCAATAGGCTTTACCCTTCCCGTAACGAATTCAATCGGGGAATGGTCAGAATGGAGCTCATATTGGCTCCTGATTCCCTTAAGCTTTACCTTCAATTCTTCAACAGCGTGCTTATAGGGTTCTAAAAATTGATCCCAGTGTTTCACATCAGTCACCTCATCCGGTTCTATTCACGAAAGCTAAGCGGAGGGTGCGGCAAAAACCTGTTCCACTTTCGCGACCATTTCCTCTCCATAATTGCTGTTGCCGGTTATATTTTCAATCAAATATTCCATTTCACTTTGGAATCTATCCAATTTTAGTTTCCCGCTTTTATTCGTTAAAAACGTATCAAGTCCAGCCTGGAGACCAGCCTGAATAACACTCCAAGTCCCTTCTGGAATGGTGACATATCGATATCCATCCTTTTGATCAACAATATAAACAAATGATAATTGATCGGAATCAACGAGCATTTGCCCGGTTGGAGCAAAATCCCCAATGTCTGTCTCTGTATTTGTGTAGAGACACAGCTCATTATTTTCAATTTTCGCTTCTGTAATTAAAATTCTTTGACTCATATCTTCAACCTCCATAATCTTTTTTATTTTATCATATCGAACCATTTTCTACTAAGGATTGAAGCGAACCTGATTTAAAGAGATAATAAGGACAACTTACTTGAAAGGGCGGAAATATGTGAGCCAGAATATCGAAATAGAATTCAAGAACATGCTGACTCAGGAAGAATTTCAATTACTTACAATACACTTTAAAATAGAACCAAAGCAATTCAAAAAACAAATTAATCATTATTTTGATACGAACTCCTTCACCTTAAAGGAGAAAGGTTCTGCCTTGAGAATCAGGGAAAAAGAATCCTGGTTTGAAATGACATTAAAGCAGCCTGCACAACAGGGACTGCTTGAAACGAACCAGATCCTCACTCCCATCCAGGCGGAGGAAGCACTGTCAACAGGGAAGCTTCCGGATGGTGTCGTTAAAGACGCTGTTTCGGAATTAATTAAAGATACAGAGCCATTGCTATTTTTCGGGTCTCTTACCACCGTCCGTGCCGAGATTGAGTACAAAGAAGGATTGCTTGTTCTGGACCATAGTTACTATTTAAATACAGAAGATTATGAGCTAGAATATGAAGTAACGAATGAGTCAGCCGGGTATGAAGTTTTTTCCAGATTATTGGAAGACCTTAAAATCCCCATTAGACCGACCGATAATAAAATTAAAAGATTTTACCTTAAAAAATATAATCTTTTACAAGAATAGACCAGGCAGGAGAATCACAATGAATGTTGACCAGTTAAAAGTCATGCTTGAACTGCAGGCACTACAAAACTTCAACCAGCCAGCCACTCAATCTGGGAACGGCCTTTTTCAGGAAATGCTCTCCGGCATCCTGAGTGAGCAAAGCAATGCTCTAGGTGCTACTGCAACAAGACTTGAGGAGTTATTTAACAACGCGCAAACAGCCGTTAACAATTTAGATTTAGCAAAACAAAGCGTTAGCCATATGCTGCCTCCTGTTCAACTGACAAAGGTAGCGGCCAAAAGCAATGTAGATTTTGATGGAATCATTGATAAGGCTGCTTCTATGTTCAATATACCAGCCAAACTTATTAAGTCTGTCATTCAAAAGGAATCAAATTTCAACCCCAATGCAGTCAGCCATGCCGGTGCGTCAGGGCTGATGCAGCTGATGCCTGCGACAGCCAGGGGTCTTGGCGTTAAAAATGTTTTTGACCCAGCAGAGAATATAATTGCCGGAAGTAAATACCTCCGTCAAATGCTCGACAGATATGACAATAATCTTGAGCTTGCTCTTGCAGCCTATAATGCAGGACCGGGAAATGTAGATAAATATGGTGGAATCCCTCCATTTAAAGAAACGCAAAACTATGTACGTAAAGTCACGGATGTCTTTTACGCATAATAAGAAGCTTTAAAAGGAGAATATTCCCATCGGTTTAGGCCGCCTGTCAGTGGTAACAGGCGGCCTTTTTGTGTACATTAGTAGAAAAGCGTAAGCGCCTTGATCAGCCCCGACAAGCGTTGGAGGGCCGACAGGTGAAGTCGCTCTTTGACTTCATCGGGCGGACCGAAACGATCGAGGGGCTAGGCGCTGAAGCTGGACAATGAAAAGCGTAAGCGCCCTGGTCAGCCGACAAGCGTTTCCAGGCCAGAACAGCAAAACCTTTCCATTTTTACGGAATTCGAGACGATTTGTTTGAGATATAAATTTAGCATTGCTACAATAAATAGCATAACTATCAAAGCTGAATGAAATTTCAAAATCTATTTTAAAGGAGTTATCAATATGGTTGAGAATAAGACCTTACCATTCGAAGCCATTGGCGAAGGGACACTTCACCGGCTGGTCGATGCTTTTTACCACCGTGTTGGAATGCATCCTGATCTTGCTCCTATTTTCCCAGATGATTTGACAGAAACTGCTCGAAAACAAAAGCAGTTCTTAACTCAATATTTAGGAGGACCACCCTTATATACCAATGAACATGGTCATCCAATGCTTCGTGCAAGACATTTGCCGTTCGAAATCACGCCGACCAGAGCGACAGCCTGGCTCTCCTGCATGACTGAGGCCATGGATGAAGTTGGGCTTAAAGGACCGGTAAGGGAAGATTTTTACGCAAGACTTTACTTGACCGCCCAGCATATGATTAATACACCTGAAGATGAAACTGGTGATAACACATGAAACTGAGTCGGGAAAACCTTCTAAGCTATGACCCATCAGAGTTTTGCCATAGCCTGGATAAAAAGCCCATCGAGATTTACATGTTTGTCGACCCCCTCTGTCCGGAATGCTGGGCACTAGAACCAATCATCAAGAAGCTGCAAATCGAATATGGCAAGTATTTTTCTATTCGCCATGTATTAAGCGGCAAATTGGCCACGCTGAACA
Source organism: Mesobacillus jeotgali (assembly GCF_014856545.2). Classification (NCBI taxonomy): domain Bacteria; kingdom Bacillati; phylum Bacillota; class Bacilli; order Caryophanales; family Bacillaceae; genus Mesobacillus; species Mesobacillus jeotgali. Next base: position 1,368,648 of record NZ_CP109811.1, on the reverse strand, counting down.
TGAGCAGAAAAAAACGTTATGAAACGATTGCTGAGCTTTGGGAAAAAACAGCAAGCAGAACTGGAATGTCATGTGACGGATCACTGTGGTTTGAAAACCCTGTGTCATCCCCTTACTTAGCATCAATTGCGATAAAATCAGCTGAGCTTCAAGGGAGAAAGAATGGCATCCGATTCCTGCGCCAGCTTCAGGAAGTCCTTTTCCTCGAAAAACAGAATGTCTCTAACTTCGAGGTATTAAAAAACTGCGCAAGGCGCGTCGGTTTGGACGTAGAGGAATTTGTGACCGATATTCATTCTGAAACTGCTGCAAAAGCATTTCAGTGCGATTTGAAAATAACAAATGAAATGGATGTCCAGGAAATTCCGACTTTCGTCTTCTTTAACGCTAACGTCGAGGAGGAGGGCATCAAGATTACCGGTCTTTACCCATATGAGGTCTATGTCCAGATTCTTGAGGAAATGCTGCAGGAGAAACCAGAACCTGCAGAGCCGCCAATGCTTGAACAATTCCTGAAGCAATACAAGATGGTTGCCTCTAAGGAAGTAGCCGTTGTATATGACATGACTGTCCAACAGGCCGAGAAGGAATTAAAGAAACTAATGCTAAAGCAGCGAGTCGAACAAATCCCTGCAAAATATGGGGTGTTCTGGCGATATCAAGAAGGATGACCGTGCGTTTGCACGGTTTTTTTTTGTTTCTTGTGCAGTTGTTTATCGAATTTAGGAAACTGCCCCATTTAAAGCGGTTTGTCGAAATAATTGAAAAAGTGGTCGAAAAAAATGTAAATCCGCCAATATATTTTGAAATGTGGTCGAAAAAATTCGAGATTCGCCAAATTAATTTAAAATGTGGTCGAAATGCTTATGTTCAACGTCTACTTTTATTAATAATCACCGAAACCAAAGCAGAAAAAGGCCTTGCAGCTCTCCAACTGCAAGGCCTTTTCTCTATTTTATACGAACAAAGGGGATGGGAGAAATTTTTCACGGTCAAACAAAGGGGTAAATGTTTGCTTGTGATCAACTTCACGCCATAAATATATCATATTCAGGCGCCCTATCACAATATCCTTGTGTGTTATTTCACAATATTGTCAAATCCGATTCATGAATGCCTGGACGCAAGCATATAAATGAAATATAAAGCGATCCGGAGTGATTAAAATTGGATAAAATAGGTCTTTCCCTTATGGCTCTATTCGTACTTTTTTCTTTTATCCTTCATATTTTAGGGTTAATGCACCTTCTGCCCTTATATCTTACCTCCCCTATCCTGTTTCTGGCTTTATTTATTTTACTGATATATTTAAATAACCGTAAAAAGTTTAAAGGGTTTTAAATTTCCGGCTCCAGAGTTTACTAGCAATATTACCTGGATACTTATAAAAGCATTAGGAACAAAAAGCGCAAGCGCCTCGTTCAGCCCCGACAAGCGCTGGAGGGCGGACCGGTGAAGTCGTTCTTTGACTGACTTCATTGGGCGGACCGAAGCGACTCGAGGGGCTAGGCGCTGGAGCTGGATTAAACACCCAGATGTAGTTATCCAGACTAAAATGCTTTTATAATTTCCTATATAACAAAAAAACCGGCCGCAATAAACTGTGCAGCCGGTTCTTTCTATTATGAAAGCAGTGCTTCCATTTCATTAAGCTTTTCTTCAAAGACTTTCAATGCTTCCTCAATTGGCTTTGAACTAGTCATGTCGACGCCTGCTTTTTTCAGTACCTCGATTGGATAATCCGAGCTGCCAGATTTCAAGAATTCAATGTAGCGCTCAACTGCTGGCTGTCCTTCTTCAAGGATCTGTTTGCTCAGCGCAGTTGCCGCACTGAAGCCAGTAGCATACTGATATACATAATAATTGTAGTAGAAATGCGGAATTCTTGACCACTCAAGACCGATTTCTTCATCAATAATGATATCCTCTTCACCAAAATACTTTTTATTCAGCTCGTAGTAGTCCTTTGTCAATGAATCAGCTGTCAATGCCTCGTTATTCTGAGCCTTTTGATGAATCATATGTTCAAATTCAGCGAACATAGTCTGCCTGAATACAGTTCCACGGAAGCCTTCGAGGTAATGATTTAAAAGGTACAGACGCTTCTGCTCATCATCGATTGTTTTAAGCATATAGTCATTCAATAACGCTTCATTGCAAGTAGACGCCACTTCAGCAACAAAAATAGAGTAGTTGCCGTAAGGATATGGCTGTGTCTTCCTTGTATAGTAGCTGTGTACGGAATGTCCGAACTCGTGAGCCAGCGTAAACAAGTTATTCACATTGTCCTGCCAGTTCATCAGGATATATGGATTCGTGCCATATGCGCCTGAAGAATAAGCTCCGCTGCGTTTCCCTTTGTTCTCATACACATCCACCCAGCGATTTTCAAATCCTTCTCTAAGGATATTGTTATATTCATCGCCAAGAGGCGCTAAACCTTTTAGGACATATTCCTTTGCTTCACCATAAGGAATCTCCATTTTCACATCCTTAACAAGCGGTGTGTAAAGGTCATACATATGAAGTTTATCCAAGCCCAGTACTTTCCTGCGAAGCTTTACATATCTGTGAAGCAGGTGCAGATTGTCATTCACCGTATTCACAAGATTCTCATAGACACTTTCAGGAATATTATTCGCAGACAGCGCAGCATGCCTCGCAGAGTCATACTTGCGAATTCTTGCATTGAAATTATCCTTTTTGATATTGCCGCTTAATGTGCTGGCAAAAGTATTCTTGAAACTGCCATATGTTTTATACACTGCTTTGAATGCATCTTCACGAACTCTGCGGTCTTCGCTTTCCAGGAATCGGATATAACGGCCATGTGTGATTTCTACATCTTCTCCGTTCTCATCCTGGATTGAAGGGAATTCTAGATCAGCATTGTTCAGCATTCCGAATGTATTTGACGGTGAGCTCATGACCTCTGAAGCCTGAGCCAGGAGTGCTTCCTCTTCCGCGGATAAGACATGCGGACGCTGAAGATTGATTTCCTCCAATGCATGCTCATAAAGCTTGAGCTCTTCTTTTTCATTCAGAAAGCCCTTGATCTTCTCTTCATCAACAGCCAGGATTTCTGGTACGATGAAGGCAAGCGCGCTCGCCGCTTGAGAATACAGATTCTTGATGCGGTCATCAAGTCCCTGGTAGAAAGAATTCGTTGTATCCTGGTCATAGCGCATATGCGCGTATGTATAAAGTCTTCCAAGGCGCTCAAGCAATTTATCCTGAAGCTGAAGTGCACTATATAGTTGTTCAGCGCTTTCTCCCAGCTTGCCCTGATACTCCTGGACAGAAGGAATCAAACCCTTTACTTCATTGAATTCTTTTTCCCATTGTTCATCAACTGCAAAAATATCCTCAAGTCTCCACGTATTCTCTGTGGCAACCTCGTCCCTTACTGGCAATTTCTTAACTGCAGATTCGTTTGACATATAAATCCTCCTAACAACATTTCGGAATTCGAAAAACTTTTCTAGTAACATATTCGCTAATGTTTTCTTATTTCCTTCTATTAATTTTTAATAAAGAAAAAGTTTTTCGTTTGTAAATGCCCTCTTTCTAACTACCCTATTTTACGCAGTTATTATCCATTTCATGTTACGGGAATATGGATTCTATAATTTCCTTTTCGTACTTGGTGAAAAAGTCTGCTTCTGCCTTAATGTGGTCATCAATTGAATTTGGAATAATAATTTTCCGGAGTACTTTCACTTTGCCTGAATCAATTTTCTCCAAGTATGACACCCTTGTTAAAAGAAATACGTATTCAGCAAGAGCATGCCAGTGATCTTTTTCTCGAGCTGCGGGCAAGATGCGGAGTTTGATTTCTTTCCTTCTTATACGCTTATAAAAGGCTTCCCGGATTCTCGAATAATATATAATGTCCCCAATTTGATAATGACGGAAAACATCGAGGTAGAGATATGTCTGCCAGATCATTGATGGTGTTTCGATATAGGGGCTTGAGCGTACAGGAAGTCCAATTTCGAATGGAATTGTAAGAAGACTTAGGTGATTGCGGTAGAGTTCTTTCAGGAATGGATTTTGCCATGCACCAGGAGAAGTTAAGTAGCGTGATTTCATTTTTTGGTTTTCACTTTGCCAGGCCTTCAAGAAGGAAAATGGCTTATCAGCCGGACTGACAAACTCCGCTAATGAGTACTGATTTATCGACTGTACTTCAATTTTCGTTAATGTCTTTTTAGAAGTGATTGGAATGGCTCCATGCAGATTAATGAATTGCCCTGTAACCGGGCAAAAGGCTGGTATATTCCAGGAGTATCCGGACCGCCGAATGAAGAGGTAGAGGAAGTTATTGATTGAGACAATATTATGGGACTTGCGCTTGATCAAACTCTCTGCAGCAACCCAGATTGGTATTACTCCATGGTCAAAATACGTCCTGGTTCTTTTTTCAAAAATCTCCGAAGGTATAGCTGAGCATTGGAATTCAATTGCATATTTTTGATTCTGCAACTCGAAGGCAATGTCCGGTTTCTGATTCATTTTGGGGTCAAATTGTTCAAGTTCAGCAGTAATCCCCTGCTCCTTCAGCCAATTATAAAGCTTTAGCTTGCCGGTTAAATGGTACTCTGATTCCCGTTCATACTCATACTGACAGCTTCCTCCCGCCAAATGCGAAAAGTGCCAAATCTTCTTATTCCCTAGTTTCATGACCACTTCTTCATCACATTCAGGACAGTAGAATTTCTCCCTCGACCTGATTTCTATTAAATCACTTTTCTCATATCTTTCACCTAATGATAACCTTACGCCATCACTTTTTTTCGCAACTAGCACATTTTATGCGCCTCCTTTCTCCATGACATATTCTAGTTCATACATTTAAAACCTTTATATTTGGAAAAGGTTTATAAAACGTTCACAAATCAAAAAAAGCGAAAGCACCTTGGTCAGCCCCGAAAGTTTATACTTATTAATAAAAAGAAAGAAACCCGGATCAGATCCAGGTTTCTACAGCATTGGCGACAATAGTCTCGAAGTAGATTCGAGCAGTCTGTAACCAAGGTGGCGTTTATTAAAATCATCCATCACAATTTCTACTGAATGGAGTACATCATTTTCAAACTCTTTCACAAGTTTCGCCGTGCTATTCGTTTTGTAAAGGAAGGCGTTGACTTCAAAATTCAGGTGGAAACTTCTCATGTCCATATTCGATGTCCCGATGGAAGCGAGCTCACCATCGACTATGACGATCTTACTGTGCATAAAGCCCTTTTCATATTCATAAATCTTAACGCCAGCTTCAAGCAGTTCCGGAAAGTACGACCTCGAAGCAAAGAAGACGATTCTTTTATCTGGCCGCTTAGGGACAAGAAGCCTGACATCCAGACCACTGAGCGCCGCCACTTTAATTGCGCTGAAAATGTCTTCATCAGGGATGAAATAAGGTGACGCGATCCAAACTGATTTATCAGCAGAGGATATCATGGAAAAGAAGATATTCTTTATGACACTCCATTCGTTGTCAGGTCCTCCCGCTATCATTTGTACCCCACCATGAGTGTTGGCCTGCAGCGCTGGCGAAAGATAATCCGACGTCAGAAAGCTTTTATTCGTCATGTAATACCAATCCTGAAGGAATATCAGTTGAAGGCTCCTTACCGCTTCTCCTTTTGCCATAAGATGAGTGTCCCGCCAAAAGCCAAATCCTTTGTCCCTTCCCAGGTATTCATCCCCGATATTCAGGCCGCCCACAAACCCAACTGTTCCATCAATCACGATGATTTTCCTGTGATTCCTGAAATTAAATTTACTATTGAGGAATGGCAGGCGGACAGGACCAAACTCGACCACTTCTACCCCTGCTTCACTCAGCTCGGATATATATTTTTTAGAAAGCTTCCAGGAACCTACAGAGTCAAAAAGGAATCTCACCTTCACCCCTTTCTTGGCTTTGCTTACTAACACTTCCTTTATTTCTTCCCCGATTTCATCATGGCGGACAATATAATATTCCATGTGTATATGGTGGGTAGCTTTTTTTAGCTCTTCAAGAATGTGGCTGAATGTTTCATCACCATTTGTCAGCACTTTTGTGGAGGTTGCAAATGAAATAGGGCTGTTCCCAAGCTTCTGGGCAAGGGTAAACAAGCGGCGATGATCTTCTTCCATTTCAGACATCCTTGCCCTGTTGACCCTTTCCGTGTCCCCTTCGATTTTTGAAAAGGCTTTTTTATCAAGAAAATATTTACGCCGGAACATCTTCTCCTTGCGTTTATTCCTGCCGAATAACAAATAAAAAATAAAACCTACTACCGGAAAGCCGCCAAGGACGACAATCCATGTCAATGTCTGGGCCGGATGCCGATTCTCAAGGAATATCACAAAGCTGATGAAAATGACTGTGAGCGACATAAATATACTGATATATCCAAGATAAGCTGCGTCAAGTTTTTCGTAAAACAAATAATAGATCCCAGCGAGGATCATTAAAAACGTTAAGACCCGAACTGTATTCTTCATTGTTACCACCTGTTTTCTCTCTCTGGATTTTCCCTGCAACCAGCGTTGGGAGCTTTAGATATATATACGTTTCTATTAAGTAAAGGGATTCATACATACAGATTATTATATCAAAAAAGCCGATTTCATTTCTGAAATCGGCCTACAATCAGGAAAAGTGCTTTCTTATGACACTAAACACATCTTCTTCGATAATTTTATTACCGTATTCATCGAGACGGTGAATCGTGACTGTCGATTCCTGCCCATACTCAAGAAGAACGCTTAGTATATTGTCAATTTCTTCTTCATCCTCAAATTCCTGCTCAGGAAACTCAATGTATAAATAATATTTGTCTTCATAGCTGTATAAGCTTGTTTTGACTTTATCGATTCCCGGCCGTTTTGAAAGAGCAATGACATCTTCGAAATCCTTGAAGTATAGCAGGAATTCTAAATCATCCTCAAAGGCGGGATCAACATCATCAATTCCTTTTGGATTGAACTGATGGTCAAGCAGCTCCTCAATCCTCTCATCGACCGGAAGATCCTTCATCTTATCGTTTGGAAGCGGCAGTTCAAACTTTGGACCGTCCTTGGACAGCTGTGCCTTTGTCACTAAAACCTCCAGACCTTTTTCCAGGGCCTGAACCTGGATCCATAAAGGACCTTCAACTGTGAACTCCTCCTCGGCATGGACCTCATCCATCATCTCCCAGAATAGCTCTTCGCTGCGATCACGGTTATACCAGATTTCTTCCCGGTCAAAACCGCGCTCCTCTATGTCCATATATGAAATATAAAATTTCACGGTATTCTCATTAATACGCTCGATTTCCATTCGCTTTCTCTCCCTTCCAGGCAAAGATTTGAAGGGACTAAATACCCCCAAAAAAGCAGTTGGTCTTTATCATTTACCCTTAATAAATAAGCCTGAATCACCTTGATTTATAAAGGGACTGTGTAAAAAGAAATAAACGATCTTGTACTTTTATTTTATGTTATATTAAGCCATTTTGGAAACAAAATATACACCCATTTTTATAAAGGTTGTTTTCGCATGAATTATTCTTTCTCTCATAAATGGTTTTATTTCGCATCATTATAGACATCGATGCTTTTTTCGAGAAGACTTCGAATATAATAATGCGTAAAGAGGTTGAAAAAGGAACGAAATTTACGAAAAAAACATCTTTAAAATGGCTAATGAATGGACTCACCTGGATTGATTAACTCTAGGGATTGTGCTAATTGGCTGCCTAACCACAGGATCCCGTTCCCTAAAGATACAATCAAGAAGGTTAGCCCAAAATCATTGGAACTTAACAAACTAATTTAAAGTATTCTTTACACTTTAGCAGAAAAGTGCCTGAATTTCAATTTGTCTGCATTGCCAGGAGAACACCGGGTTAGGCGCTGCATCAAAAATAAAAAGCCCCCAAAAAAGGGAGCTTAAAGTTTAGTTTACTAAACGCTGAGCCTCGCGAAGCTGGAAAGTACGCACTTTACGTGGCAGGAATCGTCTAATTTCATCTTCATTGTATCCAACCTGCAGGCGCTTTTCATCAATGATGATCGGACGGCGAAGCAAGCCAGGGTTTTCCTTGATAACCTCAAACAGTTCCTGTAAAGGCATTGTTTCCAGGTTTACATCAAGCTTTTGGAAAGTCTTAGATCGGGTTGAGATGATTTCATCTGTTCCGTCTTCTGTCATACGGAGAATTTCCTTTATTTCATCAATAGATAAAGGCTCTGAGAATATGTTTCTTTCAGTATATGAGATTTCATGTTCTTCCAGCCATGACTTGGCCTTTCTGCAAGAGGTACAACTTGGTGAAGTGTATAAAGTGACCATTGGTAATTCACACTCCCTTAGATTTACTTATATATTATTTGCTTCAAATGAACTGTCATTTCTTAAATAATAATAAGTTTAATTTTATAATTCATATTGTTTATTATACACCAAGGATTTGATAAAAGGTATCCCTTTTCATAATTTATTCCGGGTAGTTATGTAAGATTATTTTTACTCTTCTCTATATATAACGAACGAAATAGAAAAAAGTTTCAAGAAAGAATATATTTTTTCATCACCCTTTGATTCAATCTATATAAATATTCGTACAATTCCTTCCATATCTGTCCGTCGTGAAGTCATTATCACAATTTATTTATATTTACCCGTTTACGCAGAACTTAAACCTCTCTTTTTAAAATAGTTTTATTCTCAATTAATTTACTTAAAATGAAAACGCAACCATGTAAAAAACTGGTTGCGTTCGTGATTTAGATGTCCTGAAGTAAATCATCCCGTTTATCTTCGACAGTCAACACTTCATCAACTGGCTGGTATGATTCTCCGTAAAACTTCTTATCTTTATAAGTATGAATCATGTTGTAGGTTTTCTTCATAGCTTCGTACACTAGATCCTCAGACGCCTCATCAGGTGACCAGAAAAGGATTTCCATCTCATTGATTTCCTTCGTGGCGAGCGACCGGCGCCTGTAACCAATTGTCCTTGCATGCTCGAACCCTTCCCGCTTGTAAAAGCGCAGACGTTTTTCAGTATCTGTGTCCTCATAATTAACTGGTTCAACCTCAAGGATAATCGGCTTGCCTTTTCCCTTCAGCTTTTCGATCAATTTGTGGCCGAGCCCCTGACCGCGAGTCGTCTTAGATACGAAGAGGTAATCAATGAACACGAAATCATCTGTCTCTACATACATGAGCACATGTCCTGGCCCCTCATCCTTATGGTAGATCTCTGGTCTTTCCTTTAAAAGTGTTTCCATATGCTCTTTTGACTTCATTTCCTCAATCGGGAAATATTGATTTAATTTTTCATACCAATGCATTGCTTATCTCCTTTTTAATTTTATTCCATCCCGATAAGCACCCAGCTTTTTCTATATAACCATGATCTAAATACTTGTATTATTTTTTCTTCATAAAGTTCTTTTAATACATGAGCAATTCTTTTAAAATAAAGATGTACGGGATCATGAATTATATTTATCACAAAATCACTATCAAGATTAGGTGAAAAAAAAGGTGGAGGTTTATCATGGGCGGTTACATAATGGATTTAACTATCGTTGCTTTACTGATTGTGGGTATTACCGCGACAATTGGTGTGATTACCAATGGAGTAGGAACCAGGTTCTTTAGTGGAAATAAAAGAAATGAATTCGTCGATCAATCAACAAGTCTGCAAACTGGCTGGAAAAATGTCGGCGGCAGCAAGAAGTAATCCATATCCCATCTGTTATTATAACTTATTTTCATGTCGATAATCTAATGATATGAAAACAGCCTGGAATGATTTTCATCATTCCAGGCTGTTTTAGTATCAGGAATTATAAAGTTTTTTCAATTCGAATGGTTATGGTGTGTAATCAACATTAGGAGAGTATCTGTTGCTTGCGTTCCATAATAGGTATTCGTTTATCCCCTGATTCTTCAATGCCCTGATCTGATCTTCGACTTCCTTTTTCCCGTAGACAAGGTAATTCCCGCTGCCTAACCATGATGCTGTGAAATCCTGCAGCCATGGACGTGAAACAGGCGGGGTCTTTAATTCATCAAGCTTCTTCTTTTCCAATTTTGCATATTCCTGAACGAGACGATATGGCTCTGTGTCAGGCTTGGCAATCCCGAAATAAGAAGTCCAATGGCTTGGATAAATCATTGAAGAAATGACATCAACATTCTCAGAGATTTTCGAGAAGTTCTGTCCTATTCCTGGAGCTTCGGGAAGAGTTGCTGTGTAACCAAATATATCAACTGATACTTTGACATCATAAGGTTTTAATTCTTTCCGGGCGTAGGCCACAAAATCAGTCACTGCTTTGACTCGTTTTTGGACATTATCCATTTCTGCATCCTTATAGTCACCCATAGAATATTGCAGTGTAGAATCCCTCTTTTCGAAACCCTCAGGGAATCGGACATAGTCAAACTGGATTTCCTGGAAGCCCATTTTTGCTGCTTCGATCGCAATTTGAACGTTGTAATCCCATACTTCTTTCACGAATGGATTGACGAATGATTCTCCTCTGCCATTTTTCCAGACTTGGTTTCCATCCTTAAATGACCACTCCGGTTTTTTATTTGCCAGGGCTGTATCTTTAAAAACGACCACCCTGGCGATGGGATAAATCTGTTTTTCTTCCAAAGTCTTTAATAATTTTTCGGGATCTTTAATATACGGTTTTCCGATATCTTTAAAAGGAGAATTCTCACCTGGCTTATATGTAAGATATCCATGGTCTTCTTTTATATCAATGACCATCGCGTTTAAATCAGTCTCATCAACAAGTTTGGTAAGACTATTAAACCTCTCTCCTCCAGCTGAGTTCCCGGTGACATAGATTCCTCTTACAGCATCAGGATATTCAAATGAAAAACCTGAATCAAATTTAAACCTTGGCATCTGCTCTGGTATTTCCCTGACCAGTGATTGATGTTCCCTGACCGGAAGTCTTTCTGTTTCGTGCGCTTTCGATTCTGCTAACACTGTACCTCCTGCTTGTGAAAAAGAGGCAGCTAATACTGCTGCTGCTGCGATTTTTTTAAACTGCACAAACACCTCTCCTTTCAAAACGTACCCCACTTAAAATAAAAGCTATCTTTATAATATGATTCTATAAGTCTATTTTACCCACTTTCGACAGATTTAGATATTATAGTTTAATATTTTTATTTGGGATTTATTTCCTTTATTATTTTTAAGCAAAAAAAAACGATCTCAAAATAAGAGATCGTTTAGTTTATTTGACATATTGCTGCTGATATTGCTTCAGTTCCTTTTCTGAGCAGTAGACATAGTGTCCAGGAACGACTTCGCGCATCTTCACTTCTTCTCCATCTGCATACTGATGTACATTTGGATCATATGTTTTGCGTCGGCGTGTGCGCTCAGATTCTGGATCTGGAAGCGGGATTGCAGATAGCAATGATTGCGTGTATGGGTGAAGCGGGTTTTTATATAGCTCTTCAGCTGTAGTTAATTCAACCAGCTTACCAAAGTACATTACACCAATGCGATCACTAATATATTTTACCATGGAAAGATCGTGTGCGATAAACAAGTATGTTAAACCTTTTTCACGCTGCAATTTCCTCATCAGGTTGACAACCTGAGCCTGAATGGAAACGTCTAATGCGGAAATTGGTTCGTCTGCGATAATAAATTCCGGCTGCACGGCAAGGGCACGTGCAATTCCGATACGCTGCCTTTGTCCACCTGAAAACTCATGGGGGTAACGGTTGGCGTGTTCTCTGTTTAAGCCAACTGTTTCAAGCAGCTCATATACCATTTCCATTCTTTCTTTATTGCTTTTTGCCAGACCATGAATATCAATGCCCTCAGCAATTACATCGGATACTTTCATCCTTGGGTTCAAGGAAGCGTAAGGATCCTGGAAAATCATCTGCATGCTTCTGTTGAATTTCTTTAAATCTTTCTTGTTCTTCTTGCCGTGTACGTTTTCTCCCTTGTAAAGGACCTCTCCATCTGTCGCTTCATAAAGCCTGATGATTGTTCGGCCAGTCGTGGACTTACCACAGCCTGATTCTCCAACCAATCCAAGAGTTTCTCCTTTAAAGATATCAAAAGTGATTCCATCGATCGCTTTTACTTCATTCGGTTGACCCATATTGAAGTATTGCTTCAGATTCTTTATTTCAAGAAGTTTTTCTCTATTTTCCATCAGCCAGTCCTCCTCCTACAGTTATTTCGTGCCCATGAATTTGCGCATTCTGCTCTTCACAGCTTCCGGCGGTTCTACCTTAGGAGCATCTGGATGCAACAGCCATGTAGCAGCATAATGTGTATCAGACACTTTAAACATTGGAGGCTGTTCTTCTAGGTCGATTTGCATCGCATATTCATTTCGCGGAGCAAAAGCATCACCTTTTGGCGGATGCAATAAGTTTGGCGGTGTGCCAGGGATCGCATATAGTTCCTCTTCTTTAGCATCCAAGCTAGGCATTGAGCTGATCAATCCCCAAGTGTAAGGATGTTGCGGATTGTAGAAGACTTCATCTACAGTACCGATTTCGACAATTTTACCACCATACATGACTGCAACCCGGTCAGCTACGTTTGCAACGACACCAAGGTCATGGGTAATGAAAATGATGGAAGTGTCAATTTTTTGCTGCAAATCTTTCATCAGTTCCAAAATCTGTGCCTGTATCGTTACATCCAGCGCTGTTGTCGGCTCATCAGCAATCAGAACCTTCGGATTACATGCCAAAGCAATTGCGATAACTACCCTTTGTCTCATTCCGCCTGAGAATTGGTGCGGATATTGCTTGACACGCAACTCAGGTTTAGGAATTCCAACAAGCTTCAAAAGCTGAACAGCGCGTTCTCTTGCTGCTGATTTACTCATATTTTGATGCTTGATCAGAGGTTCCATGATTTGTTTTCCAACTGTCATTGTTGGATTCAAAGATGTCATCGGGTCCTGGAAAATCATCGAGATATCCTGCCCGCGGATTTTCTGCATTTGTTTGTCAGTCAATTTAGTTAAGTCTTTGCCTTCAAACAAGATTTCGCCCTGCTTTATTTCGGAATTGCCAGGAGGCAGCAATCTCATGATTGCTTTAGTTGTTACTGATTTACCTGATCCCGACTCACCAACTATTGCAAGGGTTTCTCCCTTTTTCAGTTCAAAGTTCACACCGCGGATCGCTTTAACTTCGCCCGCGAATGTATGGAAGGATATATTTAAATCTTTAACTTCTAAAATATTTTCCATAATACATTCACCTGCCCCTTAATCGCGCATTTTCGGATCAAGCGCATCGCGCAATCCGTCTGCCAGCATATTGAACGTAATCATGATGATACTGATGATAACAGCTGGAATTATCATCTCATGTGGGTGCAATCTTAGCACTTTAAAACCTTCATCAATCAATGTACCGAGTGATGCATATGGATCCTGAAGACCAAGTCCGATAAAGCTAAGGAATGCTTCGAAGAATACTGCATTCGGAATCGTGAACATCGTATTGATAATAATGACACCAGCAAGGTTTGGCAATAAGTGTTTAGAGATGATTTTGCCATCACTGTTTCCTAGAGTTTTAGAAGCAAGTACAAACTCCTGCTCCTTAAGCTTAAGCGTCTGGGCACGTACCACACGGGCCATACCTACCCAACCGGTTATCGTAAGGGCAACGGTTATGGAAATAATACCTGGCTGCAAAACAAGGATCATCAAAATAACAACAATCATCGTCGGAATACCTACAAGGATTTCGGTAATCCTCTGCATCACGTTATCCAGTCTTCCGCCATAGTATCCAGATATCGCACCATAAGCAACACCAATGATCATATCAATGACCGCGGCTAAAAGCGCAATGTACAGGGATATTTGCGTACCTTTCCAGACACGAGTAAACAAATCACGTCCTAAAGCATCGGTACCGAACCAGTAATATTCTTCAACCTTTTTCACTTCATACATATCAATTTCTTTGCCAGCCTTGTTGGTCTTCACACCATCAAAGGGAAGCCAGCTGATGTTTTCGAGTCCCTGGATTTTAGGCGGCAAATTATTATGACTAACGTTTTGTGTGTCAAATTCTTTACCCGAAATCAATGGTCCCAAAAAAGCCATTATGATTACGAGAGCCATGACAATTAAGCTTACAAGCGCACCTTTATTTTTACGAACGCGCATCCAGGCGTCCTGCCAGAAGGTTAAGCTTGGCTTATTAATTTCCTCGCTCTTAGCCGAATCGACTTCCGCCGGCCTGAAACGATCTTTTGGAATTTTCGTGTCAAAATCAGCCATTACTTATTCCCTCCAGACAGCCTGATACGTGGATCGATAATTCCATAAAGGATATCCACAACAAGGATGATAACTACAAATAAAGCAGCAAATAAAATGGTTGTTCCCATGATAACAGGGTAATCATTAACTGTAATTGATTTTACGAATTGTTCACCAAGACCAGGAATCGCAAAAATCTTTTCAATTACTAGTGAACCAGTCATAAGGGAAATAGCTAAAGGTCCTAAAACCGTTACCAACGGAATAAGCGCATTTCTTAAAGCATGCTTAAACGCAATCTCAAAGAAACTCGCACCTTTAGCTTTTGCCAGCATGATATAGTCTGACCCTAACACTTCGATCATTTCAGTCCTCATAAAACGGGCTGCAATTGCGATTGGAAGCGCGGAAAGAGCGATAGTCGGCAGGATTGTATATTCAAACCCGCGCCAGAAAAGCACTGGAAACCAGCCTAACTTAACACCGACGAAGTATTGCAGTAATCCTGCAAATACGAAGTTTGGTATAGACTTACCCAAAACTGCGATAAAAGTAGAGCTATAATCGATCCAGGTGTTCTGTCTCAATGCCGCGAATATACCAAGAAGAATTCCTACAATTGTTCCCAGCAACATCGCCTGGCCACCTAGCTGCATGGAAGGCCCTAAACGTTTGAACATCAATTCTGTTACAGGGGTATTATTAAACTGAAAAGAAATTCCCAGATCTCCTTGCAGCAAGTTGCCAATATATTTAGCATACTGGACAGGTACTGGCTGATCGAGACCGTACTTTGCCTTCATGATTTCCATTTGTGCAGGACCCAATTTATTCGCACTTGCAAAAGGCGTACCAGGAATGATTTTCATTAAGAAAAATGTTAGGGACGCAATGATGAAAAGAGTCAAAAACATATAAAGTACCCTTTTTAACAGGTATTTTGCCATATGGGTGCACCTCCTGTATTATTTCAATTTTCCCTATTGTTCGACAAATGCTTTACAGGGAAAAAGAGAGTATATCTAGATATACTCTCTTTCTATCCTCAGAATTATTACACTCTGAAATAAGAAACATGCTTTAAGTTATTATTCTTCGCCTTCGATTGTTACCCATTGGAATGAGTAGTCAGGACCGTAGTTGTAGATTGCAAGTCCTTTTACATTCGGGTTAAGAAGGATGTTAGCTGCACGCTGGTAAACAGGCGCTAGACCAGCATCTTCTTCAAGCATAATTCTTTCAGCTTCCTGCTGTGCTTCCCACTGAGCTTTTTCGTCAGTAGCAAGCTCGCCTTGAGCAGCTTTGATCAGCTTATCATATTCTGGGTTAGAGTAGCCCATTCTGTTGCTTCCGCCATCAGTGATCCAAAGGTCAGTGAACGACAATGCGTTACCATAGTCAGGACCCCAGCCAGCGAATTGAAGATCGTAATCCATAGCGTTGTCACGCTCTAGACGTACTGCGAAAGGAACGCTCTCAAGCTTGATTGTCAAGCCAGGAAGGTTTGTTTCTAACTGGTTCTTGATGTAAGCATCAGTTTTCTTAGCTGCTTCAGTGTCTCCACCAAGGTAGCGAAGTTCTAACTTATCTACGCCAAGTTCTTTAAGACCAGCTTCCCAATGCTTCTTAGCTTCTTCAGCGTTGAAAACAATCAAGTCGCCGTGCTTTTCACGGAAATCTTCACCATTAAGTGTTACGAAATCTTTTGGTACGAAGTAGTTAGCAGCAACTGAACCGTTGTTCAGGATGCTCTTAGCAAGGTCTTCCTTGTTGAAGCCCATTGCGATTGCTTTACGGATGTTTACGTTAGCAAGAGCTTCGTTCTTCTGGTTCATCTTGATCCAGAATACAGTAGCTTCCATCCAGCTAAGCATACGCTCGTCGCCTTCGTATGAAGGAACGATATCAGAAGAAAGCAATCCAGTCATGTCTGTTTCGCCAGCTTCAAATGCGTTTACAGCAGAGTTAGAATCTTTAACGACGTTTACAGTGATCTTTTCAAGTGTAACTTTATCAGCACCGTGGTAGTCAGGGTTCTTAGTAAGTACCCACTCAGTAGCGTCAGTACCTTCCCAAGTTTCCATTACGAATGGACCGTTGTAAAGTAAGTTTTCAGCATTGCTTGCGAAAGCTTCGCCTTTCTCTTCAACAAACTTCTGGTTTTGTGGATAGAATGTTGGGAAAGCGAAAAGGTCTTGCCAGTAAGCGATTGGCTTTTCAAGAGTTACTTCCAAAGTCTTGTCGTCAAGTGCTTTAACGCCAAGAGTATTTAGGTCGTATTCTTTCTTAGCAGCACCAAGTTCAGTGATTTCTGCAGCTCCCTTGATTTTGCCGCCCATCATGTAAGGGCCGTAAGGTGAACCAGTAGCTGGGTCGATAGCGCGCTGCCAAGCATACACGAAGTCGTGAGCTGTTACAGGCTCGCCGTTAGACCATTTTGAATCAATAAGTTTGAATGTGTAGACAAGGTTGTCATCACTGATTTCAGGCTCGCCATCTGCAAGTGCAGGAACTGGCTTGTGGTTCTGGTCAAGGCGGTAAAGACCTTCACCTACGTTGTTTATGTAAGTGAAACTTGTAGAACCTTCAGCAAGGACTGTGTCCATTGTTGGGATCTCAGAAGAATCCAACATTCTTAATTCTTGTGGTACATTAGGTGTGTCTTCGCCTGATTTTGCATCATCATCAGGTGTGTCTTCTCCAGCATTGTTTTCTCCGCCGCTACATGCAGACAGGATTAACGAGAATACTAGAGTCAAAATCAATAGAAATGAAAATTTTGACTTTTTCAAGGATATGCCCCCTCTTTGTTATTGTTTTCTGAAAACTTTTTACATTCCCTATTATACATAGATTGAATTAAATGTTCAATATTTTTGCGCGAAAAATTTACAACATTGAAACAATAGTAATAAATTTCCTACTTGATTTGTGTTATAATAGTGACTTATAAGCCTTTTGGGGCCATATTCGTGCTGTATCTGACTGTAATATTTGACCTTTTTTGAAGAATTATTCAGGAAATTACTTTTATGAAATAACAATATAAGGGGGAATTTGAAAAATGCGTAATAGATTTGGGAAAATTTTTTCTGGTTTTTTTATTACTCAGCTATTGATTTTTATTCTTTCACTAGTCTATCAACAGAGCATTACCTTGCTCAATTATATAAATTTTTCTTTTTACATTGCTAGCTTCCTTCTGTTTACTTCTCTTATTGTCTTTACAATTAACTCTGGTTTTTTTGACGCAATTTCTTATTCTTTTCGGTCTGTTTTTGCTGGTAAGGAAGATGGAGAAAAGAAAAAGTCGTTTGATGAAATGACGCCATTATCAGAACTGGTCACTTTCAATGCTAACCCGTTACTAATGATTGGGTTGCTGGACTTTATCCTGATGCTTGCTGCACTGTTCATTTATTATCTGTAAAATCCCTCCTGACCCCCTTGCTTCTCATGGAGGTTTTGATTATAATCATTTTTAATAAATATAAAAAGCAATGATGAAGAGTAGTACATTTGTTCAAGGCTTTTCAGAGAGTTTGTGGTTGGTGGAAACAAACAGCCTGGCAAATGGAATGGACTTTTGAGCTTCTGGGTTGAAATTAAGTAAACTTAGACGTATTCCTGCGTTAAAGGGATCCATGCTTCACTGAGGCATGGGTAGAGTGACTCATTCGTGAGTAATTAGGGTGGCAACACGGACCATTCGTCCCTAGAAGTTAGGGACGAATGGTCTTTTTGTGTTCTTTTTCCTCTGTTTATGGCCATACCAACTGAAATCAGACAGAAGAACACAGTATATATCATAGGAGGAATTTAATATGGAGACTATTTTTTCTGGCATCCAGCCGAGCGGTACAATCACACTTGGCAATTATATCGGGGCAATGAAACAATTCACAGAACTGCAGGAAGAATATAATTGTTACTTCTGTATCGTTGACCAGCATGCAATAACCGTCCCGCAGGACCGTATACAGCTCCGCAAAAATATCAAGAGCCTAGCAGCATTATACATTGCTTCAGGAATTGACCCTGAGAAAGTAACTTTATTTATTCAGTCGGAAGTTCCGGCACATGCTCAGGCAGGATGGATGATGCAATGCGTTGCCTATATAGGAGAGCTTGAAAGGATGACTCAGTTCAAGGATAAATCCACCGGGAAAGAAGCAGTTTCAGCTGGTCTTTTAACTTATCCTCCCCTAATGGCAGCCGACATCCTTCTATATAGTACAAATCTTGTACCAGTCGGAGAAGACCAAAAGCAGCATCTGGAGTTGACAAGGGATTTAGCTGAACGTTTCAACAAGAAATACAATGACATTTTTACCATTCCGGAAGTTCGGATAGCCAAAGTCGGAGCAAGGGTCATGTCCTTACAGGATCCTTTGAAGAAAATGAGCAAATCAGATCCTAACAGCAAAGCATTCATCTCTATGCTTGATGAACCAAAGCAAATCGAAAAGAAAATCAAGAGTGCTGTAACTGACTCTGAGGGCATTGTAAAATATGATAAAGAAAACAAGCCAGGCATTTCTAACCTCTTGTCCATCTATTCTATATTAACCGGCAAAGCAATTGTTGATATTGAAAAGGAATATGAGGGTAAAGGATACGGTGATTTCAAAGGTGACCTTGCAAAGGTTGTTGTCGATGTCATTGAACCAATCCAGAAAAAATATTATGAGCTGATTGATTCAGCTGAATTGGATGAAATACTTGATCGGGGAGCTGAAAAAGCAAACCTTGTCGCAAATAAAATGCTCAAGAAGATGGAGAATGCGATGGGACTTGGGCGCAAGAGGAAATAAATTAAGAAAGGAGCTGACACTTGAACTGTGTTAGCTCCTTTTTATTTCAATTAGGCTACTTAATTCACTTTTGGGCCGTG
Source organism: Mesobacillus jeotgali (assembly GCF_014856545.2). Taxonomy (NCBI): domain Bacteria; kingdom Bacillati; phylum Bacillota; class Bacilli; order Caryophanales; family Bacillaceae; genus Mesobacillus; species Mesobacillus jeotgali. The sequence continues at coordinate 1,349,480 of NZ_CP109811.1, read as the reverse complement.
TTCCATTTCCCAAAGTTTTTCGAAAAAGGCCTGACCCTTAATTATATTTTCACAAAATTTCTGGTGCTTAGGTGACCAGCCAAACTTTGTTTCTTCATATAATTGCTCCCACACCTCTTCAAATGAGAGACGTTGAATTTCTTCATATAGTTCAGGTTTCCATTCAGTAAACCAATATCTGACTTCAGCTACATTTTTTGAAGAATTCAGCTGGTCCATGGCCATGAACAATAATTGCTTTAACTGTCTTTCCTTACGCGTCAACCCCCTCATTAAATCCGGTGAAGGTGATAAGATATGGAAATCCTTTAAGGCACTTTGATCATTGAATCCATATTGGATCGTATCCTGATTTTCAATCATTTCGTACACCAGCTGTTCCTGACGCGGGATAAGCCGGCTCTTTCGGATTGGGATATTATAGCCGATCGTGTCAACAGCAAGTATTCCGGTTCCATCCGAGACGACGAAGCAGTAATCAAGCTGTGTGCGTTCATGGTTTTTCCTCAAATACGCCTTACGGTAAATGTCATCCAGAAGCTGTTGAGGCAACTCAGATAAATCATTTTCAATGTAGTTAAATAACAGATGATCAATTTTCAGAAGCGGCACCTGGTCAAGCAGCTCAACACCATCATCCTTCCGCCATTCGTGGAAATGGCAGACATTATAGCCATTCTCTTCCCCTTCGAACCAGTTTACCCAGACATCATGAAGATACAACATGATTTTTAACCCCTCACTTCAAGAAACTGTTTGTCCATCAGTATGGGCAGCACTAAGTAAAAATATTCCTTATAAGGAAGATCAATTTATATCATTATTATGAGGCCAATAAATGCTTAACCAGATGATCCCGATTCCTGCTGGCAGCAAGTAGCATTCCACTCTTCGGGAGATGAAGGATAAATACTCGTCCACACCGTGCCCGGCTGTGATCATATTCAAATATGCGATTGTACTGATCCCCCCGGATACAGCCAAGCTAAAACCAATTGTCAAAACAAACAATCTAAAAATCATAAAATTGACTCTCTTTACAACAGAAATTTGCTTCACACACTTAGCTCACCCCGGCCTGTCCATTTTTATCATATATATGAGGAAAGTTGGTGAGGAAGTACTGAAAGGTGTTTATTTATGACATTTAGGAATATATTCATTTTTTACGGAATATCCACTTGTTTTTAGGAATAAAACCAGATTTTAAGGAATATCCTGACCTAATTCAGGAATATATGAGGATTTTAAGGAATATATCCTTGATTTCACTAATTCTTCACACTCAACGAGAGGAGTTTACAGTAATTTAGAGAATTGTCTCCTATAAACCATCAAAAGGAGTGATGATTTTGTTTTATAAAGACAGGGACATACCCTATAAATTGAAAGCAGAGGAGGCTTTAATCCGCCGACTCGATGTAAATCATCCGAAACTGCCCTTAATAGAAGAAGAATATCGAAAAAAACTTGCAGGATTAAGAGGTGAAAAAGAACTGGATTACCAATTATCGTTTCTTAAAGAAAATAACTATCTGATTATTAATGATCTCCGGTTACAGCATGGTGTCCACTTCTTTCAAATCGACTCCCTCCTGCTCTCCCCCAGCGTTTCTTTCATTATTGATTCCAAGAATATTGCCGGAACAATTGTCTTTGACCATGAATTCAATCAGTGCATTCGGATTTTCAACGAAAAAGAAGAAGGCATCCGTGATCCCTTCACCCAAGTTCAAAGACATGTCAGGCTATTGTCACAATGGCTTGATGATCATAACCTACCCTTATTAAACCTCGAGTACCTTATTGCTATATCAAGACCTTCAACCATTATAAAATCAAAAGGAAATAACTCTTACAATAACTTCCGAGTTGTACAAGCTGGCCATCTAATAGCGAGGATTATCGACTTAGAAAAACGTTATCTAAAAGAGATAACTACAATGAAGGAGACTAAAAGAATAGCAAAACAGCTAGTAAAATTTCATGTACCCTATAAGCCCAATATTTTTGATACCTATTCGATTCACCCTGGTGATGTGAGAAAAGGAGTCCAATGTCCGGAATGCATGGATATATCTATGCACAAAATTCATGGAAGCTGGTATTGCCCTGTATGCCAAACTACATCTAAAACTGCCCACATCCTCGCATTAAGTGATTATTACTTTCTCTATGGCAACACTATTACGCTCAGTCAATTTTCCGATTTTTTGTTAATACCAAAATCAAAACGGAAGTCCGCCTCTTCTTTCCTGATTTCACTCAGTCTTCCCTACGCAGGCTCTAAAAAAGGGCGGGTCTATGACCTCACCCCTCTGATTGAAAAATAAGCAAAATAAAAAATCTACCTTTGTATGGTAGATTTTTTAACGGCGTGATCTTGGATTCAATGCATCTTTTAGGCCTTCACCAACGAAGTTGATTGACAAAATCGTGAGTGTGATGGCTAGTGCAGGTGGAATCCAGATCCACGGCTTTCCTTGTAGTACGTCTGGTTCATTTGCGAATGCCAGCATGTTACCCCATGATGGAATTTCGGATGGTACACCGAATCCCAGGAAGCTTAGTCCAGTTTCTGCGACAATCATGGAAGCGAACAGGATCGTTGCCTGTACGATGATTGTTGATAGAACGTTTGGCAGTAAATGCTTTGTAATTACTTTGAAAGGTGAACATCCGATTGAGATGGCAGCAAGAATGTATTCATTCTCCTTTTCCGCCAAAATCTTGCTTCGGACAATCCTCGCTACCCCGCCCCAGCTCAGCAAGCTGATAACCATGATCAGGATAACAAGACCATTGATTTTACCATGGAAAATTGTAGCCAATACGATTACGAAAACAAGGAATGGAAAGTTCAGGACGAAATCGGTGAAGCGCATAAGCATGCTGTCAACGATACCGCCGAAATATCCTGCGATTGATCCTACAATCGTTCCAAAGAATATAACGAATAGAGTACAGCTAATTCCGACTAAGAGAGATACCCTTCCGCCGTATAACAATCTGGTAAAAACGTCACGCCCGTTTTTGTCCGTTCCCAGCCAATGCTCTGCAGATGGCTTTAAGGACATTGAGCCAATGTTGATTTTTGTTATATCTGTTGTTGTAATGTATGGAGCCAGGAAAGAGACAATCATGACGAAAACCAAGAAGATCAAGCTTGTCATCGCCAACTTGTTTTTCACAAATTTTCTTCTAGCGATGGCCCAAGGAGACATGCCTTTTTCCGGCTTCAGGTTAATCTGTGTATTATTTGCTGTAGAAACTTGCATAGCCATCCTCCTTAATCAAGCCTGATCCTTGGATCAACGATTCCATATAAAATATCTGCAACAAGGTTTCCAAACAGTGTCAAGAATGAGAACATCATTGTCAATGTCATAAGGACTGGATAGTCTCTTTGGCTGACAGAGTTCAAGAATAATTGACCGATCCCAGGATAAGTGAAGATTGTTTCGGTGATGATTGCTCCACCGACCAATGCTACGATATCAAATCCAAGGAACGTAATCAGCGGGATGATTGAATTGCGCAAGATGTGCTGATTGTAAATCTTCTTTTCCGGTGTGCCCTTAGCACGTGCCGTTCTTACGAAATCCTTACGGCTGTTTTCTATAATGTCATTACGCAGGAATTGCGTATAGCTTGCGGTACTCAATAAGCCTAATACAAGTGCTGGTAAGAAAACATGATGAATTCTGCTTAACCAATATGCAGCTGTACCTTCGGTTGTAGATATATCCACAGAACCGTTTGAAGGGAACCAGCCTAATGTGAATGAGAAGAAATAGATTGCGAACACCCCGGCTACAAATGATGGGAGTGCCAATCCAATATAGTTGGCGGTACCTATGACGTTATCGCCAAGTGTATATGGCTTTCTTCCGGCATAAATACCCATGATAAATGCTAGAATATAAGTAATTAAAATACTGGAAAATCCTAAGAATATCGTATTCGGTAGTCGTTCTGCAATGATCTCACTTGCCGGGATTTTGTATCGGGTAGATTTCCCGAAATCACCCTGCATGAAGTTTGAGATCCATGTGAAATACTGAATGTGGATAGGGTCATTATAACCAAGCTTCTCGCGCATCTCTTCTATGTATGCCGGATCCGTATTGTTCGGATCTATCTCCCCACTGAGTGAGTCCCCTGGCATAAGTTTCGCCAGGGAAAACACTACAATAGAGATAAGGAAAAGCATAGGAATCATGCCGAGTATGCGTCGTAAACTGTATTTAAGCATATGCATTCTCCTTAACTGAATAGGTGGTACTTAATGATTATTGCTTGATCCACCATTCATGAGGTGAGTTAGAGCCTGATACGTCGAAAGTAACACCTTGAACGCGCTTAGAAACAGCCATAACTTCTTCTAGCTCAAGGATTGGAAGTGATGGTACTTCTTCGTTGAAAATCTTCTGCCAGTCAGCATACAATTGTGCACGCTTTTCAGTGTCAGTTCCAACTACTTCTAAGTCAACAGCATCTTCAAGAAGCTTTTGAGCTTCTTCATTTACCCAACGTGGGTAGTTCCATACAGATTCAATTCCCCAAAGTGGTAGTGGATCCGGATCTGCACCAGTTCCCCATCCGCCATAGAATACTTCTAGAGCTGGGTCATCTTTTTCAATTTGATCGTAGTAAAGGTTAACGTCAGTCATTTGAAGCTCAGATTTCAAACCAACTTCTTCCCAATACTGAGTCATAGCTTTAGCACGAGCTTCGAAAGTTGGGTTTCCAGTTGCATAGTGAGAGAACTTAACAGTGAACTTCTCACCTTTTGGATCTTCACGGAATCCGTCGCCATCTTTGTCAACGTATCCAGCTTTATCAAGGATTTCTTTTGCTTTTTCTGGATCATAAGTGTACTGAACAGGCATATCTTCGTTAGGTGCAGCAATCCAGTGTGATGATGGGATCGGACGGTTAAGTGGCTTTCCAAGTCCGCTGAAGAATGCATCTACCCACTCTTCACGATTGATTGCATAAAGCATAGCTTGGCGCAATTCCTTGCTTGCATACTTATCTTTGTCCATTACGTTTTTCTTGCCATCGTATTTACCAAGTTTGAAACCGATATAGTAGTAAGATAAGCCAGGATATTTTACTACTTCAACATTATCAAGAGCTTCAATTTCTGGAAGAACTGTTGGGTGGAATGGAGTCATATCAAGAGATCCATTCTTAAGTTCTCCAGTAGTAAGTGAAGAATCGATAACTTTAACAACAATCTTGTCTAAGTGCGGAGCACCTTTCCAGTAGTTTTCGTTTTTAACTAGTTCTACTGATTCACCAGGGATAACCTTTGCAACTTTGAATGGACCAGTTCCTACAGGCTTAGTGCGGACCTGCTCAGAAGCAGCCATATCCTTAGGGTCGATTCCTTCAAATTCCTTGCGTGAAAGTGGGTAAGCCCAAACATTCTCAAGGTTGTTTACGCGTGCTTTGTCAAAAGTGATTTTCAAAGTATAATCATCAACAACTTCAAGACCTGCAATCTTGTCAGCCTTTCCTTCGTTGAAATCCTTTGCACCTTCGATTGTGTTTACGTTAGACCAACGCTGGTGTTCTCCACCAAGAGTAGCGATTGTTTCAAGAGCGAATACCCAGTCATGAACTGTTAATTCTTCGCCATTGTGCCATTTTACGCCTTTTTCAAATGTGAATGTGAAGACCTTGTTATCTTCAGTTTCCCAACTAGCGATGTTTGGTTCTGCTTTAAGGTTTTCATCATAGTCGATCAATGCATCGTCGAAGAATGCGATGATGTCATCATCTCCGTCAGCATCGTAGAAGTTCCAGTTCAAAAGGCCTTTGAACTCAGAGCTTAAAGCGTAAGTCAATGTACCGCCATCTTGCGGTCCTGTTTCTTCTGCTGCTTTATCCTTGTCGTCTTCTTTTGGATCAGCTGTTGTCTTCTTTGTTTCTCCTCCGCTGCACGCAGCAAGGAATGTTGATAAAACCAATACTAGCATAGCTAGCCAAAGCAATGGTTTCTTCATGGTTTTCCCCCCGTTTTTCAATGTATTTGTTTGCAAAAATTATTGCCCTAGTAAAGGTGGCAAGCAACTCGGTGTCCTGGCTTCACCTCCTTTAAAGCTGGCTTCACTTGAGAACACTCTGCCATCGCTGCTGGGCAGCGCGGATGGAATGGACAGCCTGTTGGAGGGTTCAATGGACTTGGCACATCTCCTTCAAGTACAATCCTTTCCTTCTTCCTGCGCGGATCCGGCATTGGAATGGCTGAAATCAAAGCCTGGGTATATGGGTGGAGCGGCTCAGCATACATGCTGTTGCGGTCGGCAATTTCAACCATATTGCCGAGATACATTACGCCGATCCGGTCACTCATATGCTTAACGACACTAAGGTCATGAGCGATAAATAAGAAAGTCAGGTCAAATTCCTTCTGAAGCTCTTTCAATAGATTGAGAACCTGGGATTGCACGGATACGTCAAGGGCAGATACCGGCTCATCAGCAATGATCAGCTTTGGTCTCAGCGCCAGCGCCCTGGCAATGCCGATTCTTTGTCTTTGCCCGCCTGAAAATTCATGGGCATATTTATAGTAAGCATCTTCAGGAAGACCTACTTTAGTCAATAAATCCATTACCTCATCTTTCAAGTCTTTCAAGCTAGCACTCTTGAAGTTCCGGATTGGTTCAGAGACAATGTCACCGACCATTTGCATTGGGTTAAGTGAAGCGTAAGGATCCTGGAAGACCATCTGGATATCCTGGCGGATAGCCTGGAGTGTCTTGCCCCTCAATTTTGTGATATCCTTGCCTTCAAAAACGATTTCCCCATCTGTCGCATTCAACAATCTGATAATGGTTCTTCCTGTTGTTGATTTGCCGCAGCCAGATTCCCCTACTAGACCCAATGTTTCACCCTTTTTAATTTCGAATGAAACATCATCGACAGCTTTGACATTGCCAATTGTCCGGCGGAAAAACCCGCCTTTTACAGGATAATAGGTTTTCAGATTCTTAATTTCCAGCAAATTCTCTTTTTCTGTTAAAGTTGTATTGCTCATTATGCCTTAACTCCTTCTTTTGGCATACTTGCTTCATATAGAATGCACGCCACTTCATGTCCTTGCTCGATTTCTCCAAGCTGTGGAGTGATACTTGTACACTCTGGCATTGCTTTCGGACAACGGTTTGCGAATCGGCAGCCAGTTGCAGGCATATTCTTAAGCGACGGGACAATTCCCTTGATTGAGCTTAGTTCTTCTTTGTCCTCATCCATTTTAGGAATGGCACCCATCATCAATTCTGTGTATGGATGCTTCGGGTTATAGAACAGTGTGTCGACATCAGCACGTTCAACAATGCGGCCTGCATACATTACGATGACTTCGTCACACATTTCTGCAACAACGCCAAGGTCATGTGTGATCATAATGACCGACATATCATTAACTTCCTGGATACTCTTGAGCAATTCGAGAATCTGGGCCTGGACTGTTACATCCAATGCTGTTGTAGGCTCGTCCGCAATCAGAAGCTTTGGCTGGTTGGCAATGGCCATCGCAATCATGACCCTCTGCCTCATACCTCCGGATAACTGGTGCGGATACTCATCAACGATTTTCTCAGGTCGGGAAATGCCAACGCTTTTCAATAGCGCGATACTCTTCTGCCTTGCTTCTGCTTTTGAGATTTTTGTATGGTTGAACAATACTTCCTGCAGCTGGAATCCTATAGTAAAAACCGGATTCATCGATGTCATGGGTTCCTGGAAGATCATTGAGATATCCCGCCCGCGGATTTTGTTCATTTCCTTTTCAGATAACTGTTCGAGATGAACTCCTTCGAAAACAATTTCGCCGCCTCGAATCTTTCCAACCCCTTTTGGCAGGAGCTGCATGACCGATAGGCTCATAACCGATTTACCGCACCCTGATTCGCCAACAACCCCGACAATCTGCCTTGGTTTGACAGCAAAACTCACCTTGTCTACAGCGTTATAAAATTCGCCATCGATATTAAAAGCTGTTTCAAGGTTCTTGACCTCAAGCAAAGGTGCTTCATTATGTATTGAATAGTTGCTCATTTGGACACCTTCTCACATTTTAAATAATAAAATATTCTGCAAATTCGATATATTTTAATAAAATGTTATTACAGATTTATTACATTTGCAATACTTTTTTTTCAATTGGGAAATTTATAATTTTTTAGAAATAGTAAAAAAACCCGTGGATACTGGGTTTTTTAGGTTTTGAAAATTATTAAAATTTTAGTAACTTTGTAAATTCGCAGGAAGGAATCTTAAATGATGCTTTTTCAGTAAAATTTCCTTTTTGTTTATATTGTTTTACTATTTCATAGCCTATAGCATAGCCCAGAAGCCTTGGTTTACCGGCTAATCCAAACAAAATTTCATCATGCTGACGGTCTTCTCTCGTTATAAAGAGCTTGTTTTCCACCTCTTTTTTCCAAAAGTCAGCCAAAGTTTTTGTCGAATATCGTCTACTCCAATCCCCTGTATAATTTTCACCGCAATTTTCGGCAACTGTATGCTCAGCTAGGCCCTCTAAAATTATTGAATCCAGAAGAGTATATTCCTCAGGTTTTTTCTTTTGTGCCTGCATCCTGCAAACATGGTGGTATTCATGGACGAACAATGCTTCCAGCTCTTTCTTGTCATCGACAGGTGTCAGGAAAATGAACATTTTATCGATGAAGGAAAGTCCTGATTTTCCTTTCCCTTCCCTCATTAACCTCGAGTTCGATTGATCCATGGGAAAAATGAAGATTGGAATGTCCGGTCCATTCCATTTCTTTTTGTATTTTTTAAAGAGTTCCTCTGTCCGTCTCCAGTAGCCTTCCTTTTTCAGATTTTCGAAAACCCTTTTGTTTCTTCGGTCCGGCTTGTACATGCCAAAGTTCTTTAAATAGGAATAGATTTTTTGGGGATCATCGGCTCCCTTAAAATGTCCTAGCAGGTTTTCACAAACTTTCTTTATATCGTTAAAATCAGTTTCTAGCCACTTATCTGTCCTGACGATCACATTGCATTCCCTCCACTTGCTTTGCTTCGTTACAGCCATTTTATGAAATTAACAGCCAATGGTTCGAAGGAATCCTTTACATAAAGAAATTTTCCCAACATGAACAAAAAGTGGAATCCACAATATAATTCCCCTGGATAAAGACTAAAAGCCAGAGAGGTCCCTGGCTTTTTACAGTAACTATATGTTTTCCTGATTCCAGCTTAAGATTAAATATTACTCGTTTATCTTCGGATCGAGCGCATCCCTCAGACCATCGCCGACAAAGTTGAAACAAATGACGGTCAACAGGATCATTAACCCCGGCGCTAGCGGATACCACCATGATTTCAAGAGAATCGTAAAATTCTGTGCGTCCTGGAGCATATTCCCCCAGCTTGCGTGCGGCGGCTGTATTCCAAGACCCAAATAGCTCAATCCTGATTCGGCCAAAATGACATAGCCAACTGCCAGTGTTGCCGAGACGATGATCGGGCCCATTGCATTCGGCAGGATATGTGAGAAAATGATTGTTGGCGTCTTTGTACCTATCGTCTTGGATGCCAGGACAAACTCTCTCGACCTTAATGAAAGGAATTCACCTCTGACAAGTCGTGCAGTAGTTGTCCACCCCAAAAGCGCGAAGATTAAAATCAGCTTATCCACTCCCGGCTTGAAAATCGTAACCAGCGTAATCAATAAGAAGATGGATGGGATTGACAGGATGATATCGACAAACCTCATGATCATGGCATCAACAATCCCGCCAACATAGCCTGCGACAGCTCCGAGGAAGGTTCCTATCGTTATCGAGCCAAGTACAGAGGCAAATCCGACCAATAAAGAAATTCTTGCTCCGAATAAAAGTCTTGAAAACACATCCCTGCCAAACCTGTCCGTCCCGAGCCAGTGCTCACTGTTCGGCGGCTGCAGTTTTAAAAGCAGGTTCTGCTTGGAAGGTGAGTACGGGGCAATTATTGGCGCTAACAGAGCAGCAGCTATAATGATGATCAGAAAAATACCGCCAAAAACGGCAAGCTTGTTTCTCACAAATTTCCTGACTATGATTCCAAGCATTGTGTCATGCGAGGTGTTAACACCGTGCAATTCCAGGCTGCCAGATTGATTTCCAGCTAGATTTGTTTTTGCCATGTTTACCTCCCCTTAATACTCGATCCTTGGATCAAAGATTGCGTACAGGATGTCTGCGATCAAATTACCGATCACGACGAAAACCGCCGAAATGACAGTTAATCCCATCAGTACAGGATAATCCCGCTGGAACGCAGAATCTACGAATAACAAGCCAATTCCCGGCCAGGTAAAGATTTTTTCAACAATGACCGCTCCGCCAATGAATGAAGGAATCATCAGGCCAAAAATCGTGATGACCGGAATCAACCCATTTCGAAGGCCGTGTTTATAGATGACTTTGTTCTCCTTGAATCCCTTCGCTCTAGCAGTCCTCATATAATCCTGCTTAATCACTTCCATCATGCTCGACCTTGTATACCTAGTCAGCCCTGCCATGTCTGCCGCTGCCAGAACGAATGCCGGCATGATCAAGTGGTGGATCCTGTCCCAGAGGCTGAACGGGGCATTCAGGGTCGCCACCCCTCCTGTTGGGAACCAGTTATTCTGAACGGCAAAAACCATAATCAGGATCAAGCCCAGAAAGAAGTTTGGGGTTGCTACACCAAGGAATGATGTAACGGTTACAGTATAGTCAAGTTTCGAATAAGGTCTTGTGGCCGAAATGATTCCAAATGGAATGGAAATCAGCAATGCCAGGAGAGTCGAAACGACCATCAATAAAATCGTATTCGGCATCCTGTTCATGATCATTTCCATTACAGGAACCCCTTTGCGGATCAGTGATGTACCAAAATCCCCTTGAAGCATGGCTCCCAGCCATTTTAAATACTGAATATGAACCGGATCGTTGAGACCGTATCTCTCCATGAACCTGGCCTTGTCCTCAGGGCTGATCGTCGGATCCATCATCAAGCTGGCAGGATCCCCAGGGGCCAGCTTCATGATGGCAAAAGAGACGATGGTAATGCCCAGCAGCAAAGGAATGGCCATCAGTACTCGGCGAATGATATATGAAAGCATGGCAATTCTCCTTTTAGTAATAAGAGATAATTAAATTTGAAAGGGAAGGGATTTTCCCTTCCCTCCCATCCTGATCCTATTGTTTCAGCCACCACTTGGAGATATCATAAAAATCATCCTTCGCGTGGAACACATAGCCTTCCAGATTAGCCGGCATGACCCTGTGGACATTTGGATAATACAGGAATGTGTATGGCTGGTCTTCTGCCAGCATCTTATAAATGTCGGCATATGCTGCTTTGTACTCATCCTGATCAAGAATCTGCTTCGCTTCTTCCATCAGCTTATCCGCTTCAGGATTCGAGTACCATACGAAGTTCAGGCCCGCTTCCATCTGGCTAGTGTGGAAAATATCATACTGATCCGGGAATGTAGACAAGCTCCATCCAAGAACAAGCGCGTCGTAATTCCAGTTCGGCGCAGAGATTTGCTCGATGAACGCGCTCCATTCAACGATTTCAGGCTTCGCTTCGATTCCTACTTCCTTCAATTGCTCCTGAAGGACCACGACAATATCTTCCCTTACTTTGTTACCCTGGTTTGTTTTTACCGTGAAGGAGAATTTCTTGCCGTCCTTATCTAGAATTCCGTCGCCATCTGAATCCTTCCAGCCAGCTTCAGCCAGTAATGACTTTGCTTTTTCAACGTCAAATTCAAATTTCGGAACATCTTCATTGTATGCGAACGATAGTGGACTTTCCGGAACATGCGCCACTTTCCCGTCTCCGTTCATGACAGAGCTGACGATTGCTTCCCTGTCAATTGCGTGAGTGATTGCCTGACGGACTTTTTTGTCTTTGAACAGTTCATTCTTTTGGTTGTATCCCAGATATGTGTATGAAAGACCAAGGCCAGACTCCACTTTAACACCTGGGAATGACTTGACGGTTTCAATATCTGTTCCTGGAACTCCAGCTGCAAAATGGATATCACCAGCCTGGATTTGCGCAATCATGGCATCCATATCAGGAACGATTTTATAAGTAAGTGTATCCAGGTACGGACGGCCTTGGAAGTAATCATCGAACGCTTCAACTTTTACATACTCTCCGTCTTTCCATTCAACGAATTTGAACGGACCAGTACCAATCGGGCTCTTCGTATTGAATTCATGTTCACCCAGCTCGGCAACAGGAACACCCTTAAGGATATGCTCAGGCAGGATGTAATAGCTTAGTGATACTGGATAGAAGGAAGCATCCTTCTTGCTCAGCTTGAACTCAACAGTATAGTCATCAATTTTCTTGACGGATTCCATTGCTTCGAAAGCTGATCCGCGCTCACCATTATAATCAGGGTCTTTTGGAATGCTGAAAGTGAATACAACGTCATCCGCAGTAAACTCTTCTCCGTCATGCCATTTGATTCCCTGTTTCAATTTTGCCGTAAATGTCAGGCCATCTTCAGAGATATCAATTGACTCAGCCATGCTCATCGTCGGATTGAATTCCGTATCGGATGATACAAGACTGTCAAAAATGAACCCTTCAATGTCAGAGCTTGACGTATCAGTTGAGTAAAGCGGGTTGAAAACTGTTGGTGCACCAGTGGAACCAATGATCAAATCCCCGCCTTGCTGCGGACCTGTGGCCTGCTCTTCTTCTTTTTTGCCATCATCTCCAGGAGTTTCTTTCGGATCATCAGCTTGATTTCCTGTACATGCAGTCAGGAAGATTGACAGAATCAGGGTAAGACTGATTAACAACCAGGAAGCTTTTCTTAATTTCACATTTTTTCCCCCTTAAATTTTTTTACTAGTTTTTAAGACAAGCAGAAAGGTGTTCCTATCTCCCCCCTTCAAATCCTGCAGCTGCCCTATGTATAAAGATGGCAGGCAACAAAATGATTGCTCTTGACTTCTTTGAAGTCCGGGTTCACTTGTTTGCAAAGGTCAAATGCGGCTGGGCACCTTGTATGGAAGACACACCCTTTTGGCGGGTTTGCCGGGCTTGGCAGCTCACCTTTTAAAATAATCCGCTCCCTCTTCATGACACCTTTCTTCCTGGGCACCGGCACAGCTGAAAGCAACGCCTGTGTATACGGATGGAGCGGTTCTGCATAAAGCTCTTTCTTGGAGGCAAGCTCCATCATTTTTCCTAGGTACATAACCCCTACCCGGTCGCTTATATGCCTGACAACACTTAGGTCATGAGATATAAAGATATAAGTAAGGCCGAATTCTTCCTGAAGGTCCTCCATCAAATTGATGATTTGTGCCTGAATGGAGACATCCAGTGCAGAAACTGCTTCATCAGCTATAATTAATTCCGGGTTCAACGCCAGTGTTCTGGCTATCCCGATCCTCTGTCTCTGCCCCCCCGAAAATTCATGTGGATAACGATTGATAAAGGAAGCATTAAGTCCTACCTTTTCCAATAAACCCTCAACATGTGCATCCCGTTCTTTGCCTTTAAATATTTGGTGGGTATCGAGCGGTTCCCTGATGATCGATCTCAACGTTTTCCGCGGATTGAGCGAAGCAAAGGGATCCTGGAAAATCATCTGGATATTTTTACGTACATCTTTCCTCAAATCGCTCTCTGACAGATGGGAGATATCCTGGCCATTGAAGATGATTTTTCCATCAGTAGGTTCATAGAGTCGGATAATCGTTCTTCCGACAGTCGATTTGCCGCAGCCTGATTCTCCCACGATTCCTAATGTCTCTCCTTTATTCACCTTCAAATTTATTCCGTCAACTGCCTTTATATGACCAACTGTCTTTTGCAGCAAACCAGATTTGATAGGAAAGTGTTTCTTTAGGTCCTGTAATTCAAGCAAGGTTTCGGAGCTATTCTTTAATGTTTTATTTTCAAGAGATTCATTTGTTGAGATCATTTCTCCCCCTCCTTGCCATCATGTAAAAAGCACCTTACAGACCTGGTGTTGTACTTCCTCATAAGACTTGGCATTTCACTGTAGCAGCGGTCAAAAGCATGCGGGCAGCGTGGGGCAAAACGGCAGCCTTTTGGCAGATTCTCGGGTGATGGTACATTTCCTTCGATTGAGACAAGCCGCGCATGATCCTCGTCTATCGATGGAATTGAACCCATCAGACCATTTGTATAAGGATGAAGTGGGTTTTCAAACAGGTCTTCCACCATTGCTTCTTCTACGACCTGGCCTGCATACATGACGACAACCCGGTCAGCGACATCAGAAACCACTCCGAGGTCATGTGTAATAATCAAGATGGAGGTATTGAACTTCGTGCTCAAATCCTTCATCAAGTCCAGGATTTGCGCCTGTATGGTCACGTCCAATGCTGTAGTCGGCTCATCCGCAATCAACAGCTTCGGATTACAGCTCATCGCCATCGCAATCATCACCCGCTGGCGCATGCCCCCCGAAAGCCGATGCGGATAATCATTGATGATTTCCTTCGCACGGGAAAAACCAACTAGTTCGAGCATATCGATTGCCTTTTTCTTGGCCATCGCCTGGTTCAATCCCTGATGATATGTCAGGACCTCCGTGATTTGTTCCCCGATGGTAAGCACAGGATTCAGCGATGTCATCGGCTCCTGGAAAATCATCGAAATGTCATTGCCGCGAATCCTGCACATTTCTTCCTCGCTGGCTTTGACAAGATCCCGGCCATCAAACTGGATCTGCCCGTCCACAATTTCCCCTGGCGGACTAGGAATCAATCGCATGATAGATAGAGAAGTAATACTTTTTCCAGACCCCGACTCCCCCACCAATGCGACAGTTTCCCCTTTATTAATCACAAGGTCCACTCCGTCTACTGCTGGAATCACTGTCTTTTTCCTTTTAAAATAGGTTTTTAGATTCTTTAGTTCCAATAAGGCTGTCACGTTTCTTGCACACCGCCTATCCCATGAAATTGATATAAAGAGAATTGACTTTCTGACCAGTTAAAGATTCTGATAATTATTAATTATTAGAGACGTAGTTCTTTTATTACACTTTCATTACTTTTTTTAAGACAATATTCCGTAGTCATTTTTTAAATGCATGCTTTTTGAAGGAAAAATACTTTTTCAAGAAAATAGATTTGGGTATTTTTTAGTCTAGGTTGGGGTGCGAAATTTTTCCTTTTTTTCAGAAGTAAAGCTCGGGTAGCTAAAGGACAGGGAGTAACGGGGGTTGCTTTTACCGAAATACGAGAGCGAAAGTGCTTTCGGGCAATGCAGACCCGTTTCTTTTACCGAAAAATATATTCTGGAGCATTTTCGGGCAATGCAGACTCGTTTCTTTTACCGAAAAATATATTCTGAAGCATTTTCGGGTAATGAAGACTCGTTTCTTTTACCGAAAAATATATTCTGGAGCATTTTCGGGTAATGCAGACATGTTTCTTTTACCGAAAAATATATTCTGAAGCATTTTCGGGTAATGAAGATACGTTTCTTTAACCGAAAAATATATTCTGAAGCATTTTCGGGTAATGCAGTGTGGATCCATTCACCAAAATTCACAAACCAGCGAAAAAACGTGGAATCGCCCAACATCAATTGCTCCGCACCAATGCCAAATACAAAATAAAAAGCAGAAACCCGATAACTAAACAGGGTTTCTGCTTCTATATTGCGAGGGTCTCTCCCTCGTATTCCATTATCCTTCGTATTTTCTGAAAGCAATCGTTGCGTTGTGGCCGCCGAAGCCCAGTGAGTTGCTGATTGCAGCATTTACCTGCTGCTTGCGTGCTGCATTTGGCACATAATCGAGATCACAGTCTGGATCAGGTGTTTCCAGGTTGATGGTTGGAGGCAGGATCCCTTCATTCAAAGCCAAAACCGTGAAAATCGCTTCAATCCCGCCTGCTGCTCCAAGCAAGTGGCCTGTCATTGATTTGGTTGAACTGACTGAAAGCTTGTATGCATGCTCTCCAAATACGGATTTGATGGCCATTGTTTCATATTTATCATTATATTCAGTACTTGTTCCGTGGGCGTTAATGTAACCTACTTCTTCTGGTGCAAGGCCTGCATCGTCAAGAGCCATTTTCATTGCTCTTGCTCCGCCTTCCCCTTCAGGAGCTGGTGCGGTAATGTGATAGGCATCGCCGGTAGCACCATAACCTACGATTTCAGCATAGATTTTTGCTCCACGGGCCAAAGCGTGCTCCAGGTCTTCAAGAACAACAATTCCCGCGCCCTCGCCCATAACAAATCCATCGCGATTTTTATCAAAAGGCCTGCTCGCTTTTTGCGGATCCTGATTGGTAGATAGCGCTGTATTTGCACAGAAGCCTGCGAAAGACATTCTTGTAATCGGCGCTTCTGCCCCGCCAGTAACCATTACGTCAGCGTCACCGCGCTGGATAACCTTGAAGGCATCCCCAATTGAGTTAGTTCCAGTTGCACATGCTGTGACTGTACAAGAGTTAAAGCCTCTCGCGCCAAGTGTGATGGATACCTGTCCAGTTGCCATATCAGGAATCATCATCGGCACGAAGAATGGGCTGACCCTGCGATATCCTCTGTTCATGAACGTTTCGTGCTGCTGTTCAAATGTCTCCATCCCGCCGATACCTGAACCGATCCATACACCTACTCGCGGAGCGTTTTCATCCGTGATTTCAAGTTCTGAATCTTTCACGGCCATCAATGAAGCGGCAACAGCATAATGAGTAAAGCGGTCCATCTTTCTTGCATCTTTACGGTCAATAAAGTTTTCAACATTGAATTCCTTAACCTCTGCTGCAACCTTTGCTGGGAAATCATCGGCATTCAGTCTCGTAACCGGGCCAATTCCCGATACACCTTCAAGTATATTATTCCAGGTTGTTCCCGCGTCATTTCCAAGAGGCGTTACAGCCCCGATACCAGTAACAACGACTCTGCGTTTCTCCATCATTATTGCATCTCCTTTATCTATAATATAAAGTTCATCTAATAATCTGTTTATAGACCCCAGCGCATGGCGATCGCGCCCCATGTCAACCCGCCGCCAAAGCCAACCATTACCACTACATCGCCGTCCTTGATTTTCCCTGCTTCCAACTCTTCAAAAAGCGAGATCGGAATTGACGCGGCTGATGTATTTCCGTATTTATGGACGGTCTTTGACATTTTTTCTACTGGAAGCTCAAGTCGCTGTCGGGCTGATTCCATGATCCTGATATTTGCCTGATGAGGAATTAGGAAATCAACATCCTCTTTTGATAGTCCAGCTTTTTCAAGGACATTGACGCTGCTTTCACCCATTTGCCTAACCGCAAATTTAAACACTTCACGGCCATTCATAACAATATAATCATCCTGATACAGATGCTTTCCGCCGGAACCGTCAGAGCCTAACTCGAATGAAAGAACTCCTTTACCGTCAGAAACAGGTCCCATGACAACCGCGCCGGCTCCATCACCAAAAAGCACGGCTGTGTTACGATCTTTCCAATCGGTTATCTTGGAAAGCTTTTCTACACCTACTATTAAAACATACTTATAAGTGCCAGCTTCAATAAATTGCTTTCCGGTAACCATTCCATACATGAATCCCGCGCACGCAGCACTCAGGTCCATGGCGGCCGCCTTTTTCGCCCCAAGCTGATCCTGGAGCATGCACGAGACGGTAGGAAATGGCTGATCCGGCGTAACTGTCGCAACAAGAATCAAGTCGATCTCTTCAGCTGAAATTCCAGCATTGCTGATTGCCTCCGCTGCAGCACGATAGGCTAAATCCGAGGTATCCATATCATCGCCTGCTATTCTTCTTTCTTCAATCCCTGTCCTGGACCGGATCCACTCGTCCGAAGTATCCATCCTCTTTTCTAAATCAAGATTTGTTACCACTTCCTCCGGCAAATACCGCCCAACCCCAATTATCCCTGCATTCATGGGATCCATCTCCTTTTATCTTGGATTCTGTCTATTTTCGCTAAAATTATTATTATCAAATATTATGACTTGGTACTAATTTTATCAGAAACTGCTCTCTATCTGCAACTGAAAATTGAGATTTCCGCACATGCCCTAGTCCATGTGGCCATATGAATCATAAACTACAGTGAAGACCTTTGCTTTTGGGCATTTCTTCAACGCGCAAGGCAGATTAAAATAAGCCAGTCTAACCAGTTGCTTACAATCTGAAAATAAATAGAAAAATAGAAAGGTGGGAGTGAAATTGGAGGATGGAAGAGACAGAGACTTATTTGGTTTCAGGCTAAAGAGAGAGAATGAAGAGAGTCCCGATCAACGAGAGCGGGAGAATTCGCATTTCGATCATTTTATGTTCGGGCAGCCAAGATACAAAGAAGATTCAAGTGAGCAAAGTGAGAAAAATGATTCTCCCCTCAACAAGTATCTGGGACAAATCGATTTAGATGAAGTGATGTACCATGTAGATACACTGATCACATCAGCCAGAGAGCTCAAGCCGCTAGTGGGAAAGGTTAAACCACTTTTTGATCATTTTATGGATAAAAACAAAAGCTGAGGCGAGCCTCAGCTTTTCCTATATGTATATTATTCCTTTGCAGCATCAGCTTTTCCAAGCTCATAAGCTTCATTCATTACATTTGTGAAAAGCGTGAAAAATGGCTGCAGGTTGTCCATAGTCAACTCAATGCCTGCCTCCTGTAGTTTTTGCTGCGCTTCCGGAAGGTACTTCATGGCAATTTGCATGAACTCCATCGTTTTGTCATTGCTTTGCATGTCTATTGTCTCCTTTAATAATAATTACTGGTTGGGCAATTTACCGTTTTCTTTATAAGAGTTAATATAAGTGCCTACTCTTTCCCTGAAGTTGGCATCGACTTTAGGACTGAACTTCCCCAGAGAAATAACACCATCCTGAAAGTCGAATGACAGGTTGCCAGATTTAAGCTCCCCATTATTAAACTTATCGGCCGTCAATTCATACAAGTCATCAACATGCTGGACAGTACTCGTCAATACCGTCGATTCACCGAAATCCGACTGGTCTGAAATATAACCGATAATATACAAGCCTCGGTCCTTTACTCTTTCAATGACAGGTACATTATACCCATCTCCAGCAGGATATATGACATCAGCTCCGTCATCCAGAACATCATCCAGGACATCGAGTGCCTTTTTTTGGTCATCCCAGTGCCCAACATAACGTATGTCCACCTTCATATCTTCGTTTTCAAAGATTGCTCCATCGTAAAAGCCTTCCACTTCAGGCTGCCATTCATATGCTGCAATGATTCCGACTTTGCCGGTTTCAGACATGTGGCTCGCGACCATTCCGCCAAAAAAGCCCATGGCATATGCCTTAAAATTCAAGCTTGTCGTATTTTTTGCCCTGGCATCCCCATTAAAGCTAATGAAATGTATATCAGGATATTCCCCTGAAATTTTATTGAAATAGGCTGCGTATTCATTTCCATGCCCATAAATAAGGTTGACTCCCTGCCTGTCAAACTCCCTCACCGCAGCCTCTACAGCTTCCTGCGAATTCATTCCTTCTTTGAAAAAGACATCAACCTCCAGGCTGGATTGGATTTGCAGAAGTCCACGATATCCTTTCGTCCCCCACACCTGATCATTAATAGTTTCAGGCACCAACAGGCCGACTTTCTCCACCTTGCCAGTTGCTAGTGGTTGTCCGCATCCCCCAAGCAAAAGAAGGCTTAACAATATTAGCCCGAAACGTTTCAGCATCCGATGCATCTCCTTTATGCGCCACTGTGCAAATCCTTCACAACATCCAGTGCCCGCTTTATTAAAATGGAACCGATTATAAGAATCTTTTACCATTTTACTCTCTGGAGTATAACTTTGAAAAGTGGTTTATCGAAATTCACTCAGACTCTGCTGTCCTGTATCCGGGTAAAATGCTCCTTTTGCCTGCTTAACCCCTTGCTGATTTGCTCATTTCTTTCTACTGTCCTGACTTGGATAGACCCTTTATATATTGGTGGCTGAACCTCATTTCTAAGTATCGCAGGTTCCTTGCCAATCAGCTCCTCTGCACACTGCAGCCATCTGCCTCGTTCTCCACTCGACAGTATATACTGGCCCTTGTTGCCCGATTCAGCCATTTCCTTTATCGTTTTCACAGCATCATCGATATACAAACAATCATGCAGCCACTCCCATTGAGTAATATCAGGAATTTTCCTCCCTTCAATGGAAGAATGAGACATTGCCTGCTGAAAGAAACACTCCTCCGGCTGCCAGGGTCCATAAATGGTTGGCAAGTAGATTGTCAGTAGCGTTGATTCCCGACTGCTGATAAACCTGCTTATTTTAGAATCCTCTTCTCTCAAATCCACATTTTCCTCGGCAAAAAATGCAGGCAGTATTACGGCTGTCGGCAGATTTTTCAAATGTCGGTTGTCTAGTTTGCTTAAAAGTGCTTCCATTAAATCATTTTTCATATTCCGTGACTGGAGCGATTCAAACAAAGTCACAAAGAGAAAACCTTCTGCTTCTTCAACTTGCCAGTCTTGAAGGCCTATTTCTGTGAAGTTGGCATTCCTGCCGATTTCCAGGCGTTTTTCTTCTGTAAAATAATCCTCTTTTGTTCCTTCTGGATGGATCCCATCTATCTCAACGCCCCGATCAAGCATATACCTGCACAGGCTATATCCTATAAAATCATATATTCCGAGAATTATTGCCCTTTCCATATTGAATTCCCCCTTGCAAATACTCTCTTGTATCCTATGAATAGAAACTTGAAAATATTTGCAGGGAGTTAAAGGACTTGCTCATGTTTTCTAAAATACTGAACGATTTGGCTTCCTACTTGAAGCATTTTTTCTGGAAGAACATAGCTTATGGTAACCGGCAGGTCATCCTTTTCCCATTCAACTGACAGTTCCTTAATAATACTTGATTGCTTGTAAGCCCTGTTTCCTGATAATACATGGATGATCTTCACTGGGGTTTCATTATTGAATGCGGGTGTGGAAGATTCGCCTTCAAGGCTTTCAAGGAGTGTCTTAATGTCTGTTTCATAAGCCGCTTCGAGTTCCGCGACAAGCTTTTTATAAAAAAACTTATTCTCTTTTTCCTGCTCCAGTTGGGTACTGAGAGAAAGGACGGGATTGATCAGGACCAGGCTCCTTATTTTAAGATCACTATGCTTTAATAATTTCAAGGCCACAAGTGCCCCCATGCCCTCAGCCACTAAATGGAAGGAAGTATTCAATATTTCATTACGGACGATATGGCTGCACAGTCTCAGAGTTAATTCCACAGCCTTTTCACTTCCCCAATGTCTTCCATATAAATTCGAATAGAAAACAGTATACCCTTCCTTTTTCCAAATGTTCAACAGTGAACGTTTACCCTCATTCTGCGTCCAGAAGCTGCTGCTGCTGTTCACAAAGTGCCTTTCATCTCCAATCGTCAGGATACCGAAACCATTTGGCCTTTCAGGATAATGGATGACATTCCATTCGGTATCCAGTTTAAAGTTCCGGCTCTCCATCTTACCAACCCCTTCCCTACAGATTATTCATATTACTGTATGTAGTTTAACAGGAAATGAAAGGGGGTTTGCCCATTTTTCCATATTAATCCTTTGCTTTGCGCGAATTTTCATGATTCCGGCAAATTTAATACTATCAAGTTTCGGAAAAATGGAATTGTTCTATGAAAACGCTTTTCATTTTATTTAAAATTCATTTATAATTTATATGGCTTGTGGTAAGATGAGAAAAGATTTAATAATGTAAGAGGTGAAATTCGTGAAATATTTCTGGACTTTACTCTGGACATTCCTTCTGGTTCTAATGCTAAATTACGTAGCTGGCGCGATGATCGGCGTTGGATTGGACTTAGCTCAAAGTGCGATTATTGCTGTTGTGGCCACAATCATTATCCTTGTGATTCCTGCAGTTCTTCCAAATGGTTCTGAAGAAAATCATAGTCATTAGTACATAAAAAAGTCATCCAAAACGGATGACTTTTTTCATTCTATATAATGCTCAACGAGATATCCCCATTTTCAACTCCAATTTCTACCTGGCTTTTCTCTTTGATCCTGCCTGCAATGATTTCCCTAGCAAGCTTAGTTTCCAGACTCCTCTGGATAAATCGCTTCAATGGCCTCGCGCCGTACACGGGATCGAATCCATGTTCAGCTAAAAACTCTTTTGCGTCATCCGTGATTGTCAGCTGGATCTGCTGGTCAGCGAGCCTTGCTTGTAAATTCTTTACTAGTTTTCCGACAATCAGTTTGATTTCCTTTAATGCCAAAGGCTTAAACAAAATGATTTCATCTACACGATTAAGGAATTCCGGACGGAAATGGCTGCGCAGTTGTCCCATCACCAGATCCCTCGTTTCTGAAGAGATTTCTTCATCCCCTTCCTGTCGGTCGAGCAAATGATGAGATCCAATATTGGACGTCATGATAATTACGGTATTCTTAAAATCGACCACTCTACCCTGAGAATCGGTTACCCGTCCATCATCAAGCATTTGCAAAAGGATATTGAAAACTTCCGGATGTGCTTTCTCTACTTCATCGAGAAGGATAACAGAGTAAGGATTCCTTCTGACGGCTTCAGTAAGCTGGCCGCCTTCTTCATACCCAACATATCCAGGAGGTGCGCCGATCAGCCTTGATACTGCATGTTTTTCCATATACTCAGACATATCGATCCGGATGATATGCTCTTCACTATCAAATAATGACTGTGCAAGAGTTTTGGCCAATTCTGTTTTACCGACTCCGGTAGGTCCAAGGAAAATGAACGAACCGATTGGCCTATTTGGATCCTTGATGCCAGCTCTTGCCCTGAGGACCGCGTCAGAAACTAGTGATACTGCTTCATCCTGTCCGACAACGCGTTCATGCAAAATAGTCTCAAGCTTCAGAAGCTTTTCGCGTTCGCCTTCCACCAGCTTCATCACAGGTATGCCCGTCCACCTTGAAACGATTCCGGCAATTTCTTCTTCGGTCACTTCCTCGCGAAGAAGCCTTTCTCCCTCATTTTTGCTAACTTCCAATTCAAGCTCTTTCAATTCTTTTTCAAGAGAAGGGATACGGCCATGCCTTAATTCAGCGGCTTTGTTCAAGTCATAGTCATTTTCTGCTTTTTCCAGCTCTCGTCGAAGCTTTTCAAGCAGCTCCCGCTGTTCCTGTACCTTTTGGATGCCTTCCTTTTCCTTCTGCCATCTCGATTTCATTGCATTCGCTTTTTCCCTCAAGTTGGCGAGTTCCTTGCGAAGAGTTTCGAGTCGCTCGCGGCTCGCATCATCTTTTTCCTTTGTCAACGCAGCTTCTTCAATTTCGAGCTGCATCACCCTTCTAGTCACTTCATCAAGCTCAGTCGGCATCGAGTCAATTTCTGTACGGATCATCGCACAAGCCTCATCAACCAGGTCGATCGCCTTGTCAGGCAGGAATCTGTCTGTGATATACCGATCTGACAATGTAGCAGCAGCTACCAGCGCACGGTCATGGATGTTTACTCCATGGTGGATTTCAAACCTTTCCTTCAATCCTCGTAAAATTGACACTGTATCCTCGACATCCGGCTCTTGCACAAGTACCTGCTGGAATCTGCGTTCCAGCGCTGGATCTTTTTCAATATACTTGCGGTGTTCATCGAGAGTCGTCGCCCCAATGCAATGGAGCTCCCCGCGAGCAAGCATTGGTTTCAGCATATTCCCGGCATCCATTGCTCCCTCAGTCTTCCCCGCACCTACAATAGTATGGAGTTCATCAATGAACAACAGGATTTTGCCTTCACTCTTTTTTACTTCATTCAAAACTGCCTTCAGTCGTTCTTCGAATTCGCCCCGAAATTTCGCGCCTGCGATCAGCGCACTCATGTCCAGCGCAAAAATCGTCTTATCCTTCAGGCCTTCCGGAACATCTCTCCGTACAATCCTTTGTGCCAGTCCTTCTACAATAGCTGTCTTACCTACACCTGGCTCCCCGATCAAAACCGGATTATTCTTCGTCTTCCTTGAGAGAATCCGGATGACATTGCGAATCTCACTGTCCCTGCCGATTACAGGGTCGACCTTTCCTGACCGGACTTCCTCCACAAGATCTCGTCCGTATTTTTTCAACACTTCATAAGTTGCTTCTGGGTTTTGTGAAGTCACTCTCTGGTTCCCCCTAACCTGATTGATTTTCGCCATTAATGTGTCTTTGTTAACTCGTAATTTCCTTAAAGCTGCGCCTGTTTCAGATCCAGGTATCTCAAGTAAAGCCAGTAAAACATGTTCTACCGATAAATAGTCATCTTCAAACTGTTTCATTTCCTTTTCGGCCTGGGCCAAAACCTTTTGCAGTGTTGCTGTAATGTATAATTTCCCTTGTTCTGCTCCGCTTCCCAAGACTTGGGGTTTCTTAGACAGGATTTTGTTTAGTTCTTCAGTAAAATGATCTAGATTTATTCCGATACCAGTCAGCAAGGTTGCAGCCAGATTGCCGTCCTGCTCAAGCAAGGCAAGCAAAAGGTGCGCTTCATCAACTTCCTGGTTATTATGTTGAACAGCCAGGGTCTGGGCTGATACAAAGGCATTCTGCAAGCTTTCTGTCATTTTATTCATATCCACGATCAACCACTCCTTTGACCTTTTTTGACCTTTAATTATATTATAATAAAAATTCCCAAATAGTAAAGCCATCCGCACTGGATGGCTTTAAGAAAGACAGTATGAAATTTCCGGAATTCCTGGTTGTACCAGCGTAAGTTATTTAAACTTTGGCATGTATGTCCAGTGGCGGTTGTGGTTGGAGTTTTCCGGAAAACGATCCCCAGCTTTAAGTTTAATTTTTTGCGGATTGTTGACATTGCTGCCTGTTTCACCAATTTCAATATAAATACCATTATTCGGTGCCTTTTGTCCGGCACGGAACTGATGACTTTGTCCCATTTGCCTTCCTCCTTCATTAAAGTATTCCGGCAATTTTATTATTTGCTGATTTAAATAAAGTATTTATGCATATTTTATCCTTCCAAAAAAAAGGGTTATACGGTACATTAGTGTGTATGAGAAAAAAAGCGTAAGCACCTTGTTACTTTAAGCGGTGCACGCCAAAAATGCCGCCTTAGTGGTTGAAAACCTGCTGGGCACTGGAGCTGGATATTTCTCGAAGTGAATTTATTCTCATCTTAAAAAAACGGAGGAAATCAAAACTTATGGAAAATTTCTATGACTTGATTAAATACATATTTCTTGGCCTGTTCCAGGGAATCACCGAACCAATCCCTGTTTCATCAAGCGGACACCTTGAGATAGCAGAGCATTTTTTTAAACTGAAAATTGAAGGATTGAGTTTTGCCCTTTTAATGAATACAGCTTCACTATTTGCTGTTTTGTTAATTTACAGAGCCGATATCATCCGGTTAATTGTTAACGGAATTGCATATCTTAAAAGTAAAGATCCCGAAGCAAAATCAGATTTTATGTTCATCATTTATCTAATTATCGGAACCATTCCAGCAGGTGTAATCGGAGTTCTTTTCGGAGACTTTATCGAGAAAGAACTTTCCCATATTAAAACTGTCGGCGTAACGCTTATAGTGACCGGCCTTGCGCTCTGGCTGATCCGAAACATGCGAGGCCGCAAGAATGACGGAGATTTAAGCTTTAAAGATGCCATAATTGTTGGACTGGCTCAAGCAGTTGCACTAATTCCCGGCATCAGTCGTTCCGGTGCCACAATTGTCGCAGCTATGAGCCTGGGAATGAAACAGGAAACTGCATTAAGGTACTCTTTCCTGCTTTATATTCCAGTCAGTTTCGGCGGGATGATTCTCGGATTTTCAGACCTTTTACTTGATGAACGTCTTGGGGAACTGGCGGTGCCATATATTTTTGCCTTCATCGCTTCACTGGTTGCTTCTTACTTCTCTTTAAAATGGTTCATGAATATCATGGCGCGCGGAAACTTAAAGTACTTTGCGATTTACTGCTTCATTGTAGGACCACTTGTCCTTTTCTTTTCTTAATACACAAAAACCGGCTACCTTCATGTTAGCCGGTTTTTCCATTATCTCTACTAATGGAATGTGCTCTTTTGGCAATTTTGCATCTTGAATACTCATTATGGCTTATAGAACATTTCTTTAGAACCTTTTTACACACCCAGTCACTGTTTCGGGCGTATAGAACCTTATATAGGACCTTTTCAACATGCATTTCCTGAAGTCCTATACAACAATGCCCTTAATCCTTCAATATCTCCACAAGCAATGCCTTCTGGGCATGGAGCCGGTTTCCTGCCTGTTCGAATACGACGGAGTGCTGTCCGTCGATGACTTCTGCTGTTACCTCCTCGCCGCGGTGCGCGGGGAGACAATGCATAAACAGGTAGTCTTCCTTTGCTGCTTTGAGTAATGCTTCATTCACCTGGTAGTCATGGAAATCATTTAACCTCTGCTCATTTTCGAGCTCCTGGCCCATGCTGGTCCATACATCTGTATAGATGATGTCCGCATCAGTTACGGCTTCCTCAGGAGAGTCGGTGATGACCATATTTGCACCACTCATCAACGCGAATTCTTCACAGCGGGCTGTAATGGCCTCATTCGGGAAGTACCCCTGTGGAGCAGCAATTGAGACATCCATCCCGATTTTTGTGCAGGCGATCATCAGTGAATGGGCAACATTGTTTCCATCACCGATGTAAGCAAGCTTAAGGCCTTTAAGTTTCCCTTTTTTCTCATAAATCGTCAGCAGGTCAGCAAGTGCCTGGCATGGATGATACAGATCGGTCAGACCGTTAATGACAGGTATGTCGGCAAAATGGGCCAATTCTTCAACTGACTCGTGTGAAAAGGTTCTGATCATGATGCCATCTAGATATTGTGAAAGAACTTGGGCTGTATCTGCCACTGTTTCACCCCGTCCGAGCTGCAGGTCGCTGCCATTTAAATAAAGTGCGCTGCCCCCAAGCTGGATCATGCCTACCTCAAAAGATACTCTTGTTCGCGTTGAAGACTTATCAAAGATCATTCCCAGTATTTTGCCTTTCAGGGGCTGGTCAAATTGTTTTTTTAATGTTTTTCCCTTCAAGATGACTGCCTTTTCTAATAATGTCAAGATTTCCTGTGGTTCCAAATCAGCCAGAGTTAATAAGTCCTTGCCTTTTATATCAATATGAAGCTGCTGTAGGGCTGTCATTCTGCCATCACTTCCTTATTAGTTTCTGCCAGCCATTGATCCAGGGAGTTAACGTTCCAGCTCTTGGCCGACGCACTTTTTAACAGTGCATATAAAGATTCCTTTTGGGTCAATACGATCTTCCTGTTCTTGACAGCCCATTCTCTCAAAGTTACATCCCTTTTAGATGAACCTGGACAATACAATGCTGCCACTTTTTGTTGGTCGGATACTTTATTGATATGAATCAAATGAAAATCGGCTGAAAGTCCTCCTGCCTCCAATAAATCATTTTCATCTGCAAAAGCAATGTCTCCCTGGACAGCTTTTCCGCTGATTGAATGGAAGCTCTTATGCAGTGCCTCTTCAAGTGTCGATGCAATGCTGATGCCTTCACCTGTCGAAATCATTTGCGGACCAGTCCTGGCATCCAGCCCTTTTAATGCAAAGTTCGAAAATACTGGATGCTTCACGACTGTGTACCGGGCATCAGAGTCGAGCAACACTTCATCTTTCGACAAAATATATTTCCCAAGCAATATTTTTGTTGCCTTTTTTATTAAGTCAACACCGGCTGCCTTGCTGACGATTGGCATAGTCCTGCTTGAACGCGGGTTGACTTCAAGCAGATACACTTCGTTTTCCTTCACAATGAATTGGATATTCATTAATCCCTTATACTTCAATTCCTTCACGATTTTCTTTGCATACACTGCCATCTGCTGCTTCGTTTCTTTCGGAAAGCTTTGAGCCGGGATGATGCAAAAGCTGTCCCCAGAATGGACTCCGGTCTTTTCGATATGCTCGATGATGGCCGGTATCAGCACATGCTCTCCATCGGACGCAAGATCCAGTTCCGCCTCAGTTGCTTCAAGGTACTCATCAACAAGGATTGGGTATTGAATGTTACCTTCACCCACTACTCTTTTCAATTCATCCGAATCTCGAAGTACCACCATATTAAGTCCGCCAATCACATACGAAGGCCGGATTAAAACTGGATATCCTAACTCTTCCACAACAGATAGCAGTTTAGCCTCATCCTCAGCTGTTTCTCCCTTTACACGCGGGATCTTGAGCTTGTCGAGCAGCTGATAAAATTGATCCCGGTCTTCGAACAGGTCAATGGTTGCAGAACTTGTTCCCAGCAGCTTGACTCCCGCTTCCTCAAGACCCTTCGCCAGATTCAAGGCAGTCTGCCCGCCCAATTGGACAATGACTTCCTCTATTCCTTCCATCTCAATCACATTCAGGATGTCTTCCAATGTTAATGGTTCAAAATACAATCGATCCGATATGGCAAAATCAGTGCTGACAGTCTCAGGATTATTGTTGATCATGATTGTTTCCACATTTTCCTCTTTGAGTGCAAAAACGCCATGAACCGAGCAATAATCAAACTCAATTCCCTGGCCGATGCTAATCGGACCGCTGCCAACGACAAGCACCTTTCTTTTGATGCTTTCAACTGCAGCTTCGTTTTTCCCGAGATAGCTGGAGTAAAAATAATTGGACGCAGATTCAAATTCCGCTGCACAAGTATCAACCATTTTATAAACTGGTTTGATGCCATGGCTCTTCCGCAGCTCCCGGACCTTCTGATCACCAACACCCCACTTTTTGGCCAGAAAAGCATCACTGAATCCTTTTTCTTTCAGAGACCTAAGCTTTGGCCCTGTAATCATTTCGAATCCAAGCCCTTCAATCGACTTCTCAATATCGGTCAAAGACTTGAATTTATTCAGGAAAAATAAATCAATCTTTGTGATTTCATGCAGAGATTGAATTTCCTTGCCCCGACGCAGCAGTTCGAGCAATGCAAAAACCCTCTGGTCTGTCTGCTTTCTAGCCAAAGCAGTCAGCTGTTCGACAGAATATGCTTCAAATGCCGGCAGTTGTAAATCCAGAGCTTTACTATTCAGTGACCTTACCGCTTTGATAAAAGCTCGTTCAAAGCTTCGGTCAATTGCCATCGCTTCTCCTGTTGCCTTCATTTGCGTCCCTAAGCTCCTGTCTATTTGCGGGAATTGCTCAAACGGCCATTTCGGTATTTTCACCACTACATAGTCGAGCGCTGGCTCATAGCTGGCGAAAGTATTGCCTGTAACAGGATTCATGATCTCGGCAAGATTGTATCCGACTGCCAGCTTTGCGGCCATCCTTGCGATTGGATACCCTGTCGCTTTTGATGCGAGCGCTGAAGATCTGCTGACCCGCGGGTTCACTTCAATCAAAAAGTAATTCTTGCTCTTAGGGTCGAGAGCAAACTGGATGTTGCAGCCTCCTACGATTCTCAGTGCAGAAATGATTTTAACAGCAGATGTCCGAAGCATCTGGTACTCTCGGTCCGTCAGCGTCTGTGATGGAGCTACTACGATGGAGTCACCGGTATGGATGCCAACCGGGTCGATATTCTCCATATTGCAGATAGAGATGCAAGTACCAGCAGCATCACGCATCATTTCGTATTCGATTTCCTTATAGCCTGCAATGCTTCTTTCAACCAGGCATTGGTTAATCGGGCTCTCATTCAGCCCGCCCGATACAAGAGAGATTAATTCCTCCCTGGTCCCGGCTATCCCGCCGCCTGTGCCTCCCAGCGTGTAGGCTGGCCTTACAATTAACGGAAAGCCGATTTTGTTTGCAAAGGCCACCGCCTCTTCAACAAATTGGACAATCTCACTCTCGGGCACTGGTTCATTCAACTCATGCATCAGGCTGCGGAATGCTTCCCTGTCTTCTCCTTGTTTTATGCTTGCAACCGAGGTCCCCAGCACTTTTACATCGTACTTTCCGAGAATGCCCTCTTCACTTAGCTTGAACACAAGATTCAATCCTGCCTGGCCGCCAAGAGTCCCTAAAATACCATCCGGCTTTTCCCGCTGGATCACTTTTTCTACCCCTTCTGCCGTCATCGGTTCAAAATAGACTGCATCTGCAAATACATGATCCGTCATGACAGTTGCCGGGTTATTGTTTACAAGAATGACCCGATACCCTTCCTCTTTCAAGGCGATGCAGGCCTGTGTCCCTGCATAATCGAATTCAGCGGCCTGGCCGATGATAATGGGACCAGAACCGATTACCAGTATTGATTTAACATTTTTATCCTTAGGCATAGCTGACTTCTCTCCGTTTTCTGTATTTGACTGTATTGATGAAATCTTCAAATATGAATACACTGTCCTCAGGTCCGGGGCTTGCTTCCGGGTGGAACTGGACTGTCATCATCGGCCATTTTTCATGGTAAAGACCTTCGATTGACTGATCATTTTGATTGAAGAAACGGACCTTCAATCCTGTACTGCCGATACTTTTAGGATCAACAGCATAGCTGTGGTTTTGCGAGGACATGAACACCCGGTTGCTTTTCACATCGTAAATTGGCTGATTTGCACCTCGATGGCCAAAGAGCATTTTGTTTGTATTTCCTCCAAGAGCCAGCGCTGCCAGCTGATGCCCAAGGCAAATCCCCAATACAGGATAATGCTCGATTATTTTCCTGATTTCATGCAGCTGCCCAAATAATTCCTTCGGATCCCCAGGTCCATTGGATAGGAGCACACCATCAGGCTTTAATGCTGCAATTTGTTCAAAGCTATAGTTATAAGGAACAATTGTCACCAGGCAGTTTTGTTTTACCAGATAGTCTGCGATCGATTTCTTAAAGCCGTAATCAATTAACACAATATGGGTGTCTCCAAATCCTAAAGTTTCTGGTGCCATCGATGATACTTCCTTCATCTTAAGACCATTGATCGTTTCCCAGCTTGATTCACATTTTGAGTCACTTGATAAAGTGGCAGGCATCGTTCCATTCTGCCGAATGCATTTTACGAGCTCACGAGTATCAACATGCTCTAATAATGGGATATCCCACTTTTCCAGATACTCAGTGAATGAGTGCTGTGCTTCATAGTGGTATGCTGTTTTTGCAGCTTCAAAAACAACTACTCCCGCAACATGTGGCTTTTTGCTTTCAAAATCTTTCTCATTGATTCCATAGTTGCCAATCAGCGGATACGTGAAAACAATGATTTGATTCTTGTATGAAGGATCAGTCAATACTTCTTGATAACCCGTCATTCCTGTAAAAAAAACTATCTCACCGGCAATGCCTTCTTCAGCTAGCGATCCGTGTAAGTGCCCCTGAAATGTTTTGCCGTCAGCCAGATGCAGATATCCTTCCATTAGACACATCTCCAAACGTATATTTATTTAAATATATTTATTTTTATACATTAAAGTTTAAAAAAATTTATACTGTTACCTTATAGTTACTTAGTGCGACTTTCATCAATGACACTGCCTTCTCGATCTCTTCTTCTGTTACATTCAGCGGCGGAAGCAGACGGACAACCTTTTCTCCTGCCGGCAAAGCAATCATTCCGGATTTCCTCAATTCAGCTAAAATTGGCTGTGCAGCGACTTTCAGTTCAATTCCAGCCATCAATCCCAGTCCCCTGATGTCTTTAACCACTTCCATCCAACCGAGGTCCTTATGAAGTAACTCAAATAGTAATCTTCCATTGGCAGATGCCTCTTCAAGGAATCCTTCATTAAAAATAATGTCCATAACGGCTATCGCTGCCGCCATACTGATCGGATTACCGCCAAATGTCGATCCATGGCTGCCCGGACCAAAAAACTTTGCGAGACCAGCTTTGCCGACGGCAGCTCCTATTGGAAACCCATTCCCAAGCCCTTTTGCAACGGTTATAATATCAGGTTTTATCCCAAAATGCTGAAATGCAAATGGTCTCCCCGTCCGGCCGATGCCGGTCTGGATTTCATCGATAATTAGCAGTACGCCTTTTTCAGCACATAAACTTGCCGCTTCCTTTATAAATTCATTTGTTACGACATGGATTCCGCCCTCACCCTGGACAATTTCAATCATTACCGCAGCTGTATCAGAATCAATTTCAGTTTTTAGTGCATCCAGGTCATTGAATGGCAGATGGATAAATGTTTCAAGCATGCTGCCAAACCCCTGCTTGATTTTATCCTGTCCAGTGGCAGCCATGCCGGCGAAAGTCCTGCCGTGAAAGGATTGCAGGAACGTGATGATTTTGGTGCGCCCGGTGGCTTTCCTTGCCAGTTTAATAGCTGCTTCGTTTGCTTCAGCACCGCTATTGGCAAAAAATACATAATCCAGTCCTGATGCTTCTGCAAGCCTTTTGGCTGCTTCTTCCTGGATTCTCTGCGGGAACAGATTTGAAACGTGCCAGAATATTTCCAACTGTTCCTTGACCGCATGTTCTACTGCTTCAGGTCGATGGCCCAAATTGCAGACACCAATGCCTGAAGTGAAATCAAGGTATTGCTGGCCGTCCTCTCCATAAAGAATCGTCCCTGCTGCTTTTACAGGCTGTATTTCCCATCGCTGATAGGTAGGGAATAAATGGCTCATTAAAACACCTCTTCTTTTGCGGCAATCGCTGTTCCATGCCAGCAGTTATTTTTATAGAATCGCTTTTTGCCAGAAATAATCATGACAGGATCTACGCCCGCCGCTGTAGCCGTCAATGCGGATTTCACTTTTGGAACCATTCCTCCATAGATGCTTCCATCAGAAATGTAGCTCTCTATTTGACTATCAGTCATTTCGGTCACCAGCTTACCATCTATCTGGACCCCATCCACATTGGTTACGAAAGCACAACGTTCAGCCTTCAAGGCTTTCGCAATCGATGCAGCTGCATAATCGCCATTTATATTTAGCTTGCTGCCATCCTTGGCAATACCGATTGGCGTAATCACAGGAATATAGCCATTTTGAAGCGCCAGCATAATCAAGTCAGTGTTTACCTGGGTGATCGACCCAACATATCCTAAGCTCTGCTTATCAATATATTCGGCCTGAAGGCAAAGACCATCGCTCCCATTGATGCCTAAAGCATTGAAGTCCTGCTTCATCAGCATGCTGCACAGCCGCCGGTTCGTCTGTCCGGATAGTACCATTTCAACGATTCCGATCGTCTTTTCGCACGTCACGCGAAGACCTTCTTTGAAAACTGCCGGGATTCCATATAAATCAAGCATGTAGTTGATTGCTGGCCCGCCCCCGTGAACGATGACGGGATAGAACCCATCCTCCATCAATTCTTTTAAACTATTGAAAAAATTGTCATTAAGCTCCTCTAACACACTTCCGCCGCATTTAATGACCACCGTTTCCAATTAATTCGCCCCTTTAAGTCCGATAGCTTGCATTTATTTTCACATAATCATAGGAAAGATCGCAGCCCCAGGCCATTCCTTTCCCTTCTCCCAAGTGCAGGTCAACAAAAATTTCAATCTTTTCATTCATCAGGTACTCCCTCGCCTGATCTTCATCAAAAGCAACAGGTGTACTATCTTTAAGCATCGTAATATCTCCAAGGGATATATCGACTGTTTTCGGATTTACGGATGCCGCACTCTGGCCGATTGCGCCAATGATCCGTCCCCAGTTCGCATCCGCTCCGTAAACTGCTGTTTTAACAAGGTTAGACCCGGCGATTTGTTTTCCAATCATTCGTGCTTCTTCATCAGACATCGCGCCTGTTACCGATATCTCAATCAACTTTGTTGCTCCCTCTCCATCCTTGGCAATCTGTTTTGCAAGACTGGCACAGCTTTCTTTTAACAAGTCTATAAAAACTGGCCAATCTGGATGGTCTGGGTCCAATTGCTGATTTCCTGCAGTTCCATTTGCCATTACCAGCACCATATCATTCGTTGATGTATCTCCATCCACTGTGATTTGATTGAAGGTTGTATTCGTGACATTCTTTAACGCGGACGCCAAATGATCACTTGAGATAGTAGCATCTGTTGTTAAAAAACCGAGCATCGTGGCCATATTCGGATGAATCATCCCAGAACCCTTTGCAGCTCCTCCGATACTCACTGTTACCCCGTCAATTTCAGCAGTATAACAACAGCTTTTCATTACGGTATCCGTTGTCAGGATCGCCGTTTGGAAATCCTTCGTATCATCCGCTGTTTTGCCGATGGTCAGCTTACCGATTCCAGACTCAATTTTTTCCATTTGCATATATTCACCGATTACTCCAGTGGATGCAACGGCAACATGATGAACAGGAATCCCCAGTTTGCCTGCTGCCAATGACCGCATTTTTAGGGCATCCTGATACCCTTGTTCTCCGGTACACGCATTCGCACATGCACTGTTGACGACGATTGCCTGGAGAACCTTTTCCTCTGCAATACTTTCCTGGGTAACCGCCAATGGTGCTGCCTGGAAGTGACTTGTCGTGTAAACGGCGGCACAACTGGCCGGCTTCTCGCTTACAATCATCCCCAAATCAAGCTTGGCATAGCGCAGCCCTGCGTGTACTCCGCCGCACTGGAATCCTTTTGGGGTTAAAATTCCTCCAGCAGGGATTTTTTTAATTAATTGCTTGTCGGTCATTGCCTGGTACATATTTTCCTCCTTTATGGATAAAGTGGGATCATCTTCAGTCCTGCACTTTCCTCAAATCCAAACATGATATTGGCGTTTTGAACCGCCTGCCCTGCAGCGCCTTTCATTAAATTATCGATCACCGAAACAATCGTCAGCCTTCCTGTCCTGCTGTCCGCATGCAGCCCAATATCACAGTAATTTGATCCCTTGACCTCTTTGACTGAAGGGAATATTCCACTTTTCCTTACTCTTATAAATGGGTGCCCATCATATGTTTCTTTATATAAATCTAGCAGTCTCAGAGTATCCAGATCTTCTTTTAACTGAACATATATGGTTGTCATGATTCCTCTTGTGACGGGTATTAAATGTGTACTGAAGGTGACCCTAACCTCTTCGCCATTCCAAAGACTGAGCTGCTGCTCGATTTCAGGGATATGCTGGTGCTCATTGACTTTATAAATTTTGAAATTTTCATTTAACTCAGCGTATAACGTACCCATTGAGGGAGACCTTCCTGCACCGGACACTCCAGACTTGGCATCAATGATGATACTATTCGATTCAATCAGCTTTTCTATCAGCACGGGTGCCAGCCCAAGGAGAGCTGCAGTCGGGTAACAGCCTGGATTGGCCAGCAGGTTTGCATTCATAATTTGCTCCCTATTCCATTCGCTAAGTCCGTATACCGCTTCATCCAATATAGAAGCATTGACTGATTCATGCTTATACCATGCTTCATATGCTGAGGCGTCTTTCAATCTCAAGTCACCTGATAAATCAATGACTTTAATATTCTTATTGAGAAAAGATTCTACAAGCTTTCCGGAAACACTTGATGGGGTTGCCAGGAACACAATATCTGCTTCCTCGGCAATTTTGTCAGTATCAATCTTGGTGAGGACCTTATCAAAAATTCCTGTTAAGTGGGGATATTCTTCAGAAACAGGTTTTTCATCTCTTGTTGTGTGAATTGAATGAATACTGATATATGGATGGTTCGCCAGGACACGGATTAGTTCTCCACCCCCATAGCCAGTAGTGCCAATGATCGCTGCCTTCACTTGAAACCTCCTTTCAACGTATGCATAAATAATCATGTTTATTTATATTTATAAATAAATTTCTTTTTATTATAAAAACAAAGAGAAGAAAACGCAACAGATTTATTAACAATATGTGAACAATTCACAATTTTATTGCTGGCTTTATATGCTTTACAATATAATTATATTAATATCAGATACGGAAGGGAGTATAATCTCCCATAAATAAGGTGGTATTCATATGTTGACTGCAACAACGTTGTCACCAAATTTGAATAAGCTTTTTGAAAAGGTCCATAAAATCAAGACTATTGACAAAGGGCGCTTTCTTTTTGAAGAAGGAAATACTGCAGACGAGCTGTACATTATCCAGAGCGGAAAATTTCAGATCAGCAAAATGGTTCCGGATGGACGCGAGTTAACAATCAGAATGTGTTCTGCTGGCGAGTTGGTTGGGGAGTTATCACTGTTCAGCCCAGCATCTCAGCATATATTGAATGCCCGCGCCTCAGAAAGCGGTACGGTTGCGGTGATACAGAAGGATAAGCTTGAGACTGAAATTGAAAAGGACAGCGGGCTGGCACTGGAACTCGTTAAATGGCTTTCCCTGCAGCACCGCAAATCGCAGACAAGGTTCAGGGATCTCGTCCTTCACGGAAAAAAAGGGGCTTTGTACTCAACCCTCATCCGAATGGTGAACAGTTACGGAGTTAAGACGGAAGATGGATTGAAGATTGATGTATCACTTACAAACCAGGAACTCGCAAACTTCTGTGGGACCTCACGCGAAGTCGTGAACAGATTATTGAGTGACCTAAGGAAAAGCAAAATCATTTCCATTGATAAAGGATTCATTACCGTCCATGCCCTCAATAAGCTAAAAAGGGAAATAGATTGTGAGAATTGCCCGATTGAAATTTGCAATATTGAATAACAAAAGCCGCCAGTCAATTAGTCTGGCGGCTTTTCCTATTGTTTGTTCTTACAAAATCGCAAACAGCATGATGATAAAGAACAGGACGGCGTTGACGATTTCGTATATGCCTACCTTCATTACGGATAGTGGTTTGCCATAAAAAACTACTGCTCTGATCAAGCTTGGCAATGCGGCAACAGCGACTATGACTTCTCCGGCTGCGAGCCACAGAACAGGGACTAAAAGATGGTATGTCCAGGAAATCCATTTGAATTGACTATTTTTCTTCTCTCGGATCATGGTTTTACGTAAAATGTGCTTCCTGCGAAAAATAGGATTGAGGCAGCAAAAACAAGAATGGCATTTTCATTGATTTCCGCACTCGGGAGATAGCTGCTTGCCAGTCCGGCAATAGAGAAAACAACGATTGCACTTAAATCATTAAGGAGAGCACGATCTTTATTTTTAGCAGAGAAATATGCATTGAGCATGAAAAACGGAATCATCGCAAGGCCAAAGGATACGATTGTTGGTGACGTGAACAATGGTACCATTAAGAACACAAGCGCTGGAATCATATAAATAAGGGCCCATTTACGATAAAATGGGATTTTCTTTTTCTTGAACATCAATAGAAGTGGATATGTTCCTAAATATAGTAATAGCCATCCGATAAAAAACGGGATATGCTGCCAGACTATTTCACTTGCCGCTGCTCCAAGCCAGAAAGGGATGATCAACATCGCCCAGGCTCCATGCTGTTTTGGCATAAATAACTTCATGAATGAACACTCCCTTATGTTTCTTACCTTAAATATAAAGCAGTTGAAAGGATGAATAAGTGAAACACATCACATTTTCTTGTGTGAATAGTCCATATGACACCGAACTGTCAAATCGAGTAGGAGGGGGTGATTAACCCCCGACCTCTCACACCACCGTACGTACCGTTCGGTATACGGCGGTTCGAAAGTTTATGTAATAATGTTTGTTAATTGTTTCAACCCTTGCTGAAGCCAGTATTTATTATTCATGGCTTGATCCAAGGCAGGACTCTTTGAATTTCTCCAGTATCCCTTTCGGGAGTTTGCATATTGCCAGGCTTTATATCTTTTAATTCCTAATCTAATCAGATTCCGGAATTTAGTCCTGGTTTTCTTCCATTCTTTCCAGCGACAAGCACGTAGCCTTCTCCTGATATGACCGTCTATCTTTTCTGCATATCTCTTGATATCAGCTACTTTGAAGTAATTTCCCCATCCCTGGATTAGTTGGTTGATTTTAAGGATTCGGTATTCCATGGCAATTCCCCAGTTACGGTTTGTTAACCTTTTAAGCTTTTCCTCGAGTCTCTTTTTCGACTTCTTCGGCACGTATATCCGGGTTTTGTTGCTCGAAGAGTAAAAACTCATCCCTAAGAATATACGTGCCGATGGCTTTCCCACTGCACTTTTCTCCTCGTTGACCTTCAGTTTTAACTTTCTCTCGATAAAATCCGTGATACCCTGTTTAACCCGTTCTCCAGCTTTTAGACTCTTAACGTATATGTTGCAGTCATCGGCATAACGGACAAATTTATGTCCACGTTTTTCAATTTCCTTATCCAGTTCATTTAGCATGATGTTACTAAGGAGAGGGCTTAGCGGACCTCCTTGAGGGGTCCCTTCTTTATTTACTGTAACTAATCCATTCTCCATAATTCCTGCTTGTAAATACCGTCGGATTAACTTCAAAGTGGGTTTGTCCTCTATTGTCTTGGAAATTAGGGACATGAGTTTATCATGATTCACTTTATCGAAGAATTTCTCCAGGTCAATGTCCACCACAAATTGATATCCGTCGTCAATGAATGACCTAGCCTGTTCGATAGCTTGATGTGCGCTCTTGTTCGGTCTAAAACCATAGCTATAATGGCTAAATTGTCTATCAAATATAGGGGTTAGGACTTGAACCATAGCCTGTTGGAAAACACGGTCTGTTACTGTTGGGATTCCTAACTTTCTCTTCCCGCCATCTGGTTTGGGAATTTCGACTCTTCTTACCGGCTGGGGCTTATATTTTCCGTCCTGTATAAGCCTGATGATTTCCTGTCCTTGCTCTTTAAGATGAAGGCGGGTAGCTTCTATATCTTTCGCATCGACACCAGCTGCCCCTTTATTTCTTTTTACCTTCAGAAAGGCTAGGTTTAGGTTTTCTGGACTTATAATTCTTTGAATTAAACTATCATTAGTTTCCATATTGGTCCCATGTCATCAAGTTTGTACAAAGTGGCTCCACGCTTCAAAAGAAGATCTCCTGGATTCCGTCCAATCTTCTTCTCCAAAGCCCTT
The DNA here is from genome assembly GCF_014856545.2 of Mesobacillus jeotgali. Classification (NCBI taxonomy): domain Bacteria; kingdom Bacillati; phylum Bacillota; class Bacilli; order Caryophanales; family Bacillaceae; genus Mesobacillus; species Mesobacillus jeotgali. The sequence continues at coordinate 1,310,636 of NZ_CP109811.1, read as the reverse complement.
CTGGTTTACTGTGTCATTGCCTCTTTGTAAATGGCTCTAACATGGTCACTCCTTTCGTTCAGTCCTTCTCAACCAAGAGGTTGATACTATGACTTCTGCTGACTTCTCTTAACTCAGCTATTTATCGCTAAATAGGTTCCCGTCAGGGAGGTTAAGAGATCTCCCAGGGTAAGTTCATTCACTTTCTCCTCATGTATCTGCCACATTTATTTCCATTCCATCCGGGGATATTTTGGACTTCATCTTGTTTTGCAGACTCATCCAGGAATGAAAACCTCAAATGTGATTCGTGTACCTCAGACCGAGGATTTGCCTAGGGCTTCCTTCAGATTCCGCGTCGCCACGGACACCCTTGCCTTCAGCTAATGGTTCGCATATCCCAACGCCCATAGCGGACTTTCACCGCCAAGTTAATGAACATGCCTGGCACACAAAGAAAAGAAGAGGCTGCCATCAGCCTCTTCTTTCAAAATGCAATTTTAAAAAGATTTTCTTTAAATATAAGTGCGGTTTTAGCAAATAATAAATTTCCTTCGTGAATGCCAGACTCAACAGGAATAGGAATACAATAATAAAATGGACCTTCGAAAGAATGGAAACATCCATGACAAGGCTCATGTCCGGCTGCAGTTGGGCAAGGCTGATGAGCCATCTTAAAAGCAATACCGGTTCGTAGGCTATGCTGCTTGACAGCACGATCGCAATACCTGTCGCCGTGCTTGCAGCCATAAGTGTTTTGACGACGCCGAGCAGAAGCCTCCCTGCTTTCGAACGTGTTCCTTCCTCTCTCGATGCATCGTACTGCCAGACTAGTCCCATCGCTACAATTGCCACAACTGAATATGGATACACAATCCACAAAAAGATTTGCAGCATTTCCATCGCTCTCACCTCACACATATGTCACAACCTGAACCCCATTAACATTCTAACCGGGTAGGTATAAAGTGACAGTGACAAATGTCGCCGTATATGTCTAAAATAAGAACTTTTCTTGCTGAACCTTGAACGACCTAGAGGAAATCACCTATATTTTGGTGATTTCCCCTAAAATCCAGCTAACTCCCTCATCCATATTAAGAACAGGGAGAGCTATATCCTTTAATAAGTCTTGCAGTCCAGGATCTCTGCATAAGATGACCTGGATATTCTGAAGCTTTTCCAACAGCTCCAAATCTTTTTCATCACGCAGGATGACCGCCTTGGGAAAGGGCTCTTTCTTATAGCCTTCAATCAATATTACATCTGGCTTGAAGAAGGAAAGCATCTCTATTTCTTCAGCAAGGGACCATGAACCTTTTTCAGCCTGGATGACCATCCTGCCTCCTCCTTCTACAAGTGAGACAGCTGCCCCAGCCTTAATATGCTTATCTGAATCCTTTGCCTCAACAACTTCCGGCTTGCCGCCATGCCCATGATGTTTCACGGTCGCTACCTTAAGGCCAGCTGCAGTCAGCTGTTTAATCAACGTCAGGCTAAGCGTGGTTTTGCCGCTGTTTTGGTACCCTGCAATCTGGAACAACACCGGTTTTACCAAGGCCATTCGCTGCCCACATGGTCTTCAAGCATCAGCACCTCTACCTCGGTTCCCTGTTCAAAGCCTCTCGTGCCGCCAGGCAGAATCATGAGGGAGTTAGCCCCGGCAAGGCTCATGATGATGTTTGATTTATCCAGGCCGCTTGGTGTCACTACCAGTTTTCCATTCTCGATTGTCAGGGCACTCCTTACAAATCTAGTAAATGGATTTGCTTTAGGGAAATTGGCATCAAGAATCGCTTTCTCCTTTCTCAAATGAGGCTGATCAGTGAACAGCATCGTCCTGATGATTGGACGGGCGAACAATTCAAAGCCTACATAGCAAGCTGAAGGGTTTCCTGAGAGGCCAAACAATAACTTCCCGTCAAGCTGGGCTACAGTAGTGACGCTGCCTGGCCTCATCGCTACCTTATTGAACAACACCTCTGCCCCAAGCTTTGCATAAATTTCCGGCAGATAGTCGTAATCCCCGACGGAAACCCCGCCGGTCGTAATGAATAAATCCACTTGTTCAATCGCTTTACTCACTGCATCGAAGCATGTATCAAAATCATCAGGCAGCTGGCCGAAGTATTTTAGTTCTGCACCTGCACGAAGAATTTGCGCGGATATCATATAAGAGTTACTGTTGCGAATTTTCCCCGGCTCAAGCGGTTCATCGACATCGAGCAATTCAGTCCCTGTTGCATACAGGCCGATCACTGGTTTCTTTGCAACTGGTACTTTTGCATAACCGAAAGTTGCTAGCATCGCCTGGATCCCAGGATTGATGAAGGTACCTTTTTTTACGAGGACCTCGCCTTCCTTTGCATCCTCCCCGCGGTAGGAAACATTGTCTCCTTCATTGTGTTTGCGCTTTGTTTCCATGTATTTTTTTCCATCACGTTCGTGTTCTTTAGCCAATTCAAGCATAACAACAGCGTCAGCTCCCACAGGCATCTGAGCGCCTGTCATGATCCTTACCGCCTGGAACGGTCCAAGTTCTTTATCCGTAAGCATACCTGCACCGATATGGTCCACCACCTCAAATTCAACAGCGTGATTTTGAGAGGCTTCCTGTGTATCGACAGAACGGATTGCATAACCATCGTATGGCGCTCTGTCAAAATGCGGCACATCGCTGGTTGCTTTCAAGTCCTCCGAAAGATAGCGTCCATAGCTTTCATTAATCGAAACATATTCAGTGGAGCCGTTTTTCTTAAGCTCCATCACTCTCTTGACTGCCTCCCCTATTGGAATGGGGTTTCTTTTCTCTAACATATAATCAGCTCCTATTGCAGGCTTAACTTATAAATATACCCTTTTCATTATAAGAGTAATGTAAAAATGAAAACATAACAAACCTCACAGTATTTTCTCATATAATCTCCTGAAAATATGTAGATTTTTTGTGAAGTGTGATGCACATCACCAAGTAGTAAAACCATTTCCTTTATGATGAGTATGTAAACAGTATTAAATATTTTACTGGAGGTTTCTCACATGAAAATGCCTTTTGATCAAAATTCTTTAGTTAAAGATATCGTCAATATATTCCCTCAATCAAGTGACTTATTCAAGCAGAACAGACTGGATTTCTGCTGTGGCGGCAACCGCCCTTTAGCTGAAGCGGCTGCTGAACAGAACCTGGACGTGCCGGCAATCATGGCTGCACTCGAAGAGTTATATCGTAAACATAACGGTGCTGCCGAAAGCATGGAGGTTTGGACCGAAACGGACTCTGCGGAGTTGATCGACCATATCAAGACCAAATACCACCGCGAGCTTGAAGAAGAGTTAAAACTTCTCAGCCCATATGTAACTAAAGTAGCTAAAGTTCATGGTGACCGCCACGAAGAGCTGTTAAAAGTCTATGAGCTTTTCTATGAGTTGAAAAAGGAACTCCTAGAGCATACGGCAAAAGAAGAAGCAACCGTCTTCCCACTGTTGCTGCAGCTTGATACTGCCAATGATGAAAAGCGTTCTGAAATGATCTCGGAAATCACGGAACTGGAAAAGGAACACGATCATGCTGGCTCGATTTTAAAAGAACTGCGTGAAATCACTGCTGACTTCAATCCGCCTATCGATGCTTGCGGGACATACCGTTTAGTATACAAGCGTCTTGAGGCATTGGAATCACATACCTTCATGCATGTTCATCTAGAAAACAACATTCTTTTCCCAAGATATATTGCCTAACCGGAACAATGCCCCAATCATTTAAATGATGGGGCATTTTTTATTGCATCACACATTATAATGCCCCGGAGAACAGCCGCGCGAAGGATTCTTTCGTCCGTTCCCATAGTCCGCGCTTATGATATTGGACAGGACTGATTTTCTCTGACTCTTCAAGGTCCTCTTCATAATGGGCCACAAGGTCCCTGATCGAGCTTGTACCAAACAAGAACACATTGACTTCAAAATTCAGATGGAAACTCCTCATGTCCATATTGGCAGTCCCAACCGAAGCGATATTTCCGTCGACGATGATGACCTTCTGATGTAAAAAGCCTTTTTTGTAAGAGTAGATTTCAGCTCCGTTCCGCAATAGCTCTGAATAGTAGGAACGGCTCGCATATTGCGTCAGATAGCTGTCATTGATCTCCGGAACCATGATCCTGACTTCAATTCCCTTTGCTGCTGCTACCTTCAATGCAGTCCGGATTGCTTCATCAGGGACAAAATAAGGTGTAGCGATCCAAATTGACTTAGTGGCACAGGACATCATCGTATAGTAAAAATCACTCATGATTCCCTGCTGCGTGTCCGGTCCGCTTGGTACGACCTGGATCGCACCATCAAGTTCATCATCTTCATGAGGCTTTTTCACTGCGCGATGATCCTCCAGGACACTCTCCCCGCTTACATATTCCCAATCCAGCAAGAAGACATTGTGAAGGGTATATACAGCCTCTCCTGTCAGCATCATATGAGTATCACGCCAGAAACCGATTTTTTCATCTTCACCCAGGTATTCGACTCCAACATTCAAACCACCGACAAATCCGATTTCACCATCAATTATGACGATTTTCCTGTGATTGCGAAAATTGAATTTCTGATTGAAGAAACCGTACTTCAGCGGTGAAAAAGGAGCCGCTTTAATGCCTGCTTCCTGCATATCCTTTAAATCTGTTGCCGAAATTTTCATGCTTCCAGCAGCATCGAAAATAAACAGAACCTCGACTCCCTGCCTTGCTTTTTCAATAAGGATATCAATAATTTCTCTGCCAAGCCGGTCAGATCTGAAGATATAATATTCCATATGAATGAACTTTTTTGCTTTACGCAGCTTTTCCTTAATCTCGGAAAACGTCTCATCACCATTTTTCAATATTTTGGCCCTGGAAGCTGTCGTAATTGGGGTCAGGGTAGCATTTTTTGCATACTTTGCGAAGCATTGCTGATTTTCGATTAAAAAAGAAAGGTCTCTCGACTCTTCCTTCCTCATCAGTTTTTCCCACTGATCACGGTCTCTCGTACGCTTGCTTTTATATAAATAACCTTTCAAATACAGCTGACCCGAAAATAAATAGAAGAAATAACCGCCCACGGGAAAAAGCAGCATGACATACATCCACATCAGCGTGTGCTGGGCCGAACGGTTTTCAAGCATTAATGAATACATGCTGATAAATATGATCACCGCATAGATCAGTATGGCTGATATCTTGAAAGTCTGGCTATAGTCGGTGAAAAAAACAATATAGACACATGCCATTAAAATAAATACAAATAAAAATTCCAGTCTTCTTTTTAGCATTCAGCATTCTCCAACAAATTTATAGTAGATTCATGTATACCCATAAACCATTTGACCGGAAACATAGTATGCCCAAATTTTCCATAAGCCTGAAAAGTCACTGTATCTTGAGTGACCAATTTTTGTGAAGAGCTGCTGACTCTGATTGAAATAGGACAAAATAAAAAAGACCCCCGAAGGAGTCTTAGCCGCCAATATAGGACATTTCGATTTTCTTTCTGTTCGCCACTGTTTCAGCTGTTCGTTCATCTGAATAGCGGTCCGTTCTGTGATTCCAGACGTCCGTAATTCGGGTTCGGAGTTCATCATCTGTAGCACCGGCGCGCATGAAGTCGCGGATATCATGCCCATTGCCATTGAACAGGCATGTGAATATCTGGCCGTTCGCTGACAATCGTGACCTTGTACAGCTTGAACAAAATGACTCTGATACCGATGAAATAAAGCCGACATGAATATCAGTACCTTTATAACGGTATTTTTTAGCCACTTCACCGAAATACTCAGGATCAACAGGCTCTAATTCATAATGCTGACTTAGAAGGTCATGGATCTGCTTCTTGGTGATGACATCATCCATTTTCCAGCCGTTCGTGCTGCCCACATCCATGTATTCAATGTAGCGAAGCTCAAGGCCTTCTTTTTTGCAGAATTCGGCCATTGGAAGAATCTCAGAATCATTGAGTCCCTTTTTAATGACCATATTGATCTTAACGCCCAGGCCAGCTTTCTTCGCTGATTCAATTCCTTTTAATACCGGCCCGACACCAACATTCCGGCCATTAATTTCGCCAAACAATTCATCTTTTAAACTGTCCAGACTGATATTTACCCGCTTCAGGCCGGCAGCACGCAGCTCCTCGGCATACTTCGGCAGCATTACGCCGTTGGTGGTTAAAGCAATATCCTTCAATCCTTCGATCTCATTCAGCATCCTGACGAGAATCGGCAAATCCTTACGCATTAACGGCTCTCCGCCTGTAAGCCTGATCTTTTCCACCCCAAGCTCTATGAATAACTTGGCTACACGTTCAATTTCTTCATATGACAATAACTCGCTTTTGGGAAGAAAAGCGAAGTCAGGGCCAAATATCTCGGCAGGCATACAATACTGACAGCGAAAATTACATCGATCTATAACAGAAATACGCAAATCGCGGAGCGGTCTATTTAATTGGTCTTTTATTATGCTTTTTACCATATGTGTCAACTCCAATTATAGAAGTGATGATTACTGACATTGTAACAGCAACAAATGTGGTTAACTGTTAATATTCTCACAGTAACATCAATAGTCCTCTATTAGAATAGTAAATTTAATCCTTATGTCTATATTACAACATAAAAACTGCCAGGATAGTGTTTTTATGTTGAATTGTCATCATGTTGTCATAATATCATAAGGGAAGTGCAAGTGCATCGGTCGTTCAAAAGTTTATTCATTTTGATAGAGCAAGGAAAAGACTGCATCAAGGACGCAGTCTTTTAAAAATGCTTATTCGTTTTTCACGGTCAATTCACTGAACATGCCGACAAAGTTCTTAATTTCACCTGCTTCATTTTTCACAGGGCTGATTGTTAGCCATTCAGGATAAATTGTACCGTTTTTCTTCTTGTTCCAGATCTCCCCCTGCCAGAATCCATTGTCTTTTACGGATTTCCACATCTCCCTGTAAAAGTCTGCCCCATGCTTACCGGATTGCAGGAGGCGAGGGTTTTCCCCAATGACTTCCTCTGCACTATAGCCTGTTACAGTCGTGAAGGCTGGATTTACTTTTTCGATCGTTCCCTTTACATCTGTAATCATGATTCCCTCTGCTGTGTGGTCGATGATATTTTTAGCTAGACTTAATTTATCCTGATAGTACATCCAGATCACAATGATCAAACTTGCCAGGGCAACTTGTGATAAAGCCATGAAACCTATTGCGTAATGTCCGGTAAGGTTGAATAGGAATGCCAGCATTAGCGGCGGGAAAAAACCTCCTAATCCTCCCATTGCTGAAACGATTCCGTTGACGATCCCGGCTTGCTTTGAAAAATAAAGCGGTACAAGCTTGAAAATAGTTCCATTCCCGATGCCGGCACTGATTGCGACTGTGAGACAGCCAATCGTATATAGTGTCAACGATGGCGTAAATGAAAGCAGGATGCCTGATATGGTCATTCCAGCAAACACAACCATCAATATGACAAATGAATTGAATTTATCACCCAGCCAGCCCCCAATCGGCCTGAAAAATGTTGCCAGCGCAATGAAACCTGCAGTCCTTAACCCAGCATCTACTTTATCAAGCCCAAAATGAGACACAAGAAAGTTTGGCAAATAGATCGTGAAGGCTACAAATGAACCAAAAGTTAAGAAGTAAAATAAGCACAGTGCCCAAAGCTTCTGATTTTTGTAAACGCTTTTGATTTGCTCACCCAGAGGAGTCACAACTTTAGGTTCTTTTTTATCACCGAGGAAAAAGTTCAGTAACGCAAAAAGGATCAGCAAGAACATGAAAAACTTGACTGTTGTCTGCCACCCGAACTGAGCTGCAATAACGGGTGCAGTAAAAGTTGTAAGAGCAGTTCCCAGGTTTCCTACTCCATATATACCATTCACGAAACCATGTCGTTCTCTATGATAGTATTTCGGCAGTGAGGTTACGCCTACAGAGAAAATGGCTCCCCCGATTCCGACAAACAAGCCTCCAATCAATAAATCTGTATAGGAATCAGCGATACTTATGAAATAAACCGGAAACAGAAGGAATAAAAAGCTAGTAAAAAACAGTTTTCTCGCTCCATATTTGTTAGTCCAGAATCCAATTGGAATTCTCAGGACAGAACCGAGGACGACGGGAATGGCCGTGGCCATTGCAACCTGGTTCGCAGAAAGCAGAATATCCTCTTTAATGAACGGCATTAATGCAGATAAAATCACCCATACCATAAATCCGGCGACAAGACTCAACGTTTGAAGCGGTAATTGAATTTTTTTTGTGATCATGTTTCCTCCTCTACCCAACAAATTCAGTCCTAGACGTTCCTTTGTTAAATAGTAAGAAAAATCAAAAATATAAGATATGACGAACTTCACATCCTCAGCAGTGTTCAATAAACTGTCACAGTTGTCTCTAAACAATTGAAACACCCGACTTTTATTATCGATATAATATAGATAAGCTGACTGAATTTGTTTCGAAAATGTGAACAAAATGGTCTTATAATGTGACGAGATTTTGACATTTCCTTAATCACCATTTAGTTAACACTATCCCGGTGTTATTATTGGGTCAATAAAGAGAAGCCACGGAAAAAAAGAAAAGCGGATGCGCCTTGGTTAGCCCCGACTAGCGTTGGAGGGCCGACCGATGAAGTCGCTCTTTGACTTCATTTGGCTGACCGAAACGTCTCGAGGGGCTAGGCGCAGGAGCTAGACAATTCTCAAAGTGAGATCAATGCTTTTTAAATTCAAAAAAAGGGTGATGACCATGCCAAACACAACTAAAGCAACTCATTCAATTGAAATTAAAGAATTACTCCAGTTTGCCGACCGTACTATCCAAGTGCAAAAAGGATCGTACCTGTTCCAGGAAGGCATGGAGGCAGAAGAGCTTTATTTGATCCTGGGCGGCAAGGTCCAAATCAGCAAAGTCACTCAGGATGGCCGCGAGCTTGCCTTAAGAATTTGCGGAGAAAATGATATTTGCGGAGAGTTGACACTTTTTACTGATGCACCTAAGTATCTCTTAAGTGCGCTGGTCCTCGAAGATGCGAAAATCGCAGCCATCAGAAAAGATGTGATCGAAAAGGAGATTTTCCACAATCCATCACTTGCTTTTGAATTCATGAAGTGGATGAGCGATCATTTCCGTAAAACGCAGACTAAATTCCGCGACCTGGTTCTTAACGGGAAAAAAGGTGCATTATTCTCTACCTTGATCCGAATGACAAACAGCTATGGTGTCCAGAAAGATACCGGCATTTTGATCGACCTGCCACTGACTAACCAGGAGCTGGCCAATTTCTGCGGAACTTCACGCGAAAGTACAAACCGGATCTTGAACGACCTGAAGCGAGAAGGAATCATTTCAATTAAAAAAGGGAAAATCCTCGTACATGATGTAGATTATTTACGCCAGGAAATAGGCTGTGAAAACTGCCCGGCAGTCTTTTGTTCAATTGATTAAGAAAAGCGCAGGCGCCTTGGTCAGCCCCGACAAACGTTGGAGAGCCGACCGGTGAAGTCCTTCTTTGACTTCATTAGGCGGATCGAAACGTCTCGAGGGGCTAGGATCTGGAGCTGGATTAATATAAAAAAAAGCGAGTGAATGTCCTGATGACATCACTCGCTTTTTTTATTGTTCCCCAGGAGAGCTTTGTCAGCTCTCCTGTTTTTGCTTTCTCAACGCTTTAGGGATGTAAACGCAGAATGGCTCGCTCTCCAGGTAATCACCGGTCATGGCGTATGCTCTTGAACGAGACCCCCCGCATACATGCCTGAATTCGCACACTCCGCATTTTCCTTTGTACTCATCAGGATTCCTTAATGATTTGAAGACTGGAGAATCCCTGTAAATATCTGCAAGGGGTTGTTCCCTTACGTTCCCTGCTTTTACAGGCAGCAGTCCGCTTGGGTATACATCTCCTACGTGGGAAATGAAGACAAAACCATTGCCATCATTGACACCTTTTGGCGCACGGCCAAGGCCGTCGATAGAGCCAGTCAACCCTTCCTTTGTCAGTGCAGTCAAATAATCAATTTCTTCTGTATGATCCTTTGCTTCGCGCATTTTTTGCTGGATGACAACCCGGCGATAATGCTGTGCAGCTGTTGTTTTAATGTCAAACTTAACCCTTTTGCTTAGATCATACAGCCAGGTGAAGACTTTCTCATGCTCCACCGGAGAGATCATGTCCTTTTCCTGTCCGCGTCCTGTCGGAACTAGGAAAAACACACTCCAAAGTACACAATCCAAATCTTCGACCATCTTAGCCATTTCATCCAAATACTCAATATTATACCGTGAAATGACAGTATTGATTTGAATCGGGATTTCCAGTTCATGCAAGTACTTGATTCTTTCCATCGTTAAATCAAAAGAACCTGCTGTTCCCCTGAAGTGATCATGGACTTCAGCTGTTGGTCCGTCAATGCTGAAAGCCCAGCGGGACAATCCAACTGACTTCGCCTTTTCAATCGCTTCTTTCGTCACATTAGGTGTCGCACTTGGTGTCATTGAAACACGCACACCTTTTTTCACCGCATATTCGGCGATATCAAAAACGTCTTCCCTCATCAATGGGTCTCCACCCGTGAACACAAGCATCGGATTATTCATCTCATATATTTGGTCAATCAGCGCTTTACCTTCTTCAAAGGACAATTCACGCGGATCTCTTCTATATTGTGCTTCCGCACGACAGTGCAGGCATTTTAATTGGCAGGCTCTGGTTAGTTCCCAAATCACAATGAATGGGTCTTTGTTAAAATCTCTATCGAACATCATTGGCGCCTCCTTAAGTACTTCTCTATAAAAGAAGTATATAAGTGTTTCCAACATGATTAAGTGAACTAACTCACATAAATGGACCTCTTATCGCCATTTTGTATGACAATTTTGTGACCTGAAGAACAAAAAGCGCAAGCGCCTCGTTCAGCCTCGACAAGCGCTGGAGGGCCGACCATTGAAGTCGTTCTTTGACTTCATTGGGCGGACCGAAGCGACTCGAGGGGCTAGGCGCTGGAGCTGGATTAAGAAAACCAACAATAGAAAAAAGCAGCAGGAGTGTTCCGAGACCAGTGAAAAACCACTCTTTTTTCTTTCCCTTTTGTTAGCTCATTTGAAATGAACTCCAATTTACATAGATTTCACCGAAATAAGCAGTAAAAAAGAGGAAGCGATCGCCGCTATCCTCTTTAAATTTACTGCTATTGCGGCTAATTTTGATTGTACAGACACACTTAAAAGACCATACCCCCTGGCTCGGGATAGGCCATGAAACCTTTTAAGCTCCGCATTTTTCCCTTCGATGGTTGCTCGCTTTTTATACTTTTTCTTAAATTCCTCAGTTTTTTGATACTGGGATATTTCATAAAATTCAGAGGTGTTCAATCCAACGACCAAGATTCTTCTCGCGCTGGTCTTTGCACACTCATCATGCAAGGGACAGGCCTTACATTGGTTGATCTCGAAGTAATACTTATAGCCCTCTCTGACACCATCTTTTCTCTTTGATTTATAGCGTTTTTTATTTAGTGTTGTATTCCCCTGGCTGCACTGCCATTCATCCGAATCTTTATTATAGGTAAATTCACTTTCATCCAGCCTGTATACTAGGGAGCTAACTGGTATGTATGGTCGGGCATTAAGTTCCTGTATGTCATCGAGAATGTATTTTCTGAAATAGGCCTTATCTCCATAAACTTCATCGATGTTCATACCTGATTTAAGGGTATCTTTTAACATTTCTTTTGCGTAACCGCCATCCATATAAGCGCCATCTGATGTTCGGACTGAAGTGATAATTCGCTCATCCGTTGTCATAACGAACTCTGTTTTATAGCCATAAAAATCCTGGGTTTTACTTTTTCGTCCAACCCTCGCATCTTCATCTATAAGTGATCGAATGCCTTTTTGATTCATGAATTTCGGGTCACTGAGGATGTCTTTCGCTTTCTGGATCATCTGCTGGGTTTCCTGTTCATGGCCTGAAATGTTTTTTTCTGCTTCATCAATGACGGTTTCCAAGTATTGTTTCATGACCTTCTTGGCTTCATGGTGATCCGGAATGTCCTGGTAATCTGGTACCTCCGGTATATTTTCCAAGGAGTGACCCGATTCAATTTCATAGGCACCAACGATTTTCTTGGCGATATGCTTCATTAATCTTTCAGGTGTCTTCTTTATTGTATTTGCTTCAATATGGGTGGCATCAATGCTCACACTCTTCCCTTCAAGGATCCCTTGTTCCACACATTGTCGTGCAATCTCAGTAATGATTTCGTCTAATGTGGATTCTCCTAGACGGTGGGTCCTGAATTTGGAAAGAAGACTTTTATCAGGGAGGGTATCTTCCGGATTGAGGCCAAGAAAATACAGATAAGCAAGATTTAATTCTGCCTCCGCCTTGATTTGTTCATCGGAATAATTATATAGATGTTGTAGAAATAGAAGTTTACACATCAACTCAGGTTCTTTTGCAGGACGTCCAAACCGTTTGGAATAGCTATCGATCAGTAGTTCATTAATAAAACTGAAATCTACAACAGTAGTAATCTTCTTAAGAATATGATTTTCTGGTATTTTATCGTATAATACGGAGTGAAAACTTGATTGCTTTGGCTCTAGTCGAAGCACAAGAAAAACCCCCTAATGGTCGGTATTTGGTCGTACCCATTATACCATTCAGGGGGTTTTTCATGGATAAAAACAGAATAAGTGAGAAAAGGGACCTTTAATTAGACTTTTTCACTGGTCTCGGAGTGTTCCTGCTGCTTAAAAGTTAGACTCTGTTAAACTCGACCGTTGATTTTCGTTCCAGGTGCTTCGCTTTCGCGGGGCCGGCGGTGAGCCTCCTCGTCGCCGTTGGCGCCTGCGGGGTCTCACCTGTCCAGCTGATCCCGCAGGACATTGATTGAGCTTCCTCGAATTGCCCACGCACGATGAAAATGCGTTAGTATTTTCGGAGGAGTCTACGCGCCTTCCACTACAATCAACAGGGCTTTAAAACAACATCGGGCTTTAACAGAGCCCTATGTTATGTCTTAATCCCTCACGCCTAGGGCAATTTTTGCATAACGGGACATCATGTCTTTCGACCATGGCGGGTTGAAAACGATATTTACTTCAGTATCTTTAACTTCTGGAAGATCGGCAAGAGCCAGTTTTACCTGCTCAACGATCGTGCCTGCAAGCGGGCAGCCCATAGACGTCAACGTCATTGTCACTGTCGCAAGTCCTTCCTCGTTCAAATCCACATCATATACAAGCCCTAAATTAACGATATCGACGCCAAGTTCAGGGTCAACGACCATCTCAAGCGCACCCATAATGCTATCTTTTAATTCTTCATCCATCGGTGAACACTCCTTTTTTATTGCTGTAACCTATTACTATCATAACAATGATTTATAAGCATTTAAAGCGGAAAGGCATCAAATATGTTTTTCAAACCAATTTGCCGTTGCCTCCACACCTGAATTTGACACATTATGTCCTGCATTTTCGTCTGTAATGAATTCAAACTTCCCTTCTGTTCCCTCATAGCTTTTCCTGTTTTGCTCATAAAAATGATAAGCAGCTTGATATGGGACAACCGGATCTAATTTTCCGTGCCAGAATAGCAATGGACGTTGGTTCAATTTTTCAGGCCGCAGGCTCAGGTCGTACTGTTTAAGCTGATTCAGCAAATCTGATATTTGTTCTTGTGATAGCCCAATCTGAACATTCCTTTTTTCCATTTCGTTCAGTTGCCATAACGCGAACTGCTCAAATGATGGATTTCCCATCAAGCTGACACCACCTTTAATCCACTCGTACTTTGCCAATGCGCCAAGTGTCGTAATGCCGCCCATAGATGTTCCGGCAACCCCAATCCTAGATGGATCCACCAGGTCTTCTTCAACCAACTCTTGCTTGATCGTCGAAAGCTCCTCGATTGAAGTGATGACAATATCCCAAAAGCGATAACTCAGCTCAGCCTCTGAAAAACCTTCGCTGCGTGTTCCATGATATTTCGCCTCAGGCATGATGACCCTGAATCCTTTTTCGGCAAAAAGATAAGCATAATGCATGTTTCGTTCCTTCGTGCTCGTAAACCCATGAAAAAAAACAATCAAAGGCATCTTCTCCTTAAATTGCTTTTGTTTTACGATGTGGAGAACGGGAATATGTTGAATGGTTTTCTTTTCGACTACAATCAATGATTGACCCTCCTGAAGAGAGCGGGCATTAAATTTACCGCTCTTTTAAGTATCTAAAATGATTTTTTTACAATTTATATGTAAAATGGTTACCATAGTGGTTATAAGACCAATTAACCATCAACCAATATATGTATTGTAGAACTCTTACGAAAAAAGAGCCAATCATACGCATATCATTAGAAAAGCGGAGGCGACTGCCCAACTCCGACAAGCGTTGGAGGGCCTGACAGTGAAGTCGCTCTTTGACTTCATTGGCAGGATCGATACGTCTCGAGGAGTTAGGAGCCGCAGCTGGACAATATGAAAAGCGAAAGCGCCTTGGTTAGCCCCGACAAGCGCGGTAATGAGACACTAAGAAAAATATTAGTTTAAAGAAGGAGTATTTATGGCTGAAAAACATTTAATTGCATTAGATCTTGACGGAACATTATTAACAGATGATAAAACAATTTCCGAAAAAAACAAGCACGTGATTAAAAAAGCGCGGGAAGCAGGACATGTTGTCATGATCGCAACGGGAAGACCATTCCGATCCAGCGAGATGTATTACCATGAGCTTGCACTTGATACGCCAATTGTTAATTTTAATGGCGCATTCATCCATCACCCGCTCGATAACAGCTGGGGAGTCCATCATTCTCCGCTTTCAATCGATGTGGCCAAAGATATTGTAGAGGCACTTGATGATTTTAAATTCCACAATATCATTGCCGAAGTAATTGACGATGTATATGTCCACTATCACGATGAAAAACTAATGGACATATTTAATATGGGTAATCCAAACATCACTACAGGTGATTTGAGAAGGTACTTAAAGGCCTCACCAACTTCCATGCTAATTCACTCTGACGAAGAGGACGTCCGTAAAATCCGTCAACACTTGTCAGATGTCCATGCCGAAGTGATCGACCACAGAAGCTGGGCTGCTCCGTTCCACGTCGTTGAAATCGTTAAGAGCGGTTTAAACAAAGCAGTGGGCTTAAAGAAAGCATCTGATTATTTCCAAATCCCTGCCGCGCGAATCATTGCTTTTGGTGATGAGGACAACGATTTAGAAATGCTTGAATACGCAGGCCGCGGAATCGCCATGGGCAATGCCGTTGACGAGGTCAAGAACATCGCGAACGACATGACATTAACAAACGAAGAAGACGGCATTGGCGTCTATTTGAACGATTTGCTGAATTTGAAAGCTCTATAAGAAAAACCAAAATGTCCGGTAGAAAATTCTATCGGACATTTTTCTGTTGATTACCTCACGTTTGTCCATTAGAGAGGCTCTATCGGACACTTTTTCGCTGATTCTCCTTGCGTTTGTCCATTAGAGAGGCTCTATCGGACATTCTTCCGCTGTTTCCCCTGGTGTTTGTCCGTTAGAAGGGCTCTATCGGACATTCTTCCGCTGTTTCCCCTGGCGTTTGTCCGTTAGAAGGGCCTATCGGACGCTTTTCCCCATGTTTCCCCTTGCATTTGTCCGATAAATGCTAAACATTGCTTGTACATTCCATTTCGAACTTGGCTGAGAACCGTTTGTTTTCATGTCAAAAGAGCATACTAAAAACGAAGCAGCGTAACTGTCTGTTTCAAATCCGCTCGTAGATGGAGGGGTAAAACGATGGGTAAAAGCAATAAATCCAAGCGTTTTGTACAGCAAGGGGTAGATACTGTCTCCAAGCATGATGAAAGAATCCCTTACCACACCACGTATGCCGAGGCTGAAGCTCAAAAGATGGCAAATGTCAGAGAGTCCTCTTTAGGGGGAATTTAAATGGGAAACAGGCTTTTTCAGGAAGCAAGGAAGGCTGTCCAATTAGCTAAAACTGCGGAGCCTGCGGAACAGTCTGCAGCCATCAGCACTGCAAAAAATGCTCTTTCTTCAGCCTATGCCAACACGACAATGGCTGAAAAGGAGCAGCTTCGGTCATTTCAGGACGAGCTGAATTCAATTGAAGGCAAGTAAAAAGTGAAAGCTGGCGGGGATTCCGCCAGCTTTTGCTTTGTTAGTTATTTGGATTAAATCTTTCGAGCAGCACTGGATACGTATGGATGATTTCGCCGTCCTTGCTGCGTTCATACAAATTGAGAATAAGGGATCCATTTTGCGGAAGCTTGCTTTCAGGTATGGAAACGTCCAGTGTGAAAGGCTTCCATTGCGGATATTTTGCACCAGGGACAAGTACTGTTTCGGCAATCAGCTGGTTATGACCATCTTCAACTGTGTAATAGAACTTCCTATTGAGTGGCCTGGCCTCACCCATTATTTTATAAATCCCCTTGCCGCCCTCTGAAACAACGCTTTTAAAAACGGGATTCTCCCCAGGAATATACATTGTCTTTGTATCTGTAAGCAGCTTTTTATCCCCAACCGGCTTGCCGTTGACGCTGGTTGCTTTTAACTGTGCAGTTACACTGTATTCTCCTTCTTGGACTCTTTTACCTGCACTGAAGTAATCCCAGTCTTCCACCCATTTCATTTTTTCCTGCGGTTTCAAAGTCAATGTTTCAAAAACCTGTGCAAAAGACTTTCCATCTGAATATTGATAGACCTTCTGATTCTTTCCGTCCACGACCGTAATTTCGTATTTTTGAGAGGTTGGGAATTCAAACGTTATCTCTGTACTGCCCTGGTTTTGCAGGACAATCTCAAATTCAGCTTTTTCTGGACCAGCTATGGGGTCTATGTAAAAACTGTATTCGAGATTTACTGGTGACTGCTTTTCTTCCCCTATTGCCAGGGCAGGTGCCACCGCCATTAAAAGTAAAATGATCATCAAACTGAGCTTCCTCATTAACAGTACCTCCGTTTCAGTAATTACTCCCTTCGGAAAAAGCCGAAGATCCCTGCTGTCTCAACAATATTGGTAAATGCATGTGGATCCACTTCCTTGATAATGTGTTCCAGGTCATACAATTCATACCTTGTTACGACAATGATGAGCATTTCCTTCTGTTCACCTGAAAAAGCTCCCTTGGCGGGCAGCAGCGTGATACCGCGTACAAGTTTGTCATGGATGGCCTTTTTTAGTTCATCCGATTTTTTCGTGACAATCATCGCCGTCAATTTTTCATGGCGTGTATGAATCGCATCAATCACCCGGGTGGAAACATAAAGAGCCACTAGAGTATAAAGAGCGTTTTCCCAGCCAAATACAAAGCCCGCTGTCATTATAATGATGCCATTCAAGGTAAAGAAATATGTACCAACCGGGCGATCATTCATTCGAGACAGCACCATTGCAATGATATCCATTCCGCCTGTGGAAGCCCCCCATTTTAAGGTCAGTCCCACTCCGATCGCAGCGATGACTCCCCCAAAAACGGCATTCAGCAGGATATCGCCCGAAACTTCTTTTACCGGAATGATCTCAAGAAAGAATGATGAGAGCAGTACGGAGATAAAACTGTAAAATGTAAAAGATTTTCCTACTTTCATCCAACCAAGAATGGTTACCGGAATATTCAATAATAATAGAAGAATACCGGTAGAAATATTAAATGGCGCGAATGCTCCAAGTATGCTCGATACGAGCTGCGCGATCCCGGTAAAGCCGCTGGCATAAACATTTGCCGGAATTAAAAAGAAATTCAGTGACAGAGCATTCAGGAACGCTCCAATCACCACGATGATGATTTTTTTTGTTTCCAACCAGACCATGTAAATCCCCCTTATTCTTTTCTATTCATCCTGTACCCCTATTTTGCCGAAAATCACTATATTTAATTGTCTTTTTGCGATATTCCCTATAAACTATTAACATAAAAAGGTTGAAAGCAGGTGAAAGTGATGTCAGTAAAAATCATGGCTGACAGTGCATGTGATTTGCCATTGAGTTTTTATGAAGAAAATGATGCAATACTATTCCCGTTGAAGGTCCATATTAATGACACTGAATATGAGGACCTGCGAACGATCCAGCCAAAGCAAGTGTACGATCAAATCCGCGCTGGCAACCTTCCGAAAACCTCACAGGCTTCTCCTGCTGGTTTTAAAGAAGTTTTTACGGAATTGGCCGAGAACAAACAGGATGGAATATACATAGCTTTCTCTTCACAATTGTCAGGAACATATCAGACAGCCGTCATGATTGCCGAGCAGGTCAAGGAGGACTATCCCGACTTTAATTTATCAATCATTGATACAAAATGTGCCTCACTTGGACAAGGGCTGGTTGTCATGGAAGCAGCACGGATGGCGAAGGAGAATTTTTCAAAGGATGAAATCGTTGAAGCTGTCCAATTCCTAAGCGAGCATATGGAGCATTTATTTACTGTTGATGACCTTGACCATCTTGCAAAAGGCGGACGCGTATCCAAAGCTTCAGCTTTTGTCGGGGGCCTGTTGAATATCAAGCCGCTGCTTAATGTGGAAGATGGGAAATTGGTTCCGATTGAAAAAATCCGCGGAAAGAAAAAGCTTCTTCGCAGGATCATTGAAGTCATGAAGGAACGCGGTGTTGAATTTGAAAACCAAGTCGTCGGCATCAGCCATGCGGATGATTTAGAAACAGCCACCGAGATGAAGAATATGATTCTTGAAGAGCTAAATGCAAAGAATGTTTTCATCACTTCGATTGGTGCAGCGGTCGGTTCCCATACAGGGCCAGGTACGATTGCTATTTTCTTCTTAAATAAACTGTCTTCATAATTTACATACTCCTTTCGGGTTTTAGGGAAAATAAAGTGAACCTAACCTGAAAGGAGTTTTTTATATGCCACATACATCTGATAACGACAAAAAGGCAAAGGACAACAATGCCCTTCGCCACGAGAAAAATATGATGCGTGAAAAGAACCGTAAAGCAGGCAAGAATCAATACTCCAAAAAAACAGATCATCTTTAATAATAACTTGAACTAACTATTTAATTGAATCCATAAAAAAATAGAGCCGACCGGCTCTATTTTTCTTTTTTATACGTCCAATTGTCCTCCTGATAGATCTTTCCTTCCTTCATAAGTCTTCCCATAGCCCTCTTGAAGGAGCCTTTGCTCATCCCGAAGCGTTCCTGGATGTCCTCGGCCATGCTCTTGTCATGGTACGGCATTGCGCCGTTACGGAGCTCCAGGTATTCCATAATTTTCTCGGCGTCTTCATCCAGAGCTTCCTGCTTGCGCGGCAAAAGCGAGATATTGACAGATCCATCCTGTTTAACGTCGATTATCCTTCCCTCTACTTTCTGGCCAATACGCGGCTCAGTGCGGCGCTGTGATTCATGGATGAAGCCTTTAAAGCCTTCAGCAGTGATCATCCAGCTGCCCACCCTTGCTGTTCGGTATACATAGCCATGGACATTTTTATTAAAGTCGCTTCTTGTGGCCTTTTCGGAAATTTCCTGAATGACAGGATCCGTCGCCATACGTGCGTAAATCATATTGTTGCGATTGACTCGAAGCGTGATATAAAGGAGGTCTCCTTCTTTAGGCCAGACCGATTTTACAACTGGCAGATCTTCCTCGCCAAGCAAAACATCCTTGCTGATGCCAATATCAAGGAATATGCCGATCCCTTCTTTGACATCCACGACCGGTACCCAATCGTATTCACCTACCTGAACTTTTGGTATCGTTGTGGTCGCAGCCAGTCTGCCTCTTGATTCCACAAACAAAAAGACCTCTACCTTGTCTCCTTCTCCAAATGACCTGTCCGTATCATTTGAATGAAGCAGCACGTCCTCTTCCCCGTCCGTTAAAAAGTAACCAAAATCAACAATTCTCGCTACGGTCAGCTCTAAAGTCTGACCTGTATATTCGTTCAAGGACATATAATCCCTCCTGCCTTGTTATTAACATTTTACCCAAATAAGAAAGCGTAAGCGCCTTGGTCAGCCCCGAATAGCGTTGGAGGACCGACCGGTGAAGTCGTTCTTTGACCTCATTGGGCGGACCGAAACGATCGAGGGGCTAGGCGCTGCAGCTAGACTTTAATCTGAATGAAAAAAGTTTATACTTTTATAATCAGGCAAAACGCTCTAAATTACGTAAAGTTGTTTGAACTGCTATATTTTACTATAATGTAAGCAAAAGCGAAAGCGCCTGGACAGCCATTGTCTCCCGGCGCAGCAAATTCCCCTTATTTCGGAGGTAGTCATGTCTAAAGAGAGTTCATTTGATATTGTATCCAAGGTAGAAATGTCTGAAGTCACGAATGCAATCAGCATCGCAATGAAAGAAATCCAGAATCGCTACGATTTTAAGGGCAGCAAGAGTGATATCTCACTTGATAAAGAAGAACTTGTCCTGGTTTCCGATGATGAATACAAGCTTGACCAGTTGAAGGATGTTCTATTCAGCAAAATGATTAAACGAGGCATTCCGATAAAAAATTTAGACTATGGGAAAGTCGAACGCGCTTCAGGAGGAACGGTCCGACAAAGAGCCAAGCTCGTACAGGGAATCGATAAAGAGAACGCAAAGAAGATCAATACAATCATCAAAAACAGTGGCTTGAAGGTCAAGAGCCAGGTACAGGATGACCAAGTCCGCGTCACAGGCAAAAACCGTGATGATCTTCAAAAAATCATTACCGCTGTCAAAGATGCAGATCTTACTGTAGATGTTCAATTCGTGAATTATCGTTAAAAAAGTGCAAAAACTTAATAATGTTGGTTAAAAAGCGGACTATGGGAGCATTGTCCGCTTTTGATTTTTAGAAAAGTCATGAATGGTTCACAAACCGCCCATGGTATTACCCTATTTACACGTTAAAATGAATGTATTGGTCTTTGATGTGACATTAGTCGGTCATGGATACTTAATTTGGTAAAACATTCACAAATCCTTCACAAAGTTCTATTGGATTCCCCCTATTTTCACGTTAATATACCAGTAGGGGTATAACACACATAAAATTTTTCAACCGAAAGGATGACAATACAATGGGTAAAAAAATCGTAATCGTCGGCGGCGTAGCAGGTGGAGCAACTACAGCAACTAAACTAAGAAGACTTGATGAACAAGCTGAAATCGTTCTTTTTGAAAGAGGAGAGTTCATTTCTTTCGCAAACTGTGGACTGCCTTATCATATCAGCGGCGTTATTGAAGACCGCAAAAAATTGCTTTTGCAAACAGTTGAAGGAATGAATGCACGTTACAACCTGGATATCCGCAATTTCTCTGAAGTGACTGCAATAAACCGTGAAGAAAAAACTGTTTCTATTAAACATGTCCAAACTGGTGAAGAATACACAGAAAGCTATGACGTTCTAGTTTTATCACCAGGAGCGAAACCAATCGTTCCTCCTATTGAAGGCTTAAAAAGCGCAAATGTATTTACGCTTAGAAACATTCCGGATATGGATAAAATCAAGGCATATCTTGAAGATCACAAACCGATTAATGCAGTCGTGATCGGCGGTGGCTTTATCGGTCTTGAAATGGCTGAAAACCTGGTACACGCTGGAGTCAATGTCACTCTAGTCGAGAAATTGCCACAGGTTATGGGGCCGGTTGATCCAGAAATGGCAGCAATCGTTGAAGATGAGTTAAGAAAGAATGGCGTTGAGCTGATTCTTGGAGACGGAATCACTGATGTTCAAGAGAACGGCACGAAGGTTGTTCTTGAAAGCGGAAAGATTCTTGATTCTGAACTGATCATCCTGTCAATCGGTGTCCGTCCAGAAAACAAGCTTGCAGCTGACTCTGGCCTTGAACTTGGAGAACGCGGCGGTATCAAGGTAAATGAATACCTGCAGACATCTGACGAATCAATCTATGCAATGGGAGACGCAATCGAGGTTACTGACTATATCAATGGACAGCCAACAATGATTCCACTCGCATGGCCAGCAAACCGCCAGGCGCATATTGTCGGACATCATATCAATGGCCGTAAAATCGCATATCCAGGTACACTGGGCACTTCAATCGTTAAAGTATTCGAATTGACTGCTGCTACGACTGGCAACAGCGAAAAACTATTGCGCAGACTGGGCATCCCATATGAGGTAGTCCATATCCATCCGCTATCTCACGCTGGTTACTATCCTGGCGCAGAGCAAATCTCTCTTAAGGTTATTTTCGACAGAGAGACTGGCAAGATCTATGGTGCACAGGCAGTCGGTAAAGATGGTGTTGACAAGCGTATTGATGTTATCGCAACGGCTATCAAGGGCGGTTTGAGCGTCTATGACCTTCAAGAGCTTGAGCTTGCATACGCACCACCATTCTCTTCTGCAAAAGATCCAGTGAATATGGCTGGTTACGTTGCTTCCAATATTGTGGATGGTACAATCGAAACGGTCCAGCACTATGAAGTCGACGATTTAGTCAAGGACGGTGCGTTCATGATTGACGTCCGTACTGAAAAAGAGCACGCAGATGGCAAAATTGAAGGCTCAAAGAATATTCCGCTTGATGATTTGCGCAATCGTCTTGATGAGCTTCCAAAGGATGAAACAATCCTGATCACTTGCCAGGTTGGATTAAGAGGTTACCTAGCTTCTCGTATCCTACAGCAAAACGGCTTTAAGGTCAAAAACCTGACAGGCGGTTATAAAACTTATTCAATCTTTAAAAATAAACTACAGTAATTAATATGGAGCGGCTCCCTTTTATAGGGGGCCGCTTTTGGTTGTTTGTCCATTATCCCAACATGATGGACAGAAACCTGGTCTTTCTCTCTTTTTTGTCCATCATCACCTTCATGACGGACAGAAACCTGGTCTTTCTCTCTTTTTTTGTCCGTCATCACCTTCATGACGGACAGAAAGAAGTGGCGTCTTCTCTTTTTTGTCCATCATCGCTTTTATGACGGACAGGAACAAGGGTCGTTCTCCCCTTTTTTGTCCGTCATCGTCTTCCTGATTAAAAAATATCTTGCTCTTCATTTTTAAAGTAAATCTCTCAGAAGAAGTAATTTCCATGTTTTTAATCTGGATTTTAAAGGAATTTAATAAAAGGTGACTCATAAAAAAGGAGTGAATAGTCTATGTCTAATGAAAATAATAAAAAACAGGGCTTTCCGCCTCAGCACCAGGATCATCAGCCTGGTACTGAACCGGAAATGAATCCTGAGCCAAAATCTGTTGATGAGAATTATAAAGGATCTGAAAAACTTGCTGGTAAAGTTGCCCTTATTACTGGAGGAGACAGCGGTATCGGCAAATCGGTTGCGATTTATTATGCAAAAGAAGGCGCGGATGTAGCGATTGTCTATCTTGAGGAAAGCAAAGATGCGCAAACGACAAAGGAACTAGTCGAAGCTGAAGGCCGGAAATGCCTGCTGCTTGCTGGTGATATCGGCAGTGAGCATTTCTGTGAGGAAGTGACGAAGAAAACGCTTGATGAGTTCGGTAAAATTGATATCCTGGTCAATAATGCAGCAGAACAACATCCGCAAAAAAGTCTGCTCGATATCTCGGCAGACCAGTTGGAGAAGACGTTCCGCACGAATGTGTTTTCTATTTTCCACCTGACAAAAGCTGTCCTGCCGCATTTGAAGAAAGGCAGCACAATTATTAATACCTCCTCTATTACCGCATACAAGGGTAATGAGAAGCTGATCGACTATTCTTCAACCAAAGGGGCAATTGTTTCATTTACGCGTTCTCTAGCCATGTCCCTTGCGTCACAGGGCATTCGTGTCAATAGTGTAGCTCCGGGCCCAATCTGGACTCCGCTCATTCCTTCGACCTTCACAGCAGAGGAAGTCGCGAAGTTCGGCACAAACGCTCCAATGGGGCATGCCGGCCAGCCATATGAATTGGCACCTGCCTACGTCTATCTGGCTAGCGACGATTCTACTTATGTGAGCGGACAAACAATCCACGTCAATGGCGGCACCATCGTTAATGGCTAATGCGAAAAAACTGCACCCCCAGCAACTGGAGGTGCAGTTCATTTATTATGCAAGTACTTCCTTGTAATCCTTAGGATG
This sequence comes from Mesobacillus jeotgali, assembly GCF_014856545.2. NCBI lineage: Bacteria > Bacillati > Bacillota > Bacilli > Caryophanales > Bacillaceae > Mesobacillus > Mesobacillus jeotgali. Next base: position 1,286,559 of record NZ_CP109811.1, on the reverse strand, counting down.
ACCGCAAGAGTAACGTGTCACTATTTTGAACGGCACGATAATCCGCTTGATTGGCTCATTCGGGTTTTCTATGATCTGGATCAGGCATTTCGCAGCCTCGTATCCTAAATCGAAAATGTTAATATCCACAGAAGTCAAAGGCGGTCTTGCCATTTCAGCAATCAGAACATTGTTAAAACTGACAATTGAGACATCCTGGGGTACCGCAATTCCCATTTCATCCAGCTTATTCAGCACACCAAGTGCCATCAAGTCATCCGCAACGACCATGGCGGTAGGCGGCTGTTCTAGGGATAGCAATACCTCCACGGCATCCTGGCCGCTTTCGCGGAGGAATTCATTGTTGACAATATACTTGTCTTCCAGATGGATCCCTGAGTTTCTTAAAGCTTTTTCATAACCCAGCAGGCGTTCAACCGTTACGACCAAATCCAGATTTCCTCCGATGAAACCAATCCGGTCGTGGCCAAGCTGGATCAAATGCTCGGTTACTTCTTTTCCGGCTTTAAAGTTATCATTATCAACATAATTGGTATTTTCATCATCTTTAAAAGGCTTGCCGATTACAACAAAAGGAAAATTTCTTTCCTTCAAATAAGCAATGACCCTGTCTTCCACCTTTGAATATAAAAGAACCACACCATCTACTCTGCCGCCCTGAACCATTGCGACAACACCATCGAAAATTTCATCCTCTGTTTTACCAGTGGTCATATGAAGGGCGTACTGCTTAGAATGAGCCCCTTCACTTAATCCTCTCAGGACAGTCGGGAAAAACGGATTCTGGAATACGACATCAGTAGAACTTGGCATGACCAGACCGATTGCCCGAGTCGATTGGCTGGCCAGGCTTCTGGCGATGAAGTTCGGGTGATACCCTAGCTGATCCATAACCTCCCTGACTCTTTCTTTCGTTTTTTCGCTGATTCTTGGACTATTGGCGATAACACGAGAGACAGTTGAAGGCGCGACATTTGCAACCTTCGCAACATCTTTTATTGTGACAGCCGTAAAGTTCCCCTCCCTTTTGCCAGAACAATTCTCTTATCTTTATTATAAATGAATTATCCAGGTTTTTTGCTTATTTTTTCAAGCCTCCATTAAACAACAGTGCAGGCAGGATTTGGGCTATTCTCCTTGCTCCTTGTTTCTCTTCCTCCTCTTAAATAGAAGGAAAATGAAACCGAAGAACGCAGCGTATACAGCACCCATTGCCAGTAAATAAGGAATATTCAACCCGGTTTTTTCCGCAAGAACATAAATTTCTGCTTTTTCCCGATCCAAAGCCAGGTTATATTCTCCATCCTTGCTTCTGACAAGATCATTCGCAAGCAAGCCTCTCAGTTCTTTGTCATCTTCCAGCTGATCCGATGTCAATGTGACATTCTGGGTATTTGATGTGTTATTAATGGCAATGACGGCCGTTTCGTCTTCATAGGTCCTTTTATAAACAGCCATGCCTTTCTTTTCATATAGTACTTCCAAATCCCCTCTTCTTAATGAAGGAAGCTCATTGCGAAGTTCACCAATTTTCGTGACGTAATCGATTAATTCTTTATCAGCCCTGAAGCTCATTTGTCTGCGGTTGTCCGGATCTTCTCCGCCATCGAGGGCGATTTCACTTCCATAATAAACAATCGGGATGCCTGGAGCGGTATACATATATGTCAGCGCCATCTTCCACCTTGTTCCTGGATGCTGCCTGTTCTGCACCGCTTTCCTTGTGAACCTGACCATATCATGATTGTCGATAAAATTCCCCATCAATTCAGGGTTTTCGTATATCGCTTTATTTCTTTTCGCTGTTGTTAAAAGCCAGTCCAAAGTTTGATCAGGTTTTTCAAATGCAGTACGCAGCTGCTCATTCAATGGAAAATCAACAAAGCCATCGATTCCCGCCTTATCATATTCAGCGATATAATTTGGGTCCTCAGACCAAACCTCGCCAATCAGATAAAAGTCATCTTTTACACTTTTCACTTCTTTTGAAAAATCTTCCCAGAACTCAACCGGTACATGGCGGACAGTATCGAGTCTGTAGCCGTCGATATTCGTTTCTTCAATCCACCATTTAGCGGCATCTAACAAATATTTCTTTGTCTCCGGATTTTCCTGGGCCAAATCCGGGAGTCCATAAAGCCAGTTATTCTCTAACTGTTCCTGATCGTTCCAGTCAAAAATATCCTGCTTTTCATGGAACCAGTCCTTCTTGGCAGGATCATTTACCCACTCGTGTTCTGGAGCTACATGGTTGACGACAAAATCCAATATGATTTTAATGTCACGATCATGCGCCTCTTTTACCAGCTCTTTGAATTTGTCAACGCTTCCAAAATGCTCTTCTGTATTATAGAAGTCCTTGATCCAGTATCCATGGTAGCCTTTGTCGACATTATCGAACACAGGGGTCAGCCAAATAGCGGTAAAACCCATGTCCTTAATATAATCCAACTGGTCGATTACACCCTGGAAATCGCCTCCATGATAGGCCTTTGGATCATTGGCATCAACCTCGAAGTCATTGCTATTGTCACCGTTGTTAAAACGGTCAACCATTAAAAAGTAAATTGTTTCATCCTGCCATTTGCGTCCTTCTTTTTCAGCGGCACCTACAGGGAGGGAGCTAAAAAGAAGAAACGGAATCAAGATGAAGATGATCATTTTTTTCATCTCCGGTCCTCCTCATAATTTAAGCAAAGACCAAATATGGCCTTTGCTTAAAATGTTTCTGCCCTAATAGATTATCCTTTTGTTCCTCCTGCCGTCAAACCAGAAACAAAGTATTTTTGGAATGACAGGAACAGGATGGCAATCGGTACCGCGATTAAAACTGCACCAGCAGCGAACGTCGTGAATTCTGCACCGAACTGTTTGGCCACCATATCATATAGACCAACAGCAAGTGTGTATTTTTCTTCTGTTCTTAAAAGGATTCTCGCAAGAATGAAATCACCGAATGGAGCAATGAACGCGAACAATGCTACAACCGCAATGATTGGTGTCGCAAGCGGCATAACGATCTGGAAGAAGATCCTCAAGTGGCCGGCACCGTCCATTTTTGCTGATTCATCAAGTTCTTTAGGAATCGTATCAAGATATCCCTTCATTAACCAAGTATTCATCGGGATTGCGCCCCCAACATATACAAGGATCAAGCCTAGATGAGTATCAAGTAACCCAGTCAATAATGCAAGGATGAAAATCGCGATCAAGGCTGCAAAGTTTGGAATCATCTGCAGGATCAGGAATGTCATCAAGCTGTTTTTACGGCCGATGAAACGGTAGCGTGAAAATGAATAAGCCGTCAGGCTGACAAGGATGACTGTAAACACCATTGTCAGTACACTTACCTTCAGCGAATTCCAGTACCAGTATAAGTACGCGCTTTGACTGGTATCGAAAAGCTCCTTATAGTGAGCAAGCGTGGCATTTTCCGGAATGATGCTAGAACCGGACAAGCTTTGCCCCGGATTGAACGATGAACCGACAATCCAGAGGAGCGGGTAGATAATGATTGCAAACATAGATAAGATCACAAGATACGTTAATGTCAGTCTGAGATATTTCTGTCGTTTGATACTCATATTACATCATATCCTCTTCTTGGAATGATTTCGTTCTCTTGAACTGCCACAAAGCTACTCCAATAACGATCAATGAAAGGAGCATTGTGATGGCAGCAGCTTTGGAATATTGCGCAGATGTCATCGTGAGGCTGTAAATCCACGAAATCAGGATATCTGTGCCGCCGGCATTTGCGCCTGGCACAGCAGGTCCGCCGCCATTAAAGAGATAAATAATATTAAAGTTATTGAAGTTGAACGTGTATTGCGTAATCAGGATTGGCGCTGTAGCGAAAAGCACAAGCGGCAATGTGATGTTCTTGAACTTCTGGAAGTTTGTCGCACCGTCCACAGTCGCTGCTTCGTATAATTCTTCTGGAATGGATTGAAGAACACCAGTTACCATTGCGAAAATGAACGGGAATCCAAGCCATGTTTGAATCATGATCAACGCGATTTTCGTGTACATTGCCTCTGTCATCCATGGAATAGGATCGATTCCAAATAAGCCAAGAATGTCACGGTTGATAGCACCGAATGATTCGTTGAACATACCAGCAAATACAAGGATTGATACGAATGCTGGTACAGCCCAAGGTAAAATGAACACTGTACGGATGATTGCCTTTCCTTTTACATCCTTCTGGTTTACAAGAATCGCCAGGAACATTCCCAATGCAACCTGGAAAGTAGTTGCGACGAATGTCCAGATGATTGTCCATGAAAGTACGGAGAAGAATGTCTGACGCCAAGATTCTAATTGGAACAAATCAAAGAAGTTCTTCAGTCCGACCCAGTCAACTAATTTTGCCGGCGGTGAATGGTACAGATCATAGTTAGTGAATGCCAGCAAGACTACGAATAGAATTGGGAATACAACTACGAAGATCAAAAGCAGGAATCCCGGTGACATGATTAAGTATGGGAATCCATTATCAATTAAATTGTTGTATTGCTCCTTAACAGTACTAAGACGCTCTCCCATGTCTCTTTTTAAGCCAGTCTTATAAGCATCGTTTAAGTTAAATAGATAGAAACCGATTCCAAAGATCAGGACAATCAGTGCCAGGATCCCTTCAACCATCAAGAAGATGGAGTGATCACGAGGCGTCTGCTCTCCGAGTGTAAACAGTCCCCATAAACCCATGTTGAGCAGGTCTGCGAACACTCCGAAGAATGCACCGGTCAAAATTAAGAATGCGATTCCTTTTAAATATTGTTTGTTGTATAGCTGTCCTAGCCCTGGAATAATCGAAAGGGCTGTTGCTATTCTGCGGTGGTTGGTTTGATAGGACTTCTCTTTCATCCTATATTCCCCTTTCTCTTTCTATGTTTTTTTAAGGCACCTCGTGTAAGCCGCTATTCATGCTAACTTTATACCATTACCAGATCAAACAGCTACTTTTACATAGAGGCTTGATAGAGAATGGACAAAGCATTGGCGAAAGCTGCAATCCTTGCGAAGAGGCCTTGGTAAAAGCATCAGATGCTTTATGAGAACGAATACATTGTTTCCCTTAATGGAATACCTGCTCGAGACAACACTATTTATTGTATCGATTTTTCCTGTTTTCACTCTCATGAAGCACCTGATCAACTTATCTCTATTCTAGCGCAACCGTTTGCTCAATGAAAGACTTTTTTACTGCAGTTTTCGTAAACTTTGTGACTTTTCACATACCGGTTACGAAAACACAGAAAATGGAATAAATTACTGGAAAATATAACAGTACCCCCCAAGGGAGGTACTGCTATACCTTATAACTATTATTTTGCGTGGTTTTGCTGGATGTTTTGCTCGATTTGTTTTACAGCTGAATCAAGAGCTGCTTGTGGTTCCGCTTTACCTGTTACAACAGTTTGCAATGCGCTAGCCATTGGTGCCCAAACTTCGCCCATTTCTGGGATGTTCGGCATTGGAACTGCGTCTTGAGTCTGTAGTGCAACAGCTTTAGCACCTTCGTTTTCAGCGATTGCTGGGTCGTCAACTAGAGCTACGTTAGTTGGAACTTCTCCAGTTTGCTCGAAACGGTACTTAGCATTTTCGTCATTTGTAATGTACTCAAGGAACTTTGTAGCCCATTCCTGGTTCTTAGAGTAAGAAGAAACGTGCCAGCCTTTTACACCCATGAAAGTCTTCATTGGTGTACCATCAGCAAATTTAGGGAATGGAGCTGCACCATAATCGATACCAGCATCTTTCATGCCGCCAAATGCCCATGGTCCGTTCATAACAGAAGCTACTTTACCTTCGTTGAAAAGTCCGTCCATAGCAGAACCGCCGTTTTCGCCGATGATTCCGTTAGGGAATAGTCCTTCAGTATACCATTTCTGGATGTACTCAGTACCTTTTACTGCACCTTCGTTGTTCAAGCCAAGATCTTGAGGGTCAAGAGCGCCGTCTTTTTCCCCGAATACATATCCGCCGTTACCGCCGATTGGAGCGTGTGCAAAGTAGAAGTTATCCCAAAGTGCAAGGAAACCATACTTGCCGTCTTTAGTGTTAGTTTTTGCGAATTCGTAAAGATCTTCCATTGTAGCAGGAACTTCAGTCATAAGAGCTTTGTTGTAAATGAATACTGGAGTTTCAGCAGACTTTGGAAGTCCGTATAATTTACCGTCGAAAGTTTGTGCTGAGATTGAAGACTCAGAGAAAGTGCTCTTCACATCGTCGCTTACATTTAGTTCAGCGATATGTCCCTGAACTGCAAGCTCACCGATTTGGTCATGTGGAAGAGTGATGATGTCCGGGCCAGTTCCCGCAGGACCGTCAAGACGTAATTGTTCTTTCATTTTTGTAGCCATTTCTACTTCTTTGAAATCGATTTTGATTCCGTGTTCTTTTTCGAAGTCTTCAGCTACTTTTGTAAGCCAGCCAGACTTGTCTTTGTCTTCCCAAACTACTAGCTTCTCTGGTTTAGAAGCGTCTTCTGTTTTCTCACCGTTGTCTTTTGAACCTGTGTTTTCTTCTTCTTTAGGTCCACAAGCAGCAAGTGCGCCAATCATTAAGACCAGCATCATGAAAATTGACAATGCCTTTTTCATGTGTATACCCCTCCTAAAAATGTGTAATTGCTTTTTATTGTGCAGATAGTATTCCAATCTGTGCAAACGTTTGTAATTTAGTTTGCAACTCTATGAAAACGATTGCACAACCTACTTCTTATTATAAAGACTTAAATCTTTTTGACAACTAATTTTTTTATTTTTTTTTTAAAGTCAGCTGAAATCATTAAAGTTTTGTGAATCAGCTTTTTATTGATTGACATTTCAAAATGAGTGTTCTACCCTTGTTTTAATCTTGATATGTTGCTGCTCTTTCCGTTAAAATTTCATCGAATAGAGCAAAACTATCATTTAATTAGTTCACTCTATAATTTTCTGGAACTTCGCATTATCAGCAATTTAATATGAAAGGAATGGTTTCCACTTGTTAAAAGAAGCGATCTACCACCGTCCTAAAGACAATTATGCATACGCTTGCACTAATGAAGAATTACATATTCGCATTCGCACAAAAAAAGATGATATGAAAGAAGTTTCCCTTCTGAATGGTGACCCATATGACTGGCAGGATGGTAAATGGATGACCAATACCGTTCCTATGATTAAAAGCGGTTCAGATCAATTATTCGATTATTGGTTTGTTGCTATTAATCCTCCTTTTCGCAGGATGCGTTACGGATTTATTTTAAATGATGGCAGTGAAACAGCTTGTCTTACTGAAAAAGGGTTTTACGATGAACCTCCATTGGATGATACCGGCTACTATTTTGCCTTCCCTTACCTTAACAATATTGATGTGTTCCGTGCTCCATCATGGGTTAAAGATACTGTCTGGTACCAGATTTTCCCTGAACGCTTTGGCAACGGTGATCCATCCAATGACCCAGAAGGTGCTTTGCCGTGGGGCAGCGCTCCTCCTGAAAGGGATAACTTCTTTGGCGGCGACATCCAGGGTGTAATCAACAATATCGACTATCTTGCCAACCTCGGCATCACCGGTATTTATTTTACGCCTATTTTCAAAGCCTATTCCAACCATAAATACGATACAATTGACTACATGGAAATCGATCCTCAATTCGGGGATAAAGAAACGTTAAAGAAGCTTGTACAGGTATGCCACGAGCATGGCATCAAGGTTATGCTGGATGCAGTCTTCAACCACAGTGGGTTCTACTTCCCTCAGTTCCAGGATGTTCTGGAAAAAGGTGAGGAATCTCCTTATAAAGACTGGTTCCATACTAATGTATTTCCGCTAGTAATGGAGCCAAGACCGAATTATGACACTTTTGCCTTTGAAAAATCGATGCCTAAGCTGAATACCGAAAATCCTGAAGTGATTGAGTATCTGCTTGAAGTTGGGCGCTATTGGGTGCGCGAGTTTGATATTGATGGCTGGAGGCTTGATGTGGCCAATGAAGTCGATCACTCTTTCTGGAGGAAATTCCGTTCTGAAGTGAAAGCAATCAAGCCTGATCTCTACATTCTCGGAGAAATCTGGCATGATTCAATGCCATGGCTGCGAGGCGACCAGTTCGACGCTGTCATGAACTATCCGTTCACGACTAATATCTTGAACCTGTTTGCCAAAGGGTCCATTACAGTAAAAGAATTTATTGAAAACATGACAACCGTCAATCATATGTATCCGAAAAACGTTAATGAAGTTGCCTTCAACTTGATTGGCAGTCATGATACACCGAGAATCCTGACCGAATGTGGCGGTGACGAAGACAAAGTTAAACAGATTTTCACCATACTGCTTTCATACATTGGGACACCGTGTATCTATTACGGTGATGAAATTGGCATGAGCGGCCCGCAGGATCCAGGCTGCCGCGAATGCATGAAGTGGAACGAAGAAGACCAGAACAAGGACATGTTTGCGCACGTCCAGAAAATGATCCAGCTTCGCAAAGAGTATCCGCTTCTGGCCAATGAAGGTGAACTTCACTTCATTCCTTCAGATTATAATGAAAGCTGCTTCGCCTATACGAAATCCAACGGCGAAACAACCATTTTGGTTGTCGTGAATATGAGCGATAAGGAAGCAAGTTATCATCTGCCATTTAATTTAAAAGGCAAAAAAATCACAAATATCTATACTGGCGAAGAATATGCTGCTGAAAGCGATGATCTTACAGCCAAAATCGACGCCAACGGATTCGCATTGTTCGAATTTTAAAGACAGCATCCCCCTTTCCTCCATTGGAAAGGGGGTTAATTTTTATCTTCTTACTTTTCAAGGGGACAACCCTATTAACCGATCCGGCATTCTCCCAGAATCCAACGAAATATATAGTCCGCTTTCTGAATATGTATTTTTCAGAATTAAGTTTTTTCGGAAAACGAATCTTTTTCACTTCAAATTCTACATATAGTCTGTATAATTAAGGAATTGAATGACAACTTGGAGATGTAAAACATGAAAAATAAAACAGCTAAACTATCGCTTTTTGCCATTACATGGCCACTTTTTATAGAAATTCTTCTATATATGCTGATGGGAAATGCGGATACGCTGATGCTTTCCCAGTATTCGGATAATTCCGTGGCTGCTGTCGGGGTATCCAACCAGATCCTTTCGATGGTCATTGTCATGTTCGGCTTCATTGCAACAGGGACTGCTATTTTGGTTGCGCAGAACCTTGGCGCAAAAATGGATGATGATGCCCGTGAAGTTTCTGCGGTTTCGATCGGCGCAAATCTGGTATTTGGCCTGGTTCTGAGCGCGGCCGTTTTCATTTTTAGCGAGCAATTACTCCGATTAATGGATCTTCCCCCTGAATTGTTTGATGAAGCCAATTCCTATCTAAAAATTGTCGGCGGCTTTTCATTCATTCAGTCCCTGATCATGACAGTCAGCAGCATTATCCGGAGCTATGGATTTACCCGCGACATTATGTATGTCACGATCGGCATGAACGTGCTGAACGTCATCGGCAACTATTTCTTCATCTTCGGACCTTTCGGCTTCCCTGTGCTTGGGGTAGAAGGTGTGGCGATTTCAACCACTGTAAGCCGTATCATCGGATTGCTGGCCGCTATTTATGTAATGACAAAGCGCATACCTGGTTCGTTGCCATTGTCAATGCTATTCAGTTTTCCAAAAAAGCATCTGAAAAACCTGCTTAACATCGGAATCCCATCTGCCGGTGAACACTTGAGCTACAATGGATCACAGATGGTGATTACTTATTTTATCGCGGCCCTTGGAACACAGGCATTGACCGCAAAAGTTTATACTCAAAATGTCATGATGTTCATTTTCCTTTTCAGTATCGCAATCAGTCAGGGAACACAGATTTTGATTGGACATATGGTCGGCGCAAAAGAGATCGAGAATGCTTATAAGCGCGCATTAAAGAGTTTGAAGCTGGCGATTATAATTTCCATCGCTGCCGCGTTGGTTGTTTCCTTCTTTTCAAAAGACCTGCTTGGAATCTTCACGGATAATATGAGCATCATCGAGCTCGGCACCACATTGATTTTGCTCACAATCATCCTTGAACCCGGCAGATCCTTCAACCTGGTCCTCATCAGTTCACTGAGGGCCGCGGGAGACGTGAAATTCCCTGTTTATATGGGAATCCTGTCGATGTGGGGAGTGAGCGTAACACTCTCTTATTTCCTGGGGATCTATCTGGAAATGGGGCTTGTCGGCATCTGGATCGCCTTCATTGCAGATGAGTGGCTGCGCGGATTGCTCATGCTTTGGCGCTGGAGATCCAGAGTATGGGTCAAAAAATCATTCGTGCCGGATGTCCAGCCAGCAGAGGCAGAGTAAGTTATGGAGACTATGCTGCCAGCGCTTTGGATGGCGATACTGCTGCATAAGGGTACGATTATTTCACAAACATGGTTGCAATTTAAAACTCCCGGCCGGAAAGTTGAATTCCAGCCGGGAGTTTTTTAATTTTCCAATTTGGTTGATGAATCGGGGTACCAGTTTAGTAGGATAGAATCTTTGAATTAATATGGGAGATGACCTCCTGAGTATTGGAAGAACCGCCGATATCTCGTGTTTTTACACCTTCAGCTATTGATTCTTCGATTGCACGCAGGATTATTGATCCGAGCTCGTCCAGGCCAAGGTGATCTAGCATCATTTTTGCGGTCCAGAGCTGCCCGATCGGGTTGGCTATTCCGCGGCCTACAATATCCGGCGCTGAGCCATGTACGGGCTCAAACATGGAAGGATATTGCCCAGTCAGATTGATATTCGCTGCCGGCGCGATGCCAATGCTTCCCATGATGGCCGCTCCAAGGTCAGTAAGGATATCGCCAAAAAGATTGCTGGCAACGATGACATCAAAATGGTGGGCCTTCGATACTAAAAAGGCACATAAAGCATCAATATGATTGCTCTCTGTCTCAATCCCCGGGAATTCAGAGCTGATTTCTTGGAAGACTCCATCCCAGAATGGCATGCTGTGGACAATTCCATTTGATTTGGTTGCACTCGTGACTCTGCCCTTTCTGCCCTGTGCCAGCTCAAAGGCATAGCGGATTGTCCTTTCTGTCGCTTTACGGGTAAAAATCGCATTTTGAATCGCGATTTCGTCCTGACCGCTATGGATTCTTCCTCCGGATTCACTATACTCTCCTTCACTATTTTCACGGACGACAATAAAATCAAAATGATTTGGTTCTGCAAGCGGGGACTTGATCCCCTCAATATATTTCGCTGGCCTGATATTGATCACCTGCTCGCATTCACGGCGGATTTTGATCAGCAGACCCCATAAAGAAATATGGTCTGGTACAAGCTGGGGATTACCGACCGCCCCAAGGTAAATGGCATTTGTTTGCTTTAGCTGCTCAATTCCGTCTTCGGACATCATCCGGCCATGTTCAAGATAATACTCACAGCTCCACGAATGGGTTTGGTATCGGAACTTCACCCCGCCATGAAGGTTAGCGAGAGTGTCTAAGACTTGCAGTGTCGCAGGAACGATTTCCTTGCCGATTCCATCACCTGGTATTACGGATATATCTAGTTGGTTCATTTATATCTCTCCCTACTATTCGTTTTATGTACAGTTATCTTCAGATTCGCTTGCTGCAAAAACTGGCTAACAGTTAATTTCCGCTCCAGAACTCTGGCTTTCCATTACAATATGAAAAAAAGAATCAGGGAATTCCCACTAACCTGGACTCCCTGATCCCTCCATTACCAATTTGCTATAATACTTGGATTTAGACTGCCAGTGTTTTATCTGCCTCTTTTTTCACGATGATCAGCTGGACAGCAACAGCCGACGCAATGATCACAAGCGCAATTAAATCTGTCTTTAAGCCAGAATCAATTGATAGAAGGGAAGCAATGATTAGCAAAACCCTCGTGATCCAAATGGCGCGCCGTCCTGCGAACCAGCCCTGGACACTGGCTGACAGAAGGTAAATACCGATGGCTGCTGTGGTAACAGCAAGGGAAATTTCCATAAAGCTTCCTACCATCAATAATTGCGGGCTGTAGATAAACATGAAAGGCACGATGAATGCTGCAATTCCCAGTCTGAATGCTTCCACTCCCGTTTTCATCGGGTCAGTGCCTGCAATTCCAGCTGCCGCATAGGCTGCCAGAGCGACTGGCGGTGTGATGGCTGACATGACAGCATAGTAGAAGACGAACATATGCGCAAACAGCGGTTCAATTCCCAGGTTAACCAATCCAGGTGCAACAACGGAAGCACCTACGGCATAGGCAGCTGTTGTCGGCATACCCATACCAAGGAAAATCGCAATGAACATGGCGAACAAGAGAGCGAGGAATTCACTGTTTCCGGCCACTGAAAAGAGCATGGAGCTGAATCTTAGGCCAACACCTGTCAAGGCGATTACCCCGACGATAATGCCCGCGGTGGCACAAACTGCTAAGAGTTGAATTGTGTTTTTCATCCCAAGTTCTAAAGCTTCCAGGACCTTCTTTAATCCCATCCTTGTTTCCTTGCCAACCCAGCTGATAGCGAGACACGCGAGAATGCTGTATGTTCCCGACATGATGACAGAGTATCCTTTTAACAGCATTCCGATTAACAGGATGATTGGCACAAACAAGTAGGCCTTTTTCATAATGCTTTTCAGACTTGGCAGATCTTTTCTTGAAATTCCCTTCATGCCCTTTTTGATTGCTTCAAAATCGACCATGAAATATACAGACAGAAAGTATAAGATCGCTGGAATGGTCGCTGCAATAACAATCTCGCTATAGCGGATCCCGGTAATTTCGGCCATCAGGAAAGCCCCCGCTCCCATGATTGGGATCATGATTTGGCCCCCAGCCGAAGCAGTTGCCTCTGTTGCTGCAGCAAAACGGCCATTATAGCCTACTCGCTTCATCAAAGGAATCGTCAACGAACCGGTTGCAACCGCATTACCTGCTGATGTACCATTCATCATTCCCATCAATCCGCTGGAGATGACGGCTACTTTAGCCGGGCCTCCGCGCATTCCTCCAGCAAGCGTAAAAGAAAAATCAATAAAATAGCGTCCTACACCAGACATCTGCAAAAACGCACCAAATATGATGAAAAGCAAAATATATTTGGACGAAACGTCGAGCGTGACTCCGAATATACCATCTAGACCATAAATATAGGTAGTAAAGCGTTCAATACTGTAGCCGCTATGGTTAAGGATGCTTGGAAGGTACGGACCGACGAAGGCATAAAGGATGAATATACCTGCCAGGATCGGAAGCGTCCACCCACTTGTCCTCCTTGTAAGTTCAAGGACAAGCAATATTCCTGCCAATGCCACAATAAAATCCATTGTTGTCGGCAGGACACCAAATCGGAATAGCAATTGTTTTAAATTCATATATATATAGATAAAGATGCCGATGCTTGCCAGAATAAGGACCCAATCGACAATATGAATCTTTCCATTCGCTTTCTTCCACCCCGGGAAGAGCATGAAACCAAGAACCGCTCCAAACAGTAAATGCGCGCTTCGGAATAGCCATGGATCAATCGGGTGAAAGTTTAAAATATATAAATGGAACAGTGCTCCGATTACAGCAATCGTGGTGAAAAGAATCTTAGTCCAGCCAGTAAACCTTCGTGCCTCGGTGGCACTTTCGACCTGTTCCTCCTCTTCAGCTTCTTCAAGCATCTCAAGGACAGGCTTATTGATCAATTCAATTTGCTCTGTTTTTTCCTTGCTCATTTTTATACCTACCTTCTTAAATACACCTATCCCCATAAAAGGGGATAGGTTGGTATTTTACTTTTTATTCATTTCTGGCGGATAAACTGATTCCGGCAGTTCTATCCCTTTTTCCTCGTAATACTTAATTGCCCCTGGATGAAGCGGAACATCTTTATTAATCTTTATCGCTTCTTCTACAGCTTCTTCCATTGATACATGGGTTTTTACAAGCATGTCATGGTTTTCATGATAAGCTTTCACCAGGTCATAAACAAAGTCCTGATTTGCATCTTTACGCACAATTCCAAAGTTGAACATGGCAATCGTTTCAATGTCTTTATCCAAGGTAGTGTATGTGTCGGCAGGGATCGTGAACGGGAAGAAGTATGGGAACTTTTCGATGACCTTATCCCTCATTTCCCCATCGATTCCAAAGAAATTGATTTTCCTTTGAACCTCGATTTCAGATACGGCAGAAATAGGAATACCTGCAGCATATCCGATGATGTCAAGCTGGCCATCCATCTGCTGAGAAGCCATGTCACTTGCTCCAGCCTGTACATTATCAGTATCCAATCCCAAAACTTCATGAATTAATGGAACGTAGGTACCGGAAGTTCCTCCTGCCGGTCCAACACCAACACGTTGCCCTTTAATATCTTCAATTTTCTTAACCCCTGATTCTTCCAACGCCCACCAATGAATCGGTGTCGTATACATTGGGAAAACAATTCGGACATCCTCCATCTTGTTTCCGCCAGTCCATTCCCCGGTTCCTGTATATCCTTCATAAGCCGGACCAAGTGTTACCATACCGATATCCTGTTCGCCCGCCTGGGTTAATTGCATATTATGGACAGGTCCCCCTGTTACTTCAACATTAGCTGTAATATCCAGCTTTTGTTCTAATAATGAGGCTAAACCTCCGCCAACAATGAAATAAGTGCCTCCCTGTGAAGCAGTTCCAATCTTTACGGTCTTTGGATAATCCTGATATTTGATTTCAGCTGCTTCACCGCTCGTCTCGCTGCCTCCCCCATTTCCGCAGGCAGATGTCAAAACTATTGACAATCCAGCAACTGCAGCGATCGCTTTCTTTTTCCAATTGAAATTCATTGTGTATCCCCCTTATTTTTTGCTGTTTGGCTCTCAGGATATTTTGCTGGCAAATCAGCATTAACCTATCCTTTTACAAAGCCTGGTGTTAGTGTTCTGCCCCTTTGTTTCTCGGAAGCTGTTTTATAAATTCTGCTCCAAACCGGTTGGTGAATCTCTGGTAAATCGGATTGAGAGCTTCTTCCCATAATTTTTTTTCTTCTTCTGATAAATAGTGGATTTCAACACATCCACAGTTCTTCAACTCTTTTAAACTCTCATCATTCAACTTCCTGGCCATCTTCTTTTCCCAGGCAGTAACCTCCATAATGGATTCCTGAAGGATTTGCTGCACATCTTCAGGCAACTGGTCCCAGAATTCTTTTTTCAACAATACAACATACCCAAGATAACCATGATTGCTGACAGTCATATACTTCTGTTGAGAATGGATTCCTTTGCTGACGATATTGGAGTATGTATTTTCCTGGCCATCGATCTCGTTTTTCTCCAGTAATTGATATACTTCATTAAAAGAATTAGTTTGCAATTCTGCTTTCAGTTCCAGAAATTGCTGCCTGATTATCTCACTTGGCATGATTCGGAACCTTAATCCGCGGAAATCCTCAGGCTGGACCAACGGCTTTGATATATTGGTCATTTGCTTGAATCCATTTTCCCACATGCCCAAGGGAAAAAAACCTTCCCTCTCGAGCCCGTTCAATAATTTGTCTCCGACATCCCCTTCAAGATAGTCATGGACCTCATCGGTGTCTTGGAATGCGAAAGGCAAATCAAGGACCTGCCACTCAGGCACAGATGAGCTGATTTTGGCTGTAGCAGGAGCAATCATTTGGATGTCCCCCCTAAGGAGCGCATCGATTTCCTCCCCGTCCTTATAAAGATAACCATTCGGGAATACCTGGACCTCGACAAACCCGTTTGACTTCTCTTTAACCAGGCTGGCAAACTTCCTGGCAGCCATTCCTTTTGGAGTTTTTTCCCCGACGATATGAGAAAACCGGATGACAATTCTCTCTTCCCTGCTAAGCTGCTCATGATCAACTGCCACTTTCTGCGTTTGGCAAGCGGACAATGTTAAAAAAAGCAGTGGGATTACCGTAATTAAAATCATTCTTGGCTTTATTCGGAAAAGGTAATGGATCACTGGTTCGATTTGCCCCTTCCTCCATTCATGGCAAAACATTGACATTTTAATGAAAATTATTTGTCTATATTTTGATAATTCAAATTATAAAGCGCTTCCATAACACCAACAAGAAAAAGACCATAATGGTCTTTTTGGTCTTTTTGGTCTTAAAATATGAAAGACTTTAATTTCAACTATAAAAAATAATAATGGCTTGGCCGTCCAACACTTCCATATTGGATATGCACCCTAATTTTCTTCGATTGTACGAGATACTCCAAATACCTTCTTACCGTTACCCGTGCCATCCCCATGACGGATGCAAGACTTTCGGACGTAACGGGTTCGTTCTGTTCCTTCAATGCTAATAAAATCTGCTTCAGTGTTTTTTCACTTAGACCTTTTGGCAGGTATTCTGCCTGTCCCTGCATTTGTTTGAATTCGTCGATGTCTTCCTGCTTCAAGTTGGGGGAAGCATTTAATTTGTTCCACATTTTCTCGTATGCCTCGAGCGCTGATTTAAATCGGTCAAAACGGAAGGGCTTCACCAAATAATCAACCGCACCTAACCGAAAAAAATCGTGGATGGTTTGGGCATCCCTTGCTGCAGTAATCATGATGACATCCGTAGGGATATTCCGTTCTCGTATCGATTTCATTACTTCCATGCCGGATAAATCCGGCAAAAACATATCGAGCAGCACCAGATCCGGCTTTAGCTCTTGAATCTCTTTGACTGCTTCTGCCCCCAAGGCAGCTGAACCGCATAGTTGGAATAAGGGTAGCCTTTTCAGGAATCCAATATTCACATCAAGAACCATTGGATCGTCTTCAACTATATAAACTTTTATCATTCTCTCCCCTTCTTTCCACTTCAATGGTTATTTCTGTCCCTTTGTTGATTTCGGATACTATTTCGACCTTTCCACCCTGAGTCTCGACAATCTGCTTGACAAGCGCGAGACCAATCCCTCTGCCTTCTTTTGCCTTAGTGCTGAAACCATATGTGAATATATTGTTCCGGTCTTCAGGCCCGATGCCCTTCCCTTTGTCCCGTACAATAATCATCAAATGACTTACATCACCCTGCAGAAAGCATTCGACGATTTTATTCTTACCTTTTGGCGAATATGCCTCAAATGCATTTTCAATCAGATTTCCAAGGATTGTGATTATATCGCCTGGACTGAAACCATCCAAAAGGTGATGCAGATAACTCTGCCTGTTAAAATGAAAATGGATTCCAAGCTCCCGTGCCCTTGCTCTTTTTCCTAAAAGCAATCCCGAAATAGAATAGTCCGATATTGAATCCTTCAGAAATTGAATCATATCCTCTTCATCAGTTGTTTCGTCAATTATAATATTGAGGGCTTCTTCGGTCCTTTCCAATTGAATTAACCCTGCAATGCTATGCAGCTTATTCATATATTCGTGATTCTGCGCCCTTAAGGCATCCACCAGCGTTTTCACTCCTGTAAGCTCTTCAGCCAGAAGGTTGGCTTCAGTCTTGTCCACCATTGTAATGAATGAGCCAGCCGGCCGGCCCTTAACAGAAATCGGATAGAGAGATACAAGGTAAATTTTATTAAATATATTCATGCTCCTATTTACAATTTGCAGGGACTGAGTGTTATTGAGGGCTTTTGATATACTGTCATTTAAATTAGGAAGAAGCTCTGCCAGGCCATTGTCCCTGGTTATTTCTTTTTTTGAGTCATTGAACATGTATTCTTTAGCCAGACGATTCATAAAAGTAATTTTCCCGTTTTCATCAGCAGCGATAATCCCCATATCCATTGCCTGCATGACTGCAGAACGTTCCTCGACCAGCCTGGCAATTTCATAGGGTTCCAGATTAAAAGTTTGTTTCTTAATATTATTTGCCAGAAACAAAGAACCGAACAGACCAATCATCAATCCCCATATGAGAGAAAGGAAGAGATCATTCTGATACTGGGCTAAAAGAGATTGGAAAGTTGGAGTAAGAATCCCGACTACGGCTACCCCGACCTGGACAACTCCTTCTTCATCCATAATCGGGACAAAAGCCCTCACCGAATTGCCCAATGTCCCTTTCGCTTTTGACACATATTCATGTTCTGACAACGATGCCTTCTCATCCCCACCGACAAACTCCTTGCCAATAAGGCTTTCTGATGGATGTGAGTACCGGATGCGGTGCATATCTATAATTACAATATAGTCCACATCTGTAGCCAGTCTTGTCCGTTCAGCAAACGGCTGGATAATAGTTTCTCCTCCTGGCTTTCCGACATTATTTCGGATACTCGGCATTTGTGCAACTGTTCTGGCTATGGCTGTTGCCCGCTCACCAAGCTCTTTCTCGAAAGCATCCGAAATACTGTAAACCATTATTAATCCGCTGGTAAAAATAGAGCCTGAAACCACAAGAAAAGACATAATTAACATTTTAGTCCTTAGACTCATTCTCATATAAAGCCATCCTTTTGATGTACAAAATTCCTGGATATCCTGGACGATAGCGGGCTGAAATGCCCCCTTGTCCATTACTTGGCTGATAATTTTAATCATATAAGTTGAACTGGATGGTTTAGCTTTTCATTTCGCTCCTGGTGCTTCATTCAATGTGTAATTATTAAGTTCAACCTATATATTAATCTTCGAACATTCCGTTTTCATCAAGACGGGCGATTTACCTGTTCCTCAAAGTGATGCCTTTATTTCCTCAGCCTGAGAAACAATTTCTCTAATCAGCTCTTTAACGGTTTGGTCCTTTGCCAGCCCTGGGCTTTGGCCAGACCAAAGCGACATGAACCGGCTGTCATTCCGTGAGGCTGCCGCCTTCCTTATTTTAGTGGTCAGTTTATTTTGAACTGGATAATCAGGAATGGGAGCCTGACCTTCCTCTATATCTTTAATAAATTGATTCTTGATTCCTCTGGCCCACTTACCTGAAAAAGCGCGAGTCAGGACAGTATCTGAATCGGCTGCCTTGAGGACCGCTTCTTTGTATACTTTATGGGCACCGCTCTCTTTGCACGTCAGGAAAGCTGTTCCCATTTGCACTCCATTTGCCCCCAAACAGAGTGAGGCTATAACCCCCTTACCATTCATAATCCCTCCGGCAGCAATAACTGGTATTGATACTTTCTCTGTTATCTGAGGAATCAGCGACATTACTCCTAATAAATGATCCCCGCCATCTTCCGAAAAAGTACCGCGATGCCCGCCCGCTTCACTTCCCTGCCCGACAACGATATCCATTCCGGCATTTTCATTCATCACTGCTTCATTGACGCTTGTTGCAGTTCCAATGAGGATGACCCCCTCACTTTTTAACTTTGAGATGACTTCTTCCGCAGGAATGCCAAAGGTAAAGGAGCAGACAGGAACTTTTTCTCCGATGATGACGTCCAGCAACTGAGCGAATTTGACATGTTCCTCCTTCGAATCCGGGACGACCGGGACTTCTTCCTTTATATTCAACTCATCACGAAAAGGCTGGAGCCTGTCGAAGGCCAAGTCTAAATCAAACTTTGAGACTCGAAAATCTCCTGGTATAAACAAATTCACTCCATATGGCTTGTCCGTCAGCTTCTTGATCTCCCTAATTTGACTCCTCAACTGGCCGGGTTCCATATATCCTGCACCGACCATGCCAAGGCCGCCAGCGTTTGATACTGATGCCACCAGTTCCGTGGTAGTTACCCCTCCTGCCATTGGTGCTTGTATGATTGGGAATTCAATATTCAATAACTCTGTCAACCTGTTATCCCACATGTTATAGAACCCTCCTTTTTTCATTGTTCTTCCATCTGTCCTTAATCTATGTATTCCAATGACGTAAATGGTTTCACTATCATTTCATAAACTATCCCATAGGCTCATTCTGCTCAGTTCCACTGAAGCTACCTCTCTCAAATTTTACTTACTGTTTATTTTACAGAATTTTTCGATACATAAAAGCTAATTTTGTCATTTTATAAACTAGATCATCCGTTCATCTGGGAAAATCCCCTTATCCGAAAAGGAGCCGAGCGCATTAGAGGCCTAAAAATATGAAAAATTTAAGCAAGCCCAATTTTCGGGCTTGCTTTTTTAGTCTGCTATATTGATATTGTAATCCCTGAACCAGATATGAATTTGTGCTAACTGAGCCAACAGCTGCGGACCTGTCATCAGCTGGCCAAACCATGGCACTTTGAAGGATGCACCCTCGGACTCTATCATTTTTTGCAGTGTGGCCCTGTCGAAGAATTCATGCAGCGCACTGTTCGAATCGGCCATGAAATCTGAGAGCATTCCCTGCACTGCCTGTGTATAGGCCGGGTGGTGAGTCTTCGGATATGGACTCTTTTTACGGTACAAAACTTCATCAGGCAATGTGCCCTCCAATGCTTTGCGCAAGATCCCTTTTTCTCTGTTACCGTGCATCTTCATTTCCCAGGGGATGTTCCAGACATATTCAACAAGGCGGTGGTCGGCGAAAGGCACCCTCACTTCCAGGCTCGCCCCCATGCTCATCCGGTCCTTGCGGTCAAGCAGTGTTGTCATGAACCAGATAATATTTAGATAGAATAATTGTCTCCGTTTGGCATCGCTATGATTCTCGCCATCAAGAACTGGAACCTCCGCAATTGTATCGTTGTATTTTGCCATCATATACTCTTCAAGATTCAACTTTTTCCTCCAGTGGTCCCTCAGCATGTTTTGGCGCTCATTAATCGACCGCATCCACGGAAAACCAGGTCTATTCAGGTCTTCCTCTCTGTGGAACCATGGATAGCCGCCAAAAATCTCGTCTGCACATTCTCCAGAAAGTCCTACAGTAAAATCCTGTTTGATTTCACGGCAGAACCAGAGGAGCGAGGAGTCGATGTCTGCCATTCCCGGCAGGTCCCGGACATGAACAGCTTCTGTCAGAAAGTCTGCCAGATCATGCTGTGAGATAATACTGTTATGATGGATGGTGCCATATGTTTCCGTCATTTTATTGATCCAGAAGGCATCTGCATTTGGCTGGAATTCATTTTCCTTGAAATACTTGTCATTGCCTTCGTAATCGATGGAATAGGTATGAAGGCTTCCTTTTCCCTCCGACTTGTAATGGTTAGCAGCAATTGCGGTAATGGCGCTTGAATCCAGGCCGCCGGAGAGAAAGGTGCACAGAGGCACATCTGAAACAAGTTGTCTGGTGACAGCATCTGTGAACAGATCCCGGACCTTTTCAGCTGTTTCTTCAAGGCTATCAGTGTGCTCCTCGCTCTTCACATTCCAATATCTCCAGGTTTTCAGCCCATTTTTCGAAAAATCAATCCATGGCCCGGCCGAAGCTCCTTCATATTCTTAAAGATCCCTGCCCCGGGAGAACGGGATGGCCCAAGCCCAAACACCTCACAAAGTCCTTCCCTGCCTACCTCAGTCTTCACCTCTGGATGAGCTAGCAGCGCCTTTTGTTCAGAAGCAAACATAAGACCAGATGCTGTTTCAAGGAAAAATAATGGCTTCACGCCAAGCCTGTCGCGGCCGATGAACAGCTGTTCCTGCTGGTGATCCCATACAGCAAAGGCGAAAATCCCATTTAAATGTTCCAGGCAGTTTTCTTTCCATTCCATGAAAGAAGTAAGCAAAACCTCTGTATCAGAATGACCGTTAAAAGAATATCCTTTTAATAGCAGTGCTTTTCTGAGGTCTTCCGTATTATAAAGTTCTCCGTTATAACAAATGGTATAACGGTTATCTCCTTGTGTTCTGGTCATTGGCTGTTTGCCGCCCTCAGGATCGACAACCACCAGTCTTTTATGACCCAGCCCAGCATGCCCCGAAGTCCATATATTTGTATCGTCGGGACCTCTTTTACTCAAAGTTTCCGCCATCTTTGCCATGGTCTCACGTTCATGATCCAAATTTTTACGATAATCTACCCAGCCAGTTATTCCACACATTTTTTGATCATTCCTTTCAGCGGAACTTTTTGATGACAATAAGCACTTTCAGAATATTGACCATTGCTTAAGCATTACTCATCTTATGCAATTACATCTCAACTGGTTAATTGCCTATCTTTTAGATTATGTTATAAATTCGCCAAAATCTGTCTACAAAGAAGGTGAGCGATAATTAACGGAGGATCCAAATGAATCGACAACAACGAAGCAATCTAATTGAATTCCAGCCCCGGGCATTTAATGCCGGGACAGTAGAATATATTAATTCACAATGGGTTTTCTTTGATGAAGAAACAGAAGAGGCTGCACTCGTCGATGAATTCATCCATCAAGAGGTTGAAGTGCAGCGAAACAATAAATGGTGCAAGGGTTTTTTGCTGGATAACGGCAGCATTCAGACCGGCAACGAAAAAATCACTTTGCAGGATCAGGAAATGATCAGAATCAGGAAACAGCTGATCTATTCGTTCGAGCGTTTGCTTGATGAGCTTAATGATGAAGCGTTTGTCCAATTTATCAATACATTGAATTCGCTCAATTTTTCAATCTATGATTGCATCTATTGCTATAACCACCTGACGTTCCTTGATCACGACAAAGGGGTTTCAGGAGTCAATTTTTTGATTCTTGATAATGAAGAATACATCTGCAGTGTCCAGCACCACTTTGATTACTTTGAAACTCAAAATGACAGATTTGAATTGACCTTGAACAACGGGAAACGGACCGTTATCGAGAGGATTTCATAAGAAAAGCGCAAGCGCCTTGGTCAGCCCGACAAGCGCTGGAGGGCCTGCCAATGAAGTCGCTCTTTGACTTCATTGGCAGGACCGAAACGTCTGAGGAGTTAGGAGCCGCAGCTAGACAAGCGACTCGAGCTGCTCAAAGCTAACGCTTCTCGCAAGATAGTCTAAGAAGCACTCTCTGGGATGAAAACTGGCTAGGCGCTGGAGCTGGACAATTCTGGAAGTAAGATTTATACTTTCTTATCTCCTAAATAAAACAGAGCCTGCACAATGTGCAGGCTCCATCTTTATTTCACTGAATACACAACATTCTCCATCGTCCTGAACCCTTTTTCAAAGGCCGCAATGTCCAAGGGTTTTTGAATGTAATAGCCCTGTGCATAATGGCAGTCCATATCCCTCAAAAGATTCAGCTGTTCATATGTTTCTACGCCCTCTGCGACAATTTTAACGGAAAGTCCCTTGCCCATAGTGATGATTGCTTTGACAATTGCAATATCAGATGGGTCGTCATGAAGATTATTGATGAATGATTGATCGATTTTTAGCGTGTCAATCGGCAAATTGCGCAAATAACTTAAAGAGGAATATCCTGTCCCGAAGTCATCAATCGAAACCTTTACTCCAAGTTCCTGTAACGATTTCATGACCGAAATGCTATAGGCTATATCTTTCAGCATCGCACTCTCTGTCAGTTCCAGGGAAAGGAATACCGGCTCAAGCTTAGATGTTTCCAAAGCTTTAATCACCTGTCCAATAAAAGCATGCTGCTGAAACTGATAGGCGGATACATTAACCGAGATACCGAGATTCGGGAATCCATTTTGCTGCCATTCTTTCGTCTGGACACATGCTGTGGTCAGCACCCATTCCCCGATTTCCTCAATCAATCCAGTTTCCTCAGCAAGAGGAATGAACTGTGCCGGCGAAACCATTCCAAGATGCGGATGCTGCCAGCGGATAAGTGCTTCTGTACAGGTAATCTCCCCGGATTTCAAGTCCATCAGCGGCTGGTAGCAAAGATGGAATTCATTTTTTTGAAGCGCTTTCCTTAAATAGCTCTCAAGCTCAAGCCGGACCATTGCCTGATCGTTCATTCCGGTTGAGAAGTAAGTAATTTTATTCCCGCCTTGATTTTTCGAACGGTTCATCGCAATATCAGCATTTTTCAGCAGTATATGCTCATCCAGACCATCCCCTGGAAAGGAGCTGATCCCAATGCTGGCCGTAACAATGAACTCCTGATTTTGATAAGACAGAGGCATGGATATAATATTCTGCAGTTCCCTGGCTGTTCTTGTCGTTTGATCGATACTGACATTCTCTGTCAGCATCAGCGTAAACTTATCGCCGCTGAACCTGCCAAGATAAGCTCCTGCCGGGAGTCGACCCTCGATTCTTTCGGCCAGCTCTTTTAAAACAATATCCCCGGCATAATGCCCCAGACTGTCATTGATGATTTTGAAGCGGTCAATATCAATGACAAGTACGGCAAGCAGTTCTTTTTTATGCCTGGCACGGTGAATCATTTCTTCGAGCTGTTCGGTAAACCTCATCCTGTTCGGCAATCCCGTATCCTGGTCATAATAAGCAAGCTGTATAATCTTTTCTTCCGTTTTTTTCTGAATGGTAATATTCCGGCCAATTCCATACGTTCCTACACATGAACCATTTATCGTAATAGGAATATTTTTAATCTGAAAAATCTGTGTTTCGCCGCTCTTGATCGGGATTTCTATTGTATAAGTCTGATCTTTCCCTTTAAGTGCCTGAATGAAATGCATTTTGGCACGGTTCACGTCTTCCTTTTTGATAAAATCGAGCGCGGACCTGCCGATTAGCTCAATTTCGCTGTAGCCAAAGGTTTTCATGAATGCCTGATTGATACTTGTGAAATTGCCTGCCAAATCTGTTGAATAGACAAAATCTCCATTGTTGTCAAACAGCGATCGGTAGTATTGCTCGGAAACTTTGAGGCTTTCGTTTAGGTGAAGGATGTCTTGCTGTGAGGTTTCCACTAAAGAGTTCAATGTGTTGATGGTGTACTGATCTTGCAGAATAGGATTGAGTTCTTGTTTATCGAAAACAGTAAAAGACACGATACACTGTTCCTTTTCTGTAAAGCAGTCCGCTGCTTCACAATTCAACAAAGCAGAAACAGGAAGCTGTTTTTTAAGCAGCTGCTCAAGGTGCTGAAGCTTTCTTTTTTCTTTATGACTGTAAAAGATCTGCACCAATAGATTGCGGTGGCCCTTGAATGAATTGCCCTCTATAAAGCTATTAAGTTGTTGGTCATTTTCGTAAACGCAGCTTTTTGTCGTAGCCATTGCATTCTCCAATTAATTATATTTCTCCAATATCCCTATCTCTTAAATTATCATATTTGATAGGGTTAAGATATGACAAAAAAAGAAAAAGCTGCCTATAAAGACAGCTTTCTTTCGACAATTCACTATTAGAACAAATATGTTCCAAGTGGAAGTGAAAAACCTAGATATAGTACAAGAAGAACTGCGACAATAAATTGAATCCACAATACAGACGCTTTTTCGTTCTTTTTTGTACGGATTAAGATCATTTCCAGCATTGCGATAACCCACAGGCCTACTGCTGCTTTCAGTACATACATCAGGCTGATATTGATGCTGAAAAGAAGCCAGAAGCCAGTCAATAGAATCAGCACGTAAAACAGTCTAAGGACCATCTGGACAATTTTAGCGCCTTTTTCCTTACCGCTTTTATGTAGTCCCAGTGCTACGAAGAATAAAACAAGAGCCAAAAACCAGGCTGTCATATGGGCATGTATCATGTACCCGTCCTCCTAATAGTAAATTCTAAAATATCATATCATAACGTCGCCAAAAAAACTAAAATAAACTGGCCAGGCTACGATTAACTCTCCACTTTGTTACGCAATGTTCCAATCCCTTCAACAGTAATTTCAATTGTATCTCCAGCCTTTAGGAACCTTGGCGGCTTGAAGCCTTTGCCTACGCCTGCTGGTGTTCCGGTTGCTATGATATCCCCTGGCTCAAGTGTCATTCCCTGTGAAAGTACTGCAATGATTTCTTCTATCGGGAAAATAAAGTTTTCCGTATTTGAATCCTGCCGAACTTCTCCATTTACTGCTGTTTTTATATCCAGATTGTTCGGATTTGCGATTGCGGATTTATGGACAATCCAGGGTCCCATCGGGCATGTAGTATCAAGGCTTTTTCCGATGAAAAACTGCTTATGCTTTGCCTGGAGGTCACGGGCAGTCACATCATTCAGGACTGTATAGCCAAATACATAATCCAATGCCTCTTCCCTTTTGACCCCCATCCCTTTTTTGCCAATGACGACTGCCAGCTCACCTTCATAGTCCAATTGCTCGGTCAATTCGCTATGCGCAAGGATAGTCTGATCGTGGGCAATGACAGTTGTTGGTGCCTTCGTGAATACCATGATATGCTCGGGAATATCATCCTTGCTTCCCATTTCAATTGCATGCTCTGCGTAATTTTTGCCAACACAGAAAATATTTTTGGCCGGGCGTGGTATCGGTGCGAGCAGTTCCACTGACTCTAACGGGATGTATAGTTCGCTGTCCAGATTGTTTTCGCTTACCCAATGAACAATTTTTTCTGCTTCTTGATAAAAAATTTCGCCCTGTGTAATGGCTTCAATCATGTCAGATGGGAGAGCTGATTTACCGCCCATTTTTTCATAGGCATCCGCAAGCGGAAGGAGATGACTCCCTTCTGCATTGACTACCCCGATAGATTGACCCGATTCATTTTTAAAAGTAACAAATTTCATTAGATTATCCTCCCTTTATTGATTAAACCCTCCAGGAATGCTTCTGTTTCACGAGGATTTGTTAAATGGTAAATCTCTTTACCCTGATACTTGAATTCTTCTAATTTCGCCATAATGCCAGGCACTTTTTTGCGCTTGTATTGAGCCACCCATTTGATAAAATCCCAATCAAGTCTCTCCGGACAGCCTTCATTCATATCCGGCCTTGTCCTGCCGTGGTACATGATTCTTCTTTTGAAAACACCATACAGGCATCTTGTAGCTGAGTAATCAAGGAAGATGATGGTGTCAGCTGCACTTGCCCTTAAGTCCATCGTGCTGCCATAATTACCGTCAAGGATCCAGGATTCTTTTTCAATCATGTGCTTGATGAGTGATTTCCACTCATCTTTTTCTGTCATGACCCATCCTGGTTTCCAGTATATTGCATCAAGATGATAAACCTTAATGTTGAGGACTTGCCCCAGCTTTCGGGCAAGTGTAGATTTCCCTGCACCTCCGCAGCCGATGATGATGATTTTCTCCATCAGGCCCTACCCTTTTTAAAAGGCTGTTTCTTCAGGTACGTGCCGTTCCGCCATAGCCATTCCACCGGACCATAGTAAAACCTTTTGACCCACCAGCTGCTATATGCCAATTGTAATATGTAAATAATCAGTGCCAGTATTGAACCAGAGAAAATGGACACTTCCCCATAGTACCCTAGTCCATAACTATAAAAAATCATTGTCGAAACGATGGACTGGAATAGATAATTGCTGATTGAAAGCCTGCCGGCAGCCTCCATCGGGTAGAAGAACCTGTCAAATTGTTTCAGCTCAGAAACCAGCGCAATAATTAATGAATAAGCCATTGCTAGCATTGCACCGCCAAAAACATCCTGCATATAATCCGTCATCATTGTTTTGCCATACAGGTACGGAATTGCTTTTATCAACAGGCCAAGGGCTGCGAGTACAG
The DNA here is from genome assembly GCF_014856545.2 of Mesobacillus jeotgali. Lineage (NCBI taxonomy): Bacteria > Bacillati > Bacillota > Bacilli > Caryophanales > Bacillaceae > Mesobacillus > Mesobacillus jeotgali. The sequence continues at coordinate 1,259,156 of NZ_CP109811.1, read as the reverse complement.
CCGCAGCGGCTGCAAGCTTCCTCCTTTTATCCCGTACATTCTCAAATAATTTTAGTTTTGCTGCTCCAGCTCCTATCATGAATAAAGGAAGGATTGTGATCAAATATAGAAACAATCCCACCAGGTTATTATTTTGATACCATTCAGTTATTCTATGATGTGTCACTTCTGCAAAGCTGCCCGTTTGATAGATGGTGATCGACTGCTCTGCAGCTTGTGCGTCATACATCGAAAATCCCTCTCCGCCGTCAATGGCTGAGGCTGCACCGAGCATCAACAACAGGAGGACGTTTGGAACTATGTATAAACCCAATCCGGCAATAAAAAGCCTCTTCGCACTCCAGCCAATAAACAGCAGGAAAACAAAACCGCAGACTGCATATGTTATGAGAATATCACCTGGCCAGATCAAGAATGCATGGATGACCCCAATCAACAACAGGATCGAGAGCCTCCTTAAAACAAGAGGATTGAAGCTTAACCCTTTTTCAAGACTGCGTTCTCTTAAAATAACCAGACCATATCCGAACAGCATCGAAAACAGCGGGTAAAAGCTTGCCTGGATAAATAAATCAATGAACCGGTATGCAAATAAGTTTTCAGTTCCACCCCACCATGTCTCCGGTTCGATATAAAAATATGGCGAATGGAATGAAATCATATTTATGAGAAAAATCCCCAATAATGAAAAGCCCCGCATCCGGTCAATTGAAATAACCCTATTTCCGGATACCTGTCCGTTAATCTCCATTTTCCCCCTCTTTCCATCCAATAGTTAACATCTAATCTATGTATATCACACAATAAACCAACATGCCAAAGGTAACCGGAATCAGGATAAAAGAAAAAGGGACGCCGACACCAGGCAGTCCCCAGAACTATTAATTTACAAATCTGCCAGTCTTGCCATTCGCTTCCCAGTATTCGTTACGCAAATGAACCTTCTGGATTTTTCCGGAAGCTGTTTTCGGCAGTTCTTTTACAAAAGTCACTCCTGTAATTGCTTTGAAATGGGCAAGTTTTTCTCTCGAAAAAGCAATGAGATCCTGCTCTGTCACCTGCTCATTTTCACGAAGCACAATATAGGCATGCGGAGTCTCACCCCACTTTTCGTGAGGAACCGCAATGACTGCCGCTTCAAGGACCGACGGATGATCATAGAGTACTCCCTCGACTTCGATGGATGAAATATTTTCTCCGCCGCTGATGATAACATCCTTCTTGCGGTCGACAATATCAATATTGCCGTATTCATCGACCGTTGCCATGTCTCCGGTATGAAGCCAGCCATTACGGATCGTTTCCATCGTCGCCTCTTCATTTTTCCAGTAGCCTTTCATGACTCCATTGCTTCGGGTGATAACCTCACCAATTTCCTTGCCATCATGGGCAACCTCATCTCCATGATCGTTCACGACTTTTACCTGGCTGCCAATCATGGATACGCCTGCTTTTGCTTTCATTCGGTATTGTTCATTCAATGGAAGCTGCTTCAAATGTGACCTGACGGTTGAGATTGTGCTTAAAGGAGATGATTCTGTCATGCCATACACCTGGATGAATTCCCAGCCAAGTTCCTTTTCCACACGGGTTACGAATGCCGGCGGCGGTGCAGACCCGGCAATGACCACTCGTACCTGCTGTTCAATGGTCGGGACATTCTTTTCATAATACTGCAGCAGCGCATTCAACACAGTTGGAGCCATATGCATGACACTGACTTTATGCTTTTCCAGTGCGTTAAAAATTGTCTCAGGCGTCGTTTTTCGCAGACATACCTGTGAAGCCCCATTCGCTGTGTAATAAAATGGCGATCCCCAGCCATTCACATGGAACATCGGCAGGACATGCAGCAGAACATCCTCATCGCTGACGCGTAAATGGTGCATCGTGCTCAATGCGTGGATGTAATTGTTCCGGTGAGTGAGCATGACTCCTTTTGGATTCCCGGTCGTCCCGCTTGTATACAGTAGGCTGCAGACATCATTTTCATCGAGTTCTTCACGTCTGAAAGTATCAGCAGATTGCTGTGAAAGCCACTCATCATAATTGATTTCATCCAGGCTATCTTCCTTGTAGTGGACAATAATATGCTGAACGCTTTCGAGCTGATCCTTGATTGGCTGGATCAAATGATATAAATCCTGGTCCACGAACAAAACCTTTGATTCACTGTGGTTAAGGATGAACAAATAATCATCCGGCTTCAGACGAATGTTCAATGGGACCATGACTCCGCCCAGCTGGAATACACCATAAAAACCTTCAAGCATCTCAATTGAATTAGGTGCAAGATAGGCAATCCGGTCGCCTTTGCACACCCCCAGCTTTCTTAATCCATCAGAAAGCCTGTTCACTCTTTCATTCAATTCATTATATGTATGTGCCCTGTCCTCAGAAAAAATGGCCTTCTTGTTACCATAAAGCGCTACTGCCCGGTCTAGAAACTGGTTTAACAGCAATGGAACGTTCATAATCTGCCTCCTGTAGAATAATTTTATAATTCTAAATATATAAATATATTAACATATTACTCTTCCTGTTATATAACTTTTTGACTGTTATATAACATGCGTTTTTCCTAAGACTTTACTGCTAACCACTAGGTTCATGATTTTTGTGAAAAGGGTCTTTATCACCTAATAGGCATTTTAATCACATTCTGCTCCTGGGCACATAGGATAATAAAGAAATCTTATTAAAGGGTGTTGCAAATGCCAGCAATCGTTGGAGTCGCTCAGGTCATTTCCCTTGGTAACAGCTCCGTTTTCCATATAGGAGATGTTTACAGAATAAGCCCGGTATCCAATGCAAAAACATTTTCTGGAGCTGGCTCATTCAATACCGGAGATGGACTGACCGTGTACAATAATCAGAGCTCTACAAATACGTATGACCCAGATGCCGTCGATCAAGGAAATTATCTAAATGTATAATGCGGGTGATTACAATGAATTTTTATATACAACAATCAATAAACATAAACCTTCTGAAGGTTGATGGAATCACTAATTCTTCTGTACTGCAAATTGGCAGTGCGGGGATGATCAAGCCAGTTTCTTACCTTTATAACACTGGTGGATTCACAGCACCTGCCCCAGAGGCTGTCCACCCTACGGAAATTTCAACAGGCATGGAGGGTATTTCCGGGGGCACATTGGAAGCTCCTGCCGTACCACTGCAGGCCCCTGTACGTGAAAATTAATCAGTGTCAAAATGCTGGGTCGAGGCGAGGTGATTCGTTTGAACGCGGAATTCTATCAATATGTAAAGAAGCTGCATTTATATGTGGAGCACCAGAGCAGAAAGACAGCCAGATTGGAGAAATTGGTTATCGAGCTGCAGCAGGAAATTGCTGCACTGAAAGAGCGGCCTCCGGTTCAAATTGGGAATATCGAGTATAAATTCGACCAGTTAAAAGTGGAAACCCTTGAAGGAACGTTGAATATTGGGTTAAATCCAACAGATTTGGATGGAATCGACGATTTTTCCGTTGATCAAAAGGCTGTGAATGTACCGATTCCACCAAAACAGTTATTTAAAAGAACAATTGAGATTGAAACAGCACTGAACCAATATCTTGAATCTGATTTAGAGAACATTTACCGAAGTGCCCAAACTAAGCTTGGAATCAATGTAGATGATTCCTATTTCGAGTTCATAAAAAATGATATTAAAAAACAGTTATCTGGCAGAGCAGCTCAACATCTACAGGAACAATCATCAAGTGAAAGAGGCACTGAACTAAGCCCTCAGCTGAATGAAAAGGTGATTGATTTGCTTAAACAGGAAATCCAAAATGGTGTATTCCTGTTCCTGAAAAACCTGCCGGATAATGTAAAGGAAGGTCGTTCATAATGAATTTCCAAGTCTATAACCGGGATATTTGTGTCGGCGACATCAGGATCATAGGTGTTTCCAGTTCCTCGCTGCTGATGGTTGGGGATGCTGAAACAATCCAGCTGGCAGCAACCTTTGATACACCATCTGAATCGTTGATTGTCGGCCCATTCGTCCCGCTGTCACCGGATATATCGTGATCGCTATGCTTCAAAGAATAACATGTGTTGACCATATAAAAATTGACTCGGTATCCTTCTCCTCGATTTTCCAGATCGGTGATTCGGAACAAATACAGGCCATCTCCAGGGCATTGGCCGTGCAAAGAGAGGCCGAGATTTTTTTCGATAATGAAGGGAATTTCGATGTGTTCCCGATTTTTTCAGAACCGATTCCCTTTCAACCAACTGATGAAGAAAATGTTGTTTTCTCGACCCACAACCTCAACCCTGTATTAAAGGTCAGGAATATTGATATCCTGGGTGCCTCTTCCTCATCAGTTGTACACCTTGGAAACAGCCGCAATATAGCTATGGAAGCCCGGGTAAAGCATATACGCCAGCTTTTGCCCCGAAATGACAAAACGAATGGAACAAGTGGTGCCAATGGAACTAATGAAGAAGAAAATTAAGAAGCTTCTGGACTATGGACGGTTACGAAGCCGATGAGAATAAAATATTAAACAAAAGCAGAAAAGGATGTTTTCAATGCCAGCAATAATAGGTCCTGTGCAAATATTGAATGTAGGCGGCGGGACAGTGCAGTTTGGCGACACGCTGTTCATCTCGCCAAAGAGCAATTCTAAAACAGTCGCTGGGCAGGGTGGGTTCAATACTGGAGGATTCATTGTCACGAATAATGGATTAAGTGCCAGCAATGTTCTTGATGCCAACTTGATTGACCAGCCGACTGTAGGAAATAACTAGCGTTTATTTCTTTTTCGCGCATTAGATTTTGATATTTTCGGCAGCCTTGTAGAAGGCTGTTTTTTTATCCATTTCAAAAACTTCTCCAATTCAGGATGGGAGCGAAGCCGCTCAATCTTGTTTAAATCCGCTGCAAGCTCTTCATTCGTGAATAGAGCATGAATCTGTTTATGGCAAGGGATGCACAGATTGGCTGTTGGCATGAAAGTGCCCCCCAATTCTTTCGGAGTCAGATGGTGAATGGTTACCTCAACCTCTTCCCTGCCGCATAATTCACATGTACCGGATTGTTTTTTCTTTGCCACTCGGTGATCCCCTCCTCTCAGAATGAATTTTTAGCATAAAGTGCTTCTATCGGACACTTTTCCCTTTCTTTACCTTCCGTTTGTCCGATACATCCTCTCTATCGGACACTTTTCTCGTGCGTCGCCTTCTGTTTGGCCGATACAGCCTCTCTATCGGACACTTTTCTCGTGCGTCGCCTTCTGTTTGTCCGATACAGCCCTTCTATCGGACACTTTTCTCGTGCGTCGCCTTCTGTTTGGCCGATATAGCCCTTCTATCGGACACTTTTCCCTTTCTTTACCTTCCGTTTGTCCGATACAGCCTTCAAACGGATATTTCTCATAAACTAACAAAAAACCGGCAGGATTATTATTCACATCCCGCCGGTTTTTAACATTCCTTTATAGTTGATCCAGTTCCAGCAGATGGCCGCCGTCGAAGAAATATAAGTATTTCTCCTCTACCGGCTGCTTCCACACCTGTTCGATTGCTTTAGCATAAAGGCTGATTTGGATTCGATAGCGTTCTTCCAAAATCGGCTTTGCCTGTTCGAAACCGCCTTTGTAGCGGTCGTGAATGCCATCCGTTTTAAAATCAAGCAGGACTGTCCCTTTTTCATCCTGGAAAATGCAGTCTACTACCCCTTGGATAAAGATCGGCTCGTTTTCTCCCTGCCAATCTGGATATACTTCCTTTGATGGCAATGACAGATAGAACGGAACTTCACGGCTGACTTTATCAGCAGTTACCAGTCGCTTGCCGATATCCGTTTCAAAAAAGGCTAGTAGCCATTTTTTATCAACTGCATCGCGTTGCTCAGGGAATAGCAGCTCCTTCTCTACCATCCTTTCCAGCTGCAGCTCCAAAGATGCTTCTGTTACAGGCTGGGTCAGATCGATATGCTGCATGACCATATGCATCGCGGTTCCGCGTTCTGCTGGTGTAAGTTTCTTCTCCTGCATGAATCTTGGCCTGTTGAGGATTGGTTTTGAAAACCTCCGGACAATCTGTGTTCCGCTCTCTTCATCCCTGGTTTCGTGATTGCGTTTCAGCTCAGTAACTGACTGCTTGGAACGGTGGTTGGCTGCTTCTTTGAAATGATAGTTCCAAGAAAGCTGCCTTTTCACTGTCTCGGCCATTTCTGATTCCAAGTTTACAGGTTTTCCTGCTGCTACAAGGTCCATTAAGCTTTCTTGCTCCTCGGTTTTTTCCTCACCATATGAAGCAATTTCCTCAGCTTTAATGCTTTCGATTTTCCAGCGGGAAGGATGGCATGTAATGTCCTCACCCAGTGCCGAATGAAGGCGTTCGGTACCATCCCTGATATCAACACAATCTTGATGGCGGATTACAGCTGGCCCGATCCAATCGATATAGCCTGAAGCAGACGCTCTTAAGTATTCATCCAGAAGCCATTCAGGTTGGCTTGCCTCGTCCTGCCACTTGCTGATCGTCTTTTCTGCATCCTTGACCGACCCAATCAAGTAAAGCTTCTCCTTCGCCCGTGTCAAGGCAACATATAATACCCGCATTTCCTCTGCCAGCATCTCCATCTTTTTCTTGCGCTTGAAGGCTAACTGCGGCAAAGATGGGAGGGAAATCCGCTTTTCAGGATTGATATATTTTGCTGCGAAGCCAAACTCCTTGTCGAGCATGTAGAATTTCTTCAGGTCCATCGTATTGAAATTCCGAGCAAGCCCGGCAACGAAGACGACCGGGAACTCAAGACCCTTGCTGCTGTGGATCGTCATGATTCGGACCACATCTTCCTGCTCTCCAAGTGCTCTAGCAGCGCCAAGGTCATCACCGCGCTCCCTCATCCGCTCAATGAAGCGCAAAAAGCGGAACAGGCCGCGGAAACTTGTGGCTTCATATTGTCTCGCGCGATCATAAAGTGCTCGCAGGTTTGCCTGGCGCTGCTTGCCTCCTGGCATCCCTCCGGCAAAATCGAAGAAACGGGTTTCTCTGTACAATTGCCAGATCAAATCCGAAACAGAACCCTGCCTTGCCGAAGTTCTCCATCTCTTTAAGCTCTCAAAAAAGCGACTTGTCTTCTCGTGCAATCCTTCCTTTTCAGGTACTGGCCTTTGCAGGCAAAATGCTGTCAATGCCTCATAAAAGGAACCGCGTTTCTGGCTGACCCTGATGATGGCAAGCTCTTCTTCATCCAGCCCGACAATCGGAGACCTCAGGACAGCCGCCAGCGGAATATCCTGATAAGGGTTGTCGATCACTTTCAACAAAGAAAGCATAATTGCGACCTCAGTTGCCTGGAAATACCCAGTAGACAGATTCGCATAAATCGGGATGCCCTGCTGCTTGAACTCCTCCATGATTTGCGGCGCCCATGTCATCGAGCGGAGGAGAATGACGATATCCCGGTAGTTGACCGGTTTTGATGTCTTTGTCTTTGGATTATATACACCGCGGCGTTCTTCTACCATATCCTTAATATGCTTGGCCATCAGCCTTGCTTCGAGCTGGGATTGTTCCAGGTCGTCTGCGTCGAATTCACCTGCTGCCGTTTCATTATCTTCGCCAGACTCTGTTTCTGCAGATTCACCCTCACTTTTATCAATCAAGAGCAGCTCCACTGGGAACTCGTCATCCTCAGGATATGGCGCACCTTTTTTCAGCTCGGCATTTTCATCATAATGAATCTCGCCAACCTTGATCCCCATGATTTGCTTGAATAAATAATTCGTTCCGTCAAGCACCTCTCTGCGGCTCCGGAAGTTTTTGGCCAAATCTATTTTCAACCCTGTTCCTTCTCCACTGGATGTGAATCTGTTATATTTTCCAAGGAACAGATTAGGCTCTGCAAGACGGAATTTGTAGATGGATTGCTTAACATCGCCAACCATGAACAGATTGCCTGATTCTTCCCCTTCAGCTGTCACAAGCTGGAGGATCGCTTCCTGCACCATGTTTGTATCCTGGTATTCGTCCACAAGGACTTCCTTGAATTTAACTCTATATGCGAGAGCTGCTTCAGAAGGTTTTGCTTCTTCTTCCTCCGCTTCCTGTTCGGCCGTCAGGATATCCAGAGTATAATGCTCAAGGTCCGAGAAATCGACGAGTCCGCGCTCCTGCTTCACTTCTCCAAACCGGCGCGAGAATTCTTTTACAAGATCGATCAGCACAGCGACTAAAGGTTTCATTTCCTGCATATCCTTCAGGAAGCTTTCAGGTTTCCGTGAAAAGAGTTCGCCCTGCAAATCCTGGACAATCTTCTTGGCCCGGTCCCTTAGCTTGGCCGCCTTGTCTACAAGATCCTTGTTGAAATCATCACCGCGGCATGTTTTTGCCCTGCCAAAATTAGCAAGCTGGATTGCCTCATAAAGCTCTGCCCATGATCTGTCTTTTGCAGCAAGCAAGGTGTCAATCACATGGAGGTCTTCTGTAAAATTAACCGCCCTTGGCGCAGGCCCGCCAGGCATTTTGGCAATCTCCATCCCTTTTTCCAGAAGCTGTTTCGCTCCCTGGAGCTGCAGCTCAATATCAGCAAGAAGCACATTCATAAAGGGCAAGCCCTCGATTGCAGTACTGCCTGCTGCCTCATACATTGAAACGATTGAATCAAGATAGGCGTCAGGTGAAGGATTGGATCTGGCGAAATCGAACAGGTCTGCAATGATATCCTTCAATCCTTCATCGCTTCGGTCATTCGTGAACGCATCTACCAGGTTGAAAAAGTGCTGGTTGTCTGCCTTTCCGTATTCTTCTTCGAACAAATCCTCCATCACTTCGTCCCTAAGCAGCTGGCCTTCTGTTTCATCTGCAATCCTGAAGCCAGGGTCGACATCAATCATGTAATAATATTTTCTGATCACTTCAAGACAGAAGGAGTGGAGTGTTGAAATCGACGCTCTGTTCAAAAGGCTAAGCTGCTTTTTCAAATGAGTCGAAGCTGGATTGCTGTCGATCGCTTTTTCCAGTGCTTCCCCTATCCTGTGGCGCATTTCAGCCGCGGAAGCATTCGTGAATGTCACGACGAGCAGTTCATCGACATCAATCGGATCGCTTTCCGAAGTGATTTTCTTGATGATCCGCTCAACAAGCACAGCAGTTTTTCCTGACCCTGCTGCCGCAGCGACTAGGATATCCTGCCCCGAGGCCATGATTGCCTTCCACTGATCTTCCGTCCAGGTTGCCCCTTCCGGTACTGGCGGTATATTCGTTTTAGCCAAGATCCTCTTCCTCCTCTCCGATTGATGCAAGAATATCCAGTTTCCGTATTTCTTCTAATCTATCATTTACTCCTGGCAAGCCATCGTTCGCCTTCATATTTTGATCCTGCCGAAGCGACTCTAGGAGGTCTTCCTTTTTAATGACCGGAAGCTTCCTGAAATCATTCGATTCCACAGCCTGGTCAAACTGGCAGACTGGCTTGAAAGAGCAGAATGTACATGGTGCCCTGTCCTTAAGCTTATACGGTGCCACATCAACGATTCCGCTGACAATCCTGTTTCCGGTTTCTACATACTTATGGCGGACGAATTGCCGCAAGTGGTCAAAGTCTTCCCTGCTGGCCACTTTTGAGCTTTTCAGCAAGCTTCCATCCTTTTTAAAACCTGCGGAAATAATCTGTGAGCTCCCTGTATCCAGACCCTTGTCCATCATCCTGATGACATTCTCATCACTGAGCAGCAAGCCATTCATTTTAAAACGCTTGAGAATTTCCTCTTCAATTTCATCAAGAGTCAGCATTTTTGATGCGTTGACAATAGGGTTATGGACATGGAAATACAGAACTCCCGCCGGGTCAGCTGCCTTTCCGACCAGCAATGGCGAATGAGTGATGATAATGTCCAGGTAGGTGAGCATCTGGAGGGCCACACCATAATAAACCTCTGTCAAATTGACATCTTTAACGCTGGATTTATAATCGACGACCCTCAGGTACACTCCCTGGTCATCCTCTGCTTTATCGACGCGGTCAATCCGGCCCATCAGTTCCATCCTCGTGCCATTTTTAAGCGAAAAAGCAAGCGGCGGCAGTTTTCCCTGGCGTCCGAAGCCGAGCTCCAGACCAACTGGTGAAAATCCGCTGACCTTTGCATGCTCACTCAATACAAGCGACGCGCGGCTGATGATATTCTGCAGCTTCTGCCTGATATAATGATGCCTGTTCGAGCTCAGCAGAATCTCATTCTGCAATTTAGGAGCCAGCTTTTGGACTGCATCCCTTGCAAGCTCTTCAGCCTGGGCTCTTGTTAGCTGGGCCCAGCTGAGATTTTGCTGCATGACAGTCTCGGCAATCTCCTTAAGCGCGGCGTGGAACAGGTCCCCGATATCCGGCGCTTCAAGGCGGAAAATCTGGCGGTCACGCAGCTTCAGGCCATGCTGGACATAATGCGAGAATGGACAGCTGTTGAACAGCTCCATCCTAGACACACTCGCCTGGATTTCGTCACCATAAAGCTCCTTCGTGAGTGATTCGGACAATTGTTTCGTCCTGTTTTCGTAAAATAAGCTTGAAAGAACTTTGCGTGCTGTATCTCTCCATTGATGACTCTTTATATAATAATCGTACACATCCCACCAAAAATCATAGACAGGATAATTGCGCTTCTTCAATTGAAGCTGGGAAGTCAGATAAGACAAGGCTACACTTTCGCCAGCTGCGTACTCTATTTGCTCTTCTTCCGTCAATTCCGATGGATCTGGCAGGAAGAAATGCGTTTGATGTTCAGGGAATAGGTCAGAGATCCTCTTGATGAATGAGGATGGCATCAAAGCCTTCCCTTCTTCATTGGCGATTGGATAACTGATATACAGTTGTTCAGACGGCGTAACGAAAGCTTTATAAGCAATGAAGTTTTCGTCCAGAAGCTTCGTACGGCTGCTTGGAGCCATCTTTATTCCTCTTGACTGCAAAAGCTCCCGGTCATCATCTGCAAAAATTCCTTCCTCCGTCATCTTCGCCGGCAGTACACCTTCATTCACACCGATGACAAATGCGACTTTAACATCGGCAAGCCTTGTCTTTTCAAGGTCTGCAATCAGTATCTGGTCTATTGCTGGAGGGATCAACGAGAATCTCAATGATTCAAAACCAGCATCCAGAATCGACACGAACTGTTTTGGCGCAACTTTCGTGTCACCAAGCATCTCGACAAACTGGTCAAGAAGGTTGATCACTGCATTCCAGGCTTGCTCATGCTCCCGCGCCTCTACCAGCCTTCCTTCCTGTTCAGCACCCATTCTCCAGGCTTCAAGCTTTGCCGGGATATCAAGCTCTTCCATGAATAGATAGACTGCTTCCGAAAGCTTTCTTCCAGTGTCAGCACGCTTCAGACGGCGAGCCATCCTCAGCAGCGGAGAAGTAATCAGCAGACGCAGGTCATTCAGTTCCTGCTCTGTCTGTTTTTCTGCATCCGTCTGGGCCAGACCGTCATACTCCAGGCCGCGGATCCTGCGGTATTTCCATCGTTCTTTTTTCGTCCATTTATCTCCCTGGATGCCATATGCCAGTACATAATTCTCCAGCACATCCATCTGCTCGCGCATCTTATTCAGATTCATGCCATCCGGGAACAGCAGGTCCGTTTTTACAGCCCGGAAAATCGGCTCATACCGCCAGTTCCCCAGTACTGTTTCAAGACTTGAACGTACCAGCTCAATCAATGGATGATGGAGCATATTCCGCTTCTGGTCGATAAAGTAAGGCAGTCCATAATCGTCAAAAATCGTTTCAAGGACTTCTCGGTATTCGCTGCCTCTCATCAGTACGGCAATATCGCGGTAACGGTAACCACTATCCCTTGCCAGACCTAGGATCTTGCGGGCAACTCCTTCCAGTTCCGCCCTTCTGTTTGCTGCCTGGGCAATATGAATTGCAGCCTCCCCGTTATATCTGACGGCAGGCCTGGAATCGAATTCTCTCTCAAGATGCTTCAGGGATTCATCCTGCCAGCGTCTTTGTTCCGTCAGCACAATCTCTTCTTCAAGCTCGTAGCCTTTTGCTTTTATCATGTCATACAGAGTTGAACAGGTTTCTCCTGTTATCCTGAATAAATGCAGTTCGTCAGGCTGAGCATCTTTGAATCCCTTGTCGACAGGCAGTGCGATGGTAACCCTTTTACAAGTGCCAATCAACTGGTCAATGATCATCAATTCAAGGGGCGTGAAACTGTAAAAACCATCGATGTATACTTCTGCATTTTTTAAATATTGTGAGGCCGGGATTTTCTCTGCCAGCAATTTGAAGTAATCCTCAGAATCGATATATTTGCCGAATAATTCATCCTCGAATTGTCGATATACGAGCTCAAGATCATGAATTTTATCTTTCAGAGCTTTATTGCCCGCTGAGCCTTCCTCCATTTTTCCAGCGAGCTCATCCGGATTAATCGCATAGCGCTTGAACTCGATCAGCATTTGCTCCATCTGCTGGACAAAGCCATTTTTATCCGCTGCCTTTTGGAATATTTTCAGCTCGTCCTTTTTGTCTTCAATGATTTTGCGGATCATCATGCTGATCCCGACGCTGTCCAAATGCTGGCGAGTGTATCCGCCTGTTTCCTGCAGGATTCTCCAGGCAAGGCGGGGAAAGCTGAAAACCTGCGCCCTGATCATACCCCCAAGTTCAGGGTCAGTGGACAATCTGTATTCGGAAAGGAATGACATTTGTTCAGGGACAAGATAAACAATCGGGTCCCCCTGCGGGTCCGAAATGAGCCTGTCCTTAATTTCCTTAATGATCATCTCGGTCTTGCCGCTCCCCGAGCGCCCCAGTACTAAACGCACAGACATCTTATTACCCCTTTCTCTCTCAAAATATCTATCTCTTTATCACTCTTTAAAATGAAAAAGGCGCTTCCTATTCATGCGCCTCTACCTACCAAACGATTGTTCTATATATCATTCATTATACCTTTTTTTCTGGCCATTTTGGAAGCAGGAAGCCCGTTAATTTTTCCCAAAACAATCTGCAAAATCAGCGGTGCCTGCATATGTTAGTGGTGGCAGGTGATATACATGAAATCCATGTCTTTTTTCCAGAAGGCTTCCATCCTTCTTACACTCTGCGCCATTATGGTCGCAAGCAATATTTATACATTGATTCCAATCTATTCGGTTCTTGCGGATGACCTTTCAATCGCCGAATCCCACGTTGTTCTCGCAGGAGGGCTGTTTACTTTTTTCTATGCATGCGGTCTGCTGTCATTCGGGCCAGTTTCCGATTTCACAGGCAGAAGGAAAATCCTTGTGTTCGGGCTACTGGCCTCTGCATTAACGACACTGGCAGTCGGCTTCTCGGTCGGATCCCTTAGTTTGTGGATTGCCCGATCGCTGCAGGGAATCACCCTTGCTACTTTTGCTTCAGTTGCTTTCGCCTACTCCTATGATGTATTTAATTTTAGACAGAGGACAATCCTGGTCGTGCTGATCAACACAGGATTTTTAATCGCGGGGATTTTTGGGCAGGTTGCCAGCGCATTTTTCTCTGATGTTTTATCCTGGAATAGCGTCTTCTTTTTCTTCTCAGCACTTTATTTCATTCTATTTGCTGTCGCTTTTTTCCTGCTGAAAGAATCACCACCGCCCGCGACAGAAAGAAAGCCTTTATTGAAGATATTTTTTCAATTGCTAAATGAGCCGCGCCTGATGAAATGCTATGTGATTACGTTCTCGCTGTTGTTCGCGATTATCGCCTTCTATGATAGTATTGGACGTTTTTTTGACGGACCTGCATCAGACCTGCTGATGATCCGGCTGGTTGGATTGATTGGGGCTTCTCTTTCCCTTTTCACAGGGAAACTGATTGATCGCTGGGGAGAGTTGCGAACTTTGATGTTCGGCTTGGCCATCGGGTCAACAAGCGCTTTTATGCTGCTTTTCTTCCATTCCACCGTTGCTTTGATTGTCTTTTCCATTTTGTTCGTTTCTTCGATTTCACTCGTCATCCCGACCGTCATTACCTTGATTGGCTTTTATGGCAGCAAACAGCGGGCAAAAGCACTGTCTCTCTATTCATTCATCCTTCTGACTGGGGCCAGTCTCGCCCCGCCGGTTGCAGCACTGCTGCCATTCAGCGGGGTCATGATTCTTCTCTCTTCACTATTCACTTTTAATATTGTCCTTTGTATTTTGATTCAAAAAAAGGCATTCCAGACAGCAAAAGCTGGCTGAAATGCCTTTTTCATGTTTCTTAGATTGCATTTTGAAAATCCGGGAAGAAAACTTTGTCCTGAACTTTGGCTTTATTCCTTAAAATCTTGGTATATTCCTGAATCATCGGTCTTATTCCTTAAAATCTTGATATATTCCTGAATCATCGCTTATTATTCCTTAAAATCCCGATATATTCCTAAATCCCATTTTTCAACTTTCGACACACTATTTTTACCCGCCATTTCTTTCAACAGTTTCTTATCGATTTTCCCGACATGCGTCTTCGGCATCTGGCCAATGGTATGGATTACTTTCGGCACTTTATAGCCGCCAAGCTTCTGCCTGCAATGCACTTTGGCTTCCTGCTCTCCCAAAGCGGCTCCCTCTTCAAGAACAATGAATGCAGTCACGACTTCTCCCCATTTTTCATCCGGCATTCCGACCACCGCAGCCTCACGGATAGAAGGGTGAGAACAGAGCCAGTGCTCAATCTCAAGCGGATACACATTTTCACCGCCCGTGATGATCATCTCTTTTTTCCTGCCGACAATATAGTAATAACCATCCTTATCTCTCTTAGCCAGGTCGCCTGTGTAGAGCCAGCCGTCCTTCAATGTGTCTTTAGACGCGTTTTTATTTTTCCAGTAAAAAGAAAAGACATGATTCCCCTGAATCGCAAGTTCACCGACCTCACCTGCTCCGACCTCTTGTCCGTCTTCATCCAGAATCCTGATACGATGGAATAGCATTGGCTTACCTACCGAGCCCCTTTTTACATCTGCCTCTGAAGGATCTATGTAAAAATTATTAGGGCCAGCCTCTGTCAGTCCATAGCCCTCCTTGAAGCTGAGGCCTTTCTGTTTGTAAGCTTCATAGATTTCGAACGGGCACGGCGCACCCCCTGATAAAAAAAGCTTAAGATCCTTGAATTCCGCCTTCTGGAAGAGATCCGATTTTACAAGCATATGGTGCATTGTCGGCACCAAAAGCACAATACTGGATTTATACCTTATAAGATTTTCAATTGCCTTTTCAGGGGTAAAATCGTTTGCCAGTACGACCTTTCCTCCTGCCATCAGGATAGGGATTGAAAGAGCGTTCAAACCGCCTGTATGGAATAATGGCAAATACGTTACCGTCGTATCCTCGTTCGTCAGATTCCAGCTGGCGATTGTGGAAAGGCTGTTCCAGACGATTGCCCGATGTGACAAAACCGCTCCTTTCGGCTTTCCAGTGGTTCCACCTGTATAAATCATCGCCAGAGGGTCTTCCTCCTCCACATTTGTTTCTGCAGTATCCAACTGTCTAAGTTTTGCTTCAAACAGCTGATCGTATCGTGAACCATTGATTTGAATACAACGATCCTCCTGGTCCCAAATCATCGTCACTACCTTTGTAAAATTGGAATGAAACCCGAGCAGCCTGGGCTCACAGTCTTTTATGATATATGCCAGCTCATCAAGGGATAGCCTCCAGTTCAGCGGCACAAAAATGGCGCCGATCTTTCCGCAGGCAAACAGCAAATCAAAGTAGCTTATTCCGTTCGGCGCAAGCAGCGCAACCCTGTCGCCTTTTTTGACACCCTTTTCACCCAGCCATGCTGCGATTGCTTTAGCCCGATCATTGACTTCCCTAAAAGACCATTCCTGATCTGTCCCTGCATCGGCAATCGCAGCTGCAACCGGTGTCAATCCCGCTCTAGATTCAAGCCAGTCGAGCTCCCACCTCACCGCAATCTCTCCTTCTCTCGTCTTGATGGATTCATTTTAGGCGATGGGAGTTACAGAGTGGTTACAATAACAAAAAAACACCACAGCATCTGCCATGGTGTCATAAGTTTATAGTCCTCTCAACTCATCCTCTGTAAATATCCCCATGCTTTTTACATGGGTCCTGGCTTCAGCATCCCCCAATTTGTAGACCATCGCATAAATTTCCTTCATCGCAAAGTCATATTCAGCATGTTCACGGTCCGGGTCCTTAAATGGATGCAGATGGGAATTTCCGTATGTTGCCCAATCTGCTTTATAGTTTATCTCCAGGTATTCGCGCAGATCCTTAATTTCTTCTCCTGTCGCGATCAACGTGAATAAATGGCCCTCCGGCTCTGCCGGCGTATCCAGCACCTCGCCGCTTTCTATATTAAAGTAGTATTTCTGCTTTGTTTCTTCCATGTACAGCACCTCATCCTTTTTTAATACCATTTACCACTTTTGGTGGGGAGTTAATCCCTAAAGTGATTATCGGGGGACTGAAAAAGGGTGATTAAGCAATGCGTATTTGGTTTTTTAGGGTGCATTTGGCTGAAAACCGCAGTGGGAACAGTTAGTTTTAATACCAGTTGGGGGGCTTTTTCACGGTTTGAAGATTTATTTAAACGGTTGTGCCGATTTTTTTAACGGTTAGCGAAGTTTTATAGACGGTTGGGCCGTATTTATAGACGGTTGGGATGGTTTTATTAACGGTTGCAGCATAGGAATCCCGGTTGATAGAGATTTATTCCCGGTTGGAGCAGTTTTATTTCCGGTTGGAAGAGATTTATTCCCGGTTGAAGCAGTTTTATTCCCGGTTGAAGAATTTACTCTCCAAATAGAAATCCCTTCTTCACACCAACCCAAAATAAAAAAGCGCAGCAAGTGCGCTTTTCATCGTAATCCAGCTCCAGCGCCTAGCCCTTGCGCTTTTTGTTTTTACATCATGATCCCGCCATCTACATGGAGGGTGGTGCCGTTCACATATTTGGACTCTTCTGAGGCGAGGAACAGATAGGCGTTGGCAATGTCCTCTGGCAAACCGAGCCTGCCAAGCGGAACGAGCATCTTCATTTGTTCAATCACTTTGTCCGGCACTGCGGCGGTCATTCCCGTTTCAATGAATCCAGGTGCGACGGCATTAACATTGATGCCTTTGCGGCCGAGTTCCTTTGCCCATGTTTTCGTCATCCCGACGACTCCCGCTTTGGTCGCTGCGTAGTTTGTCTGGCCTACATTGCCGTATATCCCGGAAACGGAAGATGTATTGATGATTCTTCCTGATCCTTGCTGGACCATCGCCGGCACAACTGCCTGTGCGCAATTGAATACGCCAGTCAGGTTGACATCAACGACTTTTTGAAAGTCCTCAGCCGCAAGCTTGTGAAGCATCCCATCCCTTGTGATGCCTGCATTATTTATTAAAATATCAATTTTACCAAAATGGCCAAGAACGTTTTGGACCAACGTTTCAACACTGGACCTGTCGGCGACGTTCACCTGAAAAAAAGCAGCGTCATATCCTTCTCCTGAAAGATCTGCTGCGCGCTGGGAACCAGTTGCTTCATCAAAGTCAGCCATGGCTACCCTTGCGCCTTCACGGGCAAAAGTCTTTGCTGCAGCAAGCCCGATTCCGTTCGCTGCACCTGTAATAATCGCTACTTTATCTTTCAATCTCATAAAAACACCTTCCTACTCTGCTAAGAATCCTTCGATATGCTGCAGTAGCTGATTCAGGTCATCTACTAATGGCGAGTGGCCGCAATCCTTCAATTCTACAAACCTTGCGCGGCCTGCAAAATCCTCGACGATTTCTTCGGTCATCCTCTCAGTAACAACAAGATCCCGGTCACCTCGGAGCACAAGCACAGGAATCTCGATTTCTTTCACCTGATCTGTTCCATCATTCAAGCCATTATTTACGGAACTAATATTAAACGTATTTAGAGAATGGTAGACTTCCGCCAAATTTCGCTGTGTCAGCATATCTTCAACATATTCGTCATAATGCCGTTCCTCCGGCTGACGATCGGTATAAATCAACATATTCCACATTGCCTTTAAAAACCCTCTATTCTGCTGGTCATAGGCCGTCTGGACGGCAATCGTTTTACCAGCATCCGCTTTAACATCTTCATAAGTAACCAGCCGGTTGTTAACATCCGGCAGACCCTCCGCACTCGTTCCGAAGAACGGATACCCTCTAGTAGATGCAGACGCGAGCAGCACAAGTTTCCCGCAATATCCCGGATAATCAGCGGCGAACTGCATGCCTACCGCTCCTCCCGTCGACCAGCCGACCAGTGCAAAATCTTTCAACCCAATTTCATCGACAAACATTTTTACATCATCAGAAAAATCCTTGATCGACATGATTGGCTTATGATAGCTGGACTCACCGAATCCCCGAAGGTCCACCGCAAAAATCTTATATTCAGGGTCAATTGCGTCAATCAGTAAGTCCCAATGCTTGGACGATGTCATGTTACCATGGATCAATAACACATTTTTGGTTCCGCCATCCCGCTCCCTATACGCGATTGTTTCCCCATTACGCAATTTAACCTTCTTCACCTCTACTGCCGTTTTTTCCATTACAGCACACCCTTTCCCCAAACAATAGTCGTTGCTCCCCAGGCATAGCCGATCCCGGCACTGACTAGAACGGCAACGTCTCCGTCCTTTAACTTTCCTGCCTTTTCTGCCAATTCCAGAGACAGGATCTGGTCAATCTGTCCGATGTGCCCATAGTCTTCGAGGTAGATGGAGTTTGTTTCCGATAAACCCAGCTTCCCCAATACATAATCATGTGCAGACCTCTTCATGTGAAGCATTCCGATGTAGGAAATGTCCTTTTCGGAAAATCCGCTTTTCTCCACGGACCGCCGGATGACCTTTAAAAAATTGGCCATCGACTTTTGCTCGAGCCGCTCCTTCATTCCCTTCGGATCGAGGACATCAAGCTGGTACTGGCCTCGCTCAAGAGTCTCCGCAGATATCGGATTTTTTGTTCCGCCGGCAACGACGACGACATCCTCTGAAAAAGATCCATCCGTAATCATTTCTGTTTCCAGCAGCACGTTCTTCCCATGGCCCTTTTGCAGGATAATCGCACCGCCGCCTGCCCCGAGATTGTACATGAACCTTGTTCTCGGATTCTGGTAATCTATGAAATCGCCATTGCGATAGCCGCCCGCAAGGAGAACGGTATTGATGGACGGATCAGAGAGCATCATCCCTTTTGCCAGCTTCAGGGCCATCACAGTTGTTCCGCATCTTAACGCGGTATCGAAGGCCCAGGCATTCCTCGCACCGATTTCCTCCTGCAGCTTGATACCTGCTGTCCATAATGGATACTCCTTGTATTCCTCACCGATATAGATAACAAGGTCGATGTCCAGCGGGTCCAGGGTCGCTTTTTCCAATGCCCTTTTCGCAGCCTTGATTCCCATCTCACATGTATGGTCTTCGGGACCGGGCACCGGCTTTTTCCTGATTCCCATTTTTTCTTCCACAACTTGTTCGGGAATTCCTGCCAACCTGGCAATTTCTGCTCCGGTGACATAGGTTTCGGGGAGATAGACTCCCGTACTGACAATGCCAATCTGCATCTTCATCCCCCCTCTAAAAACCTGTCTATGATTCACCAACAATTTCCTTAATAAACCTCATGGCCGACTCCAAGGAATCAAACACGGCTTCTTTTTCTTCCTGGACATGGGTTACCTTGACCCGCCAGTATTTTCTGCCGCTGTCCATTTCGATGTCCGTGAGCTGGAAGCGGAGGACGAATGAAGTGACTTGCTTTGTCTCCATCACGTATCTCCCTGGCTAATAGTCTCTGAGTCCACCGGAACCGCGGCTTTCTTTTTCTTCCTGAATTTCAGTTTCTGCAAGGAACCGACAATCCCCTGGGGAAAGAACATGACAGCAAGGATATAAATAATGCCGAAAAAGATGATCCATCTTTCGAATATCCAGTGTACCTTCGCCAGCTCTGTCAGCCAGTGATGGGAAAATTCGATGATTCCCGCGCCGATGATTGCCCCGACAAGCGTGCCGACTCCGCCAATGATCGTCATCAGCAAGGCATCAAGCGTGATATCCATTGTAAAAACACTCGTGTTAACAAATCTTAAGGAAACAGCATATAAAATTCCCGCAATTCCTGCGATAACTCCAGACACGACACTGGCAATGACTTTATATTGCAGAACGCTGTAACCGAGCGATTCTGTCCGCTGTTCATTTTCCCGAATCGCCTGAAGGACTCTTCCAAGCGGTGAGTTGGTGAACCTTTTTAACAAAATAAAGACAATGACCATCGAAGCAAGGCAAATCAGGTAAAAGTCCGTCCGGTCCTTCAGGAAGTCCGGAACCCTGAACGTGAAGCCATCATTCCCATATGTGACAGTCCGCCATTTTTCAGCTAGCACTAAAAACAATCCGGCGAACGCCATCGTCAGCATCGCGTAAAAATGGCTTTTCAGCCGCAGTGTCAGCAGCCCGACGAAATAACTGACCACAGCAGTCAGCAAAATCGTGACCAGGACAGCGAGCAGAAAGTAGCTTGTTTCCGGTTCAAACCTTTTCATAAAAACACCAACTGTATACGCACCGATTCCAAAGAACATTGCATGGCCGAACGAGACGATGCCGGTGTATCCGAGCAGGATGTCATAGCTCATCGCCAATACGGCAAAAATAAACACCTGGGAGAGAAGGATGAGCATGCTTCTTGAATCGTAGACAAATGGGAGCACTGCCAGGAAGCCAGCGACAAGCAAATAGAAGATGTTCAAGCGATTAGAAAACATTTTTGTCATTGTCTCATCACCCCTTTGCCCCGAATAAGCCCTGCGGCCTGAAGATCAGCACAACTGCCATCAGCAACATGTTCGCAGCAAGTGCGAGGTCTGGAACATAATAGGCCATGAATGAACCTGACAGGCCAACTAAAATTGCCGCCATTACCGAGCCTGAAAAGCTGCCCATTCCGCCGATGACCACTACGATGAATGCAAGGATCGCAAACTCCATGCCCATATCTGCATAAATCACGCCAGAATATGGCCCTAAAAGCATTCCGCCAAGAGCAGCCATGCCGGCCCCAATCATGAACACGAACATGAAAACTCTCTGGATGTTGACGCCCAGTGATTGAACCATTTCCTTGTTCATCACACCTGCACGAACGACAAGGCCGATTTTTGTCTTTTTTAACAGATATTGAACGGCAAGGAATACCGCAAATCCTACAGCAATGATGAATACGCGGTATTTGATGATGATGATTCCGCCAAACTCCCAGCTGCCAGAAAGGTAATCAGGGGTTACTGCTGAAATCTGGTTAGGCCCCCAAACCACTTTTAACATTTCGGATAAGACAAGCATTAAACCAAGCGTAATCAATATTTGCTGCACATGGTTGCCATAAACAGGTTTAATGATCCAGCGCTCGGTTATAATCCCCAGAATCATGCCGGTAAGGACCGCACCGATGATCCCGGCAAAAAAGCTTCCTGTTGATGAATATATCCAAATGCCGCTGTATGCACCCCAGGCAAACAATCCGCCATGGGCAAAATTAAGCACATCCATCAAGCCAAAAATCAAAGTAAGGCCGGCTGCCAGGAGAAAGATCAGCATTCCTGTGGCAAGGCCATTAAGGCTTAAGTTAATCAAAACATCCACTCTTGCTTCCCCCTTTCCTACGCAATGCCGAGATATTTCCGTCTCATTTCTTCGTCCTCACGAAGGAGATTCATCGAGCCGTTTGAAACTGTCCTTCCATCATCGATAATGTAAAAGCTGTCGCCAATACTGCTGGCCATCATGAAATTTTGTTCAACAAGGATGATTGTTGTCTTATCCTTCATTTGCTGGATGGACTCCATTACTTTCTCAACGATGATCGGAGCAAGGCCTTTGCTAGGTTCATCGATCAAGAGCAGTTCATTCTCATTGACATAGGCTCTTGCGATCGAAAGCATCTGCTTCTGACCGCCGCTCAAAAGCCCGCCCGGTTTTTTCCAGAATTTTTTCAAGTCAGGAAAAAGCTCCAGAATCCAGTCCAACCGCTGCCGGGTTTCATCATTCTCTTTTTTTACCGCCACTTTGATATTCTCTTCGACTGTAAGGCCGGCAAAAATTCCCTGGTCTTCGGGCACATATCCAATTCCCTTATTTGCAATCGTAAAAGTCGGCAGACTCTTGATTTCTTCTCCTTTAAATTGAACCGAACCTTTAGCAGCCGGATTCAATCCCATGATCGTTCGCAGTGTCGTTGTTTTCCCGGCTCCATTCCTTCCCAGCAGTACCGTAACCTCCCCTTTCGGCACTACAAATGAGATACCTTGAAGGATGTGATACTGGCCGATGAATGTCTCAACCTGGTCAAGCTTCAGCAGCGTGTTCACTATGCAAACCTCCCAAATATGCAGACTGTACCGTTTCATTTTTCATGATTTCCTCAGGCGTTCCATCGGCGAGCAGAGCACCATTGAACAAAACCATGATCGAATCCGAAAGGTCCATGATCATATCCATCTTGTGTTCAATCAAAACAATCGTCCGGTCTCCGCGCTCCTTGATCTTCCTGATTACCTCCAGGATTGCCGGAACCTCTTCCAGTGACATGCCTGCTGTCGGTTCATCCAGCAGCAGCACCTCGGTATTCAAAGCCAGCAGCATCGCAATCTCCAGCTTCCTTTTCTCTCCGTGTGCAAGATTCCTCGCAAGCGCATCCTTCTTGCCATCAAGCAAGACAAGCTTGAGCCACTCTTCTGCCTGCTCTTCGAACTTTTTAAAAGAACGGAAATGCCTCAGCATCTGAAAGCGGACTCCTTCATGGGACTGGACTGCAAGACGGACATTCTCCATCACCGTCAAATTTGGGAAGACATTGGTGATCTGGAAGGACCGCCCGATTCCGGCCCTTGTCCTTTTGGTCGGGGAAAGCTTTGTGATGTCATTGCCTTTATACATGACCTGTCCGTTCGTCGGCATGAGCTGCCCGCTTAACAGGTTAAAGAATGTCGTTTTTCCGGCACCGTTCGGACCGATAATGGATTTGAAATGATTGTGCGACACAGAGATGCTGACAGAATCTACCGCAGTATGGCCGCCAAATTTAATGCTAAGGTCTTTCGTCTCGATAATTGCCGTCATGTACTTCACCACCCTTGATTGAATTGCGCTTCGATTCAGTAAAAGCATAATGAACTCCGGCTGGATTACCGAAGTTCATTATGATATTTGGAAAATAAGAAAGTATAAAATCACTTCGGGAACTGTCCAGCTCCAGCGCCTAGCCAGTTTTCATCCCTGTGAGTGCTTCCTTGAGTATCTTGCGAGAAGCGTTAGCTTTGAGCAGCTCGAGTCGCTTGTCTAGCTGCGGCTCCTAACTCCTCGAGACGTTTCGGTCCTGCCAATGAAGTCAAAGAGCGACTTCACTGTCAGGCCCTCCAACGCATGTCGGAGTTGGGCAGTCGCCTTCGCTTTTCGATTTGTCTAGTGTCGCCTCCTAGAAACTCCGAAACTTCAACTCCGCCGGCAGAAGCTAAAAGCGCTTCTTTGTCGGAGTCTCCAGTTTCTGCGTTTCTGGACAGTCGGCTATACTTTTCGATTTCGGTCCTGCCAATGAAGTCAAAGAACGACTTCACCGTCAGGCCCTCCAGCGCTTGTCGGGGCTGACCAAGGCGCTTCCGCTTTTCTTGTTAATTCCTTATCGGCGGAGCTGTTTCTTCAGGAGAGAGCTCACGAATCAGGACTGGGACTGGATAGTCGACTCCATCCTTTTTTTCCAATTTGATAGCGTATAATGCCTGGAGTGCCTGATGGTCTTCTTCCCGGAAGGTCATTTTGCCTTTTGGAGAATCAAAGCTCATTCCCTCCATGGTTTCGATTAATTTCTTGGAATCCGTGTCACCCTCAGTTTTCTTCAATGCTTCGACAATCGCCATCGCGGCTGTCATGCCTCCTGGTGTAAATAGATCTGGCAGCTCACCGTTGAAGCGTTTTTTATGTTCGTCAACAAGCCACTTATTGATGTCATTTTGCGGAAGGTCATGATAATAGACTGTGAAGCCTTCCATGCCGACAAGAGGTTCCATCGTTGCCAGCGCTGCGATATCAGGAGCACCCGTTGAGATTTTGATTCCTTTTTCCTGTACCTTCATATCTGAAATCTGGTTCCATGGTGAATTCGCACCGGCCCAGACGACAAATAAGTAATCCGGTTTCTGGTCGATGATTTTCTGGATGTTGGAAGTAAAGTCAGTTGCAGCTGGATCTGCATATTCTTCATGGATGATTTCTGCACCAAGTTTTTCTGCTGCTTCCTTGAACGCTGCGACGCCATCGCGGCCAAACGAATAATCCGGAGCCAGAGTCGCGATCTTTACACCATCCTTGGCAATGGCAGCGGCACCCGCAACAGCATCCTGGGAAGAGTTACGCGCCGTGCGGAAAATATATTCATTGAATTCAGAGCCAGTAATGCTGTCAGCTACAGCCGGCTCGACGATCATGATTTTTTCATATTCCTCAGCCAATGGCAGGACTGCAAGCGTGTCACCCGAGCTTGAAGACCCGACCAGGAAGTCTACTTCATCTTCTTCAAGCAGCTTCGTCGCTTTCTGGACTGCTACCTCAGGTTTGGTTTCCGTATCTTCAACGATGAATTCGATTTTTCGGCCCGCTACTTCATTCGTTCCGTCAGTTGCGTATTCTAGCCCTAGCTCGAACCCGCGTAGTGTCTGCTTCCCATATGCTTCAAGTCCGCCTGTTTGCGAAGCCAGCACACCAATCTTAATTGTTTCCGTGTTCTTCGGTTCATCTTTTCCTTCTTTTCCTTCCGTACCGCCTGACTTCTCTGTCCCCGATCCACTGCAGGCACTTGTAAACAACAGGACCAAAATGAGCATAAAAGATATAACAAAATTCCGCTGACCAGCTTTCATTTCCTTTCCCCCTTTAAAAATGGTTTACCAAAGCCACAAGCTTTGACATCATCTTAAAAAATGCCAGTTACAAATGAGTTACATTGAAATGGTTGAAGTTTTAAAATACCGTTTAAAGCGAAACCAAAAAGCCGCTCTTTCCGTAGAGATAGATACACCAAAAGGGGGACAACTTCGATGGGTTCCGTATTTTTAATTATTATTATCCTTTTCATAGTGCCATGGATCATCACCACCATCATCATGACGCCGTTCCAGTACAGATACATTAAAAAAATGGAAGAGGTAAAGATAGAACGAAACTTAACACAGGGAAGAATGTATGAGGAAATGCCTGTCCATGAAGAAATCCTTCATATGAACCTGCAATCGAATCTTTTGTTCATTCCGGCAAATATCATTGCAGGGATGATTTATAAGTACCGGCATAGGTAAAATGGACTTCTCTCAAATAAAATAGTATCCCCTCCTATTTTTATGGCAATAACTTTACTAAATTGCCTAAAAACATGGAGGGGATTTCTATGAAGGGAATCTATTTGATCAATGAAAAGATTCATATAAATGGATACGTCCACGATGAAAGTGCTGCAATTCAGCAAGCTGCCCTGCTTGATTTAATGAATAAAGAAGGTGTAGCTCCTGTAAAATTAAATCCTTATCAATTAAACGAGCATTATACGATTCCGCACGCATTGCTCTATGATTTAAAACTTCATAAAAAGCAAATCGATTGCCTGCTGATGTACTCCAATGAGTCTATCGGGGATTTCGCATTGACCTATCCTGCAAGGTGGCTGATCCTAAAAAGTTATTTTGATCGCATTTTAACTGTGGCTTAATTCTTTAAAAAGAATGCGGCAGGTCCACTTCAAAAGCCGTCTGTCCCGCCAAATGCAATGCAGTAGCCATCAGGGTCTTTGATGGCAAACTCCTTCCACGGGCCATTATTTTCATCAACCCATGGCTCAATGGCCATTTGCGCCCCCTTTTCCTTGAATTCATGGTATAACTCATCAAGCGAATTCCAGTCTTCAACATAACAATATAGGTCGAACCCTTGTCTTTCACCTGTTGCCGGCGGATTTGGCCTCACATCTTTCGTAACGCCTGCTTGCAGCAATTTTATTGCCAGTCCTGAAAATCCATCACGGATTGCCCACCAGTCTGTCACCTCACAGCCTAATACATCACTGTAAAACTTCTTTGATTTTTCCAGGTCTGATACCAATAAAACTTTTAATGAACTGTGAATCTGTCTTTTGGTCTCCATTCCATTTCCTCCAGTAAGTCTATTGATTATGTCCTTCAATGATCATCTCATACATATGCTTAGTTGGTTCCAGCGGAGTCACTCCCAGTTCCTCCTCCAGCACTTCACTGCATTTTTTATACCATCGCATTGCCTGCGGGCGATTGTTCTTCCGATAATAACAAAACATCAGCAATCGGTAGGCTTCCTCCCATGTCCTGTCCCTATGGAGGATTTTTTGGCACCAATGAATGGCAGAGTCATAGTTTTCACGCCTTACATTAAGCTGAGCGAGCTTTTCCGCACTTCGCAAAAAGTAAACAAGCAGCCGTTCACGCTCATTGAGGCACCAGTCCTCATACCTTCTTTCAGGAAGATAATCCCCGTTATATAAATTCAAGGCACGTTCTAATTCCTCCATAGATTTTTCGGTGTTCTTTTCTTCAAGCCCGGCTTCTGCCCATTCTTCAAAAATACGGGAATCCAGTTCAATTGCTGCCTGAGGGTTAATTCCGTAGCCTGTTCCCTCCCTGATAATGAAAAACGGGGTGGATCTCGCCTTGCGGGCAGGCTCCAGTACATTATTCAAGGCATTCAGAGCAACTTTAAAATCTCTGTCTGCACTCTTTTCCTCATGGACTGGCCATAGAATCTGGAAAATGTCCTCCTTCATCAGGAACTGGCTTCTCTTCGTCAAGAATAGCTGGAAAAGCTCTTTCGCTTTCCCCCTCTGCCAATCCCTGTCCTCCACTTCCCGGTCTCCAAGCCAGAGCCTGAATTGACCAAGCGTTTGGACTCTTAGTGTGTAGCCAGGATGGGCACTTAAGCGCGAAATTTTCAAATCCTCTAGCAGCTTCTCTGCATATCCGGGCATGATCGAGTGTTTTACGGCTTGAATGAGCATCGGTGCGAAAACTTGTAAATCCCGAGGACCAAAAGTCGTCCGCTTTTTCAGGAAAAATTCATATCCTCCTGTCTTCATCCATTTTAAAAAGCTTGAAAATGCTGTTCTGAACTCCTGCTCGTCATTTAATGAGAAATAATAATAGGACTTCCAAAACGCAAGCAGCATCCTGCCATATTCATCGCCACACTGACTGATCAGTCCCTCTGCTTTGAGAAGGTTCTCGGATGCCTCCTTGTGCCTGTCATTGTAGATGGACGCAATGGCCAGACATAAGGTAATGAGGGCTGACAGCCAAACATCCTTCACCTGTTCTGTTTCGAGCAGTGCCTTCCTTCCAGCCTCGGCTGCCCTTTCATATTCACGCCTTGATCCATAGAGAATGCACAGGCCCATCAGCGGTTCGGCCTTCCCTCTTTCGATGCTTAGACGCCCCATGATATCAAGTGCCGTTTCATAGCATTTTTCTGCCAGAGCCAGATCATATTGTTCAATCAGCTGGACTGCATGGCCCATCCGAATCCATCCACAAGCCTCCACAAACGGAGCCTGGATATCAATCCCATACTGTATCCCTGATTGAGACAATGTCTTTGCCTGCACGCCATTGCCCGTAAAAGCCTCAATCAATGCCAGCAGCAAATCCGTTTCCCTATGCGATTGCGGTAAATGCTGCTTTTCATCCAGATGGCCATTTTTCTTAGCATAACTTAAAATCCTTCTCGTTTCTTCAAATCGGCCGGTCCTCAAGTATAGCCGGGCTTCCAGGTTTCCATCCTCAATATGGACACCCATCGACCTTGCTCGTTCTATCCATTTTTCCGCCTTCAAAGCCTGCCCGGAATTGATCAGGTTTTCAGCAAGAAGGCGATAGAGCCTCCCCGTTTCCTCCGCGGCAGCATCAAGCATCGCCGCTTCCCGAAGCTCAATAGCCTGAGCTAAAATGCGTTCAGCCTTAAGCGGCTGGATTGTATCAAGATAGATTTTCGCTTTGCCTTCAAGTGCCTTGCTTTTCCATTCCGCATTTCCCATTGTGTCAGCTGTCTGGATTGCCTGTTCATAACACGCTTCTGCTTGCTTGTACAATGAGCGGTAACGGTACACTTCGCCTTCAAGAAATAAAAGTGAACAATAGCGGCTTTTATCTTCCAGCGGGATTCTTGCCAGCCGCTCCTGCAGATTCTCGAGCTTGCCCATTTCGAGAAGCTCCATCCCCTGTTCATCCATAATCGCTGCAGCTGCCTGATATTGGCCAATTTTCTCATAGCAGTATAATGCCTCTTCCCACTGCCCTTTTTTTTCAAAATAATAGGCACTGTTCATCATTAAAACTTTGTACTGTTCAGGCTGGCTTGTGATCAGTCTGTTCTCGAGGAACTCGCGGAAAAGTGCATGATACCTGAACTGGCTCTCGCCAATCTCTTGAATGAACAGGTTTTTCACAGTCAGCTGCTGCAGCATCTGGATGGAACCGTTCATACCGAGGATATGGTCACATACATCTGTGCTTATTTCTTCAAAGATGCTTGTCTGTTCAAGAAACTGCTGGATCATTGGGGGCTGTTTCGAAAACACTTCATAAACCAAGTATTGAAAAAGATCCTCAAGCGACTTAGCAGGCTCTGCCAGGAGCTGGTCAAGGCTATGAAGATGCGGCAGCTGCTGAGCGATCATTCCAATAGCGATGACCCAGCCTTCTGTAATGTGATACAGCTGGTCAACCTGTTCGTCACTAATAGTCATCTGATAATGATCCGAAAGGAGCAGCTCAATTTCTTCTTTGCCGAAAATCAAATCTGCCTTCGAAATTTCATTTAATCCATTTTTCGCCCTCATCTTAGCAAGTACTTTCCAGCCTGGCTTTGTCCTGGTGGATATCACAAGATGGAGGTGGCCCGGCATATGCTCCAGCAGTTTTTCCATCCAGACATTGATATGATAGGAATGTTCGATCGCGTGGAAATCATCAAGGATGATAATAATCTGATCTGGTATTTGAAGAATCTCATTGATGAAAAGTGAAGAGAGCATTCCTAGTTCCTCTTCCCTAATATAACGGTCCATTTTTTTCATATATGGTATTAACTCGTGGCCAAAATCCGGGAACAAGGTTTGAATCGAGGCTGTCAAATAGGAAAGAAACGGAAGAATATCATCATCGGAAGAAGTAATTGTATACCAGCAGCATGACTGTTTCTGATCTTTGACATGCAATGCCAGAGCCGTGCTCTTGCCATAACCTGCGCCTGCCTGGATGATGGTCAGCGGCTTTTCGGAAACCGCTTTCATTTTCCTCGATAATTTTGCCCGCCTTATCCATTGTTCCTGTAAGCCAGGAACAATCAATTTTGTTTTGATCAATGGCAATGTTCCCTGCATATAATCTCCGCCCTGTTATCATGATAATGTTTCCAGTCTAACATGGACGAAATAAAAAAAGACTCGAAAATTGACGAGTCCTTCCACTTCTCTATATGTATTGTCAGAACGATACATCCATTTCTTCGAGCGGCCAATATCTAAGATTAACCTTGCCAACGACCTGATCTTCCGAAATGAAGCCTATCTGCCTGCTGTCCCAGCTTCCAAGGCGGTTATCTCCGAGTACAAACAACTTTCCTTCAGGCACTCTTTCAACCCCGGTCAAGTCCTCAATGGTAAAATCGCCCGTAAAGTAGCCTCCAGGGGATTGTTCGCGGTACTGCTTCAAAAAAGGCTCATTCACTTTTTTGCCATTGATGAATAACATATCCTCCCGATATTCTACTTTTTCTCCTGGCAGGCCGATGACCCGCTTCACATAATCTTCTTCCTCATTCGCATGGAATACGATCACGTCAAACCTTTCAAGATCTTCCGTCTCATATCCCAGCTTATTGACAACGACTTTATTCCCGTCCTCCAGAGTCGGAAGCATGGATTCCCCTTCAACTACATAATTGGAAAAAAAGAAAATCCTGATAAAGACAAATATGATCATTCCGAGAGCAAAAGCCTTAATCCATTCAAGACCTTCCCTTTTCATGATTTGTAACATCGACTACTTTCACCACCTGTTATCCTATCAGTCATTATCGTCTTTTCCAACACTCATATTCATCTTTACTTCAATTCTTTTGCCGATATACCAAAGAATGGCGATTACAGCCAGAACGATGGCAGTTCGCGCAGGATTGGTAATCAATGAACGAATATCATATCCTACGAAACTGATTGTAAATATCATCACCATTTTCCCAGTTATCACTGCAAGCATATACTGGGCCATACTGATTTTCGAAAGCCCTGCAACAATATTGACGAGTGCAGATGGAGTGAAAGGGAAGCACAGCATCAGGAAGATCGGGCCAAAACCATGGCGTTCTATCCAATTCATCCCCTTCTGGACTTTAGGATGGCGCTGCAAGAACCTAAGTATTCTTCCCTGGCCGTACCTGCGAAAAATCAAGAAAACGAGCAAAGCTCCGAGAACGGCGCCAGTCCAGGAAAAGAGAAACCCAAGCCACAACCCAAATGCGTTCGCATTCGCCATGACAAATAAGAACAATGGCAGGAACGGCAAAAACGCCTCAAGCAAGGGCAGAAGAATGCCGGGGATCGGCCCAAAAGAGCGGTATTGATTGAGCAAATCCATAATGTTTTCTATTGTAAACCATTCTTTCATCAGTTCTACATCCATTGAAATCTCCTTGTCCAAACAACTCGGCAATCAGAAACCTGAAATCTTAATAGGCTTCTGACTACCTTATCCTTTTACCTCTTAAAAATAATTGTACACCTCTAATTTTTAATTGGGGAATTTTTAACAACGGCCTATTCTATTTAGTTAGAAAGTCCTGGAGCGCGGTCCTGTTCTCTTCAAAGTCTATTACCAAAACTGCTCCTGCACCGCTCACCCTCTGATTTTCGAATGAACCTTCTACAGGTATCCTCATTGTTTCGATATTCCGATTGTCTTTTGAAATCAGCCCTTTTCCCATAAATATGATATCACCTGTATCCATATTGGTATTGACAAACGGTGTCAGGACTCCTACCAATTTAGGGAGTTTCGGCAATGTCTGGATGCTGGCGAACTGCTTTCCGACTTCCTTAATGACATTTTGCTGGCGTTCAACACGGCCAAAGTCACCGACTGCATCCTGGCGGAATCGGACATAGCCAAGCAAATGCTTCCCATCCAGTCTCTGGACACCTGGTTCCAGTGTGACACCAATTCCCTCGGACATTCTCTTTTCAACATTGACTTCAACACCTTCAGGGAATGCTTCATCAACCAGACGGACAAACCCTTCAAAATCAACGATTGAATAATACTGAAGGCTGACATCAAAGTTCTCTTTTATTGTCTGCCGTAATAATTCCGGCCCGCCGAGCGCAAAGGCAGAGTTGATTTTATTGTTTCCGTGTCCCGGGATCTCCACATACGTATCTCTCATGATTGAGGTCAATTTATAAGACTCTGTATCTGGATTATAGCTGGCGATCATAATTGTATCTGAGCGCGAAGTTTCCTTCCCTCTTGCATCACTGCCAATCAGCAGGATATTCGTCAAGCCATTGCGGTCGCTCTCGCCATTGAAATGGTACTCCTGCTTGCTTTCTTCCGCTGCCTTTTCTGAATCATTCACGCCGGAACGGTACTGCATATAGGAATATAGCGCTGCAGCTCCGACCAGAAGGAATAACAGCAGAAAAATGCCTGACCACCTGACTTTCTTTTTTCTTTTCTTGTGTTGGTGCCTATCAGATCTCATTCGAAAAACCCTTCCGATTTATAGGTATTGTTTTAACTGGACTTTTATTAAGTCCTTTTTGTTAACTTGTTGCTTTTGCAATGTTTTGATTCGCATCCGGACTGGTGGATTAGCAACATTGTTTCTAAAGCAACTTTATTACTATTTTCCTTCTTTACCTATAACCTTAAACTTATCTGGAGAATTTTTCAAAAATTAACCCGCGGCATAGGGCATGCCGCGGGTAATAATTCGTTCATTTTACAGATGGCTATTGAACCAATCAACAATGGACGCCAGCCTGCTCAGGCGCAGATTAGGCTTTCCGCTTCTTGAAAGCTCATGGTTGGATTCAGGGAAGCGGATGAACTTTGTTTCCTTCCCTTGTCTTTTCAAGGCGATGAAAAGCTGCTCTGCCTGTTCAATTGGACAGCGATAGTCCTTTTCACTATGAAGAATCAATAATGGTGTATTGATTTTATCCACATAGGCGATAGGTGAATGTTTCCACAATGTTTCCAAATCGCTGAGATCAGCCTGAATCTGCCACTCTGTAAAATAGTAGCCGATGTCACTGACGCCATAAAAGCTGATCCAGTTTGAAATCGAACGCTGAGTAACTGCTGCCTTGAATCTGTCCGTATGCCCGACAATCCAGTTTGTCATGAATCCGCCATAGCTCCCGCCTGTCACGCCCAATCGATCTTTGTCAATGAAATCGTAGTTTTCCAGCGCGTAATCAATAGCATCCATCACATCCTGGTAGTCTCCGCCGCCATAATCACCGCGTACAGCATTGACGAATTGCTGCCCGTAACCATGGCTGCCGCGTGGATTGATATAGAGAACTCCGTAGCCCTCAGCCGCCAGGACCTGAAATTCATTGAAGTATGAGTTCGCATACATAGCGTGCGGTCCTCCGTGTACTTCAAGAATCAGCGGATATTTCTTTCCTTCTTCATACCCGGCCGGCTTCATGATCCAGCCATGCAGAGGGGTGCCGTCACTTGCTTCGAAAGTAATTGGCTCTGGCTTCGATAAAGTGACAGACTCCAGGACCTTTTCATTGATGGACGTCA
Organism: Mesobacillus jeotgali; assembly: GCF_014856545.2. Taxonomy (NCBI): domain Bacteria; kingdom Bacillati; phylum Bacillota; class Bacilli; order Caryophanales; family Bacillaceae; genus Mesobacillus; species Mesobacillus jeotgali. The sequence continues at coordinate 1,226,300 of NZ_CP109811.1, read as the reverse complement.
GTTTTTTCATTTCCCCAGTGGTTACTTCAAGCTCGAACAATTCTCCCGGCTGCACCGGAGTGCTGATGGCTGCAATGATTCTCTGGTTTTTACGGTCAAGAGTGTACCCATAAACATGCTGCTGGTCAAGAAGTGCCGGATATACTTCGCCATCAAGATTCGCAAAATATAACACGGTGTTTCCCTGGTCGCTGGCAAGGAAGTAAAAGCTAGTGCCATCTTCGCCCCAGATCAACCCCGGGCTATGCGCTCCCTGGTGGAAGTCCGCAGCAACTGCGTCCCCCACAAGGATATCCATGTTTTCTGTGACGCATTGGAGGCTTCCAGTCTCCAAATTCTGTACCCAAAGCTGAGTTAACGTTGCGTTCTCAAACTCTCGCTCATGCCCCGTGTAGCCAAGATACTTTCCGTCAGGAGAGAAGACAGCATTCCCGAAATAACCCGTGCCGTTTGTCAGTTTCGTTTTCTTACCTGTCTCAATGTCCATCAGCCATAGATCACTTTTAAAAGAGAAATCACGTTCAGGTGACTCATCTGCCGACAATACAAGGCTTTTACCATCAGGAGACCAGCATTGCACGTGATAGTCCACTTCACCTTTTGCCACAAGCTCCGCTTTGCCATCTGCAAGATTGACGATGACTGTCTGCTTGTATCTTCCGTCCCAGAAACCAGCTGCATCTGATTTATATTTCATTTCCTCAGCTACGAACGGTTCCAGCTTCTTGTCGTCTTTCTTATCTTCTGCTTTTTCGAGCAAATCCTCATCAGGCTTCAAGGATACGGAACAGGCGATTCTCTCTCCATCCGGAGACCAGACTGGTCCATTCGCACCATTCTTGAAATCAGTTGCCTGCTTTGCCTCCCCGCCTGCAGAATCCAGTACGAATATCTGGTTCTTGCCGCTGCGGTTAGATACGAAAGCCAGCTTCGTTCCGTCCGGTGACCACCTTGGGGAATGGTTGCGGTTTTCACCGTAAGTCCATTGCTTCGGCTCTCCGCCTTCTTCAATGTCAATTATGTATAAATTAGAGACATAATCATTTTTACTCTCCAGCATCTCTGTCTGTACAAACACACACTTCTTTCCATCAGGTGAAAACTGAGGGTCAGTAACGGACTTTAATTCAAATAAATCCTCTGCTTTGATAAATCTTTTTTCCATCTCGGTAGCCATCCTTCCAAAGTTAAAATTATTCACTTTATATTTCGATAACAGAAATAAATCTCCTGCTTTTACTTTAATCTTTTCTGAAAGGCCCACAAATTAGGCTGTTGATTTTCGTTCCAGGCGCTTCGCTTTCCACTACAATCAACAGGAGTAAAAAACAACATTTAACTTTAACAATGCCTTCAAAAAAAGCCCTTCTCCACCAGCACTGCAAGTTTCCTTTTGTTTTGGAGAAGATGATAGGGATGAGTAAATTTTTTTATCCTCTTGAAATCCTCTTCAAAATCCAGTACGATAATTACGAACAAACGTTCTTATTTTATACAGAAGGGACAGAGTAAAATGACAAGGATTCCTGAGAAAGACCGTGATATTATGGAGCAGGCTATCTATTTGCCGATGGTATTGGTCGTGCTCAACCGGGATCTTTCTGTCGTTGAAAATAGTCCATTTAAATTAAAGAAGCCCTATTTGGAACTAATTGAAGAAACAATGAAAGCAGTCCAGAAAGAACTCTTTATCGTGAAAAGCTACCTCAAAAAGAATAATCTTAAGGTTGAAGAAGTAAAGCGGGATGACGCCTTCACCATGTTCCTCTTCATCTACAAAGGCTACGAAGAACAGCATAACTATTTCAATCCCCGAATACGCAACAAAGTCCAAGAGCTGATGGTCCATTACCTTTTCAAACGGTTTAAACCCATGACAGCAGAACAAAAAGAATCCGGCTGAAAAACCGGATTCTTTATTCAGTCCTTATATACCTCACTGACGAGGCTTGCATGAGGATATCCTTGCGATTCACTGAATTTTGGCCCATGAAGAAGATATAGCGCTTTACGTTCAGTGTCTTTCATCCGCTGCATGAATTTGGTGCGCAACAGGGATGTCCGCAGCAGCTGGTTTTCAAATGAATGATGGGATACCGGAAGAATCAGGGTTTTCTTATTCCTGAAGGTAACCTGTGTACTGTGGGCATCCACCTTCTTATGGAATAATACATGTTCATGTGAAACCCATATGCAATCCGGTTTTGTAGGTGAGCTTGTAGGCATGAAATAAATGGAGCTTATAGGGTCGATGATGATCGGGGTTTTGTGGGTGATCCCGGTAAGCTGTTTCGTTCCCTCTTTTCTGCCATCGTAACTGCTTCCAAAATATTTGCAGCTTTTCTTAACGATATCTATTGGTCTGAACGGGGATAAATACTCCTCCTCCAGCTCGATCACCCTGGAGTAAATCCTGCTGCCGTATTCTTCAGGAATAATTATCATGGTAAAAGGATTTATTTCGTACTCTTCTACTAAGTTCTTTGTATTACCTGTCATTCCTTCACCTCCTAAAATACCTTATACCCTATTTTACCATAAGTGTTTAAATTTTCTTTAGTTACAGAAAAAGTTCTATTTTTAGCCACATTTAGCGTTTAGATATAAATTTTCTAAAAATTATAAAAATTTAGTTGATTATCTTTTCGATAATCCATATAATATAAAAAAGGTCTAAGAGGTGAGGTCAGTGAAAGAAAAATCGTATTCTGAAACCATGAAGGCTAGTGTGATGAAACGCATTAAAGCCAAGGAATCTTTTGTTCTGGACCTGTATGTTGACATGCTTATTTCCGAAATTCAGCTGAACACCAGAAAAGAAAAACTGATGTCGAAAATTGATAAAGCAATCGATGAAAGAGACAAAATCCTGTTCTTAACATTGACGGAAGAATTGAAGGATCTCAACAAACAATTTGGCACTTAGATGAGTGATATCCCCTATATAGGGGATATTTTATTATTTTGGTATAGAGCTGATTGCTTTGTTGTATTAAATTCCCCCAAAAAGAAAGCCCTCATTGTGCGAGGGCTTTCTTTGTTAATATTCATCTTCCTGCTCATTCCTCTTTTCCACTTCATAATCCTCGAGTCGGGAAATTCGTTCTAGCATTGTCGGATGTCCGTACCGGAAGATTTTCACCAGCCATGGAGGATTTACCTGGCTGCGCCCCGCCTTCGTCAGTTCCTGGAATGCAGAAATCGCTGCATCTGTGTTGTCAGTCATTTCAATCGCATACCGGTCAGCTCTTGTCTCCTGATAACGGGACACAAGATTGGAAACCGGGCTTGCGGCAAACATGATCATCGAAAGGAACATCAGGAACAGCGGGAATGATCTCAAGTCCCCGGGGTGCTCTAGTTTGAACTCTTTTCCCCATCGCTTGATCGCCCAGTTCATCAGTCTTGAAACAATGTATAGGCCGAACAAAGAAAGTACCAGGTAGCCGGCGATCCCGATATATAAATGCTTCTCCACATAGTGAGCCATTTCATGGGCCATGATGAACAAAATTTGGTCATCGTTCAGCCGGTTTAATGTCGTATCCCAAAGAACAATTCTTGAATTAGAACCAATTCCCGTCACATACGCATTCAGGGCATTTGTCTTTTCAGCCATATCGACTTCGAACACATGATCAGCTGGAATATTAGCCTGCTCCGCAATATCAAGGATTTTCGTCTCCAGCTCTTTATTTTTCAGCGGGGAAAAATCATTGTACAACGGGTCGATCACAACAGGCTGAAGGAACATGATGAACAATGTGAACGGAACGGACAGCATCCATGCAAACAGCCACCAGAACCTTTTGAACTTGTTCATCAGCCAGTACAGGACAATGACAATCACAAACATCAACGCATAGTTGACCCAGAAATCGATAAGTTCATCCTTCATCCAAGAGGCGAATGTTTGCGTCGATATATTATAGGTCTTGGACAGCGTATAACTGATGTAACTTAGAGGGAAGGTCGCGATATAAGCAAAGAACGAAAGCCATATTAAATAAATCGCTGTCTGGCCATACTTATTCTTCGCCGTCTCTTCTCCCCATTTCTTAAAAGCTTTTGAAAGTCCCAGCAGGAGAATCAAAAAGTAAAACAGCCACTCGAAGGGTGTGGACAGAAAGAACAATAAATTCCTGATTTTTGAGTATTCCTCACTCAGCATCAATTCTCGTCCATTCAAGAATGTTGCCGGGTCTGCCCTCGAACCTTCAAACTCAAATGGTAGATTACTATCTGCAAAGTAAAATAAATACCAGTACACCGCGAAACCATAGAGCACATAGGCGACCACACCATAAAAACCCATCTTTCTCGCCATAGCTTATCCCCCTTTACGTACAACCATATCTATAACTATTTTAATCCTTTGTCCAAAAAATAGAACAAGTTATTGCTGGCAGGGGCACATGTTCCTCCAACATGTTACCGAATTCTTCTGCTACCCCGCTTTTCGGGGGTACAAGTTCTTCAAACATGGAATTGGCTGGCATAAAAGTATCTTTCGGCTTGAATGGTACCCTTATAGCGGAGAATTGTCTTGCATAAGGGTATCTTTCGGCTTGAACGGGACCCTTATAGCGGAGAAATGCACTGCATAAGGGTATCTTTCGGCTTGAACGGTAACCCAACATGTTACCGAAACCTACAGCCCTCCCGCTTTTCGGGCAAATTCTGCTCATTTATACGATGGAAATCTCTGTTTACTGTGATTTAGTTATCGTGATTCATGAATTCCCCATACTTCGCTTATTCAGCAGCTGTTTTTAACACCAAAAAGAGTACCAGGAAGACTCCTGATACTCTTTTTATTAGTTTGGCTCTGTTAATCTTTAATGTTGAAAAATGATATAAAATTCGGGAAACCCTTTATAAAGGTTTCCCGATACCTTTTATACACCATTTAATATATGCTCTAAATATACAATCCCCATAAAAATTAGCCAGACTGCTAATGGAATTGCAAAACTCTTAATGGCTTGTAAAGGTTTAAAATCTTTATTTTTCTTTTGTAGAACTCTATCTGTAATAAAGAACAACAATGAAGCCCCTAAACTATACAATAGTAATATAAGACCAAAAACAGCGTGTAAAATGCCAGAGATAACTATTTCAGATTTTTCATTTTTCATTTTTGTTGAAATGAATTGACTGACTTTATCACTAATGATAGAGGTTAATACTCCATAAATTAAAATTGCTGGGAAACTATACATCAAATAAACAGGTGTGCTTAATGCAACAGCAAATAAATAATTTGGTATTGATGAAATAGTTCCACCAAATGGATTAGGTACGATTAGACCTAACAAAATAGTAAACATAGAACCAGAGACAGATGCAGAAATTATTTTTCGTGATATTATTTTGTTCACCTCCACACTACTCATTTTAAACAGAGAATTATGAAACTCTAAACCTTAAATTTTGCCATACGCAAACTATCATAAGTATCCTTCATTTCAAATACAAATGATGTAAGCAAGAACTCTTTAATATTGTGTTTTGTGCTTTCATTGCTTCGGCTATCTACAAACAAGAACCAAGAAAGGTAGTTGTCGAGGTATTTCGTAGACACGCCTTTAAAACGGTCTATCCATTGTTTCATACGAGAATGTAGACCATTAACATTTTGAATGTGATACAAACCCTTAATAACGTGTTTGCCATCATTTGATTTGATTCTGTAATGCTCTATTCCTTTTTCTTTTGCATAGGTTTTGTAGGCTCTCCAAGCATCTGTAACCAGTACATTATCAGGTGACAGTTTAGAACCAATCATAGTTTCAACCTTAGTTTTCACAACACGCCCCATACAAGCTACTTTTGATACAGTTGCTTTTGTGCGGTCTCTGGCAACAAGAACGCAAACTTGTTCGTGACTAATTCCTCTGTGTTTGGATTTCCCACCACGTTTACGGGGTTTACGTTCAGAAATACCACGTTTACCTTTTTCAGAGTAAAGGAAATAGGTCTCGTCAACTTCAACGATACCTTCAAATTGTTCAAAATCCATTTGTTTTAGTGCGTTTAACAATTTGTGTCTCCAATAAAAAAGTGTAACCCAAGTAACCCCTACGATTTCGGCAGATTTTCGTAGGGAATAGCCTTTGAACATGCAATCAACAAATGTAATCCATTCGTCACCTTTTCGAGTGCGATATAAGACTGTATTTGTTGTATCAGTAAAGGACTTACTACAACACTTACAACGGTAGCGTTGCCGACCATTATATTTTCCGAACCTAACAACGTGTTCAGAAGCACAATGAGGGCATTCAAATCCTTCTTTAAAACGAGTTTCTCGCATTTCATTGATTAGACGACCACCGACAGAAGAAGAAGGTTGAACATAGCGTTTAACCCATTGATAAACTTGTTCTTTTTTCGTATGTGGTAGTTTATCAATGTGTTTTAACAAGTTACTAAACGCTTTACTCATACTTACAACCTCCCGAATACTTGTTCTTATATTGATTATACTAAGATTTCGGGCAGGTATCAAATATCAACATTTACCTTTAACAGAGCCATTAGTTTAGAAAGCTATCGTCAATCAGTGTTTTGAAGTCTGGTTTGTCTTTCAGGAACTTCAATGCGTAAGATGAATCAGAGAAGTCCTGGATTGCCTGTGCATCGACTTCATGAGTGAAACCAATTCGTCCCCACGCCAGCTCGACTACATCTTTTTCAAGCTCCTGCCCTGTGGTTTCTTTAATGTCTTTAATTGTGATTTCCTGTGCTTCAGCTGGGTTTTCATTGATGAATTTCACAGCATCTTTATGAGCATCAATAATTTTTTGTACTGTTTCTGGTTTTTCCTCGATCATTTTACCGGAAGTAACCATAACGGATGCAGGAAGCGTTTCTCCGAAGGATACTTCATCCCAGCCGATAACGACTTCTGCTCCTGTTTCTTTTTCAATTACCGCTGCCCATGGCTCTGGAGCTACCGCGATGTCCACCTTGCCTGCCTTAAGCATCGCCGAGTATTGTGCCGGCTGGCCAGTAAGATGCTTCATTGTTCCGCCTATTCGTTGTGATGTGATTCCCTCTGCTTCAAGGTATGTTTCGTACTGAACATCATGTGTGCATCCTACTCCAGGGGTGATGAATGTCTTGCCTGCGAAGTCTTCAACTGAGTTGATCTCGACTCCTTTTCTTGCCAATACCACTGTACCCCCAGTGGAAGCGCCGGCAATGATTTTAACGTCTGCACCTGTTGAGTAATTGTTCATCGCTGGACCCGGGCCAACAAGACCTGCATCGATCTCACCCGTTTTCAGTGCAGTCATGAAAGAACCGCCTTCTGCAAATGTCTTATACTCGATTGTTGTTCCATCGCCAAGCTGCTGTTCAAAATAGCCTTTATCTTTTGCCACCATGGCAGGTACGTGGTTGATGTTCGGGAAGTAGCCGATAACGATTTTTTCCTTGCCTGCTGAAGTTGTCGATGAACCGCTTGAACCGCAGCCAGCAAGTACCATCGCAGCTGTAAACAACACTGTTAAAAATAAAATAGCTTTTTTCATTAACTTTTCCTCCTTATTTTATGAATCAAGTCCCCAGCGATTCAGCACCGATTTTTCGATGCGCTGGAAGATAAGCTGATCTACGATTGTTCCGATGACACCAATAATGATCATGACGCCAATCACAAGCCCCATATTGCCGAAATCTGAGGCATAACGGAGCGTATATCCGAGGCCAGGTCCTGTGCTTAGAAGTTCCCCTGCCATCAAGGCCCGCCAAGCAAATGCCCATGCCAGTCTTGAGCCGGTTACCACATAGGGGATCGCTGCCGGAAAAATAACCCTTTTATATAAGTTCCAGCCTGTCACGCCCATCGTTTTCGCGGCCTTTATAAATAAAGGGGAAACATTTTTGATGCCTACCCTGATATTAAGGGTCATGACAAATGTCCCTCCAAGAACGACTACAAAAATTACGGCCTTCTCGTTCATGCCGAACCACATAATTGCGAGCGGAAGCCATACGATGCTCGGGACACTTTGAAATGCGAGGACAATAGTTCCCAATGTCTCATCCGCCGTTTTGGATTTTGCGAGCAGGACTCCAAGCGCAGTCCCAATGACCAGAGAGAGACCGAGACCAATCGCAAGACGTTTGAAGCTGGCGATCAGATCATAGATCAAAGTTTTATCCTCGAATCCTGTGACCAGTGCCTCCAGGACTTTTTCCGGAGATGGAAGGATGATGGGCATCCACCATTCAAGCTTGCTTCCTGTGTACCAGAATGCAATGATTGCTGCGAAAAATATAATTCTCTTAATGTGCGGATTCATCTGCAAGCTCCTCCCTGATGACTTTGTCGATCTCCTTCTTCAAATAACTCATAATATATTCTTCCAGTTCCACCATCTCTTTTTTATGCTCATGGCGGGGCCTTGGAATCTCTACTTTAATATCCTTAAGGATCACCCCTGGCTTCGTTCCCATAACAATGATCCGGTCTGATAGTTTAATGGATTCAGAAATGCTGTGAGTGACGAACAGGATGGTTTTCTGAGTTTCTGCCCAGATCGTCTCCAGCTGTTCATGGAGCCGAGAACGAGTCTGTTCATCCAGAGCGCCAAATGGTTCATCCATTAAAAGGATTTCCGGATTCATCGCCAGCGCCCTTGCTATCGCCACCCTCTGCTGCATTCCTCCTGATAGCTCGTGAGGATAGTGGGAAAGGTATTTGCTAAGCTGTACCTTTTGTAATTGTTTCTTTGCCTCCGCTTCCGCCTGTTTCTTTGGCATTTCCTGTTTAAGCGGGAAGAGAACATTTTCCAGGACATTCAACCACGGGAACAGCGCGGCCTGCTGGAAAACCATTCCTCTGTCCTTTCCTGGTTTATCTATCTTCTTGCCTGAGACTTTAATTTCGCCGTTCGTTGCCGGAGTCAGTCCAGCCACTATAGAAAGAAGCGTCGATTTACCGCAGCCAGATGGCCCAAGAATCGATACAAATTCCCCTTTATTCACTTCGAGATTAATATCTTTTAGAATATCAACCTGGTGATTATTTTTGTCCGCGTATTGTTTGTGTACATTGCTGATTTCAATAAACAATTAAACCACCCTATTCTAATAAAACTTATTGTTTTAGTCGGAATTAATAAAGTTAATTATAATCTATTCATTCATCTTGTCAACATTTCATTTATTTTTGCGATCAGCCAGCCCGTTTTTATTCAGGTAATCATTTATGCATAAAAATAGACCTGCATTTCTGCAGATCTAAAAGAAATAAGAATATAAAGTCAAAACGGAGATCGAACCAATTACGACCACGATGACATTTGCTCCCATAAAGGCAACGATGAAGGCGGCGGCTGCACCGACCAGTCCGTACCAGATGTCTTCCTGAATGAACAGAATGGCCGGGAAGATCAGCGCTCCCAGTGTGGCATAAGGGACATTTTTCAGGACGCCCTGCAGAAATGGAGGCAGTTCTTTTCCGCGGAACATTACAAACGGAAGCATCCTCGGAATATAGGTAACGATAGCCATGCCTATGATCATGATGACGATTTCTTTACTCATCAGTTTCTGCCCTCCTGCCTTTCTTGAATGTTTCAACTGCCTCTACAAGAATCGCTGATAGCAATGTTGCCAGCACGATAGCCCAGCCTGTGGACATAAGTTCAGCCATCGTAAAAATCGAGTTGAACGCAGCTGCGAGTACGGCCAGATATACAACTTTTACATTACCTTTCATCGATGGGACCAGTAAGCCCACAAACATGGCATATAATGCGACTGACATGCTCTCCTGGAGTGTCTGAGGCAACCCTGCCCCAATGATGAAGCCTAACCCTGAGAAAACGACCCAGCTTGAGTAAGCAGTCAGGTTTAAACCAAACATATAACGGGCATTGATTGTACCCTCGCGTGTCGCTGCGACTGAAAATGTCTCATCCGTGATCCCGAATGAATAGCCCATTCTCTCTGCCACGGTGTCCTCTTCTGCTTTTTCATTCAAGGACGCAGACATGAGAAAATGGCGGATATTCACGATAAAGGTGGTGAGAATGACTTCAAAGATCCCAATACCCTGGGCGAGTAGGCTTAATGAAATATATTGTGCGGCTCCCGCAAACACCAGCAAACTCATCATGATGGTCTCGCTAAGGGCTAGCCCCGTTGTCTTGGCAATCAGGCCAAAGGTAAGCGCAACCGGCATATAGCCTATCGCAATACTGATGCCTGATTGAATCCCTCTTTTAAAATCTGTCGCCTGCTTAGCAACCAATGTACTTTCCACTCGCTTCCCGCCTTTCTATTACTATGTATAAATACAAATCCTTTAATCAATTAAAATATATTATACATACTTCCAGCACCTCGGAAAAGTGTTTCTTTTACCGAAATAATTAATTACGTAAAAGTTCCCATGACTGGCATGCTGTTAATATACGAGTTGGTCGAAAAAATCGAATATGTGGTCGAATTACTTTGAAAAGTGGTCAAGTTATTGAGAAACCTGATTAAATTATTGATAAAAACGTGGACTCCACGGCAAATTTAATCTCTAAACTTCATTATTTACAGCACTAAGATTACATAAAACATAAAAAAACACGGCCGCGGCCGTGTTGAGTTACTTTCCTTTAAAGTCAGGCTTTCGTTTCTCGCTGAATGCAGCCAGTGCTTCGAGTCGGTCTTCCGTCGGAATCGTGACTTCATAGGCTTTGCGCTCAATTTGCAGCCCTGTCTGCAAGTCTGCATTCATCCCCTGCTTGACAGCGTACTTTGCCTGCTGCAGTGCGACAGGTCCGTTGGCCAGCATCATTTCGGCAAATTTCACGCATTCATCAAGCAAGCTTTCTTTTTCGACGACAGCAGTAAACAGACCATAATCCAGAGCTTCCTCTGTTTTTAGCCGGCGCGCTGTCAAGATCAGCTCAAGTGCTTTTGCCTGGCCAATCAGCCTTGGCAGCCGCTGGGTTCCTCCTGCCCCAGGAATGATCGCCAGGCTCGTCTCCGTCAATCCCATCTGCGTCCCAGCCGCGGCAATGCGGAAATCACATGCCAGGGCGAGCTCCATTCCGCCGCCGAAGGCAAATCCATTGATTGCTGCGATTGTCGGCTGCGGCAACTGGTCAATCATCGTGAAGACCTCGCCTATTTTATAGATGTTCCTCTTTACGTCCTCATCAGACAGTGTACGGCGCTCCTTTAAATCTGCCCCAACACTGAATGCCTTCTCACCTGCTCCGGTAAAAATCACGACCCTCACATCACGGTTTGTCCTGATTTTTTCAATGACCTTCTGCAATTCATCTAGTGTATCATAATTAAAAGCATTTAATGCGTCCGGACGATTCAGCGTGACGAATGCTGTATATCCCTCTAAATGATATTCGATGTTTCCCATACTGATCAACTCCTTCTCCAATGACATTCTAGCCAAGGCGGCAAATTTCCTGCTCCTTTGTCAGAAAAGCACCAGCGATTTGTATTACTTCTGACCAGCTTTCGAAGCTGAGATCACACAAAACAAGGCAGGCATGGCGCCTGCCTCACAACTGTAAAAATTATTGTTTTTGTAATACCTGATTCTTCAATGCTCTTCTTAAAATTTTCCCAGTTGTATTTTTCGGAAGTTCTTCAAGGAACTCGATCGCGCTTGGCACCTTGTATTTCGCCAAGTGCTCGCGGCAATATTCGAGCAGTTGATCTTCTGTCAATTCAGGGTTCTTGCTGACAACATAGCATCTGACTGCTTCACCGAAATTCGGGTCCGGAACACCGAGGACAGCAACCTCAACCACATCAGAATGATTGTATAATACTTCTTCTACTTCACGAGGATATACATTGTATCCGCCGACGAGGATCAAGTCCTTTTTGCGGTCAACAATGTAGAAATATCCTTCTTCGTCCATGCGGGCTAGGTCTCCTGTATACAACCAGCCATCCCTGATCGTCGCAGCTGTCTCTTCTGGCATTTTATAGTAGCCTGCCATTACGTTCGGGCCGCGGACGATCAATTCGCCAACTTCTCCAGGAGCCACTTCATCTCCCATTTCATTGACTACTTTGTTCTCAACGTTCACAATCGAGGTTCCAATTGAACCAGCTTTACGCGGACGGTCCAGCGGATTGAAGCATGTAACTGGTGCTGCCTCCGACAAACCGTATCCTTCTGAAACCATAACATTGAATTTGCGCTCGAAATTCTGAAGAAGCGCAACCGGAAGAGAAGCGCCGCCGGAAATACACAGTCGAAGTGACTTAAGATCATCTGGATTTCCTTCGGGATACTGGAATAGGAAATTATACATCGTCGGCACGCCTGCAAAAACAGTTGCCTCGTATTCCCTGGCGATCCGGAACACTTCTGCCGGACTGAACTTAGGGACAATCAACAATGTTCCGCCGTTCATCAATGGCGCATTAAGAGCGACTGTCAAACAGAAAACATGGAACATTGGCAAAGCGGTAATCACCTTGTCATCTTCATTCATCTTAAGGTAATCGCTTACATCCTTTGCATTGCTATATAGATTTTTATGTGTAAGCATAGCCCCCTTAGGTTTGCCTGTCGTTCCCGAGGTATAAAGAATGATTGCGATATCATCATCATTCAGTTCAGGACCCTTGAAATCCAGGTCTCCGGCACCAACGACATGTGTAAACGGTTTCATTTTCGAACCTAAAGAAAGCTTGGACATTTCCTCTTCAGACATCTGGCTTTGGCCTGTCTCCGCAATCACGAAGTGTTCGACCTTTGGCAGAAGCTGATGCATTTTTTCTGCGAGCGGCAGCATTAGATCCAGCCCAACGACTACTTTTACATCGCCATTGTTCAAGATATAGCCGATTTCATCTGCTGTGTATATTGGATTGATGGGAATGACTGTTGCACCGAGCCTAAGCGCTCCGTACATACTGATGACAAAATGTGGAGAGTTTCCTAGCAACAATGCGATATGATCGCCTTTTTTTACCCCTAGTTTCTCAAGACCAGAAGCAAACTTCGTTACAGTAGCATCAAGCTCTGCATAGGTGCTTGCTTTGTCCATGAAAAAATATGCCGGCTTATTGCCAAGCATTGAGGCCGTGTGATGAAGCTGTGATGAAAGATTCATTAACTCCCTTCCCCCTTTGCGGTGACAAGAATCACCAAACTTCGTAAAAAAGTTTTCTAAATATATTATATTGAAAGAAAATTATGGATTCAAGGAAAATATGTCGAAATTCTAACAATTTTACATTAAAAAATTTAAAACGCGGTATAACTACACCGCGTTTTCTAAATTTAATATATTAAGTTAATGAAATCTTCTTTAGAAATATTTCCGAAATAATGTTTGATGTCCACATCTTCCAACGCACCGGTAATTTGTGATTTCACATATTTAAGTCCTGTCAGCTTGTCCTCAATTTCAGTGACATCCCCTACACCGAAGAAATCTCCATAGATTTTACAATTTTCGATGACTCCTTTATTAACCTCAAAACGGACATCGATCTGGCCAACAGGGAATCGATGCGAATGCTGCAGGTTAAACTTAGGAGATTTTCCGTAATTCCAATCCCAGTTCTGGTATCTTTCCTTAGAAAGCTCATGGATATTTTCCCAGTCTTTCTCTGTTAAGACATACTCCGGGATATCATCCTGACCATCAAAGATATTTTTCAGCAGAAGGGAACGGAATTCCTCAATTGTCACTTTTTCTGAGAGGAACTCGGAGATATTCGCCACTCGGCTGCGGATGGATTTGATTCCCTTAGATTCTATTTTGTCTTTTTTAACGTTAAGCGCGGAAACGACGCTTTCGATCTCCGAGTCAAACAGCAGGGTTCCATGGCTGAACATCCGCCCTCTAGTCGAAAATTGTGCGTTTCCGGATATCTTTCTGCCTTCTGCCAGCAGGTCATTCCTGCCGCTTAATTCTGCATTGACACCAAGTTTTCTCAGTGCGTTCACCACTGGCTCGGTGAACTTCCTGAAATTATGGAAGCTATCTCCGTCGTCCTTCGTGATAAAGCTGAAGTTCAGGTTGCCAAGGTCATGGTATACAGCTCCGCCTCCTGATAACCGGCGGACAACGTGGATGCCATTTTTCTCGACATATTCCGTATTTATCTCTTCAATCGTGTTCTGGTTCTTGCCAATAATGATGGATGGTTCGTTTATATAAAACAGCAAGTAAGTTTCATTGATGTCCAGGTTCTTCAAGGCATACTCTTCAATAGCCAGGTTGATCCTTGGATCTGTAATTCCCTTATTATCAATAAATAACATGGTTAAGTCTCCTTTTATAGAATGATTTCGAGCCCTTCCCTTGCAAGGGTAACCGGGCCATTGAAAACTGTTGAAGCTTCAGAAACTAGCTGGTCGATTTCACCGTAATGCGGCAGATGGGTAAGTACCAGCTGTTTAACATCCGCTTCGGCAGCAAGCTTTCCGTTATCATAGCTGTTCATATGCCCCGCACCTTTGCCATCCTGGTTCCCGTAAAAATTACATTCTGAAAGCAGCAGGTCTGCACCGGAAGCAAATGGAATGAACTCTTCCTTAAAGGAAGTATCGGCAGTATACACAATTGACTTGCCTCCTGCTTCAATTCGCATCGCATAGCAAGGAACCGGGTGGACGGCAGGCAAGAATGAAATCGTGAAAGGTCCTATGTTAAGTTTTTTTGCCGGATCATAAGCAATCCCTTTTGTGATGTTTTTATATGTAAGCTTCGCAAACTCCTGTTCATCCTGGCCATGGCCGTAAATCGGAAGCTGTGGGGACTTTTTCCCCAGGAAGCCCTGAATCAGACGGGCATGCTGTAATACGCCAATGTCTGCTATGTGATCGGGATGATAATGCGACAGTACCAAGGCATCCAACTCTTCTGGCTGGACAAAATTTTGAAGCCTCGCCAGTACACCGCTGCCAAAGTCGATCATTAGCTTAAATCCTTCATGCTCAAGCAAATATCCCGTGCTGGCCTCATTTACCTTCGGATAGCCTCCCCAGAATCCTACTATAGTCAGCTTCATTCATTTCCCTCCTATTTAACACGCTTTTTCTATCACTATACTTCATTCTGCCCATTTTTTCACTTTAACGGCTTTTTCAGAAAATTATGATTGACGACATCTATTCTGTTATAATACAATTAAATAAAAAACAAACCTGTATCAAAACACAACTTGTTTGGAGGGAAACAACATGATTCAAAATGTCGTAGAATTCTTTCGTAATTTGCCGAAGAAGCAATGTATTGAGTGTGGAGAATCAATTGATGAACAGCATGAATGCTACGGAAATAAGTGTGATGGGTGCATGGACCCTGGAAAGTTATAAATTTCGTTTTCCTTCCCCGGTTTTCCGGGTGTAATACAATCCCTTTCCCGCAGTTGTCAAAACTGCACATGAAAAGCCAGCTCGTTCTTCATGAACGGCTGGCTCTTTTTTTTAGTTGTTTTCGAAAACAATCAACACGAAAACAGTTCCTTATTTCAGTTTTAAGTAATTAAGGATTTTTTCAACCGCTGCTTCTCCCTGGTCTATGCAGTCTGGAAGTCCGACTCCTTCATAAGAGCTGCCGCCTACAAAGACACCTGGAAGCTCATTGGCCAGATCATTCTTCAGATTCGCGACTCTCTCCTTATGCCCGACTGTATACTGCGGCATTGCCTCTTTCCATCGGGAAACTACTGCAAAATCAGGTTGTGCCTGAATATCCATTGTTTTGTTTAAATCCTCGAGGGCAATCTTGATGATTTCATCGTCTGAAAGCTCGACAATCGCCTCGTCCCCTGGCCTGCCGACATAAAGGCGGAGCAAGACTTTTCCCTCAGGGGTAGTATGAGGCCACTTTTTATGTGTCCAGGTGCAGGCAGTGATTGTATAATCGCTGTTCCTTGACACAACGAAGCCTGTACCATCAATATCTTCTTTTATGACACTTTCCGGGAACGCCATGGCAACCGTCGCGACGGATGTTGAAGGCATGTCGCGGAATGGATCAAAAACATGTTCGTGGTCGGAGAACATATGCAGCGCTGCTTCATGCGGTGCAGCTAAAAGAATGCTGTCTGCATCGAGCGATTCACCGCTGCTCAGTCTCAGACGGTAGCTGCTGCCCTGCTTGCTTACTTTATCGACACGGATCCCTTTAATGACAGAACCGGGTTCGAATTTAGACTCAATTGCATCGACAAAAGATTGCAAACCCGTAGTCACGGTCAGGAACATTCCTTTTTTCTTGGCTTGTCCGGTTTCAGCAGGCTTCTTTTTTGCCGAGGGAGTTGTTTTCTTTGTGCCAAGAATCAAGCTCCCGTATTTCTGCTCCACCTGATAGAATTGCGGAAAAGTGGACAATAGGCTCATGTTATCAATATCCCCTGCATAAATACCGGAAAGCAGAGGCTCAATCAGGTTTTCAACGACTTCATCGCCTAGTCTGCGCCGGAAAAATTCACCAAGAGACTGATCTCCTTTTACCTTTGAAGGTGGCATAAAGAAGTCTCCAGCAGCCCGGAATTTACCTGGCCAGGAAAATAGGCCGGTTGTAACGAAGGGGCCAATCTGAGTAGGAATTCCCATCACTGCTCCGCCAGGCATAGGGTGGAGCTTGTCCTTCACCAGTACATACGATTTCCCCGTACTGTTATTGACTAATTTATCTCCTAAACCTACTTCCCTCGCTAAACGTCCTGCGCTTTCTTTTCTTTCAAGGAAGGAATCCGGTCCTCTTTCAATGACAAATCCATCTTTTACATACGTTTGCATTTTCCCGCCAACACGATGGGAGGATTCGACCAGTTTCACATCAAGAGGAAGGTGGTTCTCCCTGGCATGCTTTTGCAAATAGTAAGCTGCCGCCAACCAGTAATGCCGCCCCCTACAATTACAACTTTCTTTTTTTCTGTCACGGTAAATCGCCTTCTTTGAATAGTTTTAGCGTGAAGTTGACAGCTTCTTTAGAATGACAGCTGACAATGCATCAATGAATTCAGGTTCTGTATTTGGCATTGGAGGCCTGTAATAGCTGGCTCCAATCTCTTCAGTCACAATCTTGCATTCATAATCATTGTCATACAGTACTTCAAGATGGTCGGAAACAAATCCAGCCGGCACATATACAAAGGCTTTATAGCCATTTGCCTCGTACAGGTCTCTCGTCAAGTCCTGGACATCTGGCCCTAACCATGGCTCAGGTGTGTTGCCAGCACTTTGCCAGCCAACTTCGTATTTTGTTACGTTTGCCTGCTTGGCGATCATATCAGCTGTTTCTTTTAATTGATCAGGATAAGGATCCCCCATTTGCAGAATCTTCTCCGGAAGGCTATGGGCGGAAACGATCAATACTGAGTTTTCGCGCTCGTCAGCAGGCATTTCAGCGAATGTCTTTGCCACGCGGTCGGACCAGTATTTGATGAATTTCGGCTCATCGTACCACTGTTCAACCGAAACAATTTCGGGTCCGCCGAGCTTTTCCGCTTCTTCTTTGGCGCGTCCGTTATACGATTTGACGCTGAACGTTGAGAAATGGGGTGCGAGCACAATGCTTACTGCCTCTTCAATGCCATCGTCATGCATTTGCTTCACAGCATCCTCGATGAATGGCTCAATATGCTTTAAACCGAGATACATCTTGAATTCGATGTCATCCTGGACGCTGTTCAAATGCTGTTCAAGCTTCTCGCCCTGCGCCACGGTAATTTTCGCAAGTGGAGAAATACCGCCAATTGCTTCATAACGCTGTGTTAAGTCCTCAAGCATTTCCGGTGACGGAGTGCGTCCGTGGCGGATATGTGTATAATATCGTTCAATATCTTCTTCTTTGTAGGGCGTGCCATATGCCATCACAAGCAAACCCATCTTTTTCTTAGTCATGATTGCACCTCTTTTTCGTGTCTCTAAGCTTCTATTCTGCCAAAACCAAGACCATTTTACCAAATGTAATGCTCTGAAGCAGAATAAAGACCTATTTGCCTAGTTTTGAGGCAGAGTACTCATGGATGAAAGCCGTCAGCTTTTTCAATGTTTCAGGGTTTACTGATGGGAATACACCATGCCCAAGATTGAAGATGTATCCAGGCTGTGCCATACCCTGGTCAAGAATGGCTTTTGCCCTTTCTTCGATTACATTCCATGGTGCAAGAAGAATTGCAGGGTCAAGATTTCCCATGACGGTTTTCTGGATTCCAAGTTCGCGAGCCTCGCTCACCTGTAAACGCCAGTCCAGTCCTACTACATCAAGCGGAAGATCGTTCCATTCCATGGCAAGATGGCTTGCTCCAACCCCAAACATGATCAATGGTACATTTTCTTTCTTAAGTTCAGAAAAAATCCTGTTCATAACGGGCTTGATGAATGTACGGTAATCCTGGACATTCAGTGCCCCCACCCAAGAATCAAAAATCTGGATTGCTTTAACCCCGGCATTGATTTGGGATTTAACATATGTAATTACCATATCGCCTAGCTTGTCCATCAACGCGAACCAGGCTTCAGGCTGAGCGTACATAAATGCTTTTGTCTTGTTGTAGTTTTTTGAAGGTCCTCCTTCAATCATATAGCTTGCTAGTGTGAACGGTGCTCCTGAGAAGCCGATCAATGGCACAGACAGCTGTTCTTCTGTAAGAAGCTTGATTGTATCAAGTACATACGGAATATCTGATTCAGGGTTGATCGCACCCAGCTTTTCAACGTCTGCCAATGTTTTTACTGGGTTCGAAATGACAGGGCCGATCCCAGACTTAATTTCCACATCCACACCCATAGCTGGCAGAGGTGTCATGATGTCTTTGTAAAGAATCGCCGCATCAACATCATATTGTTCTACAGGGAGCCTTGTAACATATGCGCAAAGCTCAGGCTGGTGCGTAATTTCGAACAAGGAATACTTTTCCTTAATCTCTCTATATTCAGGCTGTGACCTTCCAGCCTGTCTCATATACCAGACCGGAACATAATCTGTTGCTTCTCCTCTGGCTGCTTTTAAAAATGTATCGTTAATCATCTTGCTCATTGAGTGTTGTCCACCTTTCAGTAATGTCTGTATTCCATTGTAATATAAAAGGATTAAAATAAAAAACAACTATTTTCCAAATCAGATTTGCGATAGCCTCGCGCTGTTATAACAAAAAAACAAACTATATACACTATATCGTTTTTATCAGCCGTTTTCATAGGAAACGCTTTAAATTGTTGAAAATTTGACGAATTTTGCTTTTACTTCCTCTATAAAAGGGAAAACAGATGATAGCTTGGGTTTAACAGCATACAATTAGTATAATAGAAGCAAAGCACTTTTATTAAAATGAGGTGAGAAAATGAATCTATATATTACATCGGGAACTCCAGATTTTTTGCTGAAATTAAAAGAAAAGCACCAGGGAGAAACTATGGTATTGATGAACAATAATGAGTCATCACTCCTTGTCCATGAGACAGACAAGAAAACAGTGTTCAGTTCACCGAGGAAATATGAGGTGATCGATTCTGCAGGCAACCTTGGGCATGAAGGTTTTGCTGTCTTCAATAATATCCCTGTAACAGATGAAGGCCGGCCCCTTTTTGAAGACCGATTTTTGAACAGGCCGAGGCTGATTGAGAATGAACCAGGTTTTATCGCAATCCGTGTATTGCGTCCATTGAGCTCCAACACCTACATCATTATGACCATCTGGAAAAATGAAAGCTCATTCGAAAACTGGCAAAAATCGAAGGCTTATGAAAATGCACACAAAAAACGCGGTACAGAAGCAGGAATAGACGGTGCTCGACCGAATATTTTCGAGAGCGCATCATATGTGTCCAAATACTATATCGAAGGCGAATGATTGTCACTTTTTAGCGCCACCATTCAGGTAGTGGATGGCGCTTTTTTCTGTTCTACCGCCAATTTGCGCCTCCATCCTAGCACAGCTAAGTATTAGACTTTTCCAATGTAAAAGAGGGTGTCACCTCGTGACACTCTCCTCCACTTATGTCGACTTGATCAAGCCGTTCCGATTTGCATAAACAGCCGCTTGCGTTCTGTCGGACAAACCGAGTTTACCTAAAATATTCGAAACATGGGTTTTGACGGTTTTCACACCGATGAATAACTCTTCGCTGATCTGCTGGTTTGTCATACCTTCACCAATACATTTCAAGACATCAAGCTCCCGCTCTGTCAGTTCATCGTGCGGCTTGCGCTCCTGCGGTCTGAGCCTCTTCATCATTTTATTGGCCACTTTTGGTTCAATGACCGTCTCCCCTTTAGAGGCTTTTTCAATCGCCTTGATGACTTCGGACGCGGTCGCAGTTTTTAGCATATAGCTGAATGCCCCTGCCTCAATAGCCGGAAAAACTTGTTCATCATCATAAAAGCTCGTGATGATGATGATTTTGCATTCTGGATAAAAGCTCAGAATCTCTCTGGTTGCATCAATACCTGATCCATTCTCCATCAACAGGTCCATCAGGACAACATCCGGCTTTGTATCCTTAACAAGTGAAACGGCCTTTTTTCCGCTATCCGCCTCTCCGACAATTTCGATTGACGGTTCGGTTTCTAAATAGGAAATGATGCCTTTCCGTACCATTTCATGATCATCCACTACCGCAATCCTTATTTTCCCCATTACTCTTCCCTCCTCAAAGCCGGTATCCGTATTTCAATATATGTTCCTTCATCCGCTTTTGAACGGATATTATATGTACCGCCAATTTGTTCGCACCGTTCCCGCATTGTCTTAAGGCCATAAGATGCCATCTTTTCTTCGTGGATGTCAAAGCCTTTACCATCGTCACCTATATATAGATGGATGTATTTCTGCTCCTCTGTAAGCACCAATTTCACCTTTGATGCTTCTGCATGGCGCAGTATATTCGAAAGTGCTTCCTGGACAATCCGAAATATATGCTCTTCTGCAGCCTGCGAAAGATGCTCGATTTCATCGACACTTGCTTCAAATGCCAGGTTCGTTTTTTGCTTCAGCTCCTTGATCAGTTTAATGATCCCTTCGCACAGGCTTTCACCGCTCAATTGGACAGGCCGCAAGTGAAGAAGAAGAGCCCTCATTTCCCCCTGTGCTTTGCCGGCTATCTCAGAAATTTGCTCCAGCTGCTTTCGAGCCTTTTCTGGCTCCTGATCAAACCATCTCAGTGAAGCAGACGACATCATACTAAGGGCGAATAGCTGTTGGCTGACTACATCATGGAGATCCCTGGCAAGCCTTTGCCTTTCCTCCATGATGGCGGCCGACTTTGCGGTCCTGGATAGCTCTGTTTTTTCCTCTGCGAGCCGTTGCAATGAATGAACCTGCTCCTGAAGGTATTCAGATAACTGATTGAGCTCCTCTGAAATGAGGCCGATCTCATCTTTTTCATCCGTTTTAATTCTTTCCGTGAATTTACCTCTGCGCAATGTGGCAATAAACTGCAAGATGTCACCAAGGCGTCCTTTGATTACATAACTTCCTCGTAAACTGAAGTAAAACCCGGCACCAGCCATTATGAGAAAGCTGTACAGCCAAAACCAGAAGGTCATCGCAGTGGAAAGGCCGTTGTCGGGAACAAGGAATAAAAAAACTTGAAGGCCGATAAAGAGGATGAGGGAGGTTATAAAAGCCATCATCAAGAACGTTTGGATAAACCATAAGCGGATACTTGTCATTTGCTTCTCCCCCCCTACACCCGATCAATCCTTACAGAACCGATTTTCAATTCAATCGTAATGTTCAGCTTTCTCACTGCCTGATCATAATCATCCGACTTATATGCGACTACATGCTTGATTTGCTCCTGGGAATAATCAAACAGCTTTACTTCACCGACACCTATGACAGCATTGATTTTTACCGGGACATCCTCAGGAATGAGCATTTTCACTTCACCAATCCAGCCTCTCACCCTTATTGGCGTCTCCCTGTCAGGAATGAAGCCCTTACTGAAATCAATAAAATATTCACCGATCATATTGTATAAATCCATTGGTTCGACTGCCCAGTTTTGCTTTTTGAATGTTACCTTGCCCATCGATACCCCTCGAATTTTCTTCAAGGAAGTTTCGGACGCTGGGATATTTTCCATCGCCTTGGCTGACGGTAAATCAGTTCGGTAAATAACCTTTATTTTTTTACTGTTAAACAGAATGGCTGCACCAATATAAATCAACACCACAGGCCAAAGCTTCCAAACATCAAGAAATTGAAAAACGATCAGACCAAAACGGTCCATGATCAGCAGTGATGAAAATAGGACTATGAACGCGCCCCAGCCAAACCGTTTCTGCACCAAAACCACTATTCCATACACAATGAGTAAAAAAGGATATGTTACGACAAAAAGCTCTTTTATTTCCAAGGAAATGACACCTAAATTGACTAGCAGCAGAATAACCCCTATGGCTGTAAGTATGACAGCAGCGGCTATCTGATTCATCGAACGTGTCCCCAAAACTTCCCCCTTCTTTCTTTCCAACATAATCACTTATTCTTTTCCATCTGGGAAAATCCCTTTATTTTGCGTTAATCCTACTCTGGTTTTTCAGGATAGAATCATAGCTTCATATTAAAAGATGGATGGACATTTTCCACCCCTCCGTAGAAGCTTTTCCTCTCCGTCTCGAGACCGAAAAAAATTCCCCCATACCGCTCACACCTTTTCGCGGCCGTCATATCCTGTAGTACTCAATTAGGAAATTTGCCTATATTGCACAAAGTGTAAACAGCATGTCATTTAGAAAGGAGCTTTATTCCATGGCTGTAGAATTATCCGCACTTCATTGGATATATGTTTTATTCATTTTCCTCATTATCGGTTTCATGGTTATGAAAAGAGATACAACCCTTATATCGATAACCGGTATCTTTTTATTGGCCATCGTCGCTACAGGATCCCTAAGCGGGTCGGTCAGCAGCATATTCAATAGCTTCATATATGCGATTACCGAGCTTTTGCCTACTATTCTTGTTATTTCGATTATCGTCGCGATGAGCAGGACACTTACTGTGACTGGAATCAATGATGCAATGATATCTCCGTTTGCAAAGCTGATCAAAACACCGGCGCTTGCTTATTGGACGATTGGCATTGTCATGATGGTCATCTCCTGGTTCTTCTGGCCTTCACCTGCTGTCGCATTGATGGGTGCCGTCCTTTTACCGGTTGCTGTCAGAGTCGGATTGCCTGCGCTTGGTGTAGCTGTCGCAATGAACCTCTTCGGGCACGGAATTGCCCTGTCCGGTGACTTTGTCATCCAGGCTGCTCCAAAACTAACCGCTGATGCAGCTGGCATTCCTGTCAGTTCAGTTGTTCAGGCAAGTATCCCGCTGGTCATTGTGATGGGGCTTGTCACAACGGTCACCGCTTTCTACTTATTAAAAAGGGACATGAAAAGCGGAAAGCTAAAAAGCGAGGGTGCGTTGCAGCTGGAAATGGATCAAACAAGTGACCCCAGTTTATTATCAGAAGGTGCAAGGAAGTTTTTCGCCTTCATGATCCCGGTTTTATTTGCAGCAGATGTTGCTGCCATGTCCCTTCTCAACCTACAGGGGGGCGATGCCACTGCACTGGTAGGCGGGACCTCAATCTTCATCCTTCTCCTCATTTCCATCGCAGCACACAAGAATAAAGGTCTTGAAAAAACGACCAGCTACCTTATCGAAGGATTCCAGTTCGGCTTCAAGGTATTCGGCGCAGTTATTCCGATTGCCGCATTCTTTTACCTTGGCGATTCAGGTTTCACCAAAATAATCGGCGAATTTCTGCCAAAAACTTCCCAGGGAATTGTAAATGACCTCGGGGTGGCACTGGCTTCTGTCGTTCCACTCAGCGCGGAAGTTGGTGCGATAACCCTCACGGCTGTCGGGGCAATTACTGGCCTTGATGGTTCCGGATTTTCAGGGATTTCTCTTGCAGGCTCGGTGGCAGCGATTTTCTCAACTGCCATAGGTGCTGGAGCAGCTACCCTGACTGCTCTTGGCCAAATTGCTGGCATATGGGTCGGCGGCGGTACCCTTGTACCCTGGGCATTGATTCCAGCAGCGGCGATTTGCGGTGTCGATCCGTTCGAATTAGCAAGAAGGAATCTGCTTCCGGTCACAATCGGCCTTATTGTCACCACGATCGTGGCGATGTTCCTGATATAGCATAAAACACTGGATGCCACTCAAAGGCTCCATTTATATACGAAGCTTCCATTACTGGGAGCTTCTTTTGCTATCATTCTAAAATGTTTTTATTCTATTTATGTGCTATAATTATTTAAATTATCAAACTATTTTACATAAGGAGATGAATCAATTGCAGGATCAGCTTTTAAAAAAAATAGAAAACCTTTTTCCAGAGATGGTGGAAATTCGCCGGTATATGCACCAACATCCTGAATTGTCTTTCCAGGAAGTGAACACAGCTAAATATATCCAATCGTATTATGAAAAACTTGGCGTTGAGGTTCGTGCCAATGTGGGCGGAAATGGAGTAGTCGCAAAAATTTACGGTGCAAAGCCTGGAAAAACGGTCGCCCTTAGAGCTGATTTTGATGCCCTGCCGATTCAGGACGAGAAAGATGTACCATATAAATCATTAGTTCCCGGTGTGATGCATGCATGCGGCCATGATGGGCACACAGCGACATTATTGGTGCTTGCAAAGGTACTCTTTGAAAACAGGGAAAATTTGCAGGGTACGTATGTGATGATTCACCAGCATGCTGAGGAGTACGCTCCAGGCGGGGCAATCTCGATGATTGAAGACGGCTGTCTTGAAGACGTAGATGTAATTTTCGGCACCCATTTGTGGGCAACTGAGCCGACAGGAACCATCCAATACAGGATTGGGCCAATCATGGCAGCAGCAGACCGGTTTGAAATAGCGATACAGGGAAAAGGCGGGCACGGCGCCCAGCCGCATAAAACAAAGGACGCCATCGTCGCTGGAGCTCAGCTCGTATCGACTTTACAGCAAATTGTCAGCCGACGTGTCGATCCTGTTGATTCCGCTGTCGTGACAGTCGGTTCATTCGTTGCAGACAATGCCTTTAATGTAATTGCCGATAAAGCAAAGCTGATCGGCACAGTAAGGACATTCAACGAATCAACCAGGGATTTCATTGCAACGGAAATTGAAAAAGTAGTCCATGGCACCTGCCTGGCAACAGATTGCACCTATGATTACCAGTATGAGAAAGGCTATCCAGCCGTCGTCAACCATGGAGCAGAAACAGAGTTCCTGATTGACTGTGCATGTAAGGTACCGGAAGTGACAAAAATAGAAGAAAGCGACCTTCAAATGGGTGGCGAGGACTTTGCCTACTACCTGCAGAATGTAAAGGGCACCTTCTTCTTCACTGGAGCAAAGCCGGAAACAGACGGGTCATACCCACACCATCACCCAAGGTTCGATTTTGATGAAAAAGCGATGGTCATCGCGGCAAAGACTCTTTGCGCGGCCGCACTCAACTATCAAACACAGGAACAAAACAAACACGAAAAAAGCGAGACATTAGCATAAAAAACAAAAAGCGCAAGCGCTTCGTTCAGCCCCGACAAGCGCTGGAGGGCCTGACAGTGAAGTCGTTCTTTGACTTCATTGGCAGGACCGAAGCGTCTCGAGGGGTTAGGCGCTGGAGCTAGATTAAGAAAACAAAATAAGTCACCCACAACAATTATTTGATCATGCAAAAAACACCTCCGCTGCTCATAGCTGCGGAGGTGTTTGCAGTATTCTCATTCTATAAGCATTCATTGCTGTTTCCCCTAGCTGGTCAAGCAGATTATAATTAGCGTAGGCTCCTACAACAGCCCCAATCCCAGGCATTAGCTGCAGCATTTTGGCAAAATCAATATAGTCTCTGTACTCCTGCTGAAATTGCTGCCAATCCAGTTCTGCCATTTCTGCTTTCCTGGCTTCCCAGTTTTCTATAAGGTCAAGGATCTGCTTCCGTTGTTCATCACTTGAAAATGCCAGTTGAAATATATAGAGGATAAATAGCCTTTCTTCATATCTTGATGGATCGAACCCATATACAGATGCAGCATCGAACAGAAATTTCATTTTATCGATAAAAGCAATGGAAAATCCGCCATTCCGAGCAGTATGCCCCCGGCTCCAGTTCCAGCTCCCTCTACAGCCGCCGTCCTCTTGTATGCAGATAGCTTTTTATGAAGCTCCTGGTCTTTCTCTGCAAGAGTCAGCCCTGTACCCTGATGCTTTTTCGTCGTGTAATTCGATCCCGCCAGGGTTGCCTTGACCATATTTTTAATGCTTTCCGTTAAGAATTGATGGACTCTGTCTGGAATCAGTTCATTCACTTTTGTCTGCGCTCTTTTAGATGCACGCGCCAAAAGGCTAGAGCGTTTATTCAGCTTCCGCTTCCAGGCGAGAACCTCTTCATAAACTTTCAACTCATATTCATTCAAAGCTTTCACCCCTTGTTTTTACTAATACGTACCAAAGGCAAAAACGATTCAAAAAAACCCTTTTCATAAAAGCAATAAGCGATTACGAAAAGGATTCTTAATCAGGATTTCAGCTTGCTCTGGCTGTAAAAATAGACAAAAAACAGCGAGAACGCGATTCCGGATGCCAATACGATTGCTGCTGACAGCCATTCTCCTTTAATTAGGACAGTCCCCGCAAATACAGATGCCTGGAAAATCATGATTCCCAATAACAGGCTTGTAAAGGATTTCTTTCTAGCATTCTCCGGCACTGGATACAGACTTACCCATAGTTTGTTTTGGTGATGGTTCCATAACGGCAAAAGCTGGAACCCTGTCAAATACATGAAAAGCAATGCAAGAAAAATTTGCCCTGGCCCATAAGTAAGGAAATAAAGTGCTGTTCCCCCTATTAGTGTAAGGCGGACAAGCAATCCGAAATAATCACCGGACCTGGCGAAGGTCCTTAAGTAAAGATGGCTGAAGGCCAGGTCCTGCTTATACGGAAAGATGTTAACCAGCCAGTCGAGCCACTTCCTCCTTTTCGTGCGGTCCCGCAGCTTCGGAACATCTGTAAACATATTGGCCACACGGTAAAAGGCGTTCATCCGTCTTTCTTCGTCCTCGATCAGCTGCTCCCACTTCAAGCCCTTGTCCTTTGCCTGTTTTTGATAATACAAATACAACAGGATCAAGGCAGCAATCGGAACTGCAGCAAAAATCAGCTGGGCTCCTGAGAAGATAAAATACAAAAGCACCACATTGATTGAAAAACGAATGATGCTGTCAGTCAATTTTACATTTCTCTCGATAAAATGCTGTACATTCCAGCGGATCAGGATATTGAACCATTTTATCAGGATGAGTGCGACCAATAAGATGAAAAACGATTTGAAGTCAGCACCATGTATTTTTACATGGAGCGGCATCAGCACCGCGAGTATGATCAGCAATAAATAGGATTGCAGGCTCAGGCTGAATATGATTGATTTCCTGAAATAATCATCCAATCTGGTTTCAAGCGGCAATAGAAATATTTTATCTGCCTCGGTCAAAAATGTCTGGATTGGGCTGTATGTAAGTACCGTCGCAAGAATCAATGCCATTACCCAAGCGGCAGGGAATTCAGGCTGCAGCGTATCAATCCACTCTTGATAGTAGAATGCCGCTGTCCCCAATAAAAACAGGACGACAATCACTAAATGGCCATTAAAAATGTATCGCAGGTAGCTTCCGGTTTCCTTGGCAAAAGTACCGAATCGCTCCTTCCATAAGTGCTGCGGATTAAACATAGTCTTCTTCCTTCGTCAGTTGGATATACAAATCATCCAGTGTCGCACCAGGCATCTTGAACTGCTCCCGCAGCTCTTCAAGCGTTCCATGCGCCCTTACTTCTCCATTATGGAGAATGACAAAACGATCGCAATATCGTTCAGCCGTTGCAAGGATATGCGTCGACATCAAAATGCCTGCTCCGTTTTCCTTCATCTTGTCCATCAGGTCCAATAAGGATTGAATTCCAAGCGGATCAAGACCGACAAATGGCTCATCGACAATATAAAGGGAAGGTTGTACCAAAAACGCGCACATGATCATGACCTTCTGCTTCATCCCTTTTGAAAAATGGGCCGGGAACCATTTTAGTCTTTTGCTCATCCTGAATTCCTTCAACAAAGCATCTATGCGTTGTTCATACTCCCTCTCCTCAAGCCCATAGGCCATTGCTGTCAGCCGCAGATGCTCTTCAAGAGTCAATTCTTCATATAGAATAGGGGTTTCAGGTACAAAGGTGAACTGCTTCCTGTATTCTTCCTTGCCTTCCAAAAAGGTCCTGCCATTGATCTTAATGTCACCCTTATGCGGCTCCATCAGACCGATTACATGCTTGATTGTCGTACTTTTTCCGGCACCGTTCAGTCCGATCAATCCCACAATTTCATTCTTATTGACAGTGAAGCTTACATTTTTCAAAACCGGATTTCGTGTATATCCGCCGGTTACCTCGTTAATTTCCAATAAAGACATGTACAACGTCCTTCCAGTTCGTATTTCTGTACCGTTATTTTAACAAATACAGCTCCCTTAGGAAAAGCTTCAACTTATTTAGAAACTTTTTCGCATATATGTTTTCAATCGGGGCATCATAATTTTTGAAGGGGAAACAAGCAATAATTCGAAATGAGGTGTCTGTTAAAGACATATTATTCGATTTATAAGCACACTGGTTTCAACGTTCATACAAGGGGATGGTTGCATTGCGCTACGTTAATGTTAACCCAGCCGTTCAGTAACATCACTCCACATTTTGAAATGAGGTGTGTGTCGCAGATCACTTCCCGCTTTATAAGTTGTGAAACCGACTAAAGCAGACAGGGGATGGTCCGATTGAACCAGGTACTGAATAACCCATCATTTTTATAATTCAAATGAATTGTAAATGAGGTGTTTATCAAAGGTAAACCTGCTGAGAACGTCAATGAACAGTAAATCGTTTTCCCTTCAGGGACAGGATTCCAAGCGGATCCTGTCCTTTCTTTCTTTATGTTTATTGTCAAAATGTGATAAAATACCAGAAAGATGAGCAATGGAAAGGGTGGTATAGATGAGCGATTGTATTTTTTGTAAAATCATTAATGGAGATATCCCTTCTGCCAAGGTGTATGAGGATGACAATGTCCTTGCCTTCCTCGATATCAGCCAGGTAACGAAAGGACATACACTTGTCATCCCTAAAGTACATAAGGAAAATGTTTATGAATTAACCGATGAAATTGCCGCGGATGTATTCAAGGCCGTTCCAAAAGTCGCCAATGCAATCAAAGCTGCATACGACCCAATCGGATTGAATGTTCTTCAAAATAACGGTGAAGCAGCCGGCCAATCTGTCTTCCACTTCCATATGCACTTGATTCCGCGCTATGGCAATGGTGATGGCTTCGGCGCAGTCTGGAAAACACACCAGGATCAATACACTTCGGACGATTATCAAAAAATCGCAGCTGAAATCAACAGCAAGATTTAGACTCCCGCCATTGCGGGAGTTTTTTTATTGGCATCAAAATCACCTTTATATCGGACATTTTTCTGGCTTTCAAGATTGTGTTTGTCCGATAGAGCTCTCCTATCGGACACTTTTTGCATTTCTCCCCTCGCGTTTGTCCGATAGAGCCATCCTATCGGACACTTTTTGCCCTTCTCCTCTCGCGTTTGTCCGATAGAGCCATCCTATCGGACACTTTTTGCGGCTTTCTCCTTTACGTTTGTCCGATAGAGCCCTCCTATCGGACACTTTTTGCGGCTTCTCCTTTACGTTTGTCCGATAGAGCCATCCTATCGGACACTTTTTGCCCTTCTCCTCTCACGTTTGTCCGATAGAGCCATCCTATCGGACACTTTTTGCCGTTCTTCCCTCACGTTTGTCCGTTAGACCCTTTCTATCGGACACTTTTTCCCGGTCCCTTGCGTTTGTCCGATAGACCTTCTATCGGAAACATTGGCGTCTGCCTGTCCACACAGTTTCTTTCGTCATATGTAAAGAAATTCCTACTTTTCAAAATTTATTTAAACTTTTCTGAAAACATTAGAATTCTGCCTGAATTTCTGGTAGCATAATAATAACTTTAACACATTAAAGAAATACCGTAATTTAATTTTCGGGGGGATTCACTTGAAACGAGCTCTCAATTTTAATGCTGGCCCAGCTGCATTGCCTGAGGCTGTACTGGCGAAAGCGGAGAAAGAAATGATGAATTACCTGGGCTGCGGCATGGGCGTAATGGAGCTTAGCCATCGCAGCAATGAATTTGAAGAAATAAATGAACGTACAAAAAATTTGCTAAGGGGTCTGCTCAACATTCCTGATGATTATGAGATTCTTTTTCTCCAGGGTGGTGCAAGCCTGCAGTTCTCAATGGTACCAATGAACCTTCTTGAGGAAGGCTCGGCTGCAAGTTATGTCCTTACTGGCACATGGTCAGAGAAAGCGCTCAAAGAAGCTCAGAAGATTGGAAAGGCAGTGACTGCCGCTTCATCCAAACATGACAACTACAGATCAATCCCCAGCACATCAGAAATCGATATACAAGCTGAATCTTCATACCTCCACATCACGACGAACAATACCATCTATGGAACCCAGTGGCATTCCTTTCCTGAGGGGCTGCCTAATCCGCTCGTTGCTGACATGTCCAGTGACATTCTCAGCAGGCCGCTAAAGCTATCATCATTTGGTCTTATCTATGCAGGTGCACAGAAAAACCTCGGCCCATCAGGTGTCACAGTCGTCATTATCCAAAAGGACTTGCTTAAGCGCTCTGAACCAGGTCTGCCTTCTATGCTCAATTATCAGGTTCACGCTGAGTCAAAATCGCTTTACAACACTCCCCCAACATTATCGATTTATTTCCTGATGCTGGTGCTCGAATGGGCTGAAGCTCTTGGCGGAGTAAAACAGCTTGAACTTATGAGCAAGCACAAATCTGCACTGCTTTATGATGCCATAGACAGAAGTGATGGGTTCTATACCGGTCATGCCGAAAAAGAAAGCCGTTCACGAATGAATATCACCTTTACACTCGAAAGTGATGATTTAACTACAGCCTTCCTGCATGAAGCGGAGGAATCCGGCTTCACAGGGCTTGGCGGCCACAGGTCCGTCGGCGGCTGCAGAGCATCGATCTATAACGCTGTTCCTCTTGAAAACGTCGAGAAACTTGCTGATTTCATGAATTCATTCAGAAGCAGAAATTAACAGAATATTAAACCTTTACTCCATTAAAATATGTGTTATAATTGGAGAAAGCTTTTCGCTGCAGGCACAGAGAGCACTGCAGGAGGAGTACTAGTTAGCTAGAATAGCAGAGGAGAGATGAGAAATGAATACGAAGAATCTTGTTGCATTGTCACTTTTAGTGGGGATGGGAGCCGTCTTGCATACGGTGGTACCAGGTTTTTTCCTTGGGATGAAGCCTGATATGATGCTGACGATGATGTTCCTTGGAATCATCCTGTTTCCTGACAAAAAGAGTGTACTGTTAGTTGGAGTCGTCACTGGACTGATCTCTGGATTGACTACTACATTCCCTGGAGGCCTTGTCCCGAACATAATCGACAAGCCTGTCACTGCGTTCGTCTTTTTCGGAATCCTGATGGCGCTGAAAAATTTCAGATTTTCCATTTATACTGCAGCTGGCCTTACAGCGATTGGAACCATAGTGTCAGGAATCGTTTTCCTCGGTTCTGCCTATTTCCTTATCGGTCTGCCAGGACCATTCACTGCATTATTCGCGGCGGTTGTCCTACCAGCAGCAGCCTTCAACGCTGTTTTCATGGCCATTCTTTATCCTGTGGCAACGAACATTTTTAAAAGAGCAAAGCTTGCTGAAATCAATTAAAATTACCAGCCCCTGACCATACCGGACAGGGGCTTTGTTTTGTTCTATTGGAATGTGTGAAAGATAATCCCAATCAGTAAAAAAATGGCTCCTCCTCCTGCGAGTGTCCCTGCTCTCTTTCGCAAAAGCGCCTTAGGAGGATACATGCCTGGCTTCTTTAACGCTAGGAGATGATGGACGGCCCCCACAAAGAAAGCAACGCTGATGAGAAACACTATAGTTGTAAAAATCCCCACTCCCCTCCTCTCCTTCCTGAACATGACCTTAATTTATTTTTATGCCTGTTAATTTAAGGCTATGAAGCTAATAACGTTTATTTGTGCGAGAATAGGAAATTAAATATAGAAGAAAAGAGGAATCCCAATTCATTTGGAGAACATATACAGAAAAATTAATGAGGTGGTCAGAGCATGAAATCGAAAAATGTTTTAACAGGAATGGTTATAGGTGGGGTTGTAGCAGGAATTGCAACGCTGCTTGCAGCACCAAAGTCAGGATATGAGACCAGGAGAACCCTTCTGGCTAATAAAAATGAATACATTGGATCCATCAAGGATATAAAGGATTCGGCTATGGAATTGAAAAATACAGTGGCCACCGCTTCCAAGGAAGGCAAAGCTTCCATCCAAACATTTATCACTGATGTAAAGACAGCTATTTTTGAGTGGAAGCTTGAAACGGAGGAAAATAAGAAAGGTCTTCAGGAGGATGTCAAGGAGATTGAGGATTCAATTAAAGAATTGGAAACTGAATTGGCTGCTGCTAATTCCAAAGAAAAATAATCAGATCAATCCTTCCCCTAAAGTAATTTTTTTCCGGCGGGAAGGATTTTCTTTTTTAATCAAGAAAGATATATTATGCAAATTGCTAATTTTTTCATCAGAATAAAATAATTACATAAAAACTACACGACTTTAGATGGAATTTAACAAATTCAAAAAATTTTGTAAATTTATATCTTTATTAATTTTTGTTTTATTGGCATAATGAAAATAGAACATTAAAGTAGGTGAATATGAGAATGGGAGATAAAAATTATTCTATGAAAGAAGCAATGATGTTTAGCCAAAGAATTGCCCAGTTGAGCAAGGCCCTATGGAAGTCTGTTGAGAAGGACTGGCAGCAATGGATTAAACCATTCGACCTGAATATCAATGAGCATCATATTTTATGGATTGCTTATCATTTGAATGGGGCTTCGATTTCTGATGTGGCAAAGTTTGGAGTCATGCATGTTTCCACTGCTTTCAACTTCTCGAAAAAGCTTGAGGAGCGCGGATATTTAAAGTTTTCCAAAAAGGAAAGCGATAAGAGAAATACGTATATCCAGCTTACGGAAGAAGGCGAAGGCGTATTGCTCGCTTTGATGGAAAGCTATGAACCAGACAGTAACGCTGTTTTTTCAGGGGCAATGCCATTGAAGGAGCTATATGGAAAATTCCCGGACATCATTGAAATTATGGCAATTGTCCGCAATATTTATGGAGATGACTTTATGGAAATATTCGAGAAGTCTTTTTCTAATATTGACAAGAAGTTTTCTGATGAAGACGGTACACTTAAGAAGATAGATCCAGCTGAGAAGGAGTATGCTTGATAATTTTGTATGACAGCCACTTTATAGAGGAAGATAACCCCTCAGAGACACAAGCCTTGTCCACTTCCTCTTGCTGGTTTTATTGCTGGATACAAGCGGGAATCATCTCTTAAA
Organism: Mesobacillus jeotgali; assembly: GCF_014856545.2. Taxonomy (NCBI): domain Bacteria; kingdom Bacillati; phylum Bacillota; class Bacilli; order Caryophanales; family Bacillaceae; genus Mesobacillus; species Mesobacillus jeotgali. Next base: position 1,192,793 of record NZ_CP109811.1, on the reverse strand, counting down.
GCGGATGAATGAATGTTAAACCCTCCGCTTTTTGCTCTTTTATGGTTTGCTCATTTTCTCACATTCAAATCCTTCCCCTGCAATCAGACAAGTCTATGTGCGAATCATAACCCTCCTTCCTATAATAATTGCCTGTATAAAAAACTATCTTTTTCATTAGATATTTGTTATTGTATTTAAGATAAAAAGATTGCTAAGGAGGGATTCTTCGATGATCTCCATTTTATTGGTGTTTGTCCTTTTTGCTGCTTTCATTCTTTTCTATATAAACAAGCTTACAGACTCCCTCTGCATCCAGAAGGAAATACCAGAAGACAAACATGCTAATATTTTCAGGACGATCAATATTTTAGTTACAATTTTGCTGATTTCATCATTCGTTGAAATTCTTTATACGTGACTGAATGCAAAAGTGCCAGCGCTGCGGTCAGCCCGACAAGCGCTGCCGGCGTTGAAATTTCGAACTACATAAATTAAGCGGTGAGGTCTCCCTCACCGCTTTTTATTTCAAGTTTTTTGATTAGCCTTCATTATAAGGCATGCAGAAAGCATTGCCCTCATCAGTAGTTTACAGCCAAGATGCACCGATGATGATTAACAGAATGAACAAGACAACGAGCAAAGCAAAGCCGCCGCCATATCCATGTCCTCCTCCAGACATTGAGGTTCCTCCTTTCTGCTATGAGAACTTGCTTTAACATTGAAATTCCGAAGTACGGGGGCCAAATGTCCCCCATACTCTTTATTCAGAGATTAAAGCCAAGCTGCACCCACGATGATTAACAGAATGAATAACACGACAATTAACGCAAAGCCGCCGCCGTATCCTGCACCCATATTAACACCTCCTTCCAAAGTGGTTATGATATCTTATTCAAGTAATGTCATATCCGCATAGGCAACTATCCTGCATTACTTGCATTTTGTTGATTACAGGTAAGCTGCACCTACAACGATCAGCAAGATGAACAGGACAACAATTAACGCAAATCCTGAATTATAGTGGCCCATTATCAAATACCTCCTTTTTTTCTCTTCTCTACATCCTATGCATCATCGAACAAACGGTATAGATATCCGCCCATCTCAATAAATAACCAATAATATCCATTACTTATTTTTTGTAGAAAATTGAAATTATGTTATAGTAGAGATTGTGGATTAAAAACGGCCACTAGAATTTTCTGTTTAGGAGATGTTCACCATGAAAAAAATGATAATTTCCCTCACGGTTGCAGCCGGAGTAATGGGATTAGCTGCATGCAGCAACGATAATGCTGATTCTTCAGAAGTCATCGTTGAGTCGAAGGCAGGCAACATTACTAAAGAAGAGCTTTATCAATCCATGAAAGAAAAGTATGGAGAGCAGGCACTTCAAGAGTTGCTTTACCAAAAAGTTCTTGCGGAAAATTATGAAGTGACTGATAAAGAGGTTGAGGAAAAAGTGGCCGAGCTTAAGGAAGAGCTTGGAGAGAACTTCGAGCTAGTTCTTCAGCAAAACCAGCTAAAAGATGAAGAAGAATTAAAAGAAGTCCTTAAAGACCAGCTTCTAATGGAAAAAGCTGCGCTTAAAGATGTAAAGGTAAGCGAAGATGAAGTCAAGAAGCGTTATGAAGAGTACAAGCCTGAAATCAAGGCAAGCCATATTCTTGTGGAAGACGAGAAGACTGCACAAGAAGTGAAGAAAAAGCTAGAGGAAGGCGCCAAATTTGAAGACTTAGCGAAGGAATACTCTCAGGATCCTGGTTCAGCTGCACAAGGCGGAGACCTTGGATTCTTTGGTCCTGGCAAAATGGTACCTGAATTCGAAGAGGCTGCTTATGCCCTTGAAGTAAATAAAATCAGTGAACCAGTTCAATCACAGCACGGTTTCCATATCATTAAGGTAACAGAGAAGAAGGAAAAAGAATCTTATGAAGAAATGAAGGACGAACTTGAGTATGAGTTGAAGCTTGCTCAGCTTGACCAAAACAAGATTCAAGAGGTTCTGAAGCGAGAGCTGGAAGCTGCAGATGTTAAAATCAAAGATAAAGACCTTAAAGGTGCTGCTGAATTCCCAGAAGCAGAAGCACAAACACAACCACAATAATAAGAAAAGCGAAAGCGCCTTGTCCAGCCCTGACATGCGCTGCCCGCCGAGAACGCCACGTCCTGTGGCTGGCGGGTCTAGTACATCGTGTACCTCGGAGGGCCGGACAGTTATATAAACTCTCATATTAAACCAAAAAACACTGGCTCCATTTCTGGAGACCAGTGTTTTTTTTATGCTTCCATTGATTTTTCTCGTTGTTCTTTCTCTCTTTCAAGCCGCTTCATGTAAAGCTCGCCTTCTCGTTCAATGCTTTCCATTTCTTCTTTTCGTTCTTCTTTCCCTGTTTTTACTGCCATGAAGGCACTGAATACGATCCCTGCTGCGACTGCTATTACCCAGATTGGAATTGACATTTTTTCATACCCTCCATTTAAAGGTTGTCCAATTTGAACTCTTAATGTATTAATATGAAGGGTTTTTAAAAATATGCCATTTTATAAGTTGAGCTAGAAAGTTTACCTTTTCATTTCGCTCCAGGCGCTTCATTCAATGGTAATTCTTAAGTTCAACTTATATAGAAGACAAAACATAAAGGCCCCTCCATATAAAATGGAGAAGGGCCTTTTGCTTACTATTTATGGAATACAGGCTTGTAAAAGGAGCGGTTATCCAGCGCGAATACTCTTTCAGAGAACTCACCTGGCTTCACCCTTGCAAGCGCACGGTCCAGCATATTCATTTTTGCATCGAGATTATCGATATAATGGAGAATTTCTGCCTCTTTGATCATTGGAGGTTTCGGGCTGCCCCATTCAGCTTTGCCGTGATGTGACAATACCATATGCTGAAGTATGACTATCTCCTCACCACTAATGCCCAGCTCATCGGCTGCCTTACCAATCTCATTGACCATGATCGATATGTGACCGAGCAAATTCCCTTCCACTGTATAAGTAGTAGAAATCGGGCCGGACAGTTCAATGACCTTCCCTAAATCATGCAGGATGACTCCGGCATACAAAAGATCCTTATCAAGACTTGGATATAGTGTTGCGATCGACTTCGCAAGGTCAAGCATCGAGGTAACATGGTACGCAAGGCCTGAGACAAATTCGTGATGGTTCTTTGTCGCTGCAGGATATTCCATGAAAGAACTCATATGCTTTTTCAATAGATGTCTTGTCACCCTCTGGATATTTGGGTTCTTCATTTCGAATATATATTGGGTAAGCTTGCTGCTCATTTCATCCTGGCTGACAGGGGCTGTCTCAAGAAAATCAGATAGTTTTACAGAGTCAGCTGGTGAAGCAGGGCGGATTTGCCTGATCTTCAACTGGTTTCTCCCTCGGTAATTCTGGATATCTCCCTGTATTTTTACAATGCTTTCAGCACTATAAGTACTTTCATCTTCATCGGAAACATCCCATAGCTTTGCTTCGATCTCCCCGCTCTGATCCTGGAGGATGAGCGTCAAAAATGGCTTTCCGTTGCTGGCAATCCCTTTTGACGAATGCTTGATCAATAAAAACAATTCTACCTGGTCCCCTGTTTCGTGATTTAAAATTCCTTTATTCATAGTTAACAGCCCTCTCCTCTCTGCAACAGTATAACATACAGAGTCTATTGTCTCTGATTCTCAAACCATGGCATTTTTAAACTATATTTGTACTTTTTTCTTGCAGATTGACGATTTCCTTTTCCGAAAAATAGTCCAGCAAATGGCGATGACATGTAAAGATGAGAATCTGATTGTTATTGCTCATTTCCCTGAGCAGCTTAATCGTCCGGGCAGTCCGGTTATGATCAAAATTCACAAAGCTGTCATCGATGATAATCGGAAATGGATAACGGTCATAATGGTCGGCAGCAAGCGCAAGCCTGATGGATACATAGACCTGTTCTGCAGTTGCCTGGCTCAGTTCATTCGCCTCAAAAAACAGATGGTCATTTCTTTCAATCAGGAAGCCGCTGCCGGAAACCTGAGGAATGATCTTCATATAGCTTCCATCAGTCAATATTGACAGGAAGCTTTCAGCCCTGGCCAGCATTCTCGGCAACCGCTCATCCTTATAGCGGTCAATTGTCTTCGAAAGCAAATCCCTGGCAACCGCATATTTTGCCCATTCCTTTGCATCCTCCGTGAACTCATGCTGAAGTTGCTTATATTTATGGAGCAATTCACTGTATATGCCGCCTTCTTCAAGCACCTTCATTTTATGTTTAACATCGGCGATCGAGTCAAACTTTGCGGATAACTCCCGCTTTCTCTCTCCCAGATCCGAATTGTTTTCCTCAATCTGTTCCTCAAGCGGAATTCCTGTTAGAATCTTTCCACGGTCCTCATCGCTGATTCCCGATGCAATCAACTGATGATTGATATCCTCCAGTCTTGTCTTCCAGCCTTTTACCAATGAAGCATTTTTAGCTTTCTGCCTGAATCCATCCTCATCTTCAGTCCCGGCCTGTGTAAGCAATCCTTCCCTTTCTTGACTGAATACATGCTCTTCCTTCTGCAGTGTTGAAAGCTCTTCTTCCATTTCCTCCAGTTTCACGTTCAGTTCACGGTACCTCGACTTCTGGTCGATTGCTTCGCGCAGTGTCCGCTTCAGCAGTCCAGCCGCCTCGACCGGAGCAAGATTGCTATTTTGAAGGAATCGTTGTGCAAGCAGTTTCAGGCTGCTTTCCATTTCGATCAAAGATTCAGCCACAGTCTTTAAACTTTCTTTTATTCTCTTTCTTTCACGGAAATACTGCTTCTGTCTTTCTATTAAATGATAGGCATCCAAAACTTTAATAGGTGCGGAAGTTTCCGTCAATCCAAATTGTTTCAGTAAATCCGCTCTTCTCTGTTTTATTTGGGCTTCATCTGCTTCCCATGCTTCAAATTGCTGAACTATTTTTTCAAAGCGATCATGCTGCTGTTCAATTTTGATGTGCAGTTCTCGATGGCGCTGTCTCGCCTCTTCATCCTTGGCCAATAAACTCTTGGTAAAAGATGCATTGCCTTCAGGCTGGCTGTTCAGGTTTTCCTTTAGGGCTTTTTCCCGATCCAGCAACCTGGATAGGACCTTGTCCTCCATTGGCTTTTTGTCAGCCGACTTAAATCGCGCAGCCAACAAAAGCAGCAGGCCTGCAATCCCAATTCCGGCTAAAAACCAGGTCCCATTTGTTATTCCCCAAAGAAAAACAATCAGAAGAATGCTGCCGAGAAGAAGCAATTGATTAAAGTCTTTCTTCTGCTGCTGCCTTTGTCTTTCCTTTTCAGTCTCTTCCTTGATTTTGGCCGATTCAATCTGATCCATGACGTAGTTCAATTCGGAATGAATCCGCTCCTTATTCCCAAGCAGGTCCAGGTCTTTCACCAGCTTTGTTCGTTCAGCTTCATCAAGGAGTTCTTCCTTGGCGGATTCTGACCTTGCTTCAAGTTCTGCCAGTGCCTTTTTCTCTTCTTCAAAAGCAGATTCCAGCTCAAGCTTTTTATTCCTTAACCTTTGCTCTGTCTCATCAATGTTTTCGGCTTGTTCCTTTATGAAGATACTTGTATTGATTTCATGGATATTTCCCTCATTGAAATCTGTATGTAACTTGTCATTCAGCTGATCTATTTCTTCCGTCATTTCCTCCAGTTTGGATTCAAGCAGTCTTTTTTCCTGCTTCAGTTGATCATATAAAGGCAGATTTTCGATTGCTGCTTGTATTTCTGTTTCCATACCAAGTAAATCGGAGTTTGGCCTGTGGCTTTCCAGATCCTTCAGTAATTGATCTCTTTTCTCTTTCAACCTTAACATTCTAGCCTGATTTGATTTAAGTTGCTCGTCCACCTTCTCAAGCCGGTTAAGACCATCTTCTGGAAAAAAAGAGGGATCATGCACTTTAATTTTCCCGTCCAATGCTGCGGCTTCTATGACAAGCTTTTCATTGCGCTTATATTCACGAAGTTTAATACCGGTTTGCTCAAGCATGTAAATCTCGTTCTTAAGCCGGGCAATTTTATCCGTCAATTCATTCTTCATGCTCACCAGCTCTGAATATGTTTCATTCTGCTGCTCAGCATTCTTCAATGAAGTTTGGATGTCCTTCAATTCTTTCAATTTTTCATTCAGCAATGGCTTTTTCCCGCTGGGCTTAAAACGCAGTTCCATTTCTTTTTGAAGTAAACCCTCAGTGTTGAAGAGCTTGTCTGTACCAAGTGTCCCTGCAGAAAATAAATATCTGCCAAGCTCTTCGCCCTTCATTGCATGGATATTTTGAAGTCCATGGACGTTGAATGAAAAAATGGCCTGAAAAATGCTCTTTTCCATTCGTTTCAAGAGGTCTTTAAGTAATTCTTCGCCGCCAATCGTCCCGTCTTCAAGCGACACCGTCACATCACCGGTGGCCTTGCCTTTCACTCTCTCAATGACCGCCACTCCCCGGTCAGGAAAAAAGGCTTTGATCTTGCCGCCATACTTTGGGTTGTTTTTTGGCTCATAGCGGTTTTCGGCACTTTGCTTGCCCGGAAAGCCAAACAGGATGCTGTGGATGAATGACATGATGGTCGACTTTCCAGCTTCATTCTCACCATAGAAAATCTGCATTTGATCTAATGATTTAATCACATAATCCTCGAGTTTTCCATAACCGTATATATGCAATTCAATGATTCTCATCATTCGGCCTCCTTTCTTTAATTTTTCAGCAGCATCTGGAGAAGAATCCTCTCGGCATCCTCAACCAGTTCTTCTTTTTCTCGCTCCGACAGCATACCTAAATGCCTTCTTGCCTGGCTGTGCTGGAATAATGGTGACAGTGAATTCCCCAAGTCATCATATTGCTCAATCGTGCTGAATAACTCCTCATAGAAATCACTTTGCTTAATCAATCCGGCGCGGTCGACAGCAATATCTTCGGTGAACTTTAGCCTGTGTACCCAGACAAAAGAATCCTCTTCTTTTTCAGCTTCCTGCAGAAGTTCCAGAAGTTCGCCATTCTCTATTTTTTCAATCACATCTGATAGGCCGGAATTCAGGCCTTCAATCTTGATGTCCAGCAAGACCCCTTTTCCTTCTCTTCTTTTACTATCGATGGCATCCAGGCAATTTTCATAAAGTGAATTGAAACTAAACAAATCTCGGGCATCAATAACGGCCTCATCCCAAATCACATCAGCAGTGTCAAAAAAGGAAACTTCTGAGCCTGCTTCTGACAAACTAACGATATACGCACCTTTTTCTCCCAGCTCTTTTCTGTTCCGTCCCTGGGGGTTTCCAGGATAGACAATATAAGGCTGCTGTGATAAAAACGCTTTTTTATGAATATGGCCCAGTGCCCAGTAATCATAATCTTTTTCAATAAGATCAGATAACCTAAATGGCGCATATTTTCCATGATCACTCACACCCTCAAAATGGCCATGAAGCAAACCAACGTGAAAATCCGCACCTTCAATCTTCTGATATTTCTCAATCCACCGCTCCATCACATGCCGCTCTGGATAGCTAAAGCCGTAAAGATGGACAAGGGTGCCATCATCCTTTTTATAATCAACCTTTTCTACCTGTTCCGAGAAAAAGTGAACATTCTCCGGAAAGTCTAAAGTCAGAGATTTCACGCCAAGATGATCATGATTCCCATGGATTGCATATACCTTTATCCCTTTATCAGCCAGTTTCTCCATTTCATTACGGAGAACAGCCTGGGCACGTATGCTTCGGTCCTCCCCATCAAATAGATCTCCCGCAATGACGACAAAATCCACTTGATATTTAATCGCAGCATCTATGATATTTTTCAGGGCCGTAAATGTGCTCTTCTGGAGCCGGTGAAAAATAGCTTTTGGCAGATGCCGCAGGCCAACCATCGGACTATCAAGATGAAGGTCGGCAGTATGTAAAAACTTCACCTGTTTCATTGGATAATTCCTTTCCCGTTTCCTGTTTTCCTTTATTTTAACACTCCAAAAATGCGAATGCACGTTCTACCAACTAGATTGCAAAAAAACTGCAGTCCCCGTAAGAACTGCAGTTTCAATTTATCCAAGATATATGGTTTCCATTTCCTTTTCCTGCACCTTTCCTTCTGTCTCCCAAACACGGTAAGCCTTCGCTTCCGGTCTGGAGCTTACCGCTTTAATTAGTTCCTCATCAATATAGTGCAATGCCGCTCCGTCATCTGCTGCATACCCGCCTTTAATTCTGCGCGAACCTACAAATTTCTGATACGCGGGCCGACGCTCCTCTTCCCCATCATAATGGGGGCAGTTACTTCCTTTTAAAAAACCGAGGGTACTTAGCGGTTCAAGTCCGCTGCCAAAAGAATCTGTTACACCTTCCTCGAACCAGCAGATCGATCCCGCGCTAACTCCAGCCATTATTCTGCCCTGCTGCCAGGCTTTCCGCAGGATTACATCGAGTCCCCATTCCTTCCACAGAGCCAGCAGGTTCTTTGTATTGCCTCCTCCCACATAAATGATCTGCTTATCCATGACATAGTCTTCTAAGTCCCTTGTTGGAGGACGGAACAATGATAGATGTGATGGTATGCAGTCATGGCCTTCAAAAGCTTTATAGAATCTTGATATATAATTCTCAGCATCCCCGGAGGCAGTTGGCACAAAGCAAACTTTCGGAGTTTGAATTTCCGACTGTCCCAGAATGTACAAATCCAACAGCGGGTTCTCCGGCTCCATCGAAAAACCCCCGCCTCCCATCGCAATGATCTGACGCAACATGAACACTCTCCTTCTATACATCTAGTAATCTTATGACCGGCTTCCCTCTCCTATAAGGGCACATGCTCAGCGTTTTTGTGACCGTCTTTAAAGTCCCGGCCACGTACTTACTGTTTCATCTATAATAAATATTCCGCATAGCCGGTTGAATTCCCTGTAAAAAAGCCGCAATCCGATGATCGCGGCTTTTGACCTTTATTCATTTTTCGTAAGCTGAAGAGCTTTTTTGATGTCCTTGAATGAGTTTGATTTTCCATACATCAGGACTCCGCCACGGTAGACTCTGGCACCGAAGACAGCCAGAAAAACGATGGTGGCAACAAGGATACCGATCGATAAGGCAATCTCCCAGAAAGGGATGTTCAGCATGCCCACACGCAGAAACATCAACATCGGCGAGAAAAACGGAATGAAGGATGTATATTTTACAAATGGCGCTTCTGGCTGACTAAGCCCGAACATCGCCATCATGAAGCCAGCGATAACAAGCATTGTCATCGGTGTAATCATTTGCTGGACATCTTCAATGCGGCTGACAAGAGATCCAAGGAATGCAGCCATCGTCGCATACAGGAAGTATCCTAGTATGAAAAAGATTACCGCATAAACGATCGTGCTGGCTGGAATATTCCCAAAACCGAAGAACTCGAAGAACCCACCTTCCATGGTTTCGAGGTTCTGTTTGATGGAGAAGTACCCCACCAGCAAAAGTACCGCTAGCTGCGTCAAGCTTAACAACCCGATGCCAAGAATCTTCGCGAACATTTGCTTGATAGGCGATACGCTTGAGATCATGATCTCCATTACTCTTGATGATTTTTCAGTCGCGACTTCCATGGCAATCATATTGGCGTACATTAGGACCGCAAAATAAATGATGAAAAGCAGGACATAGACTAGTCCTCTAGCTTGATTCAGTTCCTCTTCTGTTTTGGCATCTTTTTCGAGGGCTGTTTTTACAAACTCAACTGGCGCGTACAGTTTTTCCAATTGATCTGGAGCGATATTTATCTGTGTCGAAGCCATTGCGGTTTTTATCTGCTGTAATGCAGCCTGCAGGTCTCCGGGAACAGCAGAATCAGCAATGCTCATCGCCTTGTAGGAAGCTGCCGGAAGCCCTTCATTATTCAAACTCAATTGAAGGAGGCCTTTATATTCCCCTGCCTCAACTGCTTTCCTGGCACTTTCTTCATCCCCATCATGCTTTTCCAGGACAAGCTCCTCGTTAACCATCTTCATTTGCTCATTCAGTGGCTCAAAAAGCTGTCCGGTTTCGTCGATGACTATAATTTTATCAGCCTCTTCACCTTTATTGAAAAAATCGATGATGTTAGTCATATTCGTCAGCGCGAGCATAATCCCTACTGTCAGGATGGTGGTAACTAAAAAGGATTTTGTTTTTAACTTACTCATGTATGTATGGATCAGGATAATGAAAAAATTATTCATATGAATTACCCACCTTTTCTATGAAAATATCATTGAGGCTTGGCTCTTCAAGAACAAATTTCCGGATGAACCCTTTCCCAACGATATCTTTCAGGATGTCTTCGGCAACTTGCTCACCCGAGATTTGCAGATGGATTCCTTCTGCTGTCATTTTTGCCTTTGACACTCCAGGATACTCTTTAAGAAAAGAAGTATCGAAATCGGCATGGATAACCAGATTCTTTTTCCCAAATGATCTTTTGATTTCCTTAAGGGAACCATGGACGACAGGGCTTCCCTTGTGCATGATACAGATATGCTCACACATTTCTTCAACGTGCTCCATACGGTGGCTCGCAAAAACAATCGTCATGCCCGCATTTTTCAGTTCGACGACTGCTTCTTTTAACTGTTCCACATTCACCGGATCCAGTCCGCTAAAAGGCTCATCAAGGATTAAAAGCTTTGGCTTATGGATGACAGCGGCAATGAACTGGATTTTCTGCTGGTTCCCCTTTGACAGCTCTTCCACCTTTTTATCCGCATATTCTGGTACCTTAAAGCGATTAAGCCAGTAATCAAGCTCCTTTAGGGCAGCTTGTTTTTGCATTCCTCTTAACCTGGCAAGATAGACTATCTGGTCGCGGACCTTAAGTTTTGGATAAAGTCCCCTTTCCTCCGGCAGGTAGCCGATGATACTGCTCGAATCATAATTGATCGGTTTGCCATCCCACATGACCTTTCCCTCGGAGACATCAAGGAGACCCAGGATCATCCGGAAGGTCGTTGTCTTCCCGGCGCCATTTGCACCAAGGAATCCGAACATTTCTTTTTCTGGAATATTAAGTGACAGCTGATTCACTGCTGTAAAATTGCCAAATCTCTTTGTGACTTGTTCAAGCTGTAATACCATAATCATCTTCCTCCTTTTCCAATAAATTACTACGAATTTTATAGGGAAATAGTTTCATATTTAAAAATATTTTTTGTTTTGCATATTTAAAAAAGTTATGCAAAAATAATAGTAAGAGTCGGAATTTTATAAAAAAGGGGAAGTTGTGATGGATACTTACAAACTGACAGCCTTTGAACCAAACGGGGAAAAATTGATCGACGAATCATTCCAGGCCGGCAATGATGAAGAAGCAAAGGAAATCGGATCAAGAATGCTTGAAGAAAAAAATCTCACTGATAAGACGCACCGCTGTACATCTCCTAGAGGAAAATTAATTCTTTTTCATCCATAAGAAAAAGCAAAGAGGTCAATCCTCTTTGCTTTTTTGTTTATTTCCCTTTGAACTGCGGTTTCCTTTTTTCAAGGAAAGCATTGATGCCCTCCTGGTGGTCCTCTGTTTGGCGCATTTTGAATTGGCCGTATTTTTCCAGTTCAAGGATTTTCAATAGAGATGGCCTGTTTTTCTCTGCTAGGATTTTCTTTGTTTTAATCATCGCCTGAACCGGTTTGTTCAGCCATACTTGTATTTTAGCTTCCACCGCTTCTGTAAAATCTCCTGTTGGCACCTCGTCAACAAGTCCCAGAGTCAGCGCTTCACTGGCAGAAAGAGTCTTTCCTTCCCAGATCAGCTGCTTCGCCTTCGTTTCCCCAAGCCGTTCCTCCATGAAGAAGTGGCCTCCACCATCCGGTATCAAGCCTATGCCAATAAAGTTCATTGCTATCTTGCTTGACGGCTCAGCGATTATGTAATCTGTAGCGAGTGCAAGGCTGAAGCCGAGGCCTGCCGCTGCACCTGTTACTGCGCTGATTGTTACTTTCGGCATGCTGTACAGAGTCACGATCATATCGTGAATGTCATCCATTACATGGTAGAAATCGCTTTCATTTGTATTGGAAAGCATCGTTTTGATATCACCGCCTGCTGAAAAGGCACGGCCGGCTCCTTTAATCACAACAATATCAATCTCATCAGACTTGCAGATTTCCTTCAGATTCATAGTGACTCCCTTGATCATTTCCACATCAAGAGCATTCAGTGCTGCAGGCCTGTTCAACTCAAGAACTGCAACACGTCCATTAATGTCTAATTTCACAGTGTCCGTTGAAAACTCAATCGCCACCATTCATCCCCTCCATTTATCCTTATATTTTTATTATATAGGGAGAAGTTATATTTAAAAACCTTTTTCTCACTATTTAGATTTTTTAAAGAATAACCCGAAATTCATAGCAAGTAATTGGATTATTTTTCCACTTCGCGGAATTAGGTTTGTTTTTCGCGGAATTGTAAGGTGTTTTCGCGGAAATGCCGGCCCTTTTCGCGGAATCACATATTTAACAGGAAATTGCTGGCCATCATTTATTGAAACGCGCAAAATGGTCAAATTACCCTTCAAACCATAAAAAAGCTCCCGAAATGAATCTTCGGAAGCTTATCAACATTAAATCTTCGCCTTATTAAACAAAGAATCGAGAATTTCGATCTTTTTATTAGCGTACTCTTCAAAGCTGTCGTTGTATGACTTCGGATCCTTTGGATTCGAGAACTGTGTGATGACACCTGTTTCAGGATTAATGAATTTGCTCGATGCGCCACATCCCAGGCCGATGATGGTTTGCTGTTCTTCCATGATGATGATATTGTACAGACTCTCCTGCTCTGGGAAAGCATAGCCTACATTCTCCAGGTTTCCAAGAATGTTCTTCTGTCTGTACAGATAATATGGCACGTAGTCATGTTCCTTCGTCCATGATTCAGCCATATTCATCATTCTTTCTATTTCATCGCGGCCAGCGACTTTATACTTTTGTTTATTCCGTGTCATTTCTGACGCTCTTTTGAAAGAAAGAGTATGAACCGTCAGGGATTCCGGCATCAGCTTTTCCGTTTCAGAAAGGGTATGGGCAAATTCCTCGGTCCCTTCCCCCGGAAGGCCAATAATCAAATCCATGTTTATGTTGTTCATGCCCATTTCGCGGGCCAGGTGGAATTTTTCAATCGTTTCTTCCACTGTATGGTGACGGCCGATTGCCTTCAGGGTTTCCTGGATGTATGACTGCGGATTGATGCTGATCCGGTCGATATTCCACTTTTTCAGCACTTCCAGCTTTTCAGGAGTGATCGTGTCCGGCCGGCCGGCTTCGACAGTCACTTCCCTAATATTCTCGACATCCGGGAATGACTGCTGAACCTCTTCATACAGCATATCCATTTCTTCGGCGGTAATCGATGTCGGTGTGCCGCCTCCATAATAAACAGTCGTAATCTTGATATCATTCTGCTTCAGCCAGTCCCCGATTTGGCGGATTTCATAGTGAAGCCCGCCAAGGAAAGAATCCACAGATCCTTGCCGTCCGTTAATGGCATAAGCCGGGAAGGTACAGTAAGCACACTTAGTCGGGCAAAAAGGAATGCCGATATAAATGCTGACACCATTTTTCAAATCATACAGGTCAGGCAGGGCCGCGAGCTGGCGGTCAACGATTTGCTGCATGAGCTGGATTTTTTCATCTGATATCAAATACTGTTCCTTCAGCTCTCTGTGGGCATCCTGCTGATTCATTCCTTCGCGGAGTTTTTTATGCAAAAGCTTGGTAGGCCGGACTCCTGTGAGAATTCCCCACTTCTGAATTATTCCTGTCCAGTCCTGAAGCACTTTTAAATAAGCCCTTGAAACAACTGTTTTAAGCAATTTGAATTCTTCCTTACCGCTTAAACCAGCTGGAATTTCTTTGTTGGCATCCGCTGTAAAAGTTTCCCCATTTGCCGCCAAAGCAGCTTTTACAAAAAACTCCCCGTCGACATTTTGAACATCGAATTCAATTAACGCATCAACTTCCTGGTCCGTCTCGCTTAATGCTACTTCTGATTCTTCAAAAAACAAATTAGCGATCAATCCCAGAGGACGATGTAATCTGTCATCTTGAATACCTTTTATATTAATTCTCATGAAATTCACCTTTTCCAATTAAACATGCTTCAATAAGTGTAATAGAATTATGATTCAAAGGTCAAGACAGTGTAAAAGCTACCAGTTTTTCTGCTTTGGTTCGATGATTATTATAGACGTCCTGTTCATTTTTCTGAAAAACTCATTTCCTCCTGAATCAAATCTAAAAAGAGCTTCTTTATTTGCGAATCATCCAGATATTTCACTGAAAACCACAATATATTCCCAAACAAAGCAAAAGCACGCCTGCAATCAACTCCAGGCATGCTTCTAATTTACATTTTAATAATATTCATTTTCCGAAGAAATTCGATTGGATGCTGTTTGCGGAAGTGTTCCTTAACCATGTAGCTTACTCCGTGCTGATTATTCGAACGGGTAACCCAATCCGCAGCCTTTTTTACTTCTACAGATGCATTCCCCATTGCGACTCCAAGTCCGCACGCTTCGATCATATCAATGTCATCACTGCTATCGCCAATTGCGACCATTTCCTTCAAAGGAATGCCAAGGTGTTCACCCAGTTGGATTAGGCCGTTCAGTTTCGAGACACCTTCAGGCATGATATCAAGTCTGTAGTCATTCAGCCTCGACATAGACACTTCAGAGAACATTCCATTAATCGCCTGCTGCGCATCCTTCAAATCTTCTTCGTACTCGAAATAGACCTCGATTTTAGGAGGAGAGACTGGCTCATTGACGAGTGTTTCACTGATAGAATCCGTGAATTGCTGTGAGTAAAATATCGGGTCACCTGAAGTAAACACGGTTTTAGCCAGCAGATTATGGTTTAATTTATACTTGTTTGCCAGTGAGAACTTTTCGTGCACAAGCCGGATTTGGCAAGGGAAGCTTTCCAGGAATCTGACAAGCTGGAAGGTTACATCCTCGGGAATCCGTTTTTCAAAAATTGGATCACTGCGAAGATCATTAGAAATATAGGATCCCAGGTGAGTTACAAGCAAGGAATTTATTTTCAGCGCTTTAGCCACCTTTTTAGCAGATGGAAAGCTTCTTGAAGTTACTAGAGTCACGTAAACCCCTTTTTGCTGAACGTACTCAATCGCATCCCTCGTGGATTTATGGAGCCTTCCATTTGACTGGATAATCGTGCCATCCACATTAAGCGCAAGAAGACGGTAAATCATATTTATGCCCCCATTCCTTCGGTGTTTTTGTCCTTATTTAACTTGTATGATAGAAAGCGAGAGAATAGAACATGGGCAGGGTTATGATATTAGCTTCCTGCGGGAACCAGTCCACAGATGGAATAAGGGCAGGCTACTGCCTCCAAAAGAAGTCTAGATGACGGACAATTTTTCCTTTTTTTCGCTGATTTTTGTCCGTCATAGCCTCGATGACGGACAGTTTTCCTCTTTTCCGCTGATTTTTGTCCGTCATAACCTTGATGACGGACAGTTTTTCTTCACTTCCGCAGATTTTTGTCCGTCATAACCTTGATGACGGACAGTTTTTCTTCACTTCCGTTGATTTTTGTCCGTCATAGCCTTGATGACGGACAGTTTTTCTTCACTTCCGTTGATTTTTGTCCGTCATAGCCTTGATGACGGACAGTTTTTCTTCACTTCCGTAGTCAAGCCCATTATTCTGTGTAAATTCATTCCTTATGAAAAACAAGTTAAACAGCTTATATGTTTTTGATGTTCTGGAAGGGGGGTACCCCCCTTCCAGAACATCAAAATTTTCGCTTCGCAGCGCCTACTACTTCTTCTGTTTTTTCTCTTCTTTTTCAGGGATTATTCTCTTGTTAACTTCCTCAGCGTAATCCATTAGGACAGCTCCTATTAATCTGAATGCGGATTGTGTGTTAGGAAAGATTCTAATCACTTTTTCTCTCCTACGGACTTCACTGTTTATTCTTTCTAATGAATTTGTGCTTCGAATATGCTTATGAAACATGGGTTTTTCATTTAGATATTGGATGGCATCTTCGAAACCTTCTTCTAAGATTTCTATAGCCTTCTCCAATTTTGGATTGTCACCAAATGTGTTGATGAACTCATCTTTATACTTTCTAGCGTCTTTTACCTTCGCTACTTCGAAAATTCTTTTTAGTGCGATTTTTACTTCATCCATATCTTTTTTCGGCATATGAGTGATGATATTCTTTTTGAAATGGACAGTGCATCGCTGCCAGGCAGATCCTACAAATTCTTTCTCAATGGCAGACTTCAAGCCCTTATGGGCATCGGAAATGATCAGTTTTGGTGCTTGTAGCCCTCGTGACTGTAAGTGATGAAAGAATCGCTGCCACGCTTCAAAACTCTCCACATGATCGACTCGCAAGCCCAGTATTTCCCGTCTGTTGGTCTCATCAACGGCAGTGGCGATATAGACAGCTTTGGATACCACACGATTGTGTTCTCTTACTTTGATATACATAGCGTCGGCAAAGATATAAGGGTAGTACATTGTATTGAGTGGCCTGTTTGCCCATTGGTTCACGATAGGATCCAGCTTCTCCGTGAGAGTGGATACGAACGATTTGGATACTTTATGTCCACAGAGCTGTTCCACGATATTGGTTACTTTCCTCGTGGAAACCCCGTTTACGACCATTTCAAGCATGGATAGCACGAAAGCCTGGTCACATCGAGCGTATTGCTCAAATACAGTGGTTGAAAAATCACCGTTTCTAGTACGAGGGACTCTGAGCACAATCTTTCCAATGCTTAAGAGAAGCTCACGATCATAGTAGCCGTTCCGGTAGTCGTGTCGACTAGGTGTACGCTCATAAGCACGCGCTTTTAAATGGTCATCACGTTCTTTTTCCATGAATTCATTTAATACCAGGACAATGGATGCTTTGATCACAGAATCGATGTCTGAATCCATCACGGATTCTTTTAAAAGATCTAGATTTAGGTTAAACTGTAATTGAGTCATAATTAATTCCTCCACATGTTTTTCGTCGCTGATAACATTGTAGGACAAAAGGAATTAATATGACTCATTTTCTATTTACACAATTATATGGGCTTAATCACTTCCGTTGATTTTTGTCCGTCATAGCCTTGATGACGGACAGTTTTAACTCTTTTTCGCTGATTTTTGTCCGTCATAGCCTCGAGTTCAACAGTTTTTCCTGTAATCCAAACAAAAAAAACTCCCGCCACATTGATTGGCGGGAGTCCTGACATTCTATTATTGCTGTTGATTCGGATTTCCGTAAAGCTCTTCGAGAGGCTTCATGATGATTTGGTTAAGCTCAGCAATGACCATGCTCATTCTTTGCTCTGCTTCCATCAGCTTAGAAATTAGTTCATGCTGCTGGACAAGTGCAACTGTCTTTTGCGCCTGCTCCACTTCTTCCTGGGTAATTTCCTGCCCAGTCATCTGCTTCTCCTGAAGCTGCATCTGGATATTGCGGAAGTTCTCAAACATTCTTTTTGCTGATTCATCGCTATTTACAGCATCATAAAGATTTTTCAATTCTGTGTATTCCGAACTGTTCCTGATTGCTTTTTCCAATTCGTAGGCTGAATCATAAGTATTGACTGCCATTTAAATCACTCCTTCTACGTTAAACGCTCCACTACACTATAACAAACTATGTTGCTGAATGCCAAAAGTTCGGGTTAGGCGAAATTCATCTCCTATCATGAAAATCACCAATAACAACTACTATTCATAGGATGCAATATGTGTGTTTGCCTATTTTACAATAGGTTGTTTCCTTAGGCAGCCTAAAAGAAAATGAGGAGAAGCTATGACGCCAGCAAAATCGAAAAGCTTACCCAACAATCCTGTCATCGCTTTGCTGACCGAAATAACTGAAGATAACGGACCTGACTTCGGTAAAGTCCACTCCTTTTGCGAAGAGCTTCATCAGGGAGTTTCCGAATTAGGGGGAAGCTTTTATGTTTTTTCACTTAAAGGCTTTTCTGATGAAGGAGTCGAGGGATTTTCTTATGATGACAAAGAAGATGGGTGGAAAAAAGGTTGCTTTCCCTTTCCAGCTGTCATCTATAATCGGGTTTCCTCAAGAAGGACTGAAATCAGCAAAGGATTTAAGGGGTTTTTAAATAAATTGGATGCTCGTGGAATAAAGATATTTAATCACCGCTTTCTATCCAAGTGGGAAATCCATGAATCTATATTACAAGAAGACCATTTACATCCGTTCATACCTGAAACACATTTATACACCGAGAGTCTGCTCGAAAGCATGCTCGAGAAGCATGATGAGGTATATATCAAACCTGTTCATGGAAGCCAGGGACGCAATATTATCCAGGTGGCGAAAATTGATGGGATGTACCATGCGTCTTTATCATCAATGCCGGAAAGAGATCTTCCAGGCTTCAAACATTTGTCGGAACTGGCCAGCGCCATTTCTCCAATCGTCGGAAAACGCCTTTGTATCATCCAGCAAGGAATACAGCTGTCCGAATTAAATGGCAGGAGATTGGATTTCAGGGTCCTCTGCCATAAAAATGCCCAGCAGTTTTGGAAAGTTACATCTATTGTAGCGAGGGTTTCAGCTGAACAGTATTTCGTATCAAATATTGCCCGTGGCGGCGAAGTCATGAAACCTGGGTATACTCTCGCGCTAATATTTGGAAAGGAACAGGCGAGGCATCAACTGGCATTGATGAAGGAGCTGGCCCTTGAGACAGCAGAAGTCATCAGCAAATATGCGGAGGGGCTCACTGCCGAGCTGGGGATTGATATTGGAATTGATATTAAAGGTAATTTGTGGTTGATTGAAGCCAATTCCAAGCCTTCCAAGAACTTTGAAGAGAGAAGCACGAAAATCAGGCCATCGACAAAAGCCATCATTGACCATTGCTATGGACTTTGCCAGCCATAAGGACAAAAGGAGAAATGCAAATGATTTCATTTGGAATGATGACACTTTCCATGAAAAGTGAACAAACATATCTTACCGAGATTGCCAGGCGGGCGAACCCAAATATGTTTACCTGCTTCAGGTTCTCACCCGCTAAAATCCATCCAGTCACACAATTAGTTTCGGGAGAAAAATTCGACCACAAGGAAGATTGCTGGGTAAAGGCCGAATTTCCGCTCCCGATGATCATTTATGACCGTTGTTTTTATACAAATGATCCCTCATCTAAGCAAGCCATGGCGATTGTAAAATGGCTTAAGAAAAAGGCGGATATATCCTTCCTGGGAAATGGATTGCCAAATAAATGGGCCATTTATCAGGTTCTATCGAAGTCTTCCCTGTCTCCATACATTCCCAGAACGATGCTTGCCGCCAGCGGAAAGGAAGTTGTTGCCCAGCTGGAAAAGATGGATAAGGCAGTCTTGAAACCGATTTTCGGATCGGGCGGTAACGGGATCTATAAAATTGAAAAATCAGGTGGAGAGTTCATAATCTCAGCAGACCTTGGCGGCAGGGTGTCAACAGAAAACTTCGGTTCCACTAGTGAGACAGAGATTTGGCTCGACCGCCTGTTCAGTAAAAAAGAGTATATGATGCAGCCTTACCTCGAGCTGTCCGATTCGCAAAATTGCCCTTTTGACATAAGAATTCTGCTTCAAAAGGATCATGAGGATAAGTGGGTTGTGCGAGGCAAAGGAGTCCGCCGCGGCAGGAAGGATGGAATCCTTTCGAACTTAAGTGCCGGCGGAGAAATAATACCATTTGATGAGTATGCTAATTCTCTGAATATCCGTACAAAAAGATTCATTTTACATGAGTTAGAGGAAATTCTATCAACGCTGCCCGGCATTCTTGAAGGCTCATTCCCCCGGCTTTTCGAACTGGGCGTAGATATTGGTGTTTCTAAGGACCATGCCCTATGGGTGCTTGATACGAATTCAAAGCCCGGCAGAAAAGTTATCGCTTCAACCAATCCAGATTTGAAAGAAGTGCTATATAAAGCACCACTTGAATATGCCAGAATGCTAACAGAAATTCTGCCAGAAAGAGAGGAACAGCACTTATGAGAAAAAAGTATCCAATTGAAATCATTACCCACTCCAAACAGCTAGTCTTTATCCCTGCCGAGCTGACACTTAGCAAGGATATTAATAAAATCGCGTTTGGTAACAAGGTGGTTGATGTCACATGTGCTCTTCATCCTAAAGGAAGAAACGTGATTGTACTGAGTGATGATGTGCAGAAGGAGCTCTCAATGCCCGATTTATCGACATCATTGCATCTTTTTATCGATCAGCAGACATTATTTATCGGGCCCTTGATTGGCATCCTTACATCTGGATTCACACCTTTCCCATTAAGACCGATTGGTGAGAGGTCTATGTTCTTTGCCAAGCTTCTTTCCGTCAATAAATCTGTCGGCGCCCTCCCCTTCGTCTTTGGAGAGGAACATATCGACTGGGATCATGGATTGATACAAGGTTATTTCTTTGTTGATGGTGGCTGGATGAGAATAAAAGTGCCCTTCCCCAATGTTGTTTACGACCGTCTTCCAAACAGGCGCACCGAAAGAAAATCTGAGCTCCGCAGCCTAAAATCCAGAATGCAGACCGATTACCTGATTCCATGGTATAACCCGGGGTTTTTCAGCAAACTGGATGTATTTGAGCGCCTGCAGCAGGATGAACGTGCGGCAGAGTACTTGCCTGAAACACATCAATTTTCTTCTTTTTCAGTGATTGAAAGGATGCTTTCAAACTATGGTAATGTCTATGTCAAGCCGGCTAATGGAAGCCTAGGACTGGGAATCCACCAAATCCTGTTTGATAAGCATAATGGCTATTATTATTGCCGCTATCGAGACCAGGAGGGCATTAATAAATTAACGAGGTTTGAAAGCCTGGAAAAGTTGATGAAGAAAATTTTTTACAAACGGAACCTTTCCCAGATGATTGTCCAGCAGGGCATCAGCCTGCTCAGATCCGAGAAAAGGCTCATTGATTTCAGGGTCCATACAAATAAAGATGAATACGGACAGTGGCAGGTAGCGGCGATTGCAGCAAAAATTGCCGGCCAGGGAAGCGTGACCACCCATGTGAACAACGGCGGAGTCGTAAAATCCCTTGATGAACTATTTGAAGACCAGACCGAACGGGAGCTTTGTGAAAAGAAGCTTTCAGAAGCTGCACTGGTCCTTAGCTCCATTTTGGAAAAAAACATGGAAGGAATCATAGGCGAGCTTGGTTTTGACTTTGGAATCGATAAATCAGGTAAAGTATGGCTCTTTGAAGCCAACTCAAAGCCCGGACGTTCGATTTTCAAGCATCCAAAGCTAAAGAATTTTGATTTGCTCACCAGAAAGCTATCTTTATCCTTCGGCATTTTTTTAGCGGAAAAAGCCATTACGGCACCTGAGGATATTTTCAGATGATCCTGCGCTATAATACTGAATCGAAGGCATGGACGCACGAAGCCAAAGCTGGCGAAAAACTCAGCTTTGGCTTTAATAAAATCAGCATCGCTGCTGCTTCATCCGACGCTCTTCCGGAAAACAGCCATCAGTTCTTGATGAAAAACAACCAGGGAAATATTGGTCCCCTGGTTGGAATCATGACCTCAATGAGCAAGAATATGTCCCTGTCCGGCAATGGATCATTGTTTCAGGCCCTTCAAGAGGAAACCCTGAAGCGGAATGGACTGATTGTCGTATTCCCCCCGGAAACAATCGTCAAGGATGGACTAACCGGCGTCATATTTTTACCAGCTGCGCAAAAATGGATACCTGTGAAAACGCCTCTTCCTCATCTTGTTTTTAATCGTGTTCCCTTCAGGAAAGCCGAGCAGCAGCCAGCTTTTATAGATGCCGTAAACTACCTGTCCGCACTGGGAATCCCTTTTTTCAATCCTGGCTTTATCAATAAAAACAAGCTGTATACCCTATTTTCCAGACATCCTCAATTAAGAAAGCTAATGCCTGAGAGCATCTCAGTGAAATCGATGATCAAGTTGGCTGCTTTCCTTGATAAGCATGAAGGAATTTATCTGAAGCCTGCTTCATCTTCCAAGGGAATCGGAATCTTCCGCCTCCGGGAAAAGAACGGACAAATCGAGTTCGAGAGCCATTCACATCGCCACCTTTTTCCTGGTATAAAAGAATTTTGGAAGGTCAAATCCAGACAGCTGTTAAAATATGAGTACATTGCCCAGAAAGAAGTCATGCCGACAGCCATCGACGGGAAACGATTTGACTTCCGAGTACATGCCCATGATGGGAGGAATGGATATGAGGTGACAGGAATCGGCATCCGGCAATCCCGGAAGCAGGACCTGACCACCCACTTGCCGAATGGAGGAATCCTACTTCCTTATATTAAGGTTAAGACTGACAGGCATGACCAATTCTTCGACTGGGCCGTAAAGGAAATCGGCCAGCTGCTCACTGAAGAATTAGGCTACTTCGGGGAATTCTCCCTTGATGCCGGAATCACTGAAAAAGGCAATTATGTCATTTATGAAGTCAATTCAAAACCAATGAGATTCGACGAACCAAAGATTGAGAAAAAAAGGCTCTCTGCACTTGTCGATTTATTTTTCAGGAAAACAGGATTTTGATAGAGATACAGTTAAAAATTGTGGGCCGCCCAGGAAAATGCGGCTCATTTTTAATGCCTTTATCATCGCCTTCAAAATAACAACTGTTATTCCAAAGTAATTATCTGCGCTTCTACGTGCTTGAATACTATATAATAATGAAAAGACATCTATAAGAGGGGGATTCAGGTTGATTACTCATTTCCAATTCAAATCACTATTTGAGAATAAGGATATGCCAGGCTGGCATTTCTCATTTTATTTTAAAAAGCAAAAGTTTACGGGAATTTATCATCAGAATGGGGATATTCAGTGGACCTCTGAACAGCCTTCTGACGAGAATATGAATCAGCTGAAAGAGCAAATCCACGAGCTGATGCTCTTCCATGTATATGACAAGTGATGTATGTTTCTAGTCCTTTTCCGGAATTCTAAGCATAAAAACATTGAAGGAGGATTCCATGAAGCACAAACGCGGCAAGAAGTTTGCTGAGGACCTGAAATATGAGGGACGGGATGAAGTTTATGTCGATGTTGACCGGATGATCAACGAAGGCATGGCCGGTGGTACTGTACATAGATTGGACAGCACACCCAATATTGGGGAAAGCCATGAATTTTATCCTGAAGACCCGCCAAACAAATAAAAAAAGACACCACATCCTAAAAAGGATGCTGGTGTCTTACCTGCTTTTTACAATCATATTCACTGCATCTTTGATCGCTTCGTCGGCATCTTTGCCTTCCTGTGCTGCTTCAGTAATGCAAGATTCAAGGTTTTTTGCGACAATGAAACCAATCGCGCGGTCTACTGCGGAACGGACAGCTGATAATTGAGTAACAACATCCTTGCAGTGATTCTCTTCTTCCATCATGCGAATGACTCCACGTACCTGGCCCTCTAATCGCTTCAAACGATTTTTCATTTCTGTTGTGTATTCCATTTCCTACACCTCTCTCTTACGGTACCCCGTATTGTATCTATTATACCAACATTTTTCCCTTTTTTCTACCAGTTGGCAGCTCTATGCATGATTTAACATTTAAAAGCTTCACCTGTTATAATAAAAGATATGTCAGCTTTTATCAAATTAAATCTGAGGATACTTATATGATTAATAAAATATTATCTTATTTTCCTGAATCTGTCACGCAAGAAAATATACCAGCAGATCCCTCTGCTGATTACTATTGGTTTAAAGAGGCCGATGCCAGGCCTATGTGGATCGGAATTCCTAAGGATAAAGTTTCGGAAAGCCAGCTAGATCTCATGAAAAATTTGTTCCATTTTGTCGAGCCGGAAAATAATACACATTTGTCTGGGGCAGCCCACTCCTGGAACCAATTTCTCTTCCATGGTGGTGAAATGCCGTCCGAAGACGCCGATGAAGTCCGTTTCATTCAGTTCCGGCTTCAGGTAAAAGATATGGAAACAGAGGGAATCCATGAAGCTTTAAACGGATTTTTTCCTGACCATACCATCATCTGGATTCACAGCACATTTGGAATCATTATTGAAGAAAAAAAGGAAGTGTCGGAAAGCGCTGAAGAACTTTATTCTATTGCCTCAACATTTGAAAGTGATTTTTTTGTTAAAATCTCCTTTTATATCGGCAAATTTCAAAAAGTTACTGCGCAGCTCCCTCACTTTTTCGATAGAGAAAAGCAGGTGTTCGAGGAATTAATCAGTCTTACTACTCGTGATGTTGTAAACACGTTTGAAAAGGCGTTTCCGATGCTGTTAGCGACACATTTGCCTGATTATCTAAAAAACATTCTTGAATTTTCAATCCTTGAGGCATTTGAAGAAGATAAAGAATTAATGGCTACGATTAAAACTTTTCTGGAAAGCAATTCTAACGCTTCTCTTTCGGCCAAAAAACTTTATGTCCACCGAAATACACTTCAGTATAGATTGGACAAATTCATGGAAAAGACCGGCGTCAACTTGAAGGATTTTGATGCGGCAGTTGTTGTCTACCTTGCAAGCCTTTATGAGGAGTTGCGCTGATTCAATACACTGGTGCAAATGTATTAAACAAATTGCATAAAAGGGCTTACATTATTTTTGTGCACCCTGCCGATGATTGTTTCAGGTCATTTCCGCTAAACTGTTTTTGTAGACAAACATACAGGGAGGCTAAAAAAAATGGCCGAGTTAAAATTAGACAATATTTATAAAATTTATGATAACAAAGTCACAGCTGTAGAGGATTTCAACCTTCATATCCAGGATAAAGAATTCATCGTATTCGTTGGCCCATCTGGCTGCGGTAAATCGACGACACTTCGTATGATCGCGGGTCTTGAAGAAATCTCAAAAGGTGATTTCTACATCGATGGCAAGCGCGTGAATGACGTTCCTCCTAAGGATCGTGACATTGCGATGGTTTTCCAGAACTATGCACTATATCCGCATATGACTGTTTACGATAACATGGCATTCGGATTGAAGCTTCGCAAGTTCCCTAAGGACGAAATCGATCGCCGCGTTAAAGAAGCTGCAAAGATCCTTGGTCTTGAGCCTTATCTAGATCGTAAGCCAAAAGCTCTTTCAGGTGGTCAGCGTCAGCGTGTTGCTTTAGGACGTGCTATTGTCCGTGACGCAAAGGTATTCTTGATGGATGAGCCATTATCAAACCTTGACGCAAAGCTTCGTGTACAAATGCGTGCTGAAATTGCAAAGCTTCACCGCCGTCTTGATACAACGACTATTTACGTAACGCATGACCAGACAGAAGCGATGACAATGGCAACGCGCCTTGTAGTCATGAAAGATGGTATTATCCAGCAGGTTGGAGCTCCTAAGGAAGTTTACGAAAATCCAGAGAACGTCTTCGTTGGCGGTTTCATAGGATCACCTTCCATGAACTTCTTTACTGGCAAGCTTGAAGAAGGCAAATTCACAGTCAACAACTCTTCAATTGCTATTCCAGAAGGAAAAATGAAAGTTCTTCGTGCCCAAGGCTATGTTGGCAAGGACATCATCCTTGGTGTTAGACCGGAAGATCTTCACGACGAGCCAGTATTCATCGATGCATCCCAGGGCGCTACTATTAAGGCGACTGTTGAAGTATCTGAATTAACTGGTGCTGAAACAATGATTTACTCTCAATTCGAAGGCCAGGATTTTGTTGCTCGTGTTGATTCACGTACAGATGTATCACCAGGCCAAGTCATCGAATTGGCATTTGATATGAACAAGGTCCACTTCTTTGACGCTGAAACAGAAAGAAGAATCCGCCCTTAATATTTAAAAAGCAACCGCAGCCTGCGGTTGCTTTTTTTCATATAACCAAGCCTCATTCTTTAATCAAGAACACCTTACTTGACCCACAATCTGGACATTTGAACAGATGCGGGCATTCCCCTTCAGCATAATCAGTTGGATATCCATCTTCAAGCTTCATTTGATCGATTGGCATATAAGGGCTGTAATCATCATAAAAATCCGCTTCGCGTCCATTGTTCTCCATACTGCTGCTGCAGTTTGGACACGATGGAGTGATGTTTTTGAAGCCATTGCAAATCGGGCACATACCCATTCTCTTCAATCCTTTCTGCTTAACTGCTATAGATAGTTTGTGTTGATTGGAAATGGTTATGTAGGAGTGTTATTTTGGAATTAATTACCTTAATTCATTAGCGCATAAACTTCTCAAAACAAAACATACTAGTTATTAATAAAACAGCAACAGAAAACAACGCAGCAGCAACAAGCGCAACAAAACATTGGGTTAAGCCTTAGAAGGCAGCTATTACGCGCGCCGGTGCAATTCCGGCTAGCCCAGCCAATTACCTATCGAGGGTTAACCAGGAGGCATGGCAAAAGTCATGATTGGTTCGAATCCAATACTAACCCAAATACAACTTTGAAAAACACAAAGGAGGAAATATTAATGGCTAGCAGTAACAACTCTAATCAATTATTAGTTCCTGGTGTTCAACAAGCTCTTGATCAAATGAAGTACGAAATCGCTACAGAATTTGGCGTACAACTTGGTGGAGAAACTACTTCTCGCGCTAACGGATCTGTTGGTGGAGAAATCACTAAGCGCCTAGTTCAAATGGCTGAGCAACAACTTGGTGGTTCTGCACGCTAAATTGTAATCAACAATAATTAAATAGAATGGCTTAGGCCCCCTTTAATAGGGGGCCTTTTAATTTGGAAGGCTTCCGCCCACGAAAATGGGAGCCATGAACATTTATACCCCTATGCAGTCTCGTTTATATTCTACCATCAGGTGTTAAATCATCTTTTCAGGCTTAACCCACTCATCATATTGCTCTGATGTCAGATAACCTGTTTTTATCGCAGCTTCCTTCAAAGTTGTATTTTCTTTGAAGGCGAGCTTGGCGATTTCCGCTGCTTTTTCATAACCAATGTGAGGATTCAAAGCAGTTACAAGCATTAATGACCGCTCAACATGGCCAGCAATCACATCCAGGTTTGCCTCAATTCCTTCCGCACAGTTATCATTGAACGACCTCATTCCATCTGCCAACAGCTTGGCGCTTTGCAGGAAGTTATAAATAATAACTGGTTTAAATACATTCAGTTCAAAATTCCCCTGGCTTGCGGCAAAACCAATTGTGGCATCATTGCCGAAAACCTGTGTCGCCACCATTGTCAGCGCTTCGCTTTGGGTGGGATTGACCTTACCAGGCATAATCGAACTGCCCGGTTCATTTGCTGGTATCGAAAGTTCACCAATCCCGCTTCTTGGTCCGCTTGCCAGCCAGCGAACATCATTAGCAATTTTCATTAAGTCTGCTGCGAGCCCTTTTAATGCTCCATGAAGGAATACGATTTCGTCGTGTGAAGTCAATGCATGGAATTTGTTAGGAGCGGAATGGAATGTCTCATCTGTTTGTGCAGTAAGCTGCTTCGCTACCTGTTCCCCAAAATCCTTCGCGGCATTGATCCCTGTTCCTACAGCCGTCCCGCCAATCGCTAAATCCCGGACGTATTTCAGTCCATCCTTAATCATCTGCTCATTCTTTTCAAGCATGGCTCTCCAGCCGCTGATTTCCTGTCCCAGTGTCAATGGAGTCGCGTCCTGGAGGTGTGTCCTGCCGATTTTTATGATGTCATTGAATTCCTGTTCTTTTCTCTTTAAAGTTTCTTTGAAGAGCTCCAGTGAAGGCAGAACTTCACTTGTCACCTTTTTTACCGCGGCAATATGCATCGCTGTCGGGAATGTATCGTTCGAGCTTTGTGACATGTTGACATCATCGTTCGGGTGGATTTTTTCATCTGACCCTTGACCTGCGAGCAGTTCATTCGCCCTTCTTGCGACCACTTCATTCACGTTCATATTGGATTGAGTTCCGCTTCCCGTCTGCCATACGACTAACGGAAAATGGGTATCGAATTTCCCGGAAATTACTTCATCACAGGCTGCCTCGATTGCCTTAGCTTTTACTTCTGCCAGCTTTCCTGAACCTGCATTCACATTGGCTGCAGCTTTCTTGACTTCGGCAAAAGCATAAATCACTTCAATCGGCATTTTTTCTGTCCCGATCTTGAAATTCTGTTTGCTGCGCTGTGTTTGTGCACCCCAGTATTTATCTGATGGCACCTTGATTTCACCAATCGTATCTCTTTCAACTCGATATTCTGACAACACGATCCCTCCTCAATCTAATTATTAACTTATCAAAACATTTAAAACATTTTCGCCTCTAGGATAACTGTTATTAAGAATAAATTACAGAAAAGTGCATTTTAATGGACGAAAAAAGCGGAAGCAGCCATGAATGCTGTTTCCGCTTTTCATTATGTCTATTTTTGCTCCCGATTATGCCTTATAAATTGCATAGCCTATATAATAGCCCAGGATCATGATGCTTGCGATGCTTAATGTTACTGCGAACTCCGCCATCTTGACAACCTCCTGAATTTATATGTGTTTATTATTAAATTACCACAGGAGGCCAGATGGCAACGGGAGGGTTTCGTAACATTCTGTGACAAAACCAGAATTCGCAGTGATGTTTCTCATATAAAGAACCCAATGACACATCATCCAAAAAGAAAATCCACACCCAATAATGGGTGTGAATTTTTCTAACCTGCCTTAACTTTATTGCCCAACTGGAGCTGATACATTTGATAGTACTTGCCTTTGAGCTCCATCAGCTGATCATGGTTTCCTTTTTCAACAATCCGCCCGCGGTCCAGTACCAGGATCTGGTCAGCATTGCGGATGGTAGACAGCCGGTGGGCGATAATGAAGGTCGTCCTGCCTTCCTTAAGCACATCCATTGCTTCCTGGATGATCGCTTCTGTCTCGGTATCAATGCTCGATGTCGCTTCATCAAGAATCAGAATAGCCGGGTCGAAGGCCAATGCCCTTGCAAAAGAAACCAGCTGTCTCTGCCCGCTTGACAGTGTACTGCCCTTTTCAATCACCGGTTCATCGTACCCTTTTTCAAGATTCTTCAGAACGCGGTCTGCCCCAACACTGGCCAGCGCTTTCTCAACCGTTTCCCTTGTGATGTCAGGATGATCAAGGCTGACGTTGGAGGCGATTGTACCGGTAAAAAGGAAAGGATCCTGGAGGACGATTCCCATATGCTTTCGTAATGTCTGTCTCGGCATTTCCGCAATATCCATGCCATCGATCAAGATCTTTCCTTCCTGGGGATCGTAAAACCTGAATAACAGGTTCATGATCGAGCTTTTTCCTGATCCCGTATGGCCAACAAGTGCTACGGTTTCACCCTGATTTGCTTCAAAACAAAGATCCTTCAGGACATATTCTCCTTCTTTGTAGCCGAAGGAAACATGATCGAAGATGACATTTCCTTTGTAGCGGGGAATCTCTTCTTCACTTACATCGATTCCTTCCTCATCCATCAGTTTGAACACCCGCTCTCCGGCAACCAGCGCCTGCTCAAGATTAGCCAGCTGGTTGACGATTCCCTGGACAGGATTGAACAGCCGGTTAATATAATCTACGAACGCGTAGAGCATCCCGAGTGAAATGGCGGAAGATGGCTGAAGCGCTTCGCCGCCAAAATACCAGATGAACGCCACAAAGACGATGTTTCTTAACACTCCCACTAGATTATGTGAGGTAGAGGAATTCAAGCTCAACAATTTATTCTGATAAGTAAAGTGCTCCTTATTAAGTGTCTCGAAGTCCTGCTGTGTTTCTTTCTCGCGGCTGAAGGCCTGAATGATGCTCATGCCCTGGATTGATTCATTGATCATCCCGTTGATGTCACTGACTCTAGAGCGAATGACATGATTATATTTTGATGCGTATTTACGGTAAAGCTTTGCCCATACAAACAAGATTGGCAATAGCAGCAAACATATCGCTGCAAGTTTCGCATTCAGGATGAACAAGGCAATATAGATGCCGGTAATATAAATGAAGCTTGTAAAGAACGTTGACAGGACGGTGACATACAATTCACGGATTGCCTCTGTATCATTCGTGATCCTGGCAACGACCTTCCCTGCAGGAAGGTTGTCAAAATACTGGATCGGAAGCCTCTGGATTTGCCTGAAGACATCCTCCCTCAGCTTCTGGATGATCCTGTTGGCTGACTTTTGCAGATAAAATCTCTGTCCATATTGAAAGATGGACGCAATGACCAGCAAACCGAAATAAAACGATAGCAGCTTTATAATATTTGGGATTTCCGGCTTGTAAAAACTCATTAAATCATCGCCCGACAGTATCTCTGCTTCATATTGTGCTGCTTGTGAACCTTTACTGATAGTCAGCATCCCATCCTCGTAGCTTCTGCTTCCATCGAATTCAATTTCACCATCCACAAAGACAAAATTCCTTCCGACCTGAAAAATTCGTGCAGAATCTGTGCTGCCTGTGCCGCTATCTTTTGAATAAAAACTCCCATTGTATTCAACGGCACCATCCCCAGCCTCGGTTTCGTACCAAACTGACTCAATTCCTAAAATATGATTATCAATCATCCGTTTGGCGATGAACGGTCCCGCAAGGTCTGCGACAACAGCGACCGTCAGCATTGCCAGGGCAATCAGGATGATTTTCTTATAGTTTAACGCATATTTGAACAGTCTTTTTCCTGTACTCATATGGAGTGCACCTCCTCTTCGACTGCTGCTGCCTGCTGCTTGGTATATTGTTCATAATACCAGCCTTGAGCAGCCATCAATTGGTCGTGCGTGCCTTCCTCTGTAATTTTTCCATCTTCAAGTACGACGATATGATCAGCATGCTCAACCGCAGACATTCTGTGTGTTGTGATGATTGTTGTTTTTGCATTCCGCTCCCTGCGGATATTATCGATGATTTTCTTCTCTGTTTTTGCATCGACTGCTGATAGCGAATCATCAAGGATCAGGATTTCTGGATCCTTGATCAATGCCCTTGCAATCGAAATACGCTGCTTCTGCCCGCCGGACAGTGCAACCCCTTTTTCACCAACAAGCGTTTCCAGACCTTCCGGAAGCATCTCCAGATCCTTTCGGAAAGCAGCCAGGTCGATGATATCCTGCAAATCTTTTTCAGTAGCCATTGGGTTTCCAAACAAAATATTTTCCTTGACCGAACGGGAGAAAAGGATGTTTTCCTGTGGAACATAGCCCATCCAGCCGCGGGTCTGCCTCAGGCTGTGTTCCTGGATTGGCACTCCTGAAACAAGCAGGTTCCCAGTGCCCTCAGGATATTCCCTTAACAGCTGTTTGATCAGAGTTGTCTTGCCGCTTCCTGTCTTGCCGACTATTCCCAGCGTCTCTCCTCTTTTCAAATGCAGCTTAATCTGTTCAAGATTATTTACATTGGAAGAAGGATATTTGAATGTGAACTCTGACATCTGTAAATATTCCGGTTCATTGCCTTCCACCGGTTTCGCCGGGTCGGCAACATCCTCCTTGTAGGATAGGGTTTCATTCAGGCGGTCAAGAGACGCATTCCCTCTCTGCATGACATTGATCAATTCACCGATTGCGAACATCGGCCAGATCAGCATTCCCAGATATACATTAAAGCTGACCAGCTCTCCAAGCGTCAACTTTTGCTGAAAGACCAGATATGCACCATACCCTAATCCAATCAGATAGCTCAACCCAACAAGGATTTTAATCGTCGGTTCAAACAAAGAATCGATTTTTGCGACTTCGACATTTTTACGATAGACATCTTCAGTCAAATCATGAAACTTCGATTCATCAGCTTTTTCCTGTACATAGGCGCGGATGACCCTCACTCCAGATACTGATTCAAGTACACGGTCATTTAGCTCCCCGAAAGCATCCTGGGCAGACGTGAACTTGGAATGTATCCTTTTGCCATAAATGTTGATTAGGTACGCCATTATTGGCAACGGGATAACTGAAACCAGCGTCAGTTCCCAGCTGATGAAAAATCCCATCGTGAACAGGATTGTCAGCATGAAGATGCTTGAATCAACAAGTGTCAGTACTCCGAAACCTGCCGTTATAGATATAGCCTTTAAGTCATTCGTCGCCCTTGCCATCAAGTCACCAGTTCGGTTCTTTTCGAAGAACGTTGGAGTCATTTTCAGCAAATGCTTCATAAACCGGGTCCTGAGCTTCCGTTCAATCAGGAATGCCCCGCCAAATAACTGATACATCCAAATATAAGTGATGAAATATGAGACCACCGTAATCAGCATGAGTGCCCCAATATACTTTAGGATTAACGCCTGGTTGATAGAACCAAGCTGAATTGCGTCGATTGCCATCCCTACGATTTTGGGCGGCAGCACATCAAGTATGCCGACAAAAATCAGCAAAGAAATCGCGACACTGTATCTCTTCCAGTTTTCTTTAAAAAACCAGCTTAACTTTGATAAAACCGATAACATTTACAATCACTCTCCTCTCTCTGTGTGAAAAATCTGACTAGCCGCTTTCGAGATATTCCTTTTTTACCATTTTCCTCACATTTGACTTGCTCATTTCGATTCCTCCTCAATATTTTTTGGAATGGATATTCTCTGAACATGAAAAAAGACATACCGCGGCATGCGATATGTCTTGAATCAATCGATAAAGACAGAAAAAGGCATACGTCACGCAGATGCGCAACCCATGCCTTTTCAGTCACAGAGCAACTTGATTTAAAAAATCAGCTATGATAAAAGGATGGGTTACGTTTATTTAGTTGAGCGTATTTTACGTTTTTAACAATGTTCATGTCCGTAACCCTCCTTTTAGTTATATTTTCCATTCCTTTGTAAGGTTATCACCTTAACAGCCATAATGTCAATTCTAACTTTTCACTATTTTTCATCATTTTACTTTTCAGCTGACCTGCTCCGCCAAATTTTTCGTACAAACAGCAGATAAAATAATAGCGGCATCGGTGCCTGAATCAATCCAAGAATTCCCCAAAGCCAATAATTATGGCCATGCTTCCGCGCATTAATAAAAAGGAAAATGCTCTGCACCAGTAAAATCAAAACGACCACGGCCAGCATAACGGGTGACAGTTCCTCGTTCATCTGCTGTCCACCTGCTTTTGCACTCCTTTATAACTATAGATTGCTGTAATCGCTACTGTCACAGCCTGCAGCACAAAGAAGAGTATAGGGAGTTCCAGCATAGTGAAGATTACTCCACTTAAAATCAAAACAGCACTTAATATAAACCACGCTAATTCCCGGCGATATTTCTTCTTTTGTATTACCTGTTGATCCAGCACCATTCGCTCGAACCATTTATCATCCGGGACATAAGTATCCATGGAGTCCAGCTTATCCAATCCATTATTGATGGCGCTGATGGTATCAAAAAATTCCTTATCCATTTTATCATCGCTTGATGAGATTCCCTTTTGGTTTTTCATCTACTTTCAGCTCCCTTCTAACAGCTAAAAGTCCATGATGGACTCTAGACTTTGCCGTACCAGCGGCGATATTCAAAATTTCACCAATCTCATCGTACGAATACCCATAATAATGCTTAAGGATAACAGGGATTCGCATTTCATCTGTCAGCCTGGATAAAGCAGCCAGCGCGTCTGTCCATTCCTCATTTTTCGACTCCATATGCCACTGCAGCTTTCGTGATGCTGCTTCTCCTTCGTTCCATTCCCGCTCGCGCTTTTTCTTGCGGTGCTGATCAATATACATATTTGTGGCTATGCTGATCAGCCACGACGAGAATTTAGATTTCCCATTGAACAAATGAATTTTCTCCACACACTTAGCCATCGTTCCTTGTGCAATTTCCTCTGCGATATCAGGATTCATCGTTATTTTCATCAGGTATTTTACCAGCAGGGGATAATGATTCCTGAACAGCACAGCAAACGATCGGTGGTCGCCTTTTTTTGCGCTATTGATTAAATCTTTTTCATCCATCAAAGCAAGCCTCTCTTTCCCCGCCACCCATAAAAATGATCTCTATATCGATTATTTATTAATTAGACGCATGAAGTAAAGGTTCGTTCAAAAAAATTTTTAAAAAGTTTAATTTTACGGTTTGCAAAAAATCCTCAAAAAAAGAAAGCCCCGAAAGGACTTTCCATTATACTCCTTGCTCGACAGCAGACTCATTAACAGCGGACTCGCATTCTAGTGCAAGTTTAGGCAAAACAATCATGTAAAATACTCCTACGATGGCGAGGCAGCCGCCAACAATCCAATAAAGCATTTCAATAGTTAGCAGAGACGGAAAGCTGTATGCAATGAATGCGAGAGTCAATGAATGAGACAGCATATTAAGAGGGCTGATTAGTCCCTGAACCCTGCCCATCATTTTAGGATCAATAATGCTCGGAAGCCATCCCCCAATCCCTATATTAATTAGCGGCAGAGCCAGTGCAGAGATAAACAGGATACCCAGGAACAGATAAATGTTGGTTGGCAGTGATGCGAGAACCGTAAAGCTGCCTGAGATAATCAAACCAACCGAAATCAGGTGGTAGAGCTTCACTTTTTGAGAAAGCAATGACGCAATAAAACTTCCAATCAACACGCCGATTCCAAACACAAATCCAATGACAATCGAGTATTGCTCATACGTTTCGGGAGCCAGTTTATATTTCAGAATGAAAATTGGCATGACGGAGAAGCCGCCATTTACAATTCCAAAGATGAAAAAACCGATGATCAGAGTAAACAGCAGCTTGCTGCTCATGACATACATAAAACCGTATTTAAAATCCTTGAAGACCAATTTGACGTTCAAATCCTTTAGTGTATGTGAGCCATTTGGCAGTCGCGCCTCCTTTGAAACATCGGTCTTCTGGATGAGAAGTGCACTTATGATAAACGACAGAGTGTCAACTAAAATCGCTCCATAAATGCCAATCGACCAGTAAGCGAGAACACCGAGGCCATTGCCAAACAGCATAAACAGGCTCATCACGAGTTGGTTCAAACCAGCCGCAGTTGTGTAGTCCTCTTTTTTCAAAATCCCCTGTACCATCCCATGCTCGGCCGGGAAAAAGAACTTTTGAACCGCACTTCTCAAAAACAGGACAGCAAAGATCATCGGCATCCAGCCAATATAAATAGCAGCAATCAACGCAAGAGATAATCCCGCACTAATCCAATCACAATAAATGGCGATTTTTTGCCGGTCCATCCTGTCAGCAAACACTCCAATCAGGAAAAATACCGCAAGCATTGGCAAGGAATACATCAGCTCGGTTATCGTCGCATAAGCAGGCTGGGAGCTGAAACGATCCAGCAAGAAAAACATGAAGGCTGTCAATCCAATCGTACTGCCCATTTGGGAAGTAAAGTTTGCTAAAAATAACTTCGTGAAACTCCTGT
The DNA here is from genome assembly GCF_014856545.2 of Mesobacillus jeotgali. Lineage (NCBI taxonomy): Bacteria > Bacillati > Bacillota > Bacilli > Caryophanales > Bacillaceae > Mesobacillus > Mesobacillus jeotgali. The sequence continues at coordinate 1,157,507 of NZ_CP109811.1, read as the reverse complement.
TCCTGAAAATCTCCGCAAATTTTTTCATAACTATCTGCTCCTCGCATCTCTTTTATTAGCTTTATATTAGCTTGAAACTCAGGCAACAATATACTTTCTCCTGACTGTTTCTGTCTCCACCCTGAGACCGAGTGCTTCTGCGGCCCGGAACTACTCTGGCTACACATACTCTTTACGCTGGTTAGCCTGCCAACATCGCCCAATTTCACCTCTATAGGTTTTCGGACCAACTTAACGGGGTAATATTCTACTAACCTAATAAAAATGATTCAATAAAGGAGTTTATATAAATGAAAGAGATTATGTCATCTAATGTTATGGTTCAGAAAAGATTCACAATGAAAAAAATGCTTGAAATCTATCAGGCTGCTAAAAAATTGGATGGTACTACTTACTTGTACAGCCGCCAAAAGGCAGTTGAGGCCACTTCGTTGTCTAAGCTTGTTTCCTTCTTGTTGACAGTGGAGCCAAATACAACTTTAAAAATTATTATGGAAGGTACAAATGTAGAACCGAAATTAAACCAGCTGACTAAGCTGCTTACAAATGAAGCTTCTATCCTTCGCGTAAAACGCAAGCGACTGATCGAGTCTTCTGAATCATTCCAAATATAATCACAGTAACAGTAACAGTCACAGTAATAGATAAAATAGTATCTGAGGTGAAGTTTCATGGTAAGAACCATTCTTATGATTATCGGCGCTGTCGTCGTAATCGGTTTCCTTTTAAGCTTAATCTAACTTGAGTACAGTAAAGACCTGCTTGCGAGCAGGTCTTTTTTTATGTTCACTCTTGGAAATTTGTTGACTATACCCGTTGATGAATGGGAGTTGCTCGGAATGAATCCAGCTGTCAATGCTCTCATTAAGTACCTGCCAAAAAAACAGCACAGGAGGCGTATCCCCTGTGCTAGTTTAATATCAATTATTGTTTTCTTTTTCTTTATCATCTGAAGACTCATCTCCAGAATCTCCTGTGTCTCCGGTGTCTCCTTCATCGCCGGTATCACCTTCACCACCAGCATCTCCTTCTCCTCCGGTATCTTCTTCGCCACCAGAGTCTCCTTCTCCTCCGGAATCTCCTTCTCCTCCGGAATCTCCTTCACCACCAGAGTCTCCTTCTCCTCCGGAATCTCCTTCTCCTCCAGAATCTCCTTCTCCTCCGGAACCTCCTTCTCCTCCAGTATCCTTGGAATCTCCGGTATCATTTTTTTCACCGGTGTCACCGGTGTCAGAATTCGTTGATGCTGCAGCAGATTCAGTATCTGTTTCTTTTTTCTTTTTCTTTTTTGCTTCTTCTGTTGATTCTTTTTTCTCTTTCAGCTTCTTTTTTGCTTCTTCCCATTGTCTCTTAAGCTTTTCTGATTCCTTTTTAATCCTTGTCTCCAGCTCTTTTACAGACTTGGCACGCTGCTGCCTCTTATGTTCCTCGATATATTTAGAAAGGGGAGGAACATTGAAGGATTGTGCTTTTGTATTTTCCAATGCTTCTGTCATAAAGTCCTTGAAGATCAGGGCGGCTCCTTCACTGCTCGTAGTGGTTAAGAAGTGTTCCTTATCTGTCTTGTCGTAACCAACCCATACAGCGCCAACAAGCTGTGGAGTATACCCTACAAACCACTGGTCCTTCGTTCCTTTGACGCCTTCAATCGGAACCTGTGTTGAGCCGGTCTTGCCCGCTAACTCCCTTCCAGGAATTTGCGCTCCTTTTCCTGTACCTTCCTGGACGACACCAAGAAGCATCGTCGTCATTTTTTCAGCTGTCTCTTTTGAAACAGCCTTGCTCTTCTTCCCTTTATATTCAACTATTGTTTTGCCTTCTTTATCAATAATTTTAGTGATAGCATGCGTTTCATGACGCTCGCCATTGTTGGCGAATGCTGAATATGCTTCAGCCATTGTAACTGGTGAGACCCCAGTCGATAGGCCTCCCAGCGCCAGTCCCAGATTACGGTCGTTCTTTGGATCAAGATTAATGCCAAAGTTCTTTACAGACTCCATTCCCTTGGCAATGCCTATTTCATCCAACAGCCATACAGCAGGCACATTCAATGAATCTTTCAATGCTTCATACATTGGGACTTCGCCTTTATATTTATTATTGTAGTTTTGAGGCTTATAATCTTTGAACTCCATCTCTTCGTCCGTCAGCATGTCCGTAACACCCCAGCCTTCTTCAAGCGCTGGTGCAAATGCGGCAATTGGCTTCATCGTCGAGCCTGGCTGTGCTTTTAATTGCGTAGCACGATTATAGCCACGGAATACATGCTCACCGCGCCCGCCTACAAGTGCACGAATGCCGCCTGTTTTTGGGTCGACGAGAACAGCGCCACTTTGGACGATTTGCTTATCAGTGCCTTTTGGAAAAAGGTTATCTTTCGCGTAAGTCGCTTCCACAGCTGATTGCATTGTTGCATCAAGCTCTGTATAAATTTGCAATCCACCTGTCAAAATCTCTTCCTGCGTCAGGCCGTATCTCTTGATTGCTTCATCAATGACATGATCTACATAATATGGATACTTGCCGCGCAGCGGGTCTCCGCCTTTTTCATTAAGGACAATCTTTTCGGCAACTGCCTGTTTATATTCCTTTTCTTTTATAAAGCCATGAGTTTTCATCATTTGAAGAACAAGATTTCTTCTTTCAATCGCTTCTTCAAAATTTTTATTGGGATCAAGTGCAGACGGCGCCTTGATCAAACCTGCGAGCATTGCTGCTTCGCTGATGGAAAGATCTTTAACGTCCTTTCCAAAGTAACCCATCGCTGCCCTTTTAATCCCCCATGAACCATTTCCAAAATATATCCGGTTCAAGTACATTTGCATGATATCATCTTTGGAATACTGCTTTTCGATTTCTCTCGCCATGAAAAATTCTTCGAGCTTTCTTTTATAAGTCTTTTCGCTCGAAAGCAAAGCATTTTTTGTCAGTTGCTGTGTGATTGTACTTCCACCCTCAACAATGCTTCCAGCTTTGACATTCTGGACGAATGCCCGCGAAATGCCGACCAGATCCACCCCGTCGTGTTCATAAAATCGATGGTCCTCTATGGCAATGACGGCATCCTTGACATGGTCCGGAACATCTTCTATCTTGATCCCTTCATTTTTCAGAGCCGAAATCTTGCTGGCAACTTCGCCATTAGCATCGTAGATGACAGTTGACTGTGCCATGTCATCATTCAATGCACTAATATCAGCTCCCTCAGAATACACATGAAAAAAACTTAAGAATGCCAGTACCGCTGTTGAAACCGATAATACCAGGACCTGGTTCATATGTAGCCTTTTCCAGCCTCTTAGAAAACGTGTTACTATTGAATTTTTGCTCACTGAGCACCCCAACCTTTTAAAAATAGTTTATGAATATGACACTTTCTTTTACCCATTTTTAAAAGGCATTAACACAAATTGGCTAATTATGAGGAAAAAAGACATATAAGCAAGCAACAGGGCCAAGAAATATACTTTTGGCTGCTGGTTTTGGAAACTCCTCATCAAAAATCTCACTGAACAGGTCGGTGTTGGGTAACTTCATCACCAAACACAGACCTTCTTCGGACAAAAACCCTCGAAGTTGACGTTGTTTTAATCGAACACGGTATCACTTCAGACAAAATTTCTTGCTTGAGCCCTGATTTTGTCCGAACCTGGCATGACTTCAGACAAAACCGCAACGCATAGACGACTTTTTTGCCCGAACCCCACTTCACTTCAAACAAAACAACAAAAAACCCCAAGATTGTCCGAAATCTGCGGTAGTTTTTTGAAATAAGCATCAGTTGTTCTTACTAATTATGAATCTGTGATTCTACTGGTTCCTGCTCGCTGACAGCTGCCATATTAATTTCACGGAGAAGTGTTTCCATATACATATAGACGATTTGCTTGGTTTTATCATCTGCTTGAATGACATCCAGGTGCTGCATGCATTTCCGTATTGTCGGATGAATCGGCTTTTGAGAATGAGATAACACACCAGCCACTCCCTTCTCCTGTAATTTGAAAAGCTTTACAACAAGGTTCGCCACGTTTTGAGAAATTTTGAGGGTATATGGAAATTATTTGGTCGGTTAGTTCTATTTTAAAAATGGGTATTGAACTGTAAGAAGAACTAATCTTGGAGGTTGATCTATATGGCTGGAATAAAAAAAGTGGTTCTCGCTTACGACGATTCTGAAGGCAGCAAAAAAGCCCTTCAGCTGGCAAAGGAGTTCACTATTGAAAAAGATGGGGTCAAATTATATGTAGGGCATGTTTATGAAGAGGAAGTCAAGAGTGAACTGGTTGAAACGACTGAGCGTCCCATTGAGCATCTGCCCATCAACAACTTTCCGGCAGATGGCATCCAGGTCCCTCCACTGGCTATGGAGCAAGGTGCACTTGATAAATCTGAGCATTCAATCATAACCCACAGCTCTGAACAAGCCTTCAATAACGCAAAAGCTGAACTTGATGCGCTTCACATCGACACTGAATACTCCATCCTGGAAGGAAGCCCATCCGAGAGTATTGTGGAGTACGCAAAGGACGTAGAGGCTGATTTGATCATCATTGGCCAGTCCGGAAAAGAAGGCATCAAGCGCAAGCTTCTTGGTGGAGTAAGCCAAAAGGTTGCCAATAACGCTCACTGCCATGTACTTATCGCTAAATAAAATCAAAAGCAGCCGGGGTGTAAAGCCACTACCCGGCTGCTTTTTTCATCAGTTCGCTTGTTTTATCCCTTCAATGCTTCAGCTGCAATTTCTTCTAACCGCTCCATTGTCTCTTTTTCTTCAAAGCTGCTGAATATCCGGAAATCATCTTGATCCAAAATCCTGTAATGCTGGCTAAGGATGTTCTGCTGCATGACAAATCCGCCAACCCTTGATACTTCGCGCCACCAGACTTTGCCGCCTAATGTTTTTTCTTTACGATAATCTGTACCTTCATGGGCAATGGTTTCAAGTACCTCTAGTGGTTCATTGCCGAACAAAAACTGGATAGTCTCTGTTTCCCTGAAAAGAGCTGCTATGGCCACGACTGTCGACCAGCCGGCTTGAGCCCTGCCCTTTTCAATCTGGACAAGCGTCTTTTTGGAGATTCCGATAATATCAGCCATTTTATCCTGTGTGTAACCAACTTCTGCTCGCAGTACTCTTATTTTTTCCGATACCCTGCTTATGATTTCATCCCTGGTCATCCGCTTCATTCCTTTGAAATGCTTTTGGTGTAATTTTACACCAAATTAGTTGGAATTAAAAATACTTTTTATTTTACCCACAGTATTGATGCGGTAATTCATTTTTACATTCGTTAATTAAGGCATTACAGTTTTTGAAAAAATCCTTTTAAAAAGGAATGCAGATGACTGCATCCCGATTGAATTATTTTATTTGTTCTTCCTTAATGACACTGCAGTTGGTTGAGCATGAGCTTTGGATGGAGCAGGCAGCACATTTTCCTTCCTTTGATTTCTTGATGAATCGATAGAAGGCCCAGCCGGCATATCCGAATATGGCTCCGCCGATTAAAATGTTTGCGATCATAGATCCTTCCTCCCTCAAGGTTTAGGTTAGTCCTAACAACTTACCGCCTTGATAAATAACCAGAGACAATGCGTATGCGATAACCAGAGCATAAGTGATTGAAAAAGCTGTCCAGCGTTTGGAAGCAGTTTCCTTATAAATGGTTGCTACAGTTGCAAGGCAAGGAACGTATAACAGGATAAATGCCATGAAGCTATATGCAGCTAATGGTGTGTAATGAGCAGCAAGCAAGCCTTGCAAACTCGCTTCATCAGGTACAAAGTAAATGATGTTCATCGTTGAAATAATAGCTTCTTTTGCCAGGAAACCGGTGAAAAGTGATGCACTGGCCTGCCAAGTCCCAAAGCCTATAGGGGCAAATAACGGTGCAAAAATACCTCCAAGAACCGCTAAATAGCTATCATCCATGCTTACATTTACGCCTTCCGGTCCAGCATAGGCAAGCAGCCAGATCAAGACGGACCCGGCAAAAATAAATGTTCCTGCCTTTTTAACGAATCCCTTGCCTTTATCCCATGTGCTTCTCCAAAGTGCTCTCGCCTGTGGCAGCCTGTATGGCGGAAGTTCAATGACGAATACTGAAGTTTCACCTTTCAATAGAGTTTTCGAGAATACCTTTGCCAGCAAAAGGGCGAGCACTACCCCCAACACATACAAACTCAGAACAACAGTTGCTTTATATTCTACAAAAAACGCTCCGACAAACAAGGCGTAAACAGGCAGCCGCGCCGAGCATGACATAAGCGGCGTCAACAGTATGGTCATCAGCCTTTCCTTCGGTGTCTCAATGGTCCTTGCTGCCATGATGCCAGGTACATTACAGCCAAATCCAATCATCATCGGAATGAATGCCTTTCCGTTCAAACCGACGGATTCCATCAATCGGTCCATAACCAGCGCGACACGGGCCATATACCCTGAATCCTCCAGCAAGGATATGAAGAAGAACAAAATGAAGATTTGCGGCACGAAGACGAGGACTCCCCCTACCCCGGCTACAATTCCATCAAGAACCAGGTCCTGGATGAATGATGAAGCACCGGCTGCAGACAGTGCTGCTGTGATTCCCGATGTTACTGGTCCGGACAGGAAAGATTCCAATGCGTCTGACAGCGGGAAGCCAAGCCAGTCAAAGGTAAGCATGAACATCATGTACATCAGTACAAGAAAAATCGGGATTCCCAGGAATTTATTCGTTACGAGCATGTCAACCTTCTCTGTCAATGGAATCTTTTTATTTTCCGTTGAGGTGGCTGCCTCTGTTACTATTTTATCAATCGCTTCACTGCGTTTTCGATGGATGATCTGGTCAAGCGCTTGTTTGCTGCCCAAGTTTTGCTGTTCAGAAATAGAAACATGGTTAACCAAGGTGTCAATCTCACCCGATGGCAAAATAGTTTCTAAATAGCTTTTCACATAGGGATTGCCTTCAAACAGCTGAAGTGCAAGCCATCGAACCGGGTGTTGCGTCTTTCCGGCCAGTTTGTTCTCAAGCTCCAGGATGCCCGCTTCAATCGCTTTTCCATAATAAATGAGATTCGACTTCCCGATACCAATAACTCCGCCAGTCACCAGCTCTGCAAGTTCATTACACCCTTTTCCTGACCTGGCAACAACAGGTGCTACTGCCACGCCCAATGATTGAGACAGTTTAGCAATATCAATGTCAATACCACGGTTTTTAGCCACATCCAGCATGTTTAAGCCAATAATGACAGGTGCACCGTATTCCAACAGCTGCATAGTAAGGTGGAGATTGCGCCTTAACTGAGAAGCGTCCAGGATATTGAGAAGTTTTTCGAATGGTTCATTCAGGAAGAAATTCGTTACAACACCTTCATCTTTAGAAAGTGGATTGAGGGTATACACCCCGGGAAGGTCAATAAGCTGGTCCCTGCCATTTTTAAGTAATCCAACTTTCTTTTCGACCGTTACCCCGCTCCAGTTGCCGACATATTCATAGGAACCTGTTAAGTTATTAAACAATGATGTTTTTCCAGTGTTTGGATTGCCAATGAGCGCAATATTCATCATACTCGCTCCACTTCAATCCTTAGGGCTTCTTTGCGGCGGATACCGATGCATTGCCCGCAGGATTCAACCATGACTGGGCCGCCAAAAGGCAGTATGCATTTTACGCACACTTCAGAGCCTTCTGCTATTCCCAAATCAAGCAATCTTCTTCTGACAAATTTGTCAGCACTTGCAATATTCATGATCCGGCCTTTTTCACCAGTCTTTAATTTTCCCAGCATAGCCATCACCTTTTTTTAGTTTAATAGTTATGATAAAACTCTTTGATGATTCTTTTTTCTAAATGAGAATGATTATCTTTATTTAACCAGTTGACGGCGAGATACACTGTGACATAAATCACTAAGATTACGCTTGCAACGTATATTTATTGCAAACTCCATATAATTGACAATATTTTCACCCACAATCACTTCATTTTCATCATATACCCTTATAGGTATAAAGTGCGCATAAAAAATAGGAGAGCTTTTCAGCTCCCCCATCTGCTACATTTTATTGCTTACAGGTGTCGACTTAACCATTCTCGATGGTGCGTAGCCGATGACCAGAATAATGATAATGGCACTTAAGATCATGCTCGGAATCATATAGGTACCGTTATAGATTATTGAATAAAGCCACGCTGGCTGTCCTTCTGGCGCCCAGACTCCAAAAAAGATCCAGCCCGAAAAGAAATGAGCGATAAAGCGAAGCAAGCTTCCAATAAAGGTACCGGCGATGATCAAACCAATCCACTTTGTCTTATTTCCATTCTGGATATTTTCCTTGATCTGCCTCGCAAAAATACCGGCAGCTCCCAGTACAGTAAATGCAACCACATAATCAATGAATCCCTGTACAGGGTGGTATATTTGCGAGAAGCCAAGGATGAATTGCAAAAGTCCGAGCAGCAGCCCGGTTATTGCGCCGCCTTTTATTCCCCAGCGGAACGCCATCAGGAATACAGGCACCATCGCAATCGACACTGATCCTCCCTGGGGCCAGATTCTTGAAAATAAAAATCCGGAAAATAAATCAAGCAAATAAGCCAGTGCGGAAAATACGGCTATTTCCACTAAAAAGAGAGTTTGTTTTTGTTTCATGTTATGTTCCTCCTTCTTTTCAGAATGAGGTCCGTTTCTACCACGCCTTTTCTGCTTCAGAAACAAAAAAAGCAATCGTGGGGATCGATATAGGATTCCCAAGATTGCTTTCCTATCGCATCCACATTCCTTCGCTAGCATTAACTAACAGGTTCAAAGGGTAAGAACTCGGCCGCTCACTCTCAGCTACTTTACGCAGCTCCCCTTGTGGTTATTATTTAGTTTCTACACTATGAATATACTACTTCTGCCATTCAATAACAAGTAGAACCTGTCAGCAGACTCTGCACTTCCCAATTAATGTCGATGGAACAATAGACAAAACTCTTTCATTGTTGCTAAAAAAGTCGGTCTTTTGTCACGATTTTAGCTATTCGACGTGATTCAGCGCATGTTCTTAATATTCGACAAAGGGATTTCGGGTTTTTCCTCGAATCTTTAATACCGAAATGAAAAACTGGGGGACTTAATGAAATGCTGCCAATTACGGATAACCGATTGCTTAGCTTCCTGACTAGTGAAAAAGAAAACCTGATAGCTGACTGGACGGAAAAAATAATCGTCTCAGAAGATGATCCATATAAAGAGAAAATAAGCAAGAACGCTGAGAGAATGTATGCAGTCATTCTCTCGGTGTTTTCTAGGACAAGCGAAGAATTGGAAGAACATATTCAGGAGCTTGCTTTCATGGTCGGAGAAGAACGGGTTCGTGCTGACATTAACATTGGCGATTTTGTCTATAATGTCAATTCCGGACGCTCCGTTTTATATAAACATCTTCATAAAATGAATATGGAATGGACAGAAATGCAAGAGGCCATCAACTCGATCAATTACTGTTTCGATACCTTTTTATATTACGCTGTATCCTATTATAATGAACAGAAAAACAAGATTATCGAGGAAAAGAACCAGTTCATCGATTCAACGCATAAAGACAGGCTGACATTGCTTGGGCAAATGACGTCTAGCTTCATCCATGAATTCCGCAATCCGTTGACTTCTATTCAGGGCTTCATCCAGCTCTTGAGATCTGAACACCAAGATATGAAGTATCTCGATATCATCTCAAGCGAGCTTGAGCAGCTGAATTTCCGAATTTCACAATTCTTGCTGCTGTCAAAAAAAGAGCTGATTGGAAAAGAAAAGACACATTTCTCTTTAAATAAAATGATTGATGAGGTTTTAAATTTCCTATATCCCAGCATCCTTGACACGAATGTCCGCGTGATCAAAGAGGTAGCAGAGGATATGGATTTGTACGGCTATGCTGATGAAATCAGGCAGGTCCTCATCAACATCATCTTTAATGCCATTGACGTATTGAGCCAATACCGTGATGACCCACAGATTGAAATCAAAGGATTTTTCGTGAATGATACCCATATCAAAATAGAAATTTCGAATAATGGGCCAATCATACCCGACCATTTGCTAAAAACCATCTTTGAGCCATTCGTCACGACCAAAACACTTGGAACCGGACTTGGGTTGTTCGTCTGCAGGGAAATAATCGAAAAGCATAAAGGCATACTTGCCTGTTCATCAGAACCTGACAAGACGTCTTTCATTATGCTGCTGCCTTTGACAAGAATCGAAATCTGACATATAACCTGAACAAGAAGACCCCGCCGGCAAAGGCGGGGTCTCTTCTACTTTAATCTAAATATTCAAGAGAGCGGTTGTCTGCCATATTTTTAACTTTGCTTTTCTCCGGTCTTACTTGATGCTTTTTCTCAGTTTCAGAGACGATGACCGCACAAGCTGCATCTCCTGTAATGTTGACAGCGGTGCGAGCCATATCAAGCAAACGGTCAATCCCGAGAATGAGGCCGATTCCTTCAACAGGCAGACCTACAGATTGGAGGACCATGGCCAGCATGATCAAACCAACACCTGGAACACCTGCCGTCCCTATACTTGCAAGCACGGCAGTCAAGACGACAGTCAAAAGCTCTGCCATTGTAAGGTCGGCACCGTATACCTGTGCGATGAATACGGTAGCTACACCCTGCATGATCGCGGTACCGTCCATGTTGATCGTCGCTCCGAGAGGCTGAACGAAGCTGCTGACAGATTCAGGGACACGCAGGTTCTTCTGAGCTGTTTCCATTGATACCGGCAGTGTGGCATTACTGCTCGATGTACTGAAGGCTACTCCCATAGCAGGAGAGAATTGCTTGAAGAACCAAAATGGGTTTTTCTTTCCGAGAAAATATACACCAGAACCATAAGTGATGAACGCATGGACAACTAGAGCCAGAACAACGACTAGCATGTATACTCCCATGGCCTTGATGGCATCGATTCCCTGGCTTCCGATAGCGGTTGCGATCAACCCAAAAGTTCCGTACGGAGCAAACTTCATGACAAGGCCGACCAGATACATCATGATCTCATTTCCCTGTTGTACCAGATTCAGAATACCTTTTGTTTTGTCACCAAGTGCCGTTAACGCAATACCGATGAAAATCGCCAAAATAATTACCTGAAGCATATTTCCGGTTGTCAGTGCTTCAAATGGATTTGCCGGAATAAGATTTAAAAAGGTTTCACTTACTGGCGGAGCTTCTTCAGCCTTGAATTCAGCTCCACTCGTGTCAAATTCGCCCATCAATCCTGGTTTTATAAGGAAGGCTAGAGCAAGGCCTATAGATATCGCAATCGCCGTGGTTCCTAAAAAGAAGCCCACAGTCTTTATGCCAATCCTTCCAAGCTTTTTCGGATCACCTAACCCCGATGTTCCGAGAATAATCGAAAACAGGACAATCGGTACAACAAGCATACTAATTAAGTTGATGAATATCTTGCCAAGAGGCGTGAACAAGAATTTATCTAAAACAGTGAATAATTCGGGTGAAAAAATGTTGAGGATCAGCCCGGTCATCGCTCCAAGTCCAAGGCCAATCAAAATCTTAGTGGTTAACTTCATAGTCTTCCTCCCAAAAAAAATATAAAAAAACAATGTAAAGCTTTATTCCCTCTTTTGGCCGAATTAAACCATGGCGGGTTGATTGGACAATAATGCCATCAGAATAAAGTTTCAGGAGGATTTTATGTCAGTTTTAAAAGTGGATTCTGAACTTGAGCTTCGTTTATTTGACCCGCGTGAAGCTGGAGAGTTGTTCTGGCTTGTGGATTCTAACCGCCGTTTTTTGCGGAAATGGCTTCCCTGGATTGACGGCATTCAATCACCAGGGCAATTTTTTTCAGTCATACAATTGTGGCAGAAAAACCATCAGGAAGGAAGCAGCACTCATTTTGGCATCCGATACAGAGGAGTCCTTGCAGGCAGTATCAGTCTGCATGGTATTGACTGGATTAACTCGCAGGCCAGCATCGGCTATTACCTTTCTGAGAAACTGCAAGGAAGAGGCATTACGGTCAGATCGGTGAAAGCAGTAATAAACCATGCTTTTTATGAGCTTGGACTTAACCGCATTGAGATCCGGTGCGGAAAGGACAATCATGCAAGCAAGGCAATTCCCAGTAAGCTTGGCTTTATCGAGGAGGGTGTCATACGTGATGGAGAATATTTAAATGGAAGCTTTCATGATTTGGTTGTTTACGGCCTCCTTTCAAGAGAGTGGCATAGAAGACATACTATTCATACTTGAATATCACTTTTAAGAAAGTCAGTGGATCGGCAGCTTGATGGTGAATGTTGTTCCGTTACAGCTTGACTCTACATTGATTTTGCCATGATGTTCTTCGATGATTTTATAGCAGATCATTAATCCCAGTCCGTTCCCATTCGCCTTTGTCGTAAAAAAAGGCTTGCCGATCTTGTCCAGATCCTCTGCAGGGATTCCTTTACCAGTATCAGTGATGGAAATGGTCAATTCCTCTTCTGATCTAGAAACCGCAATCGTGATCTCGCCTGGCAGCTCCATTGCATCAATCGCGTTCATCAGCAAATTAATCAGAACCTGCTTGATTTTATTCCCATCACAAAAAAGCACTCCATCTTCAAGTGTAGACTGCTTGGTTATTTCAACGCACTTCTTTGCTGCTTCAGCCATTAGAAGCGTAATAGCATGGTCAACCAATTCGTTCATATCAAAGGACTTAAAGTCAGATTTATGCGGCTTTGCCATAAGCATCAGTTCTTTTGAAACAGCCTCCATCCGCTTTATTTCCTCTTCCATAATCGCTAAATAGTTGTGGTTCAATTCTTGTCCAGCCTTCATGAGCTGGATGAAACCCTTCAGGCTTGTCAAAGGGTTCTTGATTTCATGTGCAATACCTGCTGCAAGCTGTCCAACAACATTCAATTTCTCATACTCAAGGATGAAGTGCTCTGTTTTGATTTTTGCAGAAACATCACATGTCACTGAAAGCAGTTCTAATGGTTCATTTGTTTCGGGATGCCGTACAACCGTGATTTGTGAATTCACCCAGATATATACTCCGTCTTTACGCTTAATACGGTAAGTCAAACTGCATACTTCCTCAACTTCAGGCATGTCAGCATTCAAGATTCTTTTATAATCTTCTGCATGGACAAATAAAGTGTACAATTTTCCAAGTAATTCAGATTGCTCATAACCTAGCATGTGATAAACAGATGGAGAAACATATTTAATCAGACCATCCGGAGTTCTTTTACAAATAAAATCCATTGCCGGCTCTATCCAAATTTTCCCCTCTGTCTTTTCGACTTTATGTAACTTCTTTTCCAAACTGGATAAAAGAATACTCATAGTCAGCCTCCCTTTCATAAAATTTTACTGAATATTTAAATTTATTTCAATTTCTAACTGTTAAATCACACATAAAAGGGAAAATATTTACATTGGGAAATTTTTCTGACAACCATAAAAATCACTAATTTGTTAAAAACTGAATTTTCTAATATAATTGAACATAAACTTCATACTTTATGTGTCCGTTTCATACATTGATATCAAACCGTATTAATGTTCCCCTTAATTATTCTCGATATGGTATAATAAAATTTAAATGATAAAGCTGAGGTGGTATGATGGGGCAATCTATCGTATCAAGAATTTAACAGCTGTAAACGCGGAAGGAACAGCATAACAGGATGTTGGCCCTGGCTGAACCAGCCGCACGGAACGGGCCGTTAAAATTTTTCTTGATGATTTAAATTTATATGAAGCCTGCAAGATTCAGGTTTAATTTTCAGTTTACTGGGAGGTGACTCCTTACCCGCAGACCCGCGGGCTAAGGGAACTTATTTGGACATATTTAACTTGGTTTGGATAGCCATTTTAATTGCTTTAACGGCATTTTTTGTCGTATCAGAATTTGCGATTGTTAAAGTGAGAAGTTCCAGAATCGACCAACTAATAGAGGAAGGCAGCAGAAAAGCTGTGCTCGCAAAAAAAGTCATTTCCAACCTGGATGAGTATCTTTCTGCCTGCCAGCTGGGCATAACGATCACTGCTCTGGGAATCGGCTGGCTTGGAGAGCCGGCAATAGCCGATTTGCTAAAACCGTTATTCACCAGCCTGGCTATTTCTGAATCCGTCGGACATGTCTTTTCGGTGGGGATTGCATTTGCGACCATCACATTCCTGCATGTCGTAGTCGGGGAACTGGCCCCTAAGACATTAGCTATTCAAAAAGCAGAATGGGTTTCGCTTAATACAGCCGGCCCGCTGATCTTATTCTACAAGATCATGTACCCATTCATCTGGTTATTGAACGGATCCGCCCGTCTTGCTGTTGGCCTTGTCGGTCTTAAGCCTGCCTCTGAAAATGATTTGGCTCATTCTGAGGAAGAACTTCGCATTATACTTTCTGAAAGCTTTAAAAGTGGTGAAATCAACCAGTCAGAGTTTAAGTATGTAAATAAAATCTTTGAATTTGACAATCGGATCGCCAAGGAAATCATGGTGCCCCGGACGGAAATCATTTCGTTGTCAATCGAGGATACTTTGGAGAACTTTCTCCAGATTGTGAAAGAAGAGAAATTCACCCGTTATCCTGTCATCGACGGAGACAAGGACCATATTGTCGGTCTCGTCAATATCAAGGAAGTCATGACTGATCTGATCCATGACCAGGGCCGGGGCAAAAAAGAAATAGATTCATATATTCGGCCTATCATCCGGGTCATTGACAGCATCCCGATTCACGACCTGCTCGTCAAGATGCAAAAAGAGCGTATACACATGGCGATTTTGATGGATGAATATGGAGGAACTTCCGGGCTCGTAACAGTAGAAGATATCCTTGAAGAAATTGTCGGAGAAATTCGCGATGAGTTCGATATGGATGAAGTGCCAATGATTCGCAAAGTCAAAGAAAGTCATTATATCATCGATGCCAAACTACTTGTCAGCGATGTAAATGAACTGCTCGCGCTTGATATCAACGATGAAGATGTCGATACAATCGGCGGCTGGATGCTCACCGAAAATTATGAAGTCAAGCAGGGCGACGTTGTCAGCTTTGGTTCATACTTTTTCAAAATCACTGAAATGGAAGAGCACCACATTAAATATATTGAAGTAACGAAACAACCCGAAATCGAAAAGCCAGCTGAAGGTTTTTTTATGAATAAAACCGAAGTTGTTTCATAACGATCAAGCAGTTACTTTCAATAGCCAAAACCCAGGCAGGTCCTCCCTGCCTGGGTTTTTTGTGACCTTATTTTACACTTTCCAGGTTTGGACGTCATCTGCTTCGATGATTCCCATAATAACATCATCTACGTCCGGATCCTTAAGGACGCTATCCCTGACCCTGAACTTGATATCATCTGCGTCAGCCAGTGTCAGCCCTTTGCGCAGCTCCAGATAGCTCTCGACATGGTACTGTCTGCCCTCCTGGACAATCCTTAATGTATTGATGTCAATGACATCTGGATCTGACAGGATAAGATTGGCTATACGGTCCTCAACCACCTTAGGTGCAGAAACTCCAATTAGGCCTACGGTGTTCTCATAGCCAATCTTCAAAGCAATCCCGATTAGCAGGATGCCAATCAGCAATGTTCCAATTCCGTCAAGCAAATAAAACCCTGTAACATGCGCCATGACAATCGAAAACAGTGCTAACAGCGCACCAAATGTTGCAATCAAATCCTCATAGAACACCAGTCTTGTCGGCGGTGCTGCCAGGCTGACATTCTTAAACGCGTTTCCAACAATTCCAAATCCCTTTGCTTCACTTCTTGTCTCGTGGGCAATTTCCTTCATCGCTTTAATCAGGATTAATCCATCAACAAGTACCGCAATTGTCATGATCATGACATTAAGCCACAAATTGGAAGAAGCCTTCGGATGCTGAATTAACTCCCATCCTTTGATGACTGTTTCATATGCCATGATCGAAATGATGATGACTGCCACGAGAACGAACAGGTTTACGACCCTGCCGAACCCGGTCGGAAATCGCTTTGTCGCTTCTTTTTCCGAGATTGCACTGCCGATGAAAACAAAGAATTGATTCAATGCATCCGCAACCGAATGTAGTGTCGTCGCGAGCATCGTACCACTTCCGCTAATTCCAGCTGCAACCCCTTTGATGATTGCCAGGAAGGTATTCCCAAGCGCAGCAATTCCGGAAGATTTATTTCCTCTTTTAAAAAATTCAATCATTGATGACATTTCTCCACCCGCTTTACTAGTTAAATATATTTTCCTTTACCTTTTCACGTTTGCTTCCAGTTTAAACATTTTTAAGATTAATCTTCATGAACCACTTATGTAATTAATATGCCAAAGAGCCCCTCAGAATAATGTCCTGAGGGGCTCTTTCTAAAATTTACGTCCTGCTTTTAGAGGCTTCTCCAACTCTTTTATTATAGGCAATCCATTTCTGTTTTGCGTTGATCCATATGTCCTCTGCCAAAAGCTCGATTCCGATTGCAGTCAGCGAGAAGATATCAGCATAATGCTTTTTCACTTCCCATTTCAATTCATGCTTCCCGCAAATACTGTATTTGTTCACTTCTTCCATTTCCTTGCTAAGAAGTGCTAACTGCTGATTTTTTTCCTGTTCCGGGAGAGCAATGATTTCATCGATTTTTTCTATATATTCAAGCGACCTGGTGATTTTCTCATTCACCTCATCATGTGTCTTTTTGTCTATAAGGTTGTACTTCAGTTTAAAAGCATTAAGGCTTCTGGCAGATTCATAGGTTGATCTCACAATTTCATCCCTGGTCATATAATCTGTTTCAAAGCTGAGCATGTATTTCCATGATGGCTGAGTGATTGCTTTTCTATGGTCTTCAAATGTATGGCAAAACTTCTTATAGCCATATTTTTCAGGATTTTCAAATGCCGGGCTTGCCGGGTCAAGGAATGGTGCCAGCGGAGCGACAAAGTATGATAGACGTTTATTCCCGCCACATGCATTGTGAATTTCCTCACAAAAATCGACATTATCAAGGACGCTTTGATAATCCTGATGCGGGATGCCAACCATGAAAAAGATATCAATCTTCTTGCAGCTATGCTTCAATGCAGATTGCAGCGTTTCAATCACTTTTGCATTTGTGCAATTAAATTTGCCGTTGTAACGGCGGATTTTCTCATCATGTGTTTCCAATGTCAATTCAATGCTGTACTTTGGTACAGCCTTCTCAATTTTTTCAAAGAATTCCTCGTTCGCATATTGGAATAATTCAAATACCAGTTCATTTTTCAAGTTGATCTTGCTGAGCCTCTCAAAAAACTCATCTACATATTCCTTACCCGCCTGGCGGATATCATGAAGGATGAAAATCGGGGCCCTGCTGAAGCGCTGAATAAAAAGAATGTCCTCTATTAGCTTTGCAGGTGAGCGTTTTGCCAGTATTTTACGATTGCAATTATCCTTGTATGATTGCTTTGAGCCCCCGCAAATTAAGCAGCCCTGGGTGCAGCCTTTTGCCGTGAGGATCGCCGTATTAGGGTATTGAAGCCATCCATTATAGGGGAGTGGATCCAGGAAATTTTTATACTTGAAGACAGACTTGATAGTATATCGATATCCCGGAATATCAAATTCATCCAGGCTGTCAGGAACATGGCTTAACGGGTTGTATACTGGAGTGTCTCCATCCTTCCAAGTAAGGTTTGGAATCCCGCCCAGATGATGGGTTCCATTTTTCAAATGGTTGATCAAAAGGAGCATTAATTTTTCAGTTGAATCGCCCCGCATGACAAAGTCAATGAATGGATACTCTATTAATTCTTTATGGTAATAGGTTGCAGATAAACCGCCAAAGATCAAAGGAGTTTCGGGATGAAGATTTTTCACAATTTTCGCCAGTTCAATACTTCCATGAGCATGCGGCAGCCAGTGAAGGTCAATCCCAAAAGCCCGTGTCCTAATCTTTTTTAATTTCTTTTCGACATCAAAATTTTCATCCATCAGCATTCGATTGGCGATGTTGATGATTTTCACGCGCAGACCTTGGCGTTCTAAATATTCCGCAATGCTCGTCAGGCCAATAGGATACATTTCAAACACCGGAGAGGACGGAACGACGTCACTGATGGGCCCTGCCAGCAGCGCATTTTTCCTGAAATCATAAACACTGGGAGCATGGAGAAGGACTAAATCGTATTTCAAAAGAATCACCTCAAGTAAAATATATACTATTAATCTGCCTAATAAAGGCAATGTATGATTACACATTAATCATAACTCCCGAATACTTTGTCTCAGTCCCGCAAAGTGCAACTTTTTGTGAACGACTGAACATAATGAGTTAAAAAAGCCGCCAGACCCTGATAAATAAAGGAATTGCGAGTTTATGAAAGTTTTGTGGATACATTTTATAAAAAAAGAGACTGCGATATCGCAATCTCCCTGTCTACTATTTTTCCTGCTGCACCATCAGGATTTCTTCCTCGACCCTTCCCAATTTTAACAAATGGGAATCAAGGCGTTTGTGGATTGTGCTGAATTCTGTATTGTTTTTTATTTCTGCTTTGCTTAGCAATTCTTTTAACATATTTTCGATTTTGGCACTTTGTGCTTCTTCCATTCTTTCAAGTGCGTCTTTAATATCTGTTATATCGATCTGGTTTGATGTAACACGATGTTCAATGCTATCGACTTTTTCGAGCCGGTCGAGTCTTTTTTCAATGTTTTCGGTCCTTTTATTCAATGAGTCAATCGAGCTCTCAATACCTTTTAAGAGATTAATGATTTCAGATATCCCTTCCATTTCACATGGCTCCCCTTTATTTGGCTTAAGGTTATTTTATCATCATTATTCACTTCGATATGTTACAAAACTGGTAACAAAGCCGGTCTTTGTTTTCATTTTCGCCATATTTTCATTGTTACTGCATCTCCAGATCCATTAACGCTTTTTCAGCGCTTCTTCTGGACATATTTATCGTATTCCAGCTTTCTTCTGAATCTAGGAATTCCTGCCTCCTCTGCAGCAACAAGTCTGACAGACCCGGGTGGTCTGGATTAAGCTTATATAGCTCCACCAATCCCTCCACTCCTTCATAAGACAGTGAGTTTAGATAGTAAATATCTATTTTTCCGGTTTCTGAATAACGCTCGATATTGCGCTCAACGACGAAAGTGTCAAGCTGGACCGTATTGACCAATGTGTAAAAAATGATGGCGGATAAGATATAAAAGCGTACAAGCGAGAGCCGATCCATCCATATTCTCATGAAGGAATAGCATAACACCACTAGCAGGAAGATCATGAAAGAATGAGCCAGAACCCTGGCAAAGGTAAACCCATAAGCCTCTTCATACATGAACAGGCGTATAAAAGCTGAATACAGCATCACTCCGCTGAATATAACGAGCAAGGAAAGAAGTGCACGAATAGCCAGCGTCATAAACCTGGAAGCTTTATCAACGTACGAAACAATAGTAGAAATGATCAACAAATTCAACATAGTCACAAAAAGAAGCTCAAAGAATCCTCTGCGCGCAAATTCGGCATACGTATAGCCTTCTTTCAAGGTTTCACTGAAAAAATACTGGAATTGTACAACTACGAAAAGAAAGTAAACGATATTCAATAAAGTGAGCACTGTCAGGCTGATCACAATATCCCAGGCCATCTTGTCTTTCTGCTTCGGAATTTCAGCAGGCAGCTGCTGCTTAGCCCTTAACACCTGCAATAATCCAAAAATACCCAGTGTGTAAATGGAGATTGCGATTGTCCGCAACACCTCCTCCTCTATCTTCAGCCCGAGAAGCCAGCGTGGGAATGCGCCTATAAGGTTGCCAAACTGTTGGTCGGCAGAGACGAGCAGGTTGACAATCACAAACAGTAACGGCAAGGAAATAGCCACGCCAATCAATACTTTTCGGATTGTTGCACTCTTGCTCTCTTCAAGCCCTCTCACAGAAAACTTAATGCCATGGATCAAAAATCTATACACATAGGCAATGGCAGCTCCTACTGTCAAAACGAGCTTTTTGAGAAACGGCCACCTGTGCCATTGATTAGCAAGCGGATAAGTAACAAGTACAAGTTGTATGAGAATCATGACTGGTATCACCAGGATGTTCAATACATATAAAATCATATTTGAATGGAGAAAAAAGCTGGCTGATAGGAGCCATATTGAAGCAATTATTAAAAGTCCAAGCTTTTTATTTGTAAAAGAGTAGGACCGGTATCTCCAGAAAAATACACCATAAAATACAGTTATAAATACAGGATAGGACAAGCCAATTTTCCCATGTAAGAAAGACCTTTCAGCCAGGATTCCAAGAGCAAGACATATAAGGAAAAACTTCCAGTCACCTTTTTTTAGTTTATTTTCCACTTTCACTCTCTCCCTTCACCTAGAATAACTAGGTATATATTCAAAAAAATATTACCCTTTAATTCTATATACATAGAATTTCTATGTACTTTACTAAAAAAATTAGATGGAAGCTTTTTTCCCCCATCTATATCCAACCCAACATATTGGATACAATAGCGCTGTGAAAAGAATACAAATAAAAATGAATGCCGGGCTCAGCAGCGGCTGGAACCAGTCATGCGGGATCAGCTTGAACAACGTCAGGTTCATAAGGATAATATTCGGCAGGATGGACAGGATAAACGTTTTTTTCATCAATCTTCGTCCCTTATGGCCAAAACCCTTGCCAATTTCATACCCAAGCAGTGCCCAAAAGAAGAGGTAAAGCAAAATGATCACAGCTGATATCGATGTCAGACTTTTCCAGGCCATGTCAATAAGAGGGAAATCAAATAGATTATGTACCAGGGTCAGAATCGTGCCGCCAACGAAGAATATCAGGTTTGCCAATATAAAAACCCATTGAGTTTTCACTGGGGTCGTTGACAGTTCTTCTTTCCAGCTTTCTGCAATTTCTCCTGGAGTCCCCAATCTAGAATAAATTTCAGATTTAATATCCGACTCTCCTCTTTCATTGCCGTTAAACTCTTCAAGCATTTCTGTGATATGGATGTCATATTCAGCTAAAATCTGTTCTTTGTCCGTATGCTTCCCTAAATGCCTGCCAAGCTCGTCGAGAAATTCAGTCTTTAACTGGATCATTTTTCGGTCTCCTGATCACTTTGTTCATGACATTGACGAACTGCTGCCACTCTTCCGTTTTCTCAATAAGAACCTCTTTGCCTTCATCAGTAATCCGGTAATACTTCCTTGCCGGGCCTTTTTCCTGCTCCTGCCAGTAAAATTCAATGTATTCCTGCTTTTCGAGTTTATGCAATGCTGGATAAAGGGTGCCTTCTTTTACCTGCAGACTGTGGTCACTGCGCTTATCCAATTCTTTCACTAGCTCGTAACCATACATATCCCGTTCATTCAACAACTGGAGCAGCACAAGTGATGTGCTCCCTTTTAAAAGTTCGCGATTAAACATCCTATCACCTACCTAGTAATAAAAGGTACCTATCGGCATCATAATATATATTGGTGGAAATTTCAAATTAAATTTCAAAAAAGCAGACTGCACTTTTCTGCCAGTCTGCTTCCTGAATATAATTAATTGCTTCCGGATGTTGCTTTCAGGCCGATGATACCAACCAGAATGAAGGCAACGAACATTAGTCTCATGAAGTTGCGCGGCTCTCCAAACAGGACAATCCCGAGTATAACTGCCCCTGCAGCTCCAATTCCAGTCCAGATGGCATATGCAGTACCAATTGGCAATGTTTTAATTGCCATGGACAAGAAATAAAAGCTTATGGCCATTCCTGCAAGTGTAATCACTGATGGGACTGCTTTGGTGAAACCTTCTGTATACTTCAGGCCAATCGCCCAAACAATTTCAAATATACCGGCAATAACTAAATATAACCAAGCCATATGTGTTAACTCTCCTTTCATTATTAGCGCAAGCGCTGGGCTGGAATAAAAAAACCCGGAAGATATCAATGGATATCTCCCGGGTTTTTATCCCTCCGTGTACACAGGCATTTCCTGTGCGCCCTCTCTCGGACCAGTCCAGCAAAGCTGCGGAACCCTAGAGGACTTTTCATAAATGAATAATAACATAATCAACGTAGCCAGTCAAAACACCCGTCAGGTTTCCTGAAGCTCCCTGTTCATCATCACTTCATATTCATTGGATGGCAATGGCGGTGAGTAGAAGTATCCCTGTACTTCCTGGCAGCCTAATGATTTTAGCAGGTCAATCTGTGACTCCGTTTCTACTCCCTCGGCAATTACCTTTAACTTTAGATTCGTTGCCATAGAGACGATTGTTGAAATGATTTCGCGGTTTTCCTGGGAGTGTGAAATGAAGCTCTGGTCAATTTTCAAACGATCGACCGAAAGCTTGCTTAAATAACTCAATGAACTGTATCCCGTGCCGAAATCATCAATGCTGACCTCAATACCAATTTCCCTTAAAGCCTGGAGCTGTGCGTTGATGCTGTCTTCCTTCTTAATCATGATACTTTCCGTTACTTCGATTTCGATCAATTCACCATAAAGCCCATATTCTTTAAGTGTGTGCCTCATGAATTTCACGAAATCCTCCTGGTAAAAATGGATGATCGAGATATTAATCGAAGTGCGGGGAACCTCATAACCCTGTCCCTTCCATTGCACAAGCTGGCTGAATACTTTTCTGATGATCAATCTCTCGAGAGGGACGATCAAATTCGCTTCCTCAGCAATCGGGATGAACACACCTGGAGGAATCATTCCATGGCGTGCATGCTTCCACCTTGCCAGTGCTTCAGCCCCTGTAATTTCATTTGTTGCTGCATTGTACTTAGGCTGGTAAAAAACCGTGAGAGAATCACTATTTATCGCGCTCCGTAATTCATTCTCAAGTTCAAACTTATTCAGGTTATGGTCCACCATGCTTTGGTCAAAAAACTGAAAGTGGTTCGCACCGTTTTCTTTTGCTTTATACATCGCCATATCAGCAAACTTCAGCAATAATTCAAGACTATCCGTATCTTCTGGATACCTTGAGATCCCAATACTAGCCGTGATCAGGAATTCCATTCCCTCCGCAAAAAGCGGACTCTGGAATGCCTGCACAATCTTAGTGGCAACCCCGTCTGGCTTATTACCTCCAGTTACAAGAATCGCGAATTCATCACCGCCTATTCTTGCTACAAGGCATTCCTCCGGGACAACTTCTGAAAGCTTCCTGCCGATCTCTACCAAAATCTTATCACCAAATGAATGCCCAAATGTATCATTGATTCTTTTAAAACGGTCAAAATCTAGATAGATCAAGGAAAACCCTTCATCCTTAATAAGCGCTGCCATGACTTTCTCTAAATTCCGTCTGTTAGGCAAATTAGTCAGTTCGTCATGATAGGCCAGATACTCAATCATTTTGTCTGCCTTTTTCTGTTCTGTTATGTCCCTGACTATTCCGAAGACACCAACTGTTGTATTTTTAACGATGATTCTTACCGCTGTGATTCTCACGTCGGCATAAGTTGAATCCGCTCTTTTCAGAGTGGTTTCAATCAATTTCGTCTCACCGCTGAGCACTTTCATGAAATATTTCCTTATTTTCTTTTCTTCCTCGCTGCCCCCGATCAAATCGATGAAATGGAGGCCAGCTAATTCATTAGCCATATAGCCTGTCAGCTCAACTGCCTCTTTATTGACATTTAAAATATAACCTTGCAAGTCGACCCTGAATACAGAGTCAGGGTTATGGGTGAACAAGGATAAATGAGACTGGACGTTCTTCATGATCAATTTTTCGCCAAAAAGATCCGGTACGAGCATGAATAATAAATTTGCCATGGCCATATAAGCGAACGGCGCCAGGTAAGAATGTATGCCGCTTCCATCTGTAACGTCCATCATCGAAGTCAGGACGATATATGGGATACCTCCCATTGCCATACCTCCAAGGACACTGCCTGTATACTTATACTTTTTTACAAACTCATAAATATCCTCGTTCGTAATCTGCATCAAAAACCTGATGAGCGAAAATGAAGTGACCAATATCATCAAAAATGACAAAACGGATAAAATTGGATGTATCTTGATTGCTTCCCTGAAGATTATATAAAATGCCGTATATTCAGCCGCCATGATGCTGACAGCGATTAATAGACTAGTGAATACGTACTGAGCAGTATTCGCAATATCCCTTTGCGCCAGACTCAAAGCTGAGTATGATCCAATACCGCAAATGCCATAAAAAATGAGGAAAAACAAATAAAAATTGCTGGTCGAAAATGGAACGCCTGCAGAAATAATCACAAATATATGTGTCAGCAAGAATGTGAGAGCCAAAAGAAGTGAATACAGGACCATTTTTCGTCTTTTTCTCTCAACCGTCTTTTTGATCTGCCTGCTGAATTCAACTGCCATTATGGAAGAAATGATTAAAAAAACGACGGTCAATGCTATATTATTCAAGTCAAATATGTACATATGGGGAATATCCATCCTGCCCCTCGTTTCTGTCTGGTTTATTTGCTTTCATGGACTAGCGGTTCTGGTATAGATAATACTTGCCAGTGAGTTCGAATGCCAATTTTCGAAGAAAAGATGGAAGCTTTCTAAATATTATACAATATCCAACAATATAATTGACTGGTTTCGAAGGTTATTTTCATAATATTCAAAACCAACCAATACCAATCATGAAGAGAATTTAATATAATATAAGTAGAAAGTGATCCGCTTTTTTATCCCATCCCAATCCTTGCACCTGGTTGAACTCTTCCCCACATAGCACAAAAGCACAGACTCTTACTTTTATATCGGCAAAACCAACATTATCTTAAGTCCAGTCTGTTTATAAGACTTGACACATATATGGCGACTGGTTAAGGGGTTATTGTGCAATAATGGCATTTTCTGCCTTGGAAAGGAGGGATTAAGATGCAAAGAGAGAAAGAAAGGGGCAGTAGCAACCGCTTATTTTCTGAAACAGCCATTAAGGTTGCATCTGCATTCGTCTGGCCAATCATCGGTAGCCTGTTGGACGTCATATTCAATTTATTTCCGTATGTAACTATTTTGGGTTCTGCTGCAGGATTGGTCCAATTTATTACTTTGTATGCCACGGTGGAAAAAAAGTCTGAGGAAACCACATGGCCAATCATTGAAGCAAGCGTTGACGAGATAAAAAAAGCAGTACGCACGTATTCAGAGCATCTGCCTAAAGGCGTTTACCGAACCATTCTCGTCAAGGAGGATAACCGGATCGATATAGAACAACTTGTCCCCATCCTGAAAGGAATTCCATCACGAAACTTTTATATGTCCAAGGAAACATACGATATTTTCACTGAGGATGAAAAGGATCTAGCAACAACGATTGATAAAGTCCAAAAGGCAGTAGATCTTTATGTTAAAGAGCACAAGGAATACCCTATGCTTCCATATGACCCGCTGCACAGAGTGAACTATTATCAGCTGTTGAATGCCCACTGCCTCGATACTCAGCCGGAGATTGAGCTATATATCACCAATTACGATGGTCTCATAACACATTAAAAACCAGAGCAAAACAGCATCGGCAATTGAGGGTATCGATGCCCTGCCTGGTTTTCCGCTGATGATCTTAAAGATTCCCCTAGTTCGCAAGCACCTCATAAGGAGGATACGGTCCACGAGGGACCAAGTCAAAATGGCAATAAAGCTATTTAAAATAAAATGCTGATTAAATAAATGCCGAGTAACAGAAAGATCAAAAAAATGATCCCTGTAGAAATTTTTATCAGGTTACTGGCTGATTCAAATGTTTGCTTGTTGATATTTTTTCTTACCGAGAAATAATGTGTGGTCGCAAAGAACAGAATGATCAAACCAATCAACAAAGAAAAAATGCTAACAAAAACAGCAATCGTGTCTGCAGCCTGGCTTACAGACCTGATATTATTAAAATGCAAACTTGATGCCAAAAAACCAATCCCGATTATGGCGATCGAAGTCCGGACCCAGGCAAGGTATGTACGCTCATTTGCAAGGTGCTGCTGGATATATTTTGATTCATGTGTATTGTTCTCGTCCACCTCTTCACCTGCTCCCTGTCTCTATTAACTGTATTTTTTCATCCTGGTCTGATGGATTCCTTTTCATTTGCTCATCCACCATCACTTTTTGCATGTTTTATATTTCCACCTCAACAGGAATAGTAATCATCTTAATGTTTAGAGGTTGGAATTCTCGTTCAGACGCTGATGGACTCTATACACCCGTGATTTTTCTTTCATAAGGTATAATAGAAGGAGGAGGCTGATTAACTTGGAAGAAAACAAAAAGAACACGCCTGAAATGGATTTGGATGAGGAAACATTATTTATGGTTTCCCAGACCTTCAAGGCCCTTTCAGATCCGACGCGGCTCAGGATCCTTCATCTGCTGTTGCAGGGGGAACATTCGGTTAATGAAATAGCTGAAAAGCTCAACTTGTTGCAATCCACCGTTTCACATCAGCTGCGCTTTTTAAAGAACCTCCGACTTGTCAAATTCAGGAGAGAGGGTACTTCACTCTATTACACGCATGATGACGAACATGTCATCGACCTGTTAAAGCAAAGCATAGAACATGCCAGCCATCATTGATGGGATGACCATCAATAGATTGGCTGGCATGTTTTTTAGATTTATGTCCCGATACTGTATATCAATTGCAAGGTCCATGGGCGCATGGGCATCCGTGTTCCTCCCCTTCTACCTGAAGTGTACTGTGATCAATCCCAAAGCGGTCATGCAACAGCTTCTGGGCTTTGTGAAGCACTCTGTCATGCGCTCCTTCCCCTTTGACGGCAATATGTCCGCTAAGCATCAGGACGCCTGAAGTAATCGACCAGATGTGGACATCGTGCACATCCTTCACTTCAGGAATCTTCATTATTTCATCTTTCACTTCCTTCACTTCAATCTGCTCAGGTGTGCCTTCCATCAATACATGAAAGCTCTCCTTCGTCACTCTCCAGCCGCTTATGATGATAAGAATGGCAACTGCCACGCTCGCGATGGGATCTGCAAGTCCCCAATCAAAGAAGTATATCAGCAATGCTGCTGTGATTGCCCCAACCGAGCCAAGCATGTCTCCCAACACGTGAAGGAAAGCGCTTCTTACATTCAAGTTTTCATCTTTATCTCCACTCATCAAAATCCACGCTGCAATGATATTGACAATCAGCCCAATAACGGAAATCGCCAGCATTCCCATGCTTTGAACTTGCGGAGGATCTGTAAAACGATGATATGCTTCAACAAATATATAAATTGAAATGATAATTAAGGTAAGACCGTTTAAAGCTGCTGCGATGATCTCGAATCTTTTATAGCCATACGTCTTGGATTGTGTGGCCTTTCTTTCGCCAAGCTTCATCGCAAACAAGCTCAAACCAAGTGCTGCTGCATCGCTCAGCATATGGCCCGCGTCTGAAAGCAAAGCAAGGCTGTTTGTGATTACTCCGCCAACCACCTCAACAACCATGAAAGTCGCGATTAGGAGAAAAGCCCAGAATAAAGCCTTTTTATTGTTTGTATGACCGTGACCGTGACTGTGGCTGTGGCCATGCGAATGATTATGTCCCATATGTGAACCTCCTTTTCTATATATGAATATATGCTCATATATATAATTATGACTCACTTGTGAAAATGGTTCAACAAAAAGCTTGTCTATTTTAAATACCTTATTATTATAGTTTTTACACAAAAAAAATTAAAAACCGCTGGAAATCAGCGGTTTTCTTATTATAAATATTTGCGATGAATCCCTTTTCCATCATAGGTGTATAGCATTGCCCTGCTTTCGACCATAGTTTCAATATGGCATTTCCGGCCCCACAGCTGATGGATATATGGGAGTACTTTTTCAAGATATTTAATGTCGAGCTCAATTCCCTCAAAGCTGTGCGTGATATACAGCTCTCCATTCTTCAGATAATCGCCGTCTGTTACAGTCAAATACGGAAATCCTCCATTGACTCTCATGCTGACAAGCTGGTCGCGAACCTGTTCCCACGCTTTATCGACGACTTTATATTCACGTCCTTGTTTTTGGAAAAGGTACATATCTTCACGCATGACCAGATCCTTCGTCAAGTAATTGCGTAAAAATGAAATATCCGATTCGATTTCGCGGACTTCGAACATTTTTTCACGGCCTGAACCCGGCTTTACTCCTCGCCGTTTCATTTCCTCAGTAGGATTATTGTAGCGCTCCTCGATATCTTCAAAAATTTTGATCCCTAAATAATAGGGATTGATGCCCGTCTTTGATGGCTGCACGACTCCGGCATTCAATTTTGCAAACTCGATTGCTTCGCCGCTTGTCAGGTCCATTTCCCTGAGAATCCGTTGATGCCAGTAAGAAGCCCAGCCTTCATTCATGATTTTCGTTTCAAGCTGTGGCCAAAAATAGAGCATTTCCTCACGCATCATTGTCAGGATATCCCGCTGCCAATCCTCCAGCTCGCGGCTATAGCTTTCAATGAATAATAACAGATCCTTTTCTGGGCGCGGCGGGAATTTCTTCTTCTTAACCTTGTCTGTTGATTCTGTCTTTTTAGATTCAAGATCCCAAAGATCATCATACGGAGTCGCTATTGTCGTTGGTTCGTCCTCAAAATCATCTTCTACCGACCACGCGAGCTTCGGCCTCATCAACGATGGATCAATATGCTCTTCGATCGCTAGCACCGCATCTAGGAAAGACTCCACCGCATGTTTCCCATGCTCGATTTCATATTTACGGATTCTCTCCGCTGTTGCTGCCATACTTTCAACCATATCCCGCTTTGTATTCTGAAAGCGGACATTGTTCTTGAAGAAATCACAGTGAGCAAGGACGTGGGCAACGATTAACTTGTTCTGAATCAGCGAATTAGAATCTAACAAAAAGGCATAACATGGATTAGAATTGATAACCAGCTCATAAATTTTTGAAAGGCCTAAATCATAATGAAGCTTCATTTTATGAAACTGCTTCCCAAAGCTCCAATGGGAAAATCTTGTTGGCATTCCATAGGCACCAAATGTATAGATGATTTCTGCAGGACATATTTCATACCTCATCGGATAAAAGTCCAACCCAAACCCTTTAGCGATTTCGGTAATTTCAGAAATAGCATATTCCAATGACTTTTGATCTTCCGACACCATCTCTCCCCCTTTCACCTCTTACAACAATGTATGAGAAAAAAAGGAGAATGATGAACAGGTTAGAAACTTTACTGCTGGTGCTGCTCAGTAACTGTAAGACTCAGCAACCTTTCATTTTTTAAATCATGGGCGACTTGTACCGTCATAATAACAGGTTTTCCGTCCACCCTGACCTTGTATTGAAATGAGTCGAGTACCTGGCGATCATCAATTTGTTTTCTGCCCTTATAATTGTAACCCTGAACAGCTTCTCCTGGATATTCCTCTTTGATTACAGCAGTTGCAATCCGGCCATATTTTTCATAATCCGGTCTTTGTGCATGTATATCAACTCTTTGAATTCCCAGTAACAAAATCAACAATACAGCCATTGAAAAAACATACTTTTTCATCGTACACTCCTTTTTGCATACCAGCTTTGTGATTCCCACATCGAATTGTAGTCAAACCCGATCATTTTTACGCACTAATATACAGGTAAAACTTGAAAACCCCAGTAAACAGGGTCGTCCAACATTTTCTGAGGAAGATACGGCGCCAATTCCATATAATATTATCAACTCCTCATAAGGAGGATTGGATATGAATAAAACGGATTACGATCGGGCTCTATATTACACGCACCGATCCCAATGGGATAACCTGCTTATCCTTATGGTCAGGACAGAGGACCAGTTCCTGGCAAAAAAGATCGAACATTTTCTCCACGCTTACAACTTTGAAAAAGATTATGCTGTCATTGAAAAGCGCCTGTATTCCCTGCTCAGATATATCGACCACGCAAATGAAGCCGCCGGCGATGACTACCTGGAAACCGCTGTAACCGGCTCGATTTAACAAGAGAATTCCACCAAAAAAATAACACGGCCACCTATATTAAGGTGCCGTGTTTGTTATTTTTTATGCTGATTTTTACTGGTAATTATTTGGTCTGTGTTAAATCGCCGCTAGATCAGGCAATCGGGTAATTCTGTACAAGCGGATGGATGACGATTTCATCAATCAGCATATGTTTAGGCGCTGACGCCATGTAGACAACTGCGTTCGCAATGTCCTCCACCTTTAACCAATCATGCTTTTCAGGAAGTCCTTGTTTTGAATCAGCAAAATAAGTATCAACCATCCCAGGATTGATGGTTCCAACACGAATTCCATATTCCCTCACTTCCTGGGCAAGTGCCCCGCTGAAGCCCTGGACTGCATACTTTGAGGCTGTATAAGCACTTCCATTAGGAATCGTGTATCTGCCTACATCAGAGGAAATTGTGATGATGGTGCCTGATTTACGTTCCTTCATATGTGGAAGTACGGCTTTGGCGCCAAGGAATACACCTTGTACATTTACTTCAAATAATTTTTTCCATTCATCAACCGTGACTTCTTCTGCCAGTTTGAAAAATCCGATTCCGGCATTATTGACAAGTACGTCAACCTGGCCGAAAGCTTCCACCGTTTTTTCAACAAGGTTCTTCACCTGCTGCTCATCGCTTACATCGGTCTGGACGGCAATGACATCTGAAAAACCCTTCTGTTTCATTTCATCTGCTGTCTGATTGATTTCTTCTGAGCTGCCTGCGATTGCAAGCTTCACTCCCTGCTCAGCCAATTTCAAGGCGATTTCCTTGCCAATTCCTCTTGATGCACCCGTGACGATTGCGACTTGTTCTTTTAACATTTGATTACTTCCTTTCTTGCTGAAGTTCTAAGGTGATTACTGGTTTTTTGCAACTTCCATTTTCTTTTCAACTTCCTCCATGAAATCCTGTTCGATTTTTTGGAGTTTCTGCTTGCTTTCTGCCAGGCTGTTGTCGTTCACACCAAAATAAAATTTGATCTTTGGTTCCGTTCCAGACGGGCGAAGGCACATCCATGTACCATCCTCAAGATAGTATTTGATAACATTAGAAGATGGAAGCTGGATTTTTTCTTCCTCGTTGTTTTCATTCAGTCTTACACCTGTTAAATAATCTTCCACAGTGGTTACTTTCAATTCACCAAGCTGTTTTAGAGGTTCCTGTCGGAATACTCCGAGCGTTTTCTGGATTAATTCTGCGCCCTCTTTTCCTTTTAGCGTCAGGGAACGCAGACCTTCCTGATAATAACCGTATTCTTCATAAACACTGAGGAGAGCTTCGTACAAGGACATGCCCTTCTTTTTATAGTATGCGCAAACCTCGACAGCAAGCATCGCCGCCTGGACTGCGTCTTTATCACGGGCAAAGTCTCCGATTAAATATCCATAGCTTTCTTCATAGCCAAACAGGAACTTATACTCCCCTGAGTCTTCATATTGCTTGATCTTTTCAGCAATGAACTTGAAGCCAGTCAGGACATCGATTGTCTCGACTCCGAAAGAAGAGGCGATTTTACGCCCAAGTTCGGACGTTACGATTGTCTTGAACACTGCTCCATTGGCTGGGAGTGTTACCTTTTCCTGTTTTTGCGTCAGGATATAATGCAACAGCAGGGCTCCTGTCTGGTTTCCTGTCAGCACAACATATTCCCCATCCGGGTCTTTTACAGCGATACCGAGCCTGTCTGCATCAGGGTCTGTTGCAATGAGTACATCAGCATCGATTTTCTTCCCTTCACGGATTGCAAGCTCAAATGCGGCAGGCTCTTCAGGATTCGGGCTCTTAACTGTTGAAAACTCAGGATCCGGGAGCTCCTGCTCTTTCACGACCGTGACGTTCTGGTATTTCAGGTTCGTCAGGATATTGCGCACAGGCATATTGGCAGTGCCATGCAATGGTGTGAAAACCACTTTCACATCGGCTTCATCCGAGAGTGTCGGATTTTCGGAAATTGACATCAGCTTCTCAAGATACGCGCGATCCACTTCGGACCCAATCATCTTGATCAAGCCTTTTTCCTTCAGTTCATGCTCGTCCATGACCTCGATGGAAAGTTCATTTTCAATCTCATTTACCTTTGTGATCACTTCATCAGCACTATCTGGAGGCAGCTGGCCGCCATCAGGGCCATACACTTTATAGCCATTATACTCAGGCGGGTTATGGCTCGCAGTAATGACGATTCCTGCGTATGCATGCAAGTGCCGTACTGCGAATGAAAGCTCCGGTGTTGGTCTTAATTCTTCAAAAACATATGTCTGGATGCCGCGAGTTGCCAAAGTCTTTGCAGCTTCCATTGCGAATTCAGGTGACTTATGGCGGGAATCGTAGGCAATTGCCACGCCACGCTGCTTCGCTTCATTTCCCTGCTTTTCTATGTATGCTGCCAGGCCTGCAGATGCCTTGCGGACAGTATATAAGTTCATTCGGTTGGTACCCGCGCCGATTTCACCGCGCATTCCGCCAGTTCCGAATTCCAGATCTTTATAAAATACTTCCTCTAATTGCTTCTCATTATCCTTTAATGAATCAAGTTCGGCTTTCAGTTCCGGATCCAATCCAGTAAAACCAAGCCACTTGTCGGCTTTCTTCTTCCAATCCATTGAATGACCTCCCGAAAAAATAAGATTTGAATCTTACAGCTAATTATAAAACAAGATAGGGCTTTATTGATAATTTTTGTTTATTTATTTGATGGAGCATGAAACAGTGTTGAAACTCATTTTTAGAGTCCTATTGGTGCCCCGTTTTTATGGTTTTGAGATTTTTAGGGCACCAATGGGCTTTATTGGTGACCTCTTTTTCTGGATTTTGAATTTTTTGGGCACCAATGGCCCGTATTGGTGACCTCTTTTTCTGGATTTTGGATTTTTTGGGCACCAATGGCCGCTATTGGTGACCTCTTTTTCTGGATTTTGGATTTTTGGGCACCAATGGCCCGTATTGGTGACCTCTTTTCTGGATTTTGGATTTTTAGGGCACCAATGGCCCGTATTGGTGACCTCTTTTTCTGGTTTTTGGATTTTTAGGGCACCAATGGGCTTTATTGGTGACCTCTTTTTCCGGTTTTGGGATTTTTATGGCACCAATAGGCTTTATTGGTGACCTCTTTTTCTGGTTTTTGGATTTTTAGGGCACCAATAGGCAGTGTTGGTGACCTCTTTTTCTGGATTTTGGATTTTTAGGACATCAATAGGCAGTGTTGGTGACCTCTTTTTCTCGTTTTTGGATTTTTAGGGCACCAATAGGCTCTATTGTTTGCCTCTTTCCGCAAAGAAAAAACACCTGGGACTCAGTGATTTTCCTCAGGTGCTTCACTTTTTCCTACTTCTTGTACTGAATGCGGTAAATGTCGTGTCTCCGGTCCTTCAACTGACGGACTGTGCCGTCCTGGCGCTGGCGGCGGAGAATTTCCAGGTCGACATCACCGATCATGACCATTTCGATGTTCGGGTTCGTTTCGCCGACGATCCCATCCCTGGCGAATTCAAAATCAGATGGAGCAAATATCCCTGACTGGGCATATTGGATATCCATGTTTTCTGTTTGCGGCAGGTTGCCAACCGTACCCGAAATGACCGTGTACACTTGGTTCTCGACCGCTCTCGCCTGGGCACAGTAACGAACCCGCAGGTAGCCTTGGCGATCTTCGGTACAAAACGGTGTGAAAATGATTTTGGCTCCCATATCAGTGGCGATCCTCGCAAGTTCAGGAAATTCGATATCATAACAAATTTGAATTGCGATTTTTCCGCAGTCTGTATCGAACACCTTCAATTCATCGCCCCGGCTGATGCCCCACCATCTGCGCTCATTTGGCGTGATATGCAGCTTGTATTGCTTATCAATTGTTCCATCGCGACGGAACAGATAAGAAATATTATAGATCTCATCATCTTCTTCTTTTACCAAATGCGAGCCGCCGATGATGTTGACATTGTAGCGGACAGCCAGGTCGGTGAACAGCTCGATGTACTGTTCTGTATATTCCGTCACCCTGCGCACCGCGAGCGAGGGTGATTTTTCATCCATGAATGACATAAGCTGTGTCGTGAAAATTTCCGGGAACACGGCAAAATCCGAACCGGCATCTGATGCAACATCCGTAAAGTATTCAACCTGGTGAGCCAAATCTTCAAATGACTTGATTTGTCTCATCATATACTGGACAACGCATATCCGCACAGGATTGCTGGTCTTATAGAATCTTTTCGATTTTGGCTGATAGTCGACATTATTCCACTCCATCAATGTCGCGTATTTATTCGACTGGAGATCATCCGGCAAATAGTTCGGATTGATCCTCATCAGAGTGAAGTCGTTCCGCAGCTGGAATGAGAGAACCGGATCATAGATTTTATGTGAAGCAACCTGCCGGACATATTCTCTTGGTGACATTTCTTCCGCGTGCAGGTGGTAATTTGGGATTCTACCGCCAATAATGATACTTTTCAAGTTCATCTGCCTTGCGAGATCTTTCCTTGCCTCATACAAACGGTAGCCAACTTTCATCCTCCTGAATTCAGGATGGGTCATGACTTCTATTCCATATAGGTTATATCCATCCGGGTTATGGTTCGTAATATAGCCTTCATCTGTGACATCATCCCAGCTATGGCGATCATCGTATTCATCAAAATTTATGATTAGGCTCGAACAGGAGCCAACTACTTTCCCATCATATTCAGCGACAAATTGGCCTTCAGGAAAAATTTCAAGATGGCTCTCAAGCTGGTCCCGCTTCCACGGGTCCATTCCCGGAAAGCAGCTGTTCTGCATCTTGATGATTTCATCAATATCCTCTTGCTTCGTGTTGCGGATGATCATTCTTTTTTCAAATTTGGACAAATCCAATTCACTCATATAATCCTGCATCCTTTCTGTCATAAAAAACCGTTATATTAGCATTTGCTTACTATGTATGTAAAAAACAAACAAGACTCAAAACCATCATCATATTCCTATACCCTAAATTAATCGGTTATAACTCTTTATTTAGCTTCTCCCTTTGTATTGGGAAAAATAATTTCACATAATGTTAATTGAAATATTTTATTACATTCCTTAAGATGTAATGAGAGATAAGTGTTTCTTTTATATAGAATGTTTAAATAGAGATTATCTAGCTTAGGGGAGATTAGCTTGAAAGAGACGAAAAAAGATTCAAGGGAGTCGTATTTATTTGCGGCCTGGGCTGCGTCGATCGTTGCCATGTTCGGCAGTCTGTATTTCTCAGAAATCCGGCAGTATGAGCCTTGTCTCCTGTGCTGGTATCAGCGAATCCTGATGTATCCTTTTGCGTTGATACTCGGGATTGCAGTCGTTAAAAAAGATTATAAGATTACCTTTTATACGATGATTATGTCAGCTGTCGGCGGATTGATATCGCTGTACCACTATTCATTGCAAAAGGTGCCATTCATGGCTGACAATGCTGTTACTTGCGGAAGGGTTCCTTGTACAGGCCAATATATCAACTGGCTTGGTTTTATAACCATCCCATTCCTGGCACTAACTGCATTCATCATTATTTTCTCATTAAGCCTGCTGGTCTGGAAGAAATCGAAGGAGGAAGCGTAAATTGAAGAAGGTCATTGTTTTTCTATTAATTATCATTGCATTATTCGCAGCATTATTTTTCCTGAATAAGGCGCAAAATGAGGAAAAAGCTGAAGGAAATCCTTACGGGAAGGACACACTGCATCCAGAAACCGTCAAACAACTGAATGATCCCAACTATCAAAATATCATCCTGCCTGAAGAACTGGAGAAAAAAATTGAAAACGGCGAGGATGTCACCGTCTATTTCCACAGTCCGACATGCCCTCACTGCGTTCGCACCACTCCGGTTGTTGCACCTCTGGCAGAGGATATGAAAGTTGACCTGGTTCAATACAACCTCTTGGAGTTTGAACAAGGCTGGAATGATTACGGCATCGAATCCACGCCAACAATCGTCCAATACAAGAATGGAAAAGAAGTTAACCGAATCGTTGGCTATCAGGAAGAAGCGACTTTCGAAGCTTGGTTCAATGAAAACACTTTAAAATAAATGGAAAACGCCTGCATTCGCAGGCGTTTTCATTTGCATTATTTTTTGATCAATTTACAGCAAAAGTTTGTTGGCGGCTTTCGTATAAGTACTGATATAATCTAGATGAACATGCTTGGAATCACAAAATTGACTGTAATTAAACGGGAAACAGATTCCGTAGTCTGTCAATGTCTGGACATTTTTACGGAACATCGACTGATATTTTTCAGGAATGTGGCCAGACTCCAAAATAGAGATCAATGTCTGCATGCTTGTGATCACCTGGAATGCATCGCCAAGTGTACTGAATCTCTCGAACTGTTCGGGTCTCGTATGTAGTACTTCAAGCCTTTCGAATTCATGAATGTCTTCATCCGTAAAGTACAATGGAAAAATATCAGTGTAAAAATATCTTGCCAGTTCTAGCACTTTTTCTTCTTGTCCGGGTGTAGACGCAAATACAATTTTCAATGATCGACCCACCTTTTTATACCCTTTGTAATCTATTCGTAATATATATACCTAGAATAACATATTCATTCCAATTAACTGGGTGGTAATTATGCCCATGCATGCGGTAAAAGTTGACAGATCCTTCTTCAATGCAAACAAGTTTTTTACCGTCAACTCAGTAAAAATTAATGAAGTCAGGAGATCAATATGATACATACAACTAAAAAAGGCGAATGGTGTGAACTTGTCATTCCCGCTGAATGGGAAAAGCACACTCTTGAAACACTTTTCAAGGATTTTTGGAAAGCTCCAAAAAAATTGGTCCATCTTTTAAGGATGGAAAAAAACGTCCTGATTAACGGACATGTTCCCGATTGGACAACTCCCCTTAAAAAAAATGACCGCTTAAGCTTGAAACTTTTTACTGAAGAAGAGCAGACTGTCCATCCTGAATACTTGGATGTTGATGTCCTGTATGAGGACGACCACCTGATTATATTCAATAAACCGTCAGGAATGGATACCCATCCAAACGTGAGCGGCCAAGGCGGTACTTTGGCGAATGCAGCTGCTTTCCATACGGAGTCAAATGGAGAAGTTACCCGGCCGCGTCATATCCACAGACTTGACCGCGAGACAACAGGTGCCGTGCTTTTCGCTAAAAACCCGCTCATAACAGCCATTCTAGATAAAATGCTGGAGGAGCGCGCAATTAAAAGAACCTATTTGGCTTTGGCTGACGGCATCATCAGTCAGAAAAAAGGAACAATTAATAAACCAATCGGCCGGGACCGGCATCACCCAACAAGAAGAAGAGTATCTGAGACAGGGCAGCAGGCCATCACTCACTTCAAAGTATTAGATAAAATAAAACATAAAAATCTTACTCTGGTTCAATGCTCACTTGATACCGGCAGGACCCATCAGATCCGGGTGCATTTCAGCTCAATTGGGCACCCGCTTGCCGGGGACACCCTGTACAGCGGAAGCGATACATTTCACAGGCAAGCGCTGCATGCAGTAAAAATGGAATTCACCCACCCGTTCACACAAGAAAGAATAATATGTCACGCACCTTTTATCGACCAACCGCCGATATTTTTTAACATTGATCCTAATGAGATTTAAAATTTGTATAAATTCACAAAAAAAATCCTTCCAAATCGGAAGGATTTTTTCATAATGCTATTAGTCAGCTTTACGCATGCTTTTCATGACAAGGCTGACGATGAATACCAATGCAATCGCACCGATCAATGCCGGGACAATCGCAAAGTCAGCAACTACAGGTCCCCAGTTTCCTAAGATTGCTTGTCCAATCCAAGCACCTACGAAACCAGCGATGATGTTACCAATGATGCCGCCAGGAATATCTCTTCCCAAGATTAATCCTGCTAACCACCCAATAATACCACCAATAATTAATGCCCAAAGAAAACTCATCATAATGTTATTCCTCCTTAAAAAGTAGATGTATTTTACAAGTAGTAATAGTGCTAAGGGGTTTTACACCCTTTTAAAGAGTTCAAACTGCAGCGAAGTAAAATTAGTCTTTGCTGATCTTAGTTGCTTCCCGGGAGCTAACCAGCTTGCTCTAATGTTATCTTACCTCAATTACCGTGATGTTAAACCAGGCTGTTCTGCAGTCGGACAAGCAGTGATCTAAGATGTTGAATCGTGTTGTTTTCTGCTTGTACACCTACATTACCACCCATAGATTATTTTAAAACCTACCGGGATTTAAATAACCTTCCAACACCTTTCAGCACGCAGTTTTCTCTTTCCTTTTAATGTATCCATTTTCACAAATAAAAAACGGACTGAGTGGAATTCAGTCCGTTTTTTCCAAGAATATTCATTTCACAGGATTCGCTTGTGTCTGCTTATTTAGCTCCTTTAAAAATCAATATGGTCTGGATCGGCGCCAAAACGCTGGTCCTTATTGAGCCCATTGATCTCTTCCAGTTCTTTTTGATCCAGCTGAAAATCAAATATATCTGCATTTTCTTTTAGCCTTGACGGTGTGACTGATTTAGGAATTGGGATAATTTGATTTTGCACATGCCATTTTAAAATAACCTGAGCAGGAGTCTTGGCGTGCTTTTCCGCAATCTTCCCCAGCACAGGATCATCAAGGAATCTTCCTCTGGACAATGGAGACCAAGCCTCTACTTTGATGTCATTTTCCTGACAAAATTTTCGCAGTTCGGCCTGCGAAAGCAGTGGATGAAGTTCCACTTGATTGATTACTGGCTTTTCTATGCAATGGCTTAGGAGGTCCTGCAAGTGGTGTATTTTAAAATTGCTGACACCAATTGCCTTCACCCTGCCTTCCATGTACAGCTGCTCAAGAGCACGCCATGTGTCCAGATATTTGCCTTTTACTGGCCAGTGGACGAGATATAAATCCAAATAATCCAGCCCTAACCTTTCCATGCTTTCATTAAAGGCTTTAAGCGTATTATCATACCCCTGTTCAGAATTCCAGACCTTCGTTGTGATAAATAATTCTTCCCTCGGTATACTGCTGTTACGGATCCCTCTTCCTACACCCTCTTCATTCTGGTAAAAAGAAGCTGTATCTATCAGCCGATATCCGAGATCAAGCGCTGTCTGGATTGTTTCCTCGATTTGTTCTCCTTCCTCCACCTTATAGACACCGAGGCCAAAAGCCGGTATTTTCACACCGTTATGTAATGTATGCATATCAAAAATGCTCACCATGATCCGCCTCCTTTTTAGTCCATTTTATCCCTCGGCAAAGATTAAGACAAATCAAAACGGCTGCCATCCTGACAGCCGCTAAATCTATATAAACGGCTCAACGGCCGAAATTTTTTTGAATTAGTTTTTTAGTTCCCGGCAAAAATTTGTCCTAAACAGCCGGACAATACCTTTTTTTAAAATGGGCTTATCTCCTTTTTCAGGACGCATAAAAAGCCCGGGAAAGACTTCCCGGACTTCAGTCGTTTAAAATTACTTTATATTGTTAATTGCTCCGATTAACCTTTTTTCAATGTCTGCCGCAATAGCTTGCAGGTCATCATTTTCTACAAATTTAATCAATTCAGTTGGCTTTGGAAGACCGACCTTGGTCGTTCCGTTCTCTTTATAAACCACAATTTTACAAGGGAGAAAATAGCTTACGATAGGATTCTTTTCAAGTACTCTTTTCGCTTCATGCGGATTGCATACTTCAAGGATGATATAGTCACCGTCAAGTTCCACACCTTTTCCCGCCAGTGTCTCCTTCATATTAAGGGACCAAAGGACACCAAATTTCTCCTCTTTCAAGCTTGCCTCAAGTGCAGATACTGCTTCATTCATTGACTTGTCCACTTCGATTGTATGATGGAACATTTTCATCTCTCCTTTCGATTTTAAAAAATACCTCTCTTTTACAGCAGATAAACCACTATAGGTATTATAAATATTGTGCCATAGAGAAAAACCGCCGTACACTATTTTGCATTCCGGCGGTCTACGGTCATATAGTCTTTATAATGGGAAAATGCTTAAGATCTTTCTTGCAGCTCAGTAATTTCGACGGTTGTCCTTTCTTCCAGCGGGCCGCGCAGGTGGACAGTGGCCGTACGTCCATCTTCATTTAAATGGTCAATCCACACAGATGCACCGTTGTATGTGACATCTATTTCCGCAGACGATGACAGTATTTGTTTTATACGATTCAAATCCATATTGTTACCTCCGCAATCATTTTTTCTCCCCTATTTTAGCTTGAAGCTTTTCTTTTTATTCGTACTTAAAAATTATAAAGGCTACTTGCCACAGAATGGATAAGGTACGATAGAATAAGAGTAATGCCATAAATTCTGGAGGTTACTATGCCGGATTGGTCTTATCATCCATTATTTAAACCATGGCTGTCTATTTTGCCCGGGAACGCAGGACGGGAATTCATTCATCGCGGGATGTCCCTCCTTTCACAGCTACCCGGTGGCAGGCCATTCATAGAATTTCTTGGGCATATGTCTCCGTCGGAAAAATTGTCACGAAACCTTTTTGGGCTTCATTTCGATAGTCCGGTTGGGTTAAGCGGGAAGATTGACCCGAGATTATCAGGGATCAAAGCTTTCCCGAATCTTGGCTTTGGTGCCATTGAAGTTGGTCCAATCACCAAATTTTCGAGAGACCCAGACTCAGCAGCATGTCTTCCAAAAAAACAGGATGCCTTGGTCCTGCCTGAACGTGCCGAAACGATAGGTCTTATTGCAGCTAAAAAAAAATTAACAAATTCAAGTTCAAGGACAGTGCCTATCCTGGTTCGGCTCGAGGAACCGCTAATCATTGCTGAGCATTTAAAGGATGCTGGCGATGTCTTCATAATTGAAATTGATTCAATCGAAAGCATCGATGACCTAACATATATAAAAACGGTTCTTGAAAGCAAGCCCGTCCTTTTAGCAATCAGGCATTCGATGGTAGCTGACAATCTTTTAAAGCTCAAATCAGCAAGCCAATTTGCGGACGGATTCATGATTGAAGAAGACCGTATTTTAAGGGGCGGCAAACAGGTCTTGCCACTCCAACAGTCAGACGGTATGGTTCATGCTTTAAACTTAATAAAAAACGAAATTGATATACCTGTCATCACTTCCGGAGGAGTTGCCCAGCCTGCTGATGCGCTCGCTCTGTTTGAAGCCGGCGCGGGGCTGGTCTTCCTGTCCGGAGGCTATGTCGCATCAGGACCTGGTTTGCCAAAAAGAATCAACGAGGCGCTCATGGACGAACAGGGAGCCGGGCAAAAAATACTTCCAGGCTGGATCTGGTACTGGCTGTTCGGGCTGTTTATCCTGCTTGGAGGATCGGCGGTCTTATTCTTCAGTTTCACGAAGGTAATTCTCTTTTATGATGAAGCATTCATGCAAATGACCAGGCTTGAATTGATGGCCTATAACCCAAATCTTTATAAATTCATGTCACATGACCGGATGACGCTGGCCGGAACGATGATATCAGGCGGGTACATTTATATGCAGCTGGCCCGGCACGGAATTCGCTACGGACTGCACTGGGCAAGAAGAGCCTTTAATATCGGGGCGATTACCGGATTCCTTGGGATTTTGCTATTCCTGGGATTTGGTTATTTTGACTGGCTGCACGGATTGTTTTGGCTCATTCTGCTTCCTTTTTACATCACCGGGTTCGTAAAGACACGCAAAGCAAATCAGTCGCCCGCTTCCAAAAATCGCGAAAACACACCTTCCTGGAAAAAAGCAGTGTATGGACAGCTTCTGTTTGTCATCCTTGGGTTCTCGTTTGTGCTCGGTGGGGTTGTGATATCAACAATTGGCGTAACATCTGTCTTTGTCGATACCGACCTGAAATATATTTGCATGACTCCCGAGCAATTGAACGCACTGAATGAAAAACTGATTCCCGTCATTGCCCATGACCGCGCAGGCTTTGGCAGTGCACTCTTCAGTGTTGGCCTGCTGGTTCTAACGCTCTCACTTTGGGGATTCCACGAAGGTTCTGCCTGGGTATGGAGAACCTTCATGATTGGTGGGATTCCAGCGTTTGCGGCAGGAATTTTCACACATTTCTATATCGGTTATATTGATTTTATCCACCTGCTGCCTGCTTATTTTGCACTAGCGTTGTATATTGGAGGCTTGGTGCTGACGAAAGATTACTTTAAACAGATATGACATTTAAGACTGCAGACGAACGCTGGAAAAGGCTTATATCTGCAGTCTTTTTTTTACGCGCATTACGTTTCGAATGTTCTCTCTCTATTATGGAAACAGCATTATATAACTTCTCGCTTTGATCGGTATCCTTATGGGGAAAAATATCGGTGCCTAAGGCGATCGGTATGGTCGAACAGTACACTTACGTAGAGGGAAATCGTCTAATAAGGGCACGTTTACCTCTTGATTGTTACCTTATAGCAGCCCGATGTCTTGCCTAAGGCACGTTTGCCTCTTAAATGTTACCTTATAGCAGCCCGATCCCTCGCATAAGGGTACGTTTACCTCTTGATTGTTACCTTATAGCAGCCCGATGCCTTGCATAAGGATATCTATTTAATCAATTCTCCCTTTTAGGGGAATCTAATACATGCATAAGGGTTACAACCTCCCTGACTGCAAATAATTGATTTTCTTTAAATTCCCCCTTGTAAATCTACTTAAAAACGAATATTATATTTATTGTGTTTAAAAATCGTTCGTATTTTGGAGGAACTCATGTTTAAATTAAAAGAGAACAACACGAATATAAAAACAGAAATGATGGCCGGCTTAACGACTTTTTTCACAATGGTTTATATCGTCGTGGTCAACCCTATTATTCTCGCTGATGCCGGTGTTCCCTTTGAACAAGTGTTTACTGCGACAATCATCGCTGCGGTGATTGGAACGCTTTGGATGGCCTTATTTGCTAATTATCCAATCGCAATCGCTCCGGGTATGGGGCTGAATGCTTACTTTGCCTATTCTGTTGTCGGCAATAACCAGAACATAACATATGAGACTGCGTTCGCTGCTGTTTTTATCGCGGGCTTAATATTTGTGATCTTATCCCTGACACCTTTCCGCGAAAAATTGATCGAAGCAATTCCAGCCAACTTAAAGCATGGTATAACGGCAGGTATTGGCCTTTTCATTGCTTTTATCGGTTTGCGTCTTACAGGAATCATTACCGATCATCCGTCAAACCTGGTCGGCCTTGGGGATTTGCATTCCCCATCTGCACTTCTGGCATTAATTGGACTTGCTGTTACACTCATCTTAATGGTGCTAAAAGTGAATGGAGCTTTGTTCCTGGGAATGGTCGTTACTGCATTGATCGCCTTCTTCACAGGCCAACTGGATTTCAAGGAAGGTTTTATGTCGATGCCATCTCTGCCTGAAGGTATGATTGTCCTGAATCCGTGGACAGCGTTGATGGATGTTATACAGAACAGCTTATACGCTGTCGTCTTCTCTTTTATCCTGGTGACGATTTTTGATACTACCGGCACAATGATCGGTGTAGCCCACCAGGCAGGATTGATGA
The DNA here is from genome assembly GCF_014856545.2 of Mesobacillus jeotgali. Taxonomy (NCBI): domain Bacteria; kingdom Bacillati; phylum Bacillota; class Bacilli; order Caryophanales; family Bacillaceae; genus Mesobacillus; species Mesobacillus jeotgali. The sequence goes on along the minus strand of NZ_CP109811.1, from coordinate 1,114,008 downwards.
AAGGAAATTCTATGCCTCGCGCAAGAGAAGCATTGCTGTCTGACTCGATCGCGACTGCAGCTGGTGCTATGTTCGGAACAAGCCCGACGACGGCTTACATTGAATCATCCTCAGGTGTTGCTGCGGGAGGACGTACCGGACTTACTTCGCTGACGGTTGCTGGTTTGTTCATCGCTGCTGCTTTCTTTGGACCGCTTGTAAGCGCAGTTTCCGGTTTGTCAGCTATTACTGCTCCAGCACTGATCATTGTCGGCAGCCTGATGATGGGAAGCATCTCTCAAATCAGCTGGGACGAACTTGATGAAGCCTTCCCTGCATTCCTAATCATCCTAAGCATGCCGTTAACATCAAGCATTGCAACTGGAATCGCGCTTGGATTCATTTCCTATCCTTTACTCAAAGTTGTAAAAGGACAATGGCGTGATGTCCACCCGCTGCTTTACGTTTTTGCAGTGCTGTTCTTTTACCAGTTGGCATTCCTGCCACACTAAGATTTTGATACACTACCGAACCTGCCGATGCGGGTTCTTTTTTTATCTTAACGATTGATTTATTGTTGGGCAGTTCCATCTCAAAGCGGAATATTACAGTTTATTTCTGAGTTCTAATGCTTGTCTTTTTACATAGAAATAATGGGAGAAGGACAAGGCTGGTGATTTCGAATGACAGGAAAAGTTCTTGCTGTACTTGTAGGAAGCATATTGCTGGGAGTAGGTGTGAATGGCTTTCTCGTCCCACACCATCTCCTGGACGGCGGCATGATTGGCATTGGGTTGATCATTCACTATTTTCATGGATTTCCTACTGGCCTTACGATGATCCTCCTGAGTATCCCTCTATACGTATTGGCCTGGATATTGGAAAGGAAATACTTTTTTCATAGCTTGAATGGCTTATTGGTATCAAGCTTTTTCATCGATTTATTCGCACCTGTTGAAAAAGGAATTCACCTGGGCATCCTCCCCAGCGCAATCCTGGGAGGAATCTTGGTTGGCTGCGGAATTGGCTTGATGCTCCGCTATGAAACGAGTACCGGCGGGACGGACTTATTAGCCCAGTTGGTTCATAAATTTTTCCCTGTAAACGTCGGGATCTTGATTTTCTTAATAGATGGAATAGTAGTTTTGTCAGGGTTGAAGATAATTGGAATGGAAAAATTCATCTTTTCGCTGCTTACGATTACCTGCGTGGGATTAATGACCTCATTGTGTGTGATTAAACGGGATATCGTTCATTGATTTTCCAGAAAATAGAAAGCAGAAAGCCAGCCAAAGTTTCTTGGCTGGCTTTCACTATTTCGTTATTTAGATCAACTGGTGTACTAATATTACTGTCTAGCTCCAGCGCCTAGCCCCTCGAGACGTTTGTCTAGTTTCGCCTCCTAGAAACTCCGAAACTTCAACTCCGCCGGCAGAAGCAAAAAGCGCTTCTTTGTCGGAGTCTCCAGTTTCTGCGTTTCTGTGCAGTCGGCTATACTTTTCGATTTCAGTCCGCCCAATGAAGTCAAAGAGCGACTTCACTGGTCGGCCCTCCAGCGCTTGTCGGGGCTGAACGAGGCGCTTGCGCTTTTCTAATTAAGCTTCTGCTTCAATTTTTTGATTCATATCTGTATAGGTGGATGAATCGATTTCTTTTGTGATTCTGCTTGTGAGGATACCCGAAGTCATCGAGCCGCTCACATTTACAGCGGTACGCCCCATATCAATCAATGGTTCGATGGAAATCAGCAACCCAGCAAGGGCAACCGGCAGGTTCAACGCTGAAAGTACTAATAACGCCGCAAATGTCGCACCACCACCGACTCCTGCAACTCCGAATGAGCTGATAGCTACGATCGCGATCACGGTTGCGATGAATGATGGTGTCAATGGGTCAACACCAACCGACGGTGCAATCATAACTGCCAGCATCGCAGGATAAATCCCGGCACAGCCGTTTTGCCCGATCGATAAGCCGAATGAACCGGCAAAGTTTGCAATCCCTTCAGGTACTCCCAGAGAGCGTTGAGTTTTGATATTCAACGGCAATGCCCCGGCACTCGTTCTTGATGTGAAGGCGAACGCGAGAACCGGAAATGCTTTTTTAACATATGTGACTGGATTCAAACCAGCAATCGTAAGTAACAGTAAATGGATGATGAACATGATTGCAAGCGCAACATATGAAGCTGCTACGAATTTACCTAGTTTTAAGATTGCGTCGAAATCACTTAAGGCAACGGTCTTTGTCATGATTGCAAGAACTCCATATGGAGTCAGGCGCAGGATTAGCGTGACCACCCTCATGATGACCGCATAAAATGCATCGACAATTTTGGCAAAAAGCTCTGCCTGGTCAGGAGACTTTCTCCTGACTCCAAGGTATGCAATTCCCAGGAATGCCGCGAAAATAACGACAGATATTGTTGATGTTGGTCGTGCCCCAGTGAAGTCAAGAAATGGATTGGCTGGCAAGAGATCAAGAATTTGCTGTGGCATTGTGCGCCCTTCAATTCCTCCATACGTTTCCTCCAGCTTCTCAGCACGTGCTTGTTCTGCCTCGCCCTGCGTGATCTGTACCGCTTCAAGGTCGAAACCAACCGCAGTAGCAATCCCGACCGCTGCGGCAACAGCAGTTGTACCCACCAGCAGCCCAAGAATCAATGTACTGATTTTACCGATGTTACTGGTCAGCTTAAGCTTTGTGAAAGCAGCCAAAATCGATATAAATACTAGCGGCATAACGATCATTTGCAAGAACTTTACATAACCGCTTCCCACAATCGAGAACCAGTCAGCACTCTTCATAATAACTTCCGATCCCGCTCCATAAATGAATTGCAAGGCAAAACCGAAAACAATCCCTATTCCAAGTGCAATGAATACTCGTTTAGAAAAAGATACATGTTTCTTTTGCATATAAAAAAGAACAAAAATGATGCCTAGCATAACTGCAATATTTAAAATAACAAGTCCAGTTGTCACTGTCTTTCCCCCCTAATTTATCATTCTCGAATAATATAATACATGTATTCTGATAAGTCAACTCGGAATTAAAGTTGTTATCCTCCTTCTTCATAAGATTATATATTATAATTTATGTTGGTCCAGAAGGTTCCATGTCAGAGAAAATTTTGCCTCAACAGAAAAAGAGGCTCCGAATTTATCACTCGGACCCTCACCTGTCTTTTTACTGCTTCAATTTTTCGGCCAGTTTTTCTATTTCGCTCCGGTTATTTTCGAATCCGATCAGTACCTTCTTGTCTTTCATGAAAAAGAGCTTCGCGCTTGTAAAAATAAACGCTGGTACAATCGCTGTACCTGTCTGCTCTTTAAGTTTTTTTTCCTGTTCAGGCTCACCCTGGACATTGATTTCTTCATACGGTATATGATTCTGCGAAAGAAACTCCTTCGCTTCCTGGCAATCTGTTCACATTGGCCGGGTGAAAAGGGTTAATGAGCTTTTGGTCATTTTTTACCTCCTGTAGTATTTTGTAAAATTAGTATAACGCCAAGCTATGAAGCGTATCCAATAATCCGCTTTTAGCTGTCTGTTTTAGCGAAAAAACTATTCATGCTTGACACTATTTTGTACATACACATTGAATTTTCATGTAATTATCTATAGATTATACCGCCTCACAACTGAAAAAAAGTTTGGCAATCAGTGAACTATTGGGGACATCCACTTTCAGGTAAAAAAAAAGCAACTATGATCAATTATGTGTTAAAGTAAAAGTAATATATTTGAATAATTTGTTTTTTAATAGAACTATCTTTTGATGGAGCAGGTGGCTCCTTGTCGACTGGAGATTAAGACTATGGACCAATTAACAGTTCTTGTATTGAATCTGATCTTCATCCTGTTTACTACATTTGTGTTCCAATACATTATCGTCAGCAGATTCCCAAACTTATATCGGAAGCACGCTAAGATCCTCATCGTTATACTGGGCGGAATTCAAATCCTGTTTTGTATGTCTTTTACGGTGATTGGCAGTCCTCATTTCATCTTCGACCTCCGATTAATCCCTGTCGTCATCGGTGGCTTGTATGGCGGTCCGGCTGTAAGCGTCATGCTTTTCATAACCGTTGTACTGGCAAGGCTCCCTTTTGGCGGAAACGGGGTATGGATCAATTTTTTCAACATGCTCACGATCACCGTGTTAACCGTATACCTATCCAGCAAGTTCAGGGCTTTCCCGCTGACCAGGAAATTATATACTGTTGTGACGATCGCTCTATCCTATACGGTCCTCATCTTCCTGATGAAGGCGACGGTGTTTAAAGATCCGTCCGATTTTCAATTCATGCTATTTTATGGCCTGACCCTTTCCGGCGGAATATTTATTGTCACTTATTTTATTGAAATCATGATGCAAAATCAGCTTTTACATAAAGCAGTAATCAAATCTGATAAAATAGAAGTCGTATCACAATTGGCTGCCAGTGTAAGTCATGAGGTCCGTAATCCGCTTACAGTCACACGTGGATTTTTACAAATGTTGAAAGATCCAAGCATAGATGAGAAAAAGAGGCTTTATTACTTGAATACAGCAATTGATGAACTCGACCGTGCAGAAACGATCATCAAGGATTACCTGAATTTCGCAAAACCACAATCCAATTTGGCATCATCCATCTGTGTTAAAGAAGAAATCGAAAAAGCTCTTGAATTGATCCTGCCTTATGCAAATCACTTTTCGGTAAATATTAAAAAGGATTTGATGGCAGGAATGAATATCTCCGGAGAAGCTGTCAAATTCCATCAATGCATACTCAATATCATCAAAAATGGTATTGAAGCAATGCCAAACGGCGGTGATCTTGTGATCAGCTGCCGCGAGATGGCAAATGACCATGTATCCATAACCATCGAAGATACTGGATGTGGCATGTCTCCACAGCAATTAGCCAAAATCGGCGAGCCTTATTTTTCAACCAAGGCTGAAAAAGGTACAGGGCTCGGGATGATGGTTGTTAATAAAATCATTCAAGAAATGGGCGGTACAGTGGAGGTAAAAAGCAAACTGAACAAGGGCACTAAATTTAAGATCACCTTGCCGCTTTATGATATAAAAAAACGGGAGACGTAATGTTCTCCCGTTTTTCTATTCCTCTATTAGATTCAAGACTGGCACGTCTCTTTCTACTTCCGGTTCTGATTTAGAATAAATCCTCGCCATTTTGCTTTTCTCATCTACATGCTGGATTATGACTGGTGTCCCATCATACGTTACATTGATCATATCTGCTGACTCAACGATCTCTTTTGCACGGCCTACATTCATTACTTTAGTTCCTCCTTCTTGGTAACAAACATAATTTATGCTTAATCATGTTCTGCTATCCAAAAAAAGCGGCCAAAATATTAAATCTTGAAATTGAGCCGGATAACATTTGCTTTCCTCAAAGTGTCGTAGATAATCACGACAATTGGACCGATAAAAATACCGGCGAGCCCCAGAAGCTTAAGTCCAATATACATGCTGACCAGGGAGGCAAGCGGTGATATGCCAAGGTTCGTTGAATAAATCTTTGGTTCGATCACCCTGCGGACGACAGTGATGACCAGGAACAGTATGATTAATCCGATTCCCAAAAAGTGATTATCCTGCAAAATGGCAATGACAGCCCAGGGCACAAGAACAGAACCTGTTCCAAGGATCGGCAGGATATCGACAATGACAATCAATAATGACAGCAGTCCAGTATATTTAACCCCAAGAATGCTAAGCCCAGTCATGGCCATTATAAAGGTGACGGCACTCAGGATCACCTGGGCTTTTAAAAAGCCTATACCCGCCTTGTTCAACTGACTTCCAACAAGGAAAACCTTCTGCCGGGTCTCTTCCCTCAAATGGGACTCCAGCTTTATTTTAAGATTAGGAAGTTCAAGACTGAACAAGAATAACGCAATAAGATAAACCAGAAATTCAATCATAAAGCCCGGTATAGCCGTCAGCAAATTGATTGTACCGGCAATGAATTGCTGTAAAAGAGAATCAAGTGTATTAATATTCGTTTCAATCGTCGTCTCGATCTGATCAGTGACTTCATCGGGGAAGTTTTTTGAATAAAATTCCCACTTGCCCATCATTGGAAGAATTGCCGTCCTGTAAATATCCCTGACGAATGTAGGAGTTCGCTCAGATAAGGATACCGCCTGATGCGCAATAATCGAGACAAGATTATACCCTATCACGCCTAGGAAGATCACATAGCTGATAAAAACACCAAGCACTGCTTGAAGACGCTTAAATGAAAATCTTCTTATAATCCATTGAACCATTCCTTCGAGCATGACTGCTGTTAACATAGCAAAAATGAGCGGAAGGCTATAAGGTACAAGGAAAAAAATGATTACAGCAATCACTGAAATCGATAGCCATTTTTTCCACATAGTATTGGTACTCCCTCTAAGGAAATTAAAAACAACAGAGCTTTAAAGATACTATATACCAACTTTAGGATCTCCGCTATTTTTTTCATTAGGTCTTTTGGGCAAAAATAATGGATGACTCTTTCATCTGCAGGGTATAGAGGTTAAAAACAGTTAATAGGAGCATTCCTGTTAGAAGGATTTTCGGGGACTTGAACAAAAAAGAGCCCTCTTGGTATGATACGGGGTGTCAAATCGTGCGCCGAATTGACCCCTAACTTAGGTAACCAAGGAGGACTCCAACATGGATTTTAAACAAAATCAGAAAATAAATCAAGTCACCGAAAATACACTCGTTGTCGGGATCGATATTGCAAAGCGGAAACACTTCGCCTGCTTTGTCGATGACCGTGGACGTGTGCTCCGAAAGTCTTTCTCGGTATTACAGTCCAGCCAGGGTTTCGAAAGTTTTTACCAGCGTATTTTGACTGCCATGAAAGAATATGAAAAGACGGAGGTCATTGTCGGTATTGAACCAACCGGTCATTATTGGCTTAATCTAGCCTATTTCCTTGAGGAACGGGGCATTCCCCTGGTGATGACCAACCCTATGCACGTCAAGCGATCAAAGGAGTTGGATGATAACCTTCCAACCAAACATGACCGCAAAGATGCGCTGGTCATCGCTCGCTTGATCAAGGATGGGCGCTTCAGTTATCCTCGCATCCTAAAGGATTTGGAGGCTGAACTCCGTGTGGGTTCAACATTCAGAAGCAAGTTGACCGAGGAACTTGGGTCCGTCAAAAACATGATCATTCGCTGGATTGATCGCTATTTTCCTGAGTTCACCCAGGTCTTTCCGTCATTCGGGAAGATGGCAATGGCTGTCCTGGAGTGCACACCATTTCCGGCCGATCTTCATCAGAAACAACCGGATGAAGTATTGGCACTTTACCGTAAGGTCGAGGGGCTCAAATCCCCTCAAAGGCCGAAAGCCATACGACTCATAGAACTCGCTTCAGATTCGATCGGGGGAACAGAAGGACGGGAGATGGCCCGTATTGAAATCGCCACACTCGTTCGCCGTTATCATCAGTTGGAACAGGAGATTGAAAGTATTACGCAGCACCTGGTTGAACTTATCCAAACATCTGTAGAGTACGAATGGCTCTCAACAGTTCCTGGACTTGGAGATACCACGATTGTCGATTTACTAGCTGAAATCGGAAGCTTTTCTCACTATGAAGATCCACGCCAACTAATCAAACTCGCGGGATTGACATTACGGGAGAATTCCTCCGGCCAGCACAAAGGCAAAAAAAGGATTTCCAAACGGGGCAGAAGAAAGCTTCGCGCCCTCCTATTCCGAGTGATGATGCCTATGGTTCGCCATAATGATGCCTTTAGAAGGCTGCATGAGTATTACACAAATCGTAAAGACAATCCGTTACGCAAGAAGCAATCCATCGTGGTCCTATGCGGGAAACTCTTAAAAGTTCTCCATGGAATTAGCACGAAGCACAAAGCGTTTGACGCAAAGCGAATGATGAAGGATATTCCTAGTCTCGCAGAGGCTATGTAAAGTCCTTCATCCCTTTAAAAGACCTAGACAACAGGATGACACGGAGAAGCTGGCATTATTTTTTCCATTCGACCTCGAGTCCCTATAGGAGCTTCGCTAGCCTCTGCCTTATGACTAGACCGAACGAAGGAATGTAGGCACTTTGATGCCAAGAGACATGGGAGGGTACGTCATCATAAGCTACGCAGAGATCCATTGTGCATCGTATATTGAATGCTCACTACTTTACCATCATTACCCAGTAGTGACAGCGTAGCGTACCCACTAATTGTAAGAGAATCACATATTTATTAATTTCTGTTAGGGTATCTGTCGAAAAATATTTTTTTTGGCATCCCACCAACGGGTCAAACCGTTGATATATCAATATTTATAGAGGGAGGTTTTATGGCAGAACATATGGGGAAATTCCAGGCACTTCACAGTGACTTTTTTCAGCAGCCCACCCTTGAGTTGGCTGTTTCGCTGCTTGGATGCACTTTAGTGAAAGAATCTGAAGAAGGAACAGCTGCAGGAATGATCGTAGAGACGGAAGCCTATATTGGCCCTATGGATCAGGCGGCGCACAGTTATAATAACCGCAGAACAAAAAGGACGGAGGTCATGTTCCACCAGGCAGGTCTTGCTTATACTTATGTCATGCATACCCATACACTCTTCAATGTTGTCAGTGGAGAAGAAGGCAATCCAGAAGCCGTGCTGATTCGGGCAGTGGAACCTCTGGAAGGCTTGGATCTAATGGTCAGGCGGCGAGGCATGCCGGAATCCCCCAATCTGACCAATGGCCCCGGGAAGCTGACGAAAGCGATGGGCATAAAGATGTCGGATTATGGGCATCCCTTAACGAAGAAACCACTTTTACTATCACCTGGAATTGTGCCAGACAGCATTTCATCAGGCAAAAGAATCGGCATCGATAATTCCGGGGAAGCGAAAGACTACCCATGGCGCTTCTGGATCACCGGCAACCGCTATGTTTCCCGGCATCAGAATGCTGAAAAAATTATCGTTAACACAGGGGGATCGAAATGAAGAAAAAAGCCATATTTCTGGACAGGGACGGGGTTCTAAATGAAGTACTGTCCCACCGGGTAAAATTCGTCAACCGTCCTGAAGAATTGTACTTGCTTGAAGGGGCAGCCGAAGCTGTCGCAGAATTGAGCAAAGCCGGCTATGAGATTTTTGTTGTCACCAATCAAGGCGGCGTTGGCCTTGGATTTCTCAAGGAAAAGCGGCTCCATGAAATCCATGACCATATGGTAAAAATGATCAAGGAACATGGCGGCCATATTAAGGAGGTTGCCTACTGCCCGCATAAACCAAAGGCAGGATGCGAATGCCGCAAGCCAAATGCTGGAATGCTCATTGACCTTGCCAGCAGACACGATATCGAATTGGCCGGAAGTGTAATGGTAGGAGATCACGAGCGCGATATCGAAGCCGGAAAAAAGGCAGGATGCAAAACAGTTTTCATAGGGACCGAAGAAACAGCTGCAGATGAGAAGGCTCCTTCGCTGCAGGCAGCCGTTCCGTTCATTTTAGAGCTTTTGAAATAATGAATTTTGTCCTTTAATAAGAAGCAATAAACGCTGTCAGAAGAACTGGCAGCGCTTTTTAATTTAGGTTTCCCTCGCTTTACAGGCTCCTATATACTATTAAATATTGTTGCCTATATGCCTGGATTATACCTTAGGGCGCGGTCGTTTTAGTCAAAGATCGTCCAAGATCAAGTGCCCGGCGATTGATATCCAATAGAGAATGTTTTTCCGGAGAAAGGACCTTTTTCAATGCTTCCAATATGGAGTCATCTGACAGTGTGCCTGTTTCCTCAAGGAAAGCTCCAAGCAGGATCATGTTGGCTACCTTTGGATTGCCGAGCTCATTGGCCTTGTCGGTTGCATCGATATTTAGAACTCTTATATCGGTCCTGGCTGACACTTTTGAAATCAAAGATGAGTTCACAACCAATAATCCCCCGGCCCTGACCATTGGTTCAAATTTTTCATATGAAGGGTTATTCAGCACAATCGCTGTTGTCGGTCTTGAAACAAGCGGTGAGCCTACCTGTTCCTCGCTGACCACCACTGCACAGTTGGCTGTTCCGCCCCGCTGCTCAGGTCCGTAGGAAGGCAGCCATGATACATACTTCCCTTCCTTCATCCCGGCATAGGCAATCAACTGGCCCATCGACATAACTCCCTGGCCGCCAAAGCCGGCAATCAAAATTTCCTCCATCAGCGAACATCCCCTTTCTGCGAATCTTTATACACACCTAGAGGATAGGCAGGCACCATATTCTCCTTGATCCAATCCAGCGATTCATTTGGATCAAGGCCCCAGTTCGTCGGACAGCTGGAGAGGACCTCGACCATGGAGAAACCCATTCCCTGCTTCTGTGTTTCAAATGCTTTGCGAATCGCTTTCTTCGCTTTGATGATATTTGGCACATCATGCGTTGATACCCGTTCAATATAGGCAGTTCCATCCAGCGTTGACAGCATTTCGCTCACTCTGATTGGCAATCCCTGGATGCTTCCATCCCGTCCGAATGGAGTCGTCGCCGTTTTCTGGCCAACCAATGTTGTCGGTGCCATTTGCCCGCCTGTCATGCCATAAATTGCATTATTCACAAAAATGACGGTAATGTTTTCACCTCTTGCAGCAGCATGGACAGCCTCGGCAATCCCAATCGAAGCAAGGTCTCCATCGCCCTGGTAGGTAAAAACAAATCGGTCAGGCAGTACTCGCTTGATTCCTGTTGCGACAGCCGGTGCCCGCCCATGGGCTGCCTGGGTCATATCACAATTGAAATATTCATAGGACAGCACAGAGCATCCGACCGAAGCGACTCCTACTGTATCCTCCAAAATCCCCATTTCTTCAAGCACTTCGCCTACCATCCTGTGGATGATTCCGTGAGTACAGCCGGGACAATAATGGGTCTGGTTATCAGTCAATCCAGTTGTTTTTTCGAACACGGTTTTCATTGTCATACCTCGACACCCCCAGCCATTTTGACAATTTGATCGTAAATTTCTTCCTGCGTAGGGACGACCCCTCCAGTACGGCCGAAAAATGAAACCGCGGCCCGGCCCTCGACGGCAAGTCTGACGTCTTCAACCATCTGCCCTGCACTCATCTCGACAGAAAGGTAACCCTTCACCCTGTCACGTGTTTCAATAAACGGCTGCTCAGGGAATGGCCAGAGGGTGATTGGCCGGATCATCCCTATTTTCAGGCCGTCTTTCCGTGCTTTATTAATTGCATTCATGGCAATCCTTGCAGCTGTTCCGTAAGCAGTTACAATATAATCGGCATCTTCGATTTCAAACGTTTCATATCTGACTTCATTTTGTTTAATCAAGGCAAACTTTTTCTGTAAAAGTTCATTCCGCGCTTCAAGAGCATCGGCATTCAATTCCAGTGAGGAAATAATTCTCGGTTTGCCATCTCCGCGGGTACCTGTCGTAGCCCATTCATTTTGTTCCGGCTCCCTTTCATTCAGTTCCTTGAACTCAACCGGTTCCATCATCTGTCCTAACATGCCGTCCCCAAGCAGGATGACTGGCGTCCGATAGTGGTCAGCAATATCAAATGCCGCTTCTGTAAGTTCAATGATTTCCTGCAGCGTTGACGGAGCCAGGACAGGTGTATGGTAATCACCGTGGCCTCCTCCTTTTGTCACCTGGAAATAGTCCGACTGCGCCGGCTGGATATTTCCAAGTCCAGGCCCTCCACGGACGACATTCACAATCAGTGCAGGCAGTTCTGCTCCAACCAGGTATGAGATTCCTTCCTGCTTCAAGCTGAATCCAGGACTTGATGACGATGTCATTACACGCACACCGGTTCCGGCCGCTCCATATACCATATTGATCGCTGCTACTTCACTTTCCGCCTGTAAAAATAACCCGCCAACCTCGGGCAGCCTTCTGGCCATATAGGCAACGAGCTCACTCTGCGGCGTGATCGGATAGCCGAAAAAATATTTGCAGCCCGCATGGACAGCAGCTTCAGCGATAACCTCGTTACCCTTCATAAGTACTTTCCCCATTGTCAAATCTCCTTTGCTAAACAGATTTCCTTACCTTTTCTGGCCTATAGACAGTGATTACCGAATCCGGACACATTTGCGCGCACTTGCCGCAGCTGATGCAATTTTCCTGGTCTGTCACAATCGCCGGCCGGTAGCCTTTTTCATTCAAGTAATCAGCAAGATAAATCACATTTGTCGGACAAACATTCACGCACAGCTTGCATGACTTGCAAGTCTCCTCGTTAAAAACAACTTTCTGCTCCACCGCTTTTGCCTCCTTTACATTTCCCATGGCAATTTTAAATACCTCGAAATCACTTTTACTTGGGACTCACTCTCAATTCCAGCACTTTGATCTGATAAATGCTGCGGTAACATCGTATACAGCAAAGGTATTCCCAGCGTATCGGATAGCTCCTTACTTAATTTCAATCCTCTTTCTACATCCTGAAGTGTCGTCTCAGATCCTACATTTGAGTTATTGATGATTCCTGTGATCTTCAGCCGGGAGGCACCTTCGATTTTATGCAATGTCTCAACCGCCCCCTCAAGAGTACTCACATATGGACGGTTTGCATTTAAAATAAACAGTACCTCGGGCTTCATCTCTTTCCAATCGTTGTAAAATTGCCCTAATGCCGTCGCTCCATCTTTGTCTCCCCCAGCATCGACAATCAGCTTATAAGCAGTGTCGTATATCACCCTGCCCATATCGCCAGGAACAATCGGCAAATCAGCGGCCGCAAGCCTTTCAGCTGGTGCGATAAGTTCTATTCCATGCTGGTCAAAAATAGCTCGAGCGTCCCTGGCGCGGTAATATGGATTAACAATGTCCAGATCTGCAACTGCCGTCCTGGCATTTGTTTTCCTTGCCTCTAAAGCCAGGTTAATAGATATCTCTGTTTTACCGCTGCCAAAATGGCCGGTAACGATGGTGATGTCCGCACCTTTCTTCACCGGTCCCACCTCCTTGTTGAAAGCGTTTTCATTTTACGCCATCTTCATTATATAAATTTCCGCTAAGCTTCTCTTTGATAAAAGTCACGTTTTTAGTGAAAAAGTGTTTAAAATCAACTTAAAAAAGGAGTTCCATAAAGAACTCCTTTTTAAGTATTATATAGCAAAGCTAAGAATCACTTTTTGCGGCATGTCCTGTTCTTCATAAACATCTTTTCTCAATCTCTCACAAGAAGGCATCTCATACGAAAAATCTTCCACTGCTTCAGGAATCAGTCCATCTGCTTTCAGTGCATTAAAAACTTTTTGCATTGCGTCATCTGTATCCAGGCAATCTTCAGAACCTTCATATTTAAAACAATCAACGCATGTTTCCACGATATTTGCATCAATCTGTTCCTGTATAAATACTAATTTTGCGCCAGCCATCTTCTCAACTTCACGATTTTCCAATTCAATAATCGTTGTTACGTTCATTATTGGCACCTCCATTTGGATTACACTATCATTATAGTAAGTTAATATCCAAACAGGGGTGTTTTGCCATTTAGTTCATTTATTATTCACATATTCTCGTCAAAAAGTTGTCAAATACTCCTTAACAACGGGATTTTTGACATCCATACAGGGATTTATACGAGTTGATTCCTTGAACCACATGTAATTCAGTGAAGGCCTGCTTGATCCAGTGAACTCACATGGTAATTTCAATAATCTTCATCTGAATTTAGCGACTTCGATATCGCAGACAGCTATACTCTTTTCTTTTGACAGCTTTTCTCGCTTTCTCCTCAAACCTGTCTTAAGTTCGCTCTTCTTTTGACAGCTTTTCTTGTTTTCCTCTCAAACCTGTCTTAAGTTCGCTCTTCTTTTGACAGCTTTTCTTGTTTCCCTCTCAAACCTGTCTTAAGTTCTCTCTTCTTTTGACAGCTTTTCTCATTTTCCTCTCAAACCTGTCTTAAGTTCGCTCTTCTTTTGACAGCTTTTCTCATTTTTCTCTCAAACCTGTCTTAAGTTGGTACAAAATAACTTCCATCAATCTAATAATCAGAAAAAAGCAAATAGATAAACTTCATGAATTGCAATTGACCAAGCCATTAATCACGTGATACTATCTCTAGTATTATTTAAATCTATAATATTTCCTTGTATATGTTCGAGAATATGGCTCGGACGTTTCTACCATGCTACCGTAAAAGGCGTGACTACAAGGGACTTTGATATTTGCTATTTCTTTTGGCATCTATTTGTCCTTTGTGGTACTCCGGCAGCATAAAACTGCCGGAGTTTTTTTTATTATAACTAACTACCAGGAGGACAGCACAAATGAAAAACTTTTTCCAATTCGCAGAACGAAATACAAATTATAAACAAGAAACCCTGGCCGGAGTTACGACGTTCTTGTCGATGGCCTACATTCTTGTGGTCAATCCTTTAATCCTCAGCCAGGCAGGCATGGATAAAGGAGCTGTTTTTACAGCTACAGCACTTTCCGCGATTATCGGTTCGCTGCTGATTGGCCTGCTGGCTAATTTCCCGATTGGAATCGCTCCAAGCATGGGCTTAAATTCATTTTTTACTTTCACCGTCAGCATTGGAATGGGCGTCCAATGGGAAGTCGCTCTTACTGGTGTATTCATCGCAGGTGTTCTGTTCGTCATCCTCAGTCTTTTAAAGATTCGCGAAAAAATCATCAATGTCATCCCTCAGGATCTTAAGCATGCAATCGCTGCGGGAATCGGTTTCTTCGTCGCCTTCATCGGCTTGAAAAATGCGGGTATTATCGTTGGCAGCGAAGCGACTTTTGTCTCAATCGGCAACCTGACATCAGGCCCGGTCCTTCTTGCTCTCTTCGGCTTCATCGTCAGTGTCATCATGATGGTCCGCGGAATCAGTGGCGGCATCTTTTATGGAATGGTGATTGCGACGATCATTGGAATTGTCACTGGCTTGATTGAAAAACCTACAGCAATCGTCGGCTCGGTTCCTGACATCTCACCAACGTTTGGTGTTGTCTTTAATCACCTTGGAGATATTTTCTCTCCAGATGTCCTTGCTGTCATTTTCACATTCCTGTTTGTTGCTTTCTTTGATACTGCTGGAGCACTTATTGCGGTCGCCAGCCAGGCTGGTTTAATGAAGGATAATAAAATTCCCAATGCAGGCCGTGCACTCCTTGCAGACGCAGGTTCTGCTGTTGCCGGTGCTGTAATGGGGACGTCGACAACGGCATCATTCGTTGAATCATCAGCAGGAATCGCGGTCGGCGGGCGGACGGGTTTCACTTCAGTGATCATTGCAGCTTGCTTCGGTGTTGCGATGCTCTTCTCGCCAATCTTGTCTGTTATTACACCGGAAGTTACCGCTCCGGCACTCATCATTGTTGGTGCGTTGATGGCAACTGAAATCAGTAAAATCAACTGGAGTAATCTTGCTGTGATTATCCCTTCATTCGTAACAATCATCATGATGCCGCTCACCTTCAGTGTCGCAACAGGAATTGCCCTTGGTTTCATTCTATATCCATTGATGATGCTTGGCATGGGAAAGCTTAGGGAAGTCCATCCAATAATGTATGTTCTGGGTTTCTTGTTTATTGGTTATTTTATATATGTTTAATAAGTCTCAAGTCCGCAGTTTCTGTTGCGGACTTTTTTTATTCCTTTGTAATATCCTCCACGCAAAATTCACGACTGTGTTTTAAGTGTGAAATGTGCAAAAAATTCAAAATAATCATAGGTGAATCCCCTCACTTCTTCTTTCTTTCTCGAAAATAGTAACTGAATTTCCACAGCAATAGACTTACCCCAGATGGTAAAAATAACTTAAGCGCTTAATTTTTTTTGCAACACTATAAACCCATAGGAGTATAGGCATTACGTTGACGGAGGTGTACATTCTTTCAGTTTTTTTCTATTCCAAATCAATATTTTGGCGGCATATCCGCCAGCAGAGAGGTGAGAGCTTTGAAGCTGTTTGGAAAAAAAGCATTAATCTTATTGGCCGGCACAATGCTGGCTTTCACTGGTGGCTGTGGCACTCAGGAAAGTTCAACTACACCCCAGCCAAAAGCAAATGGACAAAGTGAGCAACTCAATGTTTTTTCATTCGTACAGCAAGCTGCTGATTCTTATCTGAAAAAACCAGCAGAGTCTATTGCTGCTGATGAAATTTTCGAAAAAATGATATTGAATTACGACCCGTCATACTTCATTGTCGATGTTCGCGATACAGCTGCATTTGCCGCCGGACACATCGAAGGCTCTGTCAATATTCCTTATAGTATGACAGCTGACCCAAACCAGATCGCTAATCTGCCAAAGGACAAAAAGATTCTTGTCATTTGTTTCAGCGGCCATACAGCAAGTCAGACAGCAGCTCTATGGAATATGCTCGGTTATGACGCAGTCCCCATGGTAAATGGAATGGGAGGCTGGACTAGCGACGCGAATTTGGGGACACCGCTTCCTCATACACCATTTGATTTCCCAGTGGAAACAACAGAAACAATAGCCGGGAACTATGATTTCCCAGCTCCAGCAAGCAAACAATACACTGATGAAGCAGCTGCTATCTTAGGAAGTGCCGATGATTATCTAAAATCAGGCCTTCCACCGATCATGAAGCCTGTGGATATCCAGGAATCCATCAAGAATAAGTCGAATGGACTCTTGCTGGTTGACCTTAGACCTGCCAAAGAATATGCTGCTGGCCACTTGCCCGGGGCGATCAATATAGCCTTTGAATCATTGGCAGAACTTGAACAGTTAAAGAAATTGTCTCCCGAAAATAAGATTGTCCTCATTGACCATGATGGCACTATGTCCAGTAAAGCTGCAAGGATTCTCAATATGCTTGGATATGAAGCCTATGTCATGAAAGATGGCATGAGAGTATGGACATCTAATGAAGTTATCAATGGTATTAAACCGATTTCCAACATTAAGGTTAAGAATTATCCAGTGAAACAGCTGAACACAAAACTCGAGACAGAAACTGGAGCCGCCAGCTGCGGTTAACGGCTTATGAGAGAAAGGAGTATGAAGTGATGACAAATTTATCGCGCCGTACGTTTTTAAAAGCTTCAGCAACGGTTGTCGCAGCAGGTTCGGTTCCCGCCTATTTCAGCTTCAGCGAGTACAAGAAAGCTGCAAACGAAGAAAACGTGAAAAAGGTTCCAACCTTCTGCCACGGCTGCACTAGCTATTGCGGAATCGTCGCTCATGTTAAGAACGACCGGGTCTGGAAGGTCGAAGGTCACCCTATCCACTTGAAATCAAGCGGCAGGATCTGCGCCCGAGGACATGGAATGGCAGCTTATCTTTATTCTAAAGACAGGGTGACAGGCCCGATGAAGCGGGTTGGTGAAGGAAAATTCGAACCAATCAGCTGGAACCAGGCATTCAAGGAAATCGGCGAAAAGCTTGATAGCATCGTTAAGCAGTATACCGGTAATTCTGTGTTATGGCTTGAGCACGGCACACATCGAAAATCATATGTCGACCGCTTGTTTGACACCATTGGCTCGCCTAACTTCACGACACAGTATTCCACTTGCTTCAACGCTAAAACAAATGCATGGCTGCAAATGACTGGTACCTCCCTTAATGGTGACCATAAAAATGCTAAATACATGATATTTGAAGGAAGAAATTTCGCCGGCGGAATCATCCCGAATGGCATGAACCACATCACCCATGCAAAGGAAAAGGGTGCCAAATTGATTGTCATCGATCCACGGTATTCAGAGATTGCGAAGATTGCAGATGAATGGATTCCCATCAGGCCGGGAACGGATCTTGCTTTCAGGCTTGCGATGGCAAATGTATTAATCTCTGAAAATCTCTACAATAAGACATTTGTTCAAAAGTGCGTGGATGGCTTCAGCGAATTCAAACGCATGAACAAGGAATACACCCCTGAATGGGCAGAGCCAATTACGGGAATCAAAGCCGATAAAATCAGGGAAATTGCCAGGGACTTTGCTAAATATGCACCGCAGGCCTTCATTGAGCCAGGCTGGCATGGTCTGCATTCCCATTATGTTAACAGTACGCAAACGGCTCAAATGGGGATCATCCTAAATGCACTTGTCGGCAACTTCTATGAAAACGGCGGCTTGATGCCTTCTGCCAGCCTTCAGCTGGGACATCTCGACTTGCCAGCCATCGAAAATATGCCTGAAAAAGGCGCTCGCATTGACGGGGCTGGTGTAACTGGCAAGTACCGGACGGTCGAACCTTCAAGGGGAATTGCCCATATTACGCCACAGCTTGTACAACAAGGGCTTGCTAAAGCCGTATTCATTTGTAACTATAACCCTCTCAGGACTGCACCGAATCCTGAAGAGCAAAAAAAGATCAAGGATGCAGAGCTGGTAGTTTCCATTAACATCGACTGGAATGAAACAAGCTACTATGCGGCTGATTATATCCTGCCGGAGCATTATTATCTGGAAAGATTGGAGCATCCTCAGGCTGTATCCGGACATATTTCGCATGATAGCCCCCAGCTTGCCCTTCGCCAGCCTGTCGTTAACCCGATGTATGACACAAGGAACACGCTTGATATGCTGAAGGGGATTGCCGATGCAATGGGCCATAAGGATTTGTATCCTTTTACAATCGAAGAAGAAGTGGAAGCAGCAATTGCTCCGCTTAGCATCACATTCGACCAGCTGAAAAAAGCAGGAACATTGGAATTCCCGTCAACCGTCAAAACTGGATTTCCAATGAAAAAAGGCAAACCGGCACTGCCTACGCTAACCGGTAAGATCCAATTTTCTGCGGACTTGTTCAAGATTGACGGTAAACTTGGAATTCCTGTCTGGGTCCCTCCGCTTGTTGAGCCGGATCCAAACAAAGACAATGAATTCCGCTTGATTCATGGAAAGCAGCCATGGCATTCCCATGCCATGACAACAAATATCGAACAACTGATGAAGCTATCCGAGAAGTATCAGGGAACCTATATGTGGCTCAATGCTTCAAGAGCCAGGAAGCTTGGCATTAAGACCGGAGATACCGTGACAGTCCAATCCAAGATCGCCAAGAAAAAGGTGCAGGTAAAAGTAACGGAGCTTCTTCATCCAGAAGCTGCATGGCTCCCTTCAACTTATGGCGGATTTTCACCTAAGAACAGGACGGCGAACGGAGTCGGCGTGAACTTTAATGATTTTATCCCAATCATGGTAGACCCTCTATCAGGCTCGACAATGGCCCAAGAGGTTGTTGTGACCGTGGCAAAGGAGGGCAACTAGGATGGCAAAATACGGCCTATTGGTATTCCCGGAACGCTGTACGGGTTGCAACGCGTGCAACATTGCCTGTGCATCGCACAATCAGCTCAGTACGGATGTTTCCTATAACCGACTTGAATTTTTGGAGACTGGAACTTACCCGAATGTAAAAATGGAAATTTTACCAGTACAGTGCCAGCATTGCGACAATGCTCCATGTGTTTCTGTCTGCCCAACCCAGGCAACTTACAAACGAGAGGATGGAATCGTCGAAATTGACGCTGACAAATGTATCGGCTGCAAATATTGTATGGCTGCCTGCCCTTATGAAGCAAGACAGCTGAATGAAGAACGCGTGCCGGAAAAATGCAGGTGGTGTCCTGAGATGCTTGAAAAAGGTGAACAGCCTGCCTGCTCGGCGACCTGCATGAACGAGGTCCGGCTGTTCGGAGATCTGGAGGATCCAAACAGCCAGCTCAATCAGGAGCTGGCAAAACATGAAGTCTATCAATTGCTTGAAGCTAAAGGCACGAAGCCAAGCATCTTCTATGTGAAAAAATAACTGGAGGTGAATCTCGTGAAAATCAATAAATGGAGTATTCTGTCAGCAGCCTTCATTCTCTTCGGCCTGGCGGGAGCAGCCAATATTTTTATCCATGGTGAACATGCTATGGGAACCACAAATAAGATTCCATGGGGAATCCTGATCGCCGGGTATGAATACTTTGTCGGAATCAGTACTGGACTGCTGCTGGTCGCAGCATTGGGATATATTTTTCATGTAAAAGCCATTATCCCAATCGGCAAATCATTGCTGATGTTCGCCATATTTTCCCTGGTTAGCGGTTTTGCGATTTTATTAGTAGAGTTAGGCAATCCGCTTAACTTCATCCATTATTTCCTGACGCCTAACTTTTCATCGCCAATCTGGTGGATGGCACCATTATACGGGATTTATTTAATGCTGCTAGTTTCCTTAACAGTGTTTGTCGTTCGCGGCAATCAGTCTTTGATCAGGCCTTTTGCCATCATGACCGGTGCATCTGCCTTAGTCGCTCTGGTCTGCATCGGGTTCCTGTTTGGCTTCATCATTGCACGTCCGTACTGGAACGGCCCGATATCACCGCTTTATTTCATTCTGACTTCCGTATTTTCAGGAATCGCGATGGCTTCAATCATCGCCTATTTGCATGAAAGACAGAAAAAGAGTGAGAACCTTGAAACAGTTAAATTCCTCAGGACACTCAGCTTATCGATGATGGGGGTCATGGTCATCATCTACATTGGCAAAACCTTCGTCGGGCTCTACGGACAGGTGCCGGGAAAATATGAATCACTGCTCGCTTTGCTGACAGGACCCTTAAGCTTTAACTATTGGATACTGGAAATATCGCTGGCCATTGTCATACCTTTTGTGCTGATATTTTCAGCCCAAAAGCTTTCATCCATGAAACTAGGGCTTGCCGGTCTGCTGTCCCTGACAGGAATTTTCTTCATGCGTTTCAATATGGTAATAGCCGGACAGATTACTCCATTGAAAGTCGTCAAAAATCCAGCTGAAGGAACCACCTTCAATCTTTTCAGTATTACCTGGTCTGAATGGGCCCTGATAATGGGCGGAATCGGCATCATGGCATTGCTGTATCTGCAGCGTGATTTATTGGAGCGGATCATCAACCATAAACCAGCAACAGAACTGAAAAGGCATGGGGATGTAACCTCGTAGAAAAAGCTCCAGCGCCTTTTCCAGCGCTGGAGCTTAACAAACGGAAAGGGGCTGATCACTTGTTCACCATCACAGAAGAAAAGCGGCGACTGTCCAATGCGCTTTTGCTGCTGGCAGAATTTTATAAGCCGCCGACCACTGAACTCTATCAAGCTTTGAAGAGTGGAGTAGCTTTGGTAGAGCTGACACCATTTGTAAAAATGGAAGAAACATATGAAAATGCTTTTTCTTCCTTTGAAAATATGAAACAAACCTATATTCATTGTTTTCTAGGTCCTTCCGAGCCTTTCGCACCGCCGATTGAATCACTCTACAAACAATGGACCGATGATCCCACTGCGGCTGTTTCATTTGCAAGACAGACAGGATTAGTCTACGGAGACCCTGCACTGCATATCCAGTACCTGTTCCGGCAATTCAAGCTTGAGTTTCCTGAAGAGTATCGGGCAATACCCGACCATTTGACCCTGCTGCTAGAATTTCTCGCTTTCTTGCTCGAACACGGGACATCGGATCAGATTCAACCTTTTATCTCTGACCATTTCGATTGGCTTGACGATTTCATTTTGGAATTAAAAAAGTCGGATATAAGCTTTTTCTATATATCTATTACACAAATAGTGAATCAGCTTGTCCACTCCTCTGCCCTTGGCTACAGGAGTGAACAACTTGGTGAAGAAAGGAGTGAATAGTTTCATGGTTAAGAAAACTATGCTGGCAGGTTTGATATTTACCGTTGGAATAGCCATTGCCGGTTGCGGTACCGGAGAAGAGTCAGCCAAAACGGTCTCGAATTCAGCTGCAGATTTTAACCAGAAGGCAGACCTTTCAATCTATAAGGTTGGCAATGAAGCTGAACCCGAGAAAGAAGCCGTGCCACTGAAGGAGAACCTATCTTACGTAGGAACTGAATATATGATGAGATTAAAAGCTTCCGCCGGAGAGGTAAGCGCCGCGAGGAAAGCTTACGAGCAATATCCAACGGAATGGGACTTTGTCATCGTCGATTCCCGTCCTGAAGCCGTTTTCAATGAAGGACATATCAACGGAGCAATCAATATTCCAGATTCACAGTTTGACCAATTTGCGTCCCTGCTTCCAGAAGATAAAAATAAGCTGCTTATATTTTATTGCGGCGGAGTCACGTGTGAATTGAGCAGTAATTCAGCTGAAAAAGCACTAAAGCTCGGCTACAAAAATATTAAAGTTTACCAGGAGGGACTGCCGGAATGGAAAAAGTCTGGTAATTACCTGGCTGTTACCGCTCCGTATATTAAGGGGCTGATCATGGATGCCAATGTATCAAGGGATGATAAGCCGCCTTTTGTCATCCTTGACGCAAGACCGTATAAGGTGTATTTTGAGACGCATATCCCAAATGCGGTCTTTGCAGATGATACACTGTTTGCGCAAAAGTATCTGGGAACAGCACCAGCAGAGAAAGCTACTGAAGTGATTGTCTATTGCGGCGGATTCGGCTGCCATAAAAGCCATGCTGTCGCGGAAGAACTTCTGAAAAATGGCTATTCGAATGTCAAAGTCTATTCAGGAGGACTTCCTGACTGGTCTGCCCAATCCTTGCCAACATTCGGCACTGCCAATTCTGGCGGAAGCTTTGATGTTGCCGAAGGCCAGGTTAACCGAGGAATCAACCCAGAGGAATTCATGAATAAAATCAATGCCGGTGCCTTCATCCTTGACGTCCGTTCGAAGGATGAAACGAAGGCCGGTGTTCTCAAGGGATCTCTGAATATCCCTGACAGTGTGGTCCTGGCCGACCCGGCCGCTATCGCAAGCCAGCTTCCGAAAGATAAGAATGCCGTCATCGTCATTCACTGTGCATCTGGCGCCAGGGCAGCTGGTGTTGTAAATAAAATTGCTGATCTGGGATATGCCAATACCTTCTATTTGAATAACGCTATCCAAATATCTGCAGACGGTAAACCATCTTTTTAATATTCAAGACCCCGGTGCAATCCAAACACCGGGGTCCTTAGAGTTAAAGCGCCTCTAGTTCTTTCACAATTCCTTCGCAGATTTGATGCGTTTCCAGGGAATCTGTCGCTGTTATTAGAGGTGCTTTATTATTGCTGACCGCCTGCAGAAAATCAAAAACAATCTGCTCGAAACCGCGTTTGTGAAGCGTAGGCTCCCAGTCACTACCTCCGATCCTTGTTTCAGTCCTGTTTTCCTGCACTAAAAGGTCAGACACATTCAAGGCAGACCGCTTCTCATTTGACTGGAAAATCTCCACCTTTTCCTCTACAACACCGCTGTCACGGTTCATGATCCCAATCGCAATTCCCTCTTCCGCCTGCAGCTGAATGACAACATGATGAAGAAATGCACCATTTTTCTTTCCAGTAACATTGACTTGCTTGATTGGGTAGGGGAATAAGAATCTCAGTGTATCGACAACGTGGATGAAATCATCTAGAATGAAGTGACGTATTTCTCCAGGCAGCGCCTTCCTGTTTTTCTGCATGACCACCATATTTGGTTCTTTCAGCTCCGCCAGCTTTTTATATGCCGGAGCATATCTGCGGTTAAAACCAGTCATAAATATCAAGCCTTTTTCCTCAGCCAGTTCCGTCAATTCCTTTGCTTTTTCATACTCATAGGCAATGGGCTTGTCTACATACACATGGACACCAGCCAGCAGCAATTCTTTAACAATCTCATGATGTGATTCCGTTGCACTATGTACAAAAGCACCTTTAACACCACTTTCAATAAGCTCATCAAGACTTGGATGTATCTTGGAAAACCGGTACTTTGCAGCGATATTTTTCAGTTTCACATTATCACGCGTAAAAAGGTGGAACTCAATATCTCCCTGCTCCGCGAAAACGGGCAGATAAGCTTTTTGCGCAATATCCCCTAAACCAATGACACCGATTTTCAACATGATGATCCCTCCACCATTTTTTATTTCAAGTGTACACATGAACCGGATCAATAAAAAGAAATCAGCCCTAAACCGGCTGATTTCTTTGATTTTTTTATAGCAGACTATTCATTAATCCAGGCAAGCCCGATAGTTCCCTGCCCTGTATGTGTACCGGCCACTGGACTGAAAGTGGTTGTTGTAAATGATATTTCTGGGAAACGCTGTTGAAGTTCGGCACGCCAAGTCTCTGCCAATTCCTTTACATTTCCATGAATGACACTGGCTTCTTTAATATTGCTTGAAGCTTCTTCAAAAATTTGAAACAGGCGTTCTTTGACCTTTTTTTCAGTCCTGATTTTATCAAAAAGAACTACCTTGCCATCATCAAACCTGACAATCAGTTTCAATTTGATCAAGCTCCCGATGATCACCTGAGTGGTCGATAAACGACCGCCCTTATGCAGCTGCTCTAAACTTCCCGGTGCCATGTATAAATTTGCCTTATCAGGAAGCGTTTTTAAATAGGAAACAATTTCGGCATACGACTTGCCTTCCTTCTGCAGTTCAACGCCCTTTTCAACCATGCGCCCCAATGGGTAGGAACCTATTTTAGAGTCAATGACATCAACTTTGAAATCAACCATGCTTGATGCTGCGACGGACGATTGGAAGGTTCCAGTGAGAGCGCTCGAAGCGTGGATCGCGATTGCATGCTTGTACTGCTCTTTTAGTTTCTGGTAAAGTTCCACAAATTCCCCAATCGCAGGCTGGGATGTTTTCGGTAGAACCTTTGATGCAGCCAGTTTTGGATAGAAATCCTCTGCAGTGATATCTACCCCTTCTAAGTAGGATTCCTCACCAAAAATAATACTTAAAGGCACAACGTATATATGGTTATTTTTTATGAATTCTTCAGTAAGTCCAGATGTGCTGTCGGTTACCCATGCAATGTCATTTAATGTAGTCATGATTTCTCCTGTTCTTCGTCAAAAATATCGGTGTATATGCTTACATTTCTCATGATATATGAAGATTCCTTATAAGACTATTAGTAATTTTTAAGAATACGATTTATTTGTTAAAAACATTGAAAAAGTTAATAACTCAGACACATGTTTTTCGTCCTGATTAAAGGGAACAATGGTAACAAACCTGACTGGAGGAAAGAGACTCATGGACCCTTATATCTACGGTTTATATTCCCTCGTATACTTGTTTTTATTCCTTTTGGGACTAAAATTATCGATCAAGCATGGATTTTTTTCCTGGTTGAATGTTCTTCTGCTCGTTACATTCGGCCTCGTGTATGATAATCTCGTGCTCGCAATGGGGAGCATAATTGGAAAAGGCTCCTTTTTAGAAGGCTTGAATGTTATGCGCTACTGGTTTCACGCATTCTTTACCCCATTATTGATTTTGTTTTCCTGGGAAGCGATCAGGGAGACAGGAATCCACTGGCTGAAGGGACGCACAGGACTTATTTTGGCAGGTGTCTTTACTCTGGCCATGATGATTGCAGAACTTGTTCAAAATACCATCGGACTTAAGCTTGAGCCATCTGAGAGTTATGGAGTATTAAGCTATGAATCCTCCGGATCACATGGCCCCCCAATTATGATCATCGGTGTTACCCTTGCGTTACTGCTTGCCGGGATTATCCTCTGGAAAAAGCTGAAGTGGAAATGGATGGCTGTCGGTGTCATTTTGATGGGTATAGGCAGCGCCGTGAAGATTCCAATTGAGAGTGATGCAGCCACGAACGGCTTTGAGCTAATTTTACTGATATCATTATGGGCAACTAAAGCTTTCCTTGAAAAAAATACAGACCAGGCCACAAGATAAGGCCTGATCTGTTTAAAATAAGCTCTTCACTTCCTGTGCCGATAACTGCTTTCCTGTAGAAACAACTTTTTCATCAATGACCAAAGCCGGAGTACCTTTCACCTTATACTTTTCGATTTCCCTAGTGTCTTCCACCCTTTCAACCACCGCCGCTACCCCCGCTTCATTCACAGCCACATTGATGCTGTCCACAAGACTATTGCACTTTTCGCATCCAGGACCCAACACTTTAATAATCATTTCTTCCGTCTCCTTTCACATTTTTATACCTTTATATCTTGAATGTACCCTCATTTTGAAAATAAAAGTCATTATTCGTATAGTTTATTAAACATTGCCCTCATGAAAGCCAATAACTTTTTACCAATAAAAAAATATGAGAAAATAACAATGCAATTGAATTAATAAGGAGGCGCAAAAAATGCCACAGAATCTCCAGGATACAACAACATTACATAATGGTGTGAAGATGCCATGGTTTGGCCTTGGTGTGTTCAAGGTCCAGGAAGGGTCTGAAGTTGTAGAATCTGTTAAAGCGGCGCTTAAAAATGGCTACAAGAGCATTGACACTGCTGCAGTCTACAGGAATGAGGAAGGCGTCGGACAGGCAATCAAGGAAGCTGGTATTCCGCGTGAAGAGTTGTTTATCACGACGAAGGTCTGGAATTCTGACCAGGGTTATGAGTCAACGCTCCAGGCTTTTGAGACAAGCATGGGAAAACTCGAGCTCGATTATCTGGACCTTTACCTGATTCACTGGCCGGTTGCCGGCAAATATAAAGAAACATGGAAAGCACTAGAGCAGCTTTATAAGGATGGCCGGGTCCGCGCCATTGGTGTAAGCAACTTCCATGTTCACCATCTTAAAGATTTGATGGCTGATTCTGAAATCAAACCAATGGTCAACCAGGTTGAATACCATCCACACTTAGCGCAGACGGAGCTGCTTGAATTCTGTAAAGCCGAGGGTATCCAAATGGAAGCCTGGTCTCCTTTAAAGCAAGGAGAACTTTTATCGGAACCAACAATCGTTGAAATCGCCGAAAAGCATAAGAAATCACCAGCACAAGTGATCCTGCGCTGGGATTTACAAAACGAAGTGGTCACCATACCGAAATCGGTCAAGGAACATCGTATTATCGAAAATGCAGATATCTTTGATTTTGAGCTTTCGGCCCAAGATATGGACCGCCTGAATAGCTTAAATAAGAATGAGCGTGTAGGACCAGATCCGGATAATTTCGATTTTTAACTTGCACACTTAATTCCAAAATACAAAATGGCTTTTTATTACGGTAAAATCGGCTTTAGGATTAACAACATTTTTTTCGAAGACAGCCTTAATTAAATAATGCATACGGCGCAGATTAGGTTCTGCGTCTTTTTTTTGCCCCAAAAAACTAACACCAAATATTTATACCTAAATATAGTATCTGGTGCTAAAAATCACATCTTTTTATAATCGTCCATGTTAAACTGCAAAAGAATAAATTCAGAAAGGGGTTTTTTAGCATGGATTTCCCGAAGCTTAAAATTGGCCATATGGCTCCAAGAGTTCCGATTATGCAAGGTGGAATGGGGGTAGGTATCTCGCTTAGCGGATTAGCGGCGGCGGTTGCAAACGCTGGAGGGATTGGCATCATATCCGGAACAGGGATTCCGGTAGAAGAGATGGTGATGCATATCCGAAAATCCAGGGAGCTAACTCAGGGCAATGGGTACATTGGTGTAAACGTCCTGTTTGCGATGAACGATTTTGCTGAGAAAATGAAAGCTGCTTTGAATGAAAAAGTTGATTTCATTATTTCTGGAGCAGGGATCTCTAGAGATATGTATTCTTGGGGAAGGCAAGCGGGCATTCCGGTCATTTCAATTGTATCTTCTGCCAAGTTAGCGAAAATCTCTGAACGTCTCGGTGCTGCTGCTGTGGTAGTTGAAGGATGTGAGGCAGGAGGCCATCTTGGGACTGACAAGCCTCTTTTTGATATACTCCCTGATATTGTTAAGTCTGTGTCCATCCCGGTAATCGCTGCCGGAGGAATCATGACTGGTGCTGATATCGCGAAGGCTTTGTCCGTTGGGGCTTCGGGTGTCCAAATGGGGACAAGGTTTGTAGCCAGTGAGGAATGTGACGCTCCGCAAAGTTTCAAGGAAAAATACGTTTCTGCCACGGAAAAAGACACACTGCTGGTCAAAACAACAGTAGGGCTGCACGGGCGTGCCATTGCCAATCACTTCACCAAGCTCATCACCACCTCAGATAAACTCAGGATCAAAAAATGCCGTGACTGCCTGAAAAATTGCTCCTATCAATTTTGTACACTGGACTCCCTGCTCACCTCTGTTTCGGGCGATGTAGAAAATGGCCTGGTATTCGCCGGCGCTAGAGTAAGTGAAATTAAAGACATATTACCAGTCCGTAAAATCATAGAAAACTTAAGAATGGAATACAACGCAGCTGCTCATGACTTAGCTTAATAAAAAACAGACAACCACATCCACGGTTGTCTGGTTTTCTTCACAGCCTTATGATAAATTCCTGGTCTGACACCTGACCTTTTTTATGCACTCGTTCATAAAACTGGATTTCTTTTTCATTCATCAAAATGACGGTCGAGCTTCTCGTCCCGTATCCTTCACTCTTGATGAACATAGGGGACAATAATCGCTCCCATTCCAGCGAAACACCCGTAGATGGCAGCAAATGGTCCGGCGCGGGGTCGGCATTTCTCAAATGCGCAAATAACCGGTCAACCAAATCAGGTTGCCCTTCTGAAATAATGCTGGCAAGTCCCGCCTTCCCCCGTTCTACCTTTGGCCAGTCGGTGTTAAGCAAATGGTTGCTGACCCCATGGACGCCAGCTTCCACTTTTTGCAGCGGGCCTCCGCGGTTAGAATAGTAATAGAGCTCATTCAAATCCCCTGCCAGAAGATTATAACCCGGATATTCCTGATGGCGATTGGCCAACTCCAGTAAATAGGTTTGGGTACTGACTGTTCCTTTCAGAAAATCAGCAACAAGTTCACCTCTTGTTCTTTTCCCTGCAGTAGTTTCACTTGGATCTCGATAATTGGTGAGAGCTGCAAACTTGCCTGTTGTTGTAACCCCCATCCAGGTTCCCATTTTCTCAAGATCCCTGCCGGCGAGCACTTCGGGAGCATCTTCCCAAAAATAAGCCGTCGCAGTTTCGCGATCATAAGCCTCATCCCTATTGGCAGCCACAATCACCTTATACTCTGGATGTGCTTTATAGGAAAATAAAACCAGACACATTCATCATCACAGCTTTCCTTTCAATTTACTCTATTATAACGCAAAGCAAAAAAGAGAAGGACCAAGTCCCTCTCTTTTCCTCATTTTATAGAAGCATACCTGCCATAGCGGCACTCAATAATGATGCAAGCATACCTGCGATGATAGCTCGTACACCCATTTTCGCGATGTCAGCACGACGGTTAGGCGCAAGGCTTCCTAGTCCGCCCAGCAAGATACCCATTGAAGAAACGTTTGCGAATCCACATAGCGCAAAACTGATGATCGCTACTGTTTTTGCAGATAATTGATCGATTTGTGGTCCGAATGAAGAATAGGCAACAAACTCATTCAAGATTAATTTTTGGCCGATAAATCCGCCAGCCTTGATCGCTTCATCCCAAGGAACACCAATAGCGAATGCAAGTGGAGCGAATACATAGCCAAGAATTACTTCAAGCGTTAAATTTTCAGCTCCGAAGAAACCTCCGAAGAAACCAATGATTCCATTGATCAAGGCAATCAAAGCGATGAACGCAAGCAACATTGCACCAATATTCAATGCTAATTGAAGACCCGTGCTTGCACCTCTAGCGGCAGCATCAATTACGTTTGCTGACTCTGTGTCTTTTTCCATCTTGAGTTCATCAGTAGACTCTGACTTCTCTGTTTCCGGTATCATGATTTTAGCGAGTACCAAACCTGCTGGAGCAGCCATGAAGCTTGCTGCAAGCAAGTATTCCAATGGAACACCTAATAATGAGTAACCAATCAATACAGAACCTGCTACAGAAGCCAAGCCCCCAACCATGATTGCAAAAAGCTCTGATTGAGTCATTTTCGCGATGTAAGGCTTAACTACAAGCGGTGCTTCTGTCTGGCCTACGAAAATGTTTGCTGCGGCTGATAGCGATTCAGCCTTACTCGTTCCCAGTAATTTAGAAAGCGCTCCGCCCAGGATCTTGATGATTACTTGCATGATTCCCAGGTAGTAAAGCACAGATATTAAAGAAGAGAAGAAAATAACAACTGTTAGTACTTGGAAAGCGAATACAAAGCCAATATTTTCGGCCTGGAACAATCCGCCGAACAGGAATTGCACACCAGCGTCTGTATAGTTGACGATCTCATTGACGCCAAGTGATAGCTTTTCCAATAAAACCTTCCCTGTTTCCCATTTCAATACTCCAAAAGCGAAAATGAACTGAATTGCCAATCCGCCAAGGACTGTTCTTAAATTGATGGACTTTTTGTTATTTGAGAAGATAAACGCAATACCCAAAACGACAGCAATCCCCATCAAACCCCATAAGATATTCATTGTTGACCCACCTCTTGTTGTGATATTTTTGCTGAAATGTTGTTAACGTTTACAAATGATATGAAAAAAATTTCAATAAAACGTTTACATTTGTTTAACTCGAACTTTCTAAAGCAAATATATCAGAAGTTAAGAACTTTTGTAAATAAGTTTTTGAACAAATGTAAAATGAAATTTATCCCTTTTCATCTTTTCGACAAAAATACCCGCAAGGCATCCTACCTATCGGGTATTTGTTTGTATCTTATGGCTTTATTTTCCCTAAACCATCACTTATCTAACAAAAATTTGGCAGTAAATTGGTCCGTTACAAGCACATTTGTATACTTCCCTTTTAAAGCTCCATAAATACCATCGATTTTATGAGCTCCGCCTGCAACTAATATTGAATACTTCTTCTTCTTTAACTCATCAAGTTCAATGCCTAAAGTTCTCGCATCAAGGTTTTCATTGCAAACCTTTCCATCTTTATCAAAGAATCGAGAACAGATATCACCGACAGCTTTTGAATAGATGACCTGCAAATCTTCTTCTGTAAAATATCCTAACTGGAACAATAAGGATTCAGACTTGATTGGGCCGATTGTATAGACCGCAATGTTCGATTGTTTTCCCATTTCCAGAATCTTTTTTATGTGCCTGTCCGCTTCCATCGCCTGTTTGACCACGACATGATCGACAATGGCCGGCAGCGGGAGATGATGCGGTGCGCTATTGAAGGCCTTTCCGAATAAGTACAGTATTTCGTTTGCATACGTATTTGTTTCGGAGTGGCTGACTCCGCCCTTCAATTGGACGACCTTTACATTTTTGCACGGTTTCTGCTTCAATTCCAAGGCAACATGATAGAGCGTCGTTCCCCAGGTGACACCGACAATATCATCATGGTCAACCACTTCATTCAAAAAAGCAGCAGCTTTCTCCCCGAGATATGTTTTGATCACACTGTCTTCATATTGTGGAATATGAGTAACGATGGCCTTTTTCAACCCGAACTTTTGTTCAAGTTGCGATGACAGATTTTCTACATCCTCAGTAGGGTCCATGATTCTGATATCAACAATGCCCTCCTGCTTTGCGATCTGCAGGAACCTTGATACTGTAGGTCTGGAAACTCCCAACTCCCTGGCAATATCATTCTGGTTATAATCAAGTAAATAATAAAGCTTGGCTGCCTCAATTATTTTTAATAATTTTTCCTTTTCCATTCGTGATCACCCTTGGAAATGACTTAAATTCAATACCTTTATTCTAGCAAAAAATCCGAATGAAAACATTTACATTTTAAAAAAGAACAAAATGTTCATAAATAACCAAAGGTTTACAAATGTTCATCAACATAAGAACACTTAGAAGATTATTTAGAAGGAAGAAAGAAAAAAGGATTGGCGTTAATCCAATCCCTCAAAAAATTATTTAATAATTGCCATCACTGATTGAGCATACTTCCTAGACAGCGAAGTCTTTTCTTCTTCACTTAACAAATGAAAGGGGCGGTCATTCTTGAAAACAACCTGGCTGACGAAAATTCCTCCAAGATGCCTAGCTACAAGACCTGCTTCAACTACTTGGCCTTTATTCTCGAAATGCAGTGCCAGACCCTTTTCAAGACTTGAAAAGATCATATTAGGCAAATCGACTTCTTCATCCAAATTCCCCATCAGGCTTTCGGATAGTAGCATTTTGACCATAGGTGCATTTTTGGACAAAGTACCTAATCTATTTTCAATAATCTTTATCAAAAAAGCTTCAGTATCCTCAGTTTTTGCCATTCTGTTAATTTGCGAATCAAATTGTCTCTCCAAAACATTCCTGATGACTGTTACAAACAGGTTTTGCTTATTGGTGAATTTCCGGAACAATGTTACTTCAGCCACTTCTGCTTCCTTTGCAATCTCTTGTGTTGTAGCCTGCAGCCCTTTTTTTACAAAAACCTTCATTGCTGCATTCAAAATTTGTTCCGTTTTGTCCCTCATACTGCCACCCCTAGTTTACTGGTAATTCATTCTCCCCTACATGTCTTATTTTCACAAAACGGTCTAGAATAATCAAGATGGCAGGCATGACTACAATTGTACTGAACAGTGCCAAGGATATATTTATTAATGTCATCAACCCAAAGTTGCTCAAAATGACAAAATCCGAAATCAGCAATGCGCTGAAACCGCCTATTGTTGTAAAGGCAGATGCGAGGATGGCCTTCCCTGTTTTCCGATTCGTGACCACGATGGCTTCATTGCTGTTTCTGCCTTTTTTCCGTTCTTCATAAAAACGCTCCATGATCAGGATGGTGAACTCTGTGCCAATTCCGATAATCAATGCTCCCAGCGTGGCAGTCAACGGGGTATATTTGATATCTAGTAAAAACATGGCTCCGCCTGACCATCCAACAATCAGGGCAATCGGCAGCAATGGTATAAATGCCTTGACAGGATGGCGGTATACTAACAGCAAGCCAAAGAATACAAGCCCCATCCCGAGTAATGTCATTTTATACCTGCCAGCAGTCAATGCGGTAACCATTTCAGCATCCAGCACTGCTTTTCCGGTAACCGTTGTATCCACTCCTTTTAATTCTTCCGCCTCAAAATAGTCGATTAAATCATCAATGAATCCCTTAAGCTCCTCTGCCTCCAGGTGCTCTATACTCAAGGTTATGACACCTTTTGTTCCTTCTTCATTAATTAACAGCTTTTTTTGAGACTCTGGCATCTCAGCCAAATATTCCTCTATCTTTTGATTCACAGGAAATTCCCCTTCATTCATCTGTCGAAGGGCAGTTGTGACTGAACGTGTATCTATAATGGTTTCTGGAAATTCACTTTTCACTGTTCCGGTAACCCCATCTACCCACTCCAATAACTCAGCAGATGACACATCGGCAGCTTCATAAACAACCGAAATTTGATCGGTACTGCCGAGAATTTCTCTTAACTTATGAATATCCTTTAACTCCTGTGTATCCTGCGGCATAAACTTTTCAACATCCGTTTCAACTCCAGCTTGCAAATCAGCCCAAATACCAAAACCAGCTGATATGAAGGCAACTAAAACGATGAACCACTTCATTAAAATCAGTTTATTTGTAAACCAATTAAAGAACCTGTCTCCCTTCATATTTTTTAATTTTACTTGTTTCTGTTTAACCCTTTCTTTTTTGAAGAAATGATCTCTGGTGAATAAAATAGGGATCAATATTAAAACCCCTGCTATAAAACTGATGATCATTCCTACTGTCAGCATCTTGCCAAAGTCCTGGATCATCGGCACAGGAGATGTATATAAAGCAATAAATCCCAGCCCGGTTGCGATTAAGGCTGTTAAAACTGCCGGCACCATTTTCGTTAATGTTTGGTTTAGGGCCTTCTTTGGTTTGTTATTCATGGTCATCCTCCCCTTCTGCCATTTCCTCTGAATACCTGTTTTGGAACTGAATCGCATAATCAATGCCAAGACCTATGAGAATCGGGAACACAGCCATAGATACCATCGTAACTGGAATCTGAATCCATCCCATCAAGCCAACCGTACCAATAACTGCTATTAGTATGATACCTAAAGGAAGTAAGCGCCAACTTACATTAAATGTGAATAATAAGATGATGACCATAAACAAAATAGATAACATCATCATTTTCTGCATGCTTTCCTTCATCGATGAACGGATTGCATCATCCAAAACTGGTTTACCGGAAACCATCGTGGCTGTTGATTCTATTTGATTTTCATCTAGATATGATTTAACCGTTTTCGAAATTTCACTTTTTGCATCGTCGGAAACATTTCCGTTGAATTTCACAATCATGAGCATAGTATGATCATCGATGACGACTTCATTAAAAATCTCCCTCTTTTTGCCATTATTATCTCTAATCATGTATTCCAGTGTTTCCTGCTTTACTGGCAATCCTGGCTTCAAGGAATCAGAATAGTCATTCATTGTACTTAAATTGTCGCTGATCGAAACCAATTTTTTGCCCATTTCATTTAAACCATTGCTAAGCTCATTTAAATCTTTAGCTTGTTTTTCCTTTTCTGCCTGCACGTTCCCTAATTTTCCCTCTTGGTTTGCTAGCCCACTTTCAATTTCTTTTTGCTGCTTTCTGGCCCCCTGCTCCCCAAAATCTTTTAATTTCCCTCCCATTTCATTCAGTCCATCTGACATTCCTGCTATCCCATCTTTGTATTGATCAGCTTGCTTTGACGAAATTTCTTCAAGCAAGATAACAGGGCTCATGACACTATAAATCTCTTTATGTGTAATAAGGATCGTCTCCAGCCTTTTCATATGTTTCAGCCTTTCAACGGTAAGCACATCTTGATTATCTGCTGCTTCATAAACGATGATGATTGATTCTCCTCCGAACTCTTCTTCAAGCTGCTGGTTACTTTTATAAACACTTGATTCAGTGCTTATCAGTGTCTCATTACCCGTAGCCAACTGAACCTTACCTGCCCCTGCAGCTAAAAGCACAACAACCATGATCGTTAATAGCATTATTTTTACCGGGTGTTTTGACATCAGTGAGCCAAGTATTTTTAGCATGTTCCTTCCCCCTTGAAACTTATGAATGTAAGTGGTTACTTACATAAAGTATAATCAGCCTCCCCCATTATGTAAAGAAGAAATTAAAAAGGAGCCATCCCATAAATGGAATAGCTCCCCACATAATTATTAAAGCTTGCGCTTAGGAATTTTTCCAATTCCCAGTTCTTTCGCTTCTTGATTCAGGGCTTTAATTAGACTTAATCCCATTAAAGCCATAATGATGGAAAATGGCAATGCAGCTACGATCATTGTATTTTGCAATGCCTGCAGCCCGCCAGAGTACAGCAATACTAAAGAAATCGCCGACAGCATGATTCCCCAGGTAAATTTGATCCTATTCCCTGGTGTCAGTGATCCATTTGTTGTCATCATCCCTAAAACAAATGTCCCTGAATCTGCTGAGGTGATAAAGAAAGTGCCGACAAGAATCATTGCCACGATAGACAATAATGTGCTTAATGGATAGTTGGCAAACACGCCAAAGAGTGCTTCTTCAGTTGCAAGCTCTGAAATCTTCGCAATTCCTTCGTGCTCAAGCATGATCGCTGAACCCCCGAACGCAGAAAACCATAGGAAGCCGATCAAAGAAGGTACTAGCAGCACACCAAATACAAACTCTCTGATTGTCCGGCCTTTAGAAACTCGAGCTATAAAAATCCCTACAAATGGCGCCCAGGCAATCCACCATGCCCAGTAGAAAATCGTCCAGCCGTTAATCCACGAGCGGACTTCTTCATTTAAAGGCGCAATACGGAAGCTCATTGCGGGCAGATTCTGAAGATATGTACCAATTGTATTGGTAAAGAGGTTCAAGATAAACTGGGTGGGTCCTAAAAACAGCATAGCCACCAATAAGATGGCAGCAAGTATCATGTTTACGTTGCTTAAAATCTTGATTCCCTTTCCAAGTCCTGTCCAGGCAGATATCATGAATAACACTGTAACAACCAGGACAATTATCAATTGAGTTACGAAACCAGAGGGTACTCCAAATAGGTAAGAAAGTCCACCGTTAATTTGTACAGCTCCAAATCCTAAAGTTGTTGCCACACCAACCACAGTCGCGACAACCGAAATCACATCAATTACTTTACCAGCTGTACCAGTCGTCCTGTCGCCTAAAATCGGACCGAGAGTAGCACTGATCAACCCTGGCTTCCCATGTCTGAAATTGAAATAGGCAAGAACTAATGCAACAATTCCATAAATGGCCCATGCATGGATACCCCAGTGGAAAAACGTGAACCTCATTGAATCACGGATGGCCTGGTCAGATCCCGGCTCCACTCCAGTTGGTGTTGAGACCATATAATGGCTAATCGGTTCAGCAGTGCCCCAGAAAACAAGCCCAATCCCCATACCGGCACTAAAAAGCATCGCATACCAAGTCAGGGTAGAAAACTCAGGGCGGTCATCCTGCCTCCCAAGTCTGATTTTCCCCAGAGGACTGATCAAGAAATACAGACAAACGATTACAATTGCAGAAACAAGAATTAAATAATACCAGCCAAAAGTATCAGTAATGAATGCCTGGATACTGGCTGTAAACGATTCTAGTTTATCTGGAACAAACACACCGAAAAGAACCATCAACAACAAAATTCCTGTCGATATGAAAAAAACAGATGAATCCTTTTTCATCAAAAAACTCCCTTCTTCAACTTTGCACTTTAATACCCTAACACAAATTTGTGTTTTTTAAAAAAGATTGTACTCATAACAGAGATAGTATTACCGATTAGATTCAAAAAGATGAATATCTGAAATTCTTTTTTTACCGGGACTCACTTCAGGTTCAACTACTAAATTTCCCAATATTCTTCCCAAAAACTCAATTTAAAGGACTATTTTCAACATTCATGATAGTTACTTTTTTACCAGCTGTTTTCCAATATCATTCTATTAGTCTATTGAATCATTGTCGAACTTTGGTTAAAATTGTAAGAGATGCCCAGCCTGTAGGAGAAATGTTAGGAGACGATATTTTGAATAAAAAGCTGCTTATTAGAACACTATCCATTGGAGGCATTTTCCTGGCGACCTACCTGGGAGCGGAAAATTTACGATCGATTGAAAATCCAACGGCAGAAACACAAGCTTCAGTTGCACCAAAAATCAAACGAACAGAAGCTCATTCCATAACAAAGTCCATTGAAGGTAGAGAATTTCTCGAGGATTTCTTCAATATAGAGAAGAAGGAAATACTTAAAGGGGTTCCTCACATCAGTCAGCTCCCCGAATTACAGCGAGGCTGTGAGGTAACCAGCTTAACGATGCTTTTGCAGTATGAGGGAATCGAAGCCGATAAAATGACCCTGGCTGAGCAGATACATAAAATACCATTCCGCGACGCAAATTATGTTCGCAGCAATCCATATGATGGCTTCGTAGGCGATATCTATACTTTCAGCAAATCAGGATATGGCGTTTACCATGGTCCTGTAGCAAGGCTTGCAGAGAATTATATGCCAGGAAAAATCAAGGACATTACTGGCCAATCCATTGATTCAGTTTTTGAACTGATCGATACTGGATCACCAGTTTGGGTCATCATCAACTCCACCTTCGCGCCGCTTCCTGAATCGGAATTTACCGTTTGGGAGACAAATACCGGAAATGTGAAGATTACTTACAAAGAACACAGTGTTTTGATTGTCGGTTATGATGAGGAGTCCATTTACATAAACGATCCGCTTGCCAGCGATGGGTATAAGGCCGTCCCACGGACACCATTCGAGAATGCCTGGATCCAGATGGGCAGCCAGGCGATTGGAATAGAAAAATGATAGATTGTTAATATTGGAGTTTCAATCAAGAGTGAGAATAACGAGGATGAAATAGAAAAATCGGCAGGAGCTGTATCCTGCCGATTTTTTATTAAGCATACATCTTGTTTTCTTCCTGTTTGAAAAAGCTTTTCATCGCGTGGAATACATCAGCTTTCTGCTTGAGGATATAGTAACGGAAGTTATCATCTTTAATGTTTTTATACGCGGACATTAGGGTCGAGTGGCGATTGTACTGATTGACTTCTCCATAGCCAAACATATTGGAGACCTTCATCAGCTCTTCTACTAATTTTACACAGCGGGCATTGTCGGAGGTCAGGTTATCACCATCTGAAAAATGGAATGGGTAGATGTTAAACTTGCTTGGATTGTATTTCAGGTCAATCAGTTCCAGTGCTTTCCGGTAGGCGGATGAACAAATGGTACCTCCGCTTTCTCCTTTTGAGAAAAAATCTTCCTCGGAGACTACCTTTGCTTCTGTATGGTGAGCGATAAATTCGATTTCGACTGTTTCGTACTTGGAGCGAAGGAAGCGCGTCATCCAGAAGAAGAAGCTCCTCGCCATATATTTTTCCCACAGTCCCATACTGCCGCTCGTATCCATCATGGCAAGAACAACAGCCTTTGAATCGGGCTTTACGACCTCATTCCACGTCTTGAATTTAAGATCTTCCTTGTAGATTGGGTGGAACGATGGTTTGCCTGTCATCGCATTCCGCTTGTAAGCAGACATCATGGTCCGCTTTTTATCAATATTGCCCATCAAACCAGTCTTCCTGATGTCGTTGAATTCAATATTTTCAACGAGGTGCTCCTGTTCTTCCTTCTTCTTGAGATTAGGAAGCTCCAGCTCTTTAAATAACGCTTCTTCGATTTCCATCATTGATACTTCTGCTTCGTAATAATCTTCACCGGCCTGGTCTCCTGCGCCTTGCCCCTTCCCGGGACCTTGCTGCTGCCCGGAGCCATCACGCGCGACGACATCGCCGACTTTACTGTCTCCGTTCCCCTGGCCGACATGTTTGTTCTTATCATAGTTATAACGGATTTTGTACTCATCCAGTGACCTTATTGGAATCTTTACGACATCCCTGCCGTTGGACATGATAATATTCTCTTCGGTGATCAAATCAGGCAGATTGCTCTTTATTGCTTCCTGCACCTTTTCCTGATGGCGCTGTTGGTCATCATGTCCTTTGCGGTGGAGGGACCAATCTTCCTGGGAAATCACAAACTGGTGACTGCTTTCATCGGTCATTTTCAACCCCTCCTTTGAAATTTTCATTTTGACAGTAACATAATTCAGCATGCCTTCATACAATATCCCGATGGACTTTTCCCTTGTGGGAATTGTAATTACTCTATCTTATGCAGGAATACAAAATAATTTACAAATAATTTTGACAATTAACCTTTTCTCCTATAGATGGACAAGCCCATTTTATCTTGAAACCCTTTTGGGCATTATTGTCCTTTTTATCTAACACAGCTATAAGATCTTTTCTGCGGCCAGCCCCTATATTGCTCTCCCAGGCAGCAAACATGACTCCTTTTATTTCTGCTATAAGGGGGAGAAATTGCCTGGATGGACAGCATTTTTCGCTTTTTCAGCTGAACCTGTCCGAAGTTGCCCTGGGTTCGGACAGCTTTTCCGCTTTTTCAGCTGAACCTGTCCGAAGTTGCTCTGGGTTCGGACAGCTTTTCCGCTTTTTCCGCTGAACCTGTCTGAAGTTGCTCTGGGTTCGGACAGCTTTTCCACTTTTTCACGCTGAACCTGTCCGAAGTTGCACCAAGTTCGGACAGCTTTTCCACTTTTCCTGATGAACCTGTCTGAAGTTGCTCTGGGTTCGGACAGCTTTTCCCCTTTTCCCGCTGCACCTGTCTGAAGTTGCTCTGGGTTCGGACAGCTTTTCCACTTTTCACGCTGAACCTGTCTGAAGTTGCTCTGGGTTCAGACAGCTTTTCCACTTTTCACGCTGAACCTGTCCGAAGTTGCTCTGGGTTCGGACAGCTTTTCCGCTTTTTCCGCTGAACCTGTCCGAAGTTGCACCAGGTTCGGACAGCTTTTCCACTTTTCACGCTGAACCTGTCTGAAGTTGCACCAGGTTCGGACAACTTTTCCACTTTTCACGCTGAACCTATCTGAAGTTGCCCCAGGTTCGGACAGCTTTTCCATTTTTCACGCTGAACCTGTCTGAAGTTGCACCAGGTTCGGACAGCTTTTCCCTTTTCCCACTGAACCTGTCTGAAGTTACACCAGGTTCGGACAGCTTTTCCGCTTTTCCTGCTGAACCTGTCCGAAGTTGCTCTGGATTCGGACAGCTTTTCCACTTTTCCTGCTGAACCTGTCCGAAGTTGCCACATGTTCAGACAGCTTTTCCACTTTTCACGCTGAACCTGTCCGAAGTTGCACCAGGTTCGGACAGCTTTTCCCCTTTTCCCGCTGAACCTGTCCGAAGTTACACCAGGTTCGGACAGCTTTTCCGCTTTTTCCGCTGAACCTGTCTGAAGTTGCACCAGGTTCGGACAGCTTTTCCACTTTTCCCGCTGAACCTGTCCGAAGTTGCACCAGGTTCGGACAGCTTTTCCACTTTTCACGCTGAACCTGTCTGAAGTTGCACCAGGTTCGGACAACTTTTCCCTTTTCACGCTGAACCTGTCTGAAGTTGCCCCAGGTTCGGACAGCTTTTCCCCTTTTCCTGCTGAACCTGTCCGAAGTTGCTCTGCATTCGGACAGCTTTTCTACTTTTCACGCTGAACCTGTCCGAAGTTGCACCAGGTTCGGACAGCTTTTCCACTTTTCACGCTGAACCTGTCTGAAGTTGCACCAGGTTCGGACAACTTTTCCACTTTTCACGATTAAGCCCATATAATTGTGTAAATAGAAAATGAGTCATATTAATTCCTTTTGTCCTACAATGTTATCAGCGACGAAAAACATGTGGAGGAATTAATTATGACTCAATTACAGTTTAACCTAAATCTAGATCTTTTAAAAGAATCCGTGATGGATTCAGACATCGATTCTGTGATCAAAGCATCCATTGTCCTGGTATTAAATGAATTCATGGAAAAAGAACGTGATGACCATTTAAAAGCGCGTGCTTATGAGCGTACACCTAGTCGACACGACTACCGGAACGGCTACTATGATCGTGAGCTTCTCTTAAGCATTGGAAAGATTGTGCTCAGAGTCCCTCGTACTAGAAACGGTGATTTTTCAACCACTGTATTTGAGCAATACGCTCGATGTGACCAGGCTTTCGTGCTATCCATGCTTGAAATGGTCGTAAACGGGGTTTCCACGAGGAAAGTAACCAATATCGTGGAACAGCTCTGTGGACATAAAGTATCCAAATCGTTCGTATCCACTCTCACGGAGAAGCTGGATCCTATCGTGAACCAATGGGCAAACAGGCCACTCAATACAATGTACTACCCTTATATCTTTGCCGACGCTATGTATATCAAAGTAAGAGAACACAATCGTGTGGTATCCAAAGCTGTCTATATCGCCACTGCCGTTGATGAGACCAACAGACGGGAAATACTGGGCTTGCGAGTCGATCATGTGGAGAGTTTTGAAGCGTGGCAGCGATTCTTTCATCACTTACAGTCACGAGGGCTACAAGCACCAAAACTGATCATTTCCGATGCCCATAAGGGCTTGAAGTCTGCCATTGAGAAAGAATTTGTAGGATCTGCCTGGCAGCGATGCACTGTCCATTTCAAAAAGAATATCATCACTCATATGCCGAAAAAAGATATGGATGAAGTAAAAATCGCACTAAAAAGAATTTTCGAAGTAGCGAAGGTAAAAGACGCTAGAAAGTATAAAGATGAGTTCATCAACACATTTGGTGACAATCCAAAATTGGAGAAGGCTATAGAAATCTTAGAAGAAGGTTTCGAAGATGCCATCCAATATCTAAATGAAAAACCCATGTTTCATAAGCATATTCGAAGCACAAATTCATTAGAAAGAATAAACAGTGAAGTCCGTAGGAGAGAAAAAGTGATTAGAATCTTTCCTAACACACAATCCGCATTCAGATTAATAGGAGCTGTCCTAATGGATTACGCTGAGGAAGTTAACAAGAGAATAATCCCTGAAAAAGAAGAGAAAAAACAGAAGAAGTAGTAGGCGCTGCGAAGCGAAAATTTTGATGTTCTGGAAGGGGGGTACCCCCCTTCCAGAACATCAAAAACATATAAGCTGTTTAACTTGTTTTTCATAAGGAATGAATTTACACAGAATAATGGGCTTGACTCTTTTCACGCTGAACCTGTCTGAAGTTGCCCCAAGTTCGGACAGCTTTTCCACTTTTCCTGCTGAACCTGTCTAAATTTGCACCAGGTTCGGACAGCTTTTCCCCTTTTCCCACTGAACCTGTCTGAAGTTACACCAGGTTGGGACAGCTTTTCCACTTTTCCTGCTGAACCTGTCCGAAGTTACACCAGGTTCGGACAGCTCTGCCTCTTTTCCTTGATAACCTGCCCTAATTCCCTTCCAAGCCAGCGAGGAAGTTTAAATCATGTTAAAGCTTTTCACTGACAAAAAAATAACCTTTGCGTTATCAGCAAAGGTTATTCCTTTTCATTCGCTTTATCAAATTGGATTGGATCCGGTACTTTGTCATAGTCTTCTTTTAAGACTTCGCCTGTGCGGCGGTGTTCCATTTGCTTACCAAGATTTTCAATTTCTTCTTCATTGCGTGCCATGGAACTATTTTTGGGGACATAGTCTTTTGGCAATTCTTTTTTACTCATGT
Source organism: Mesobacillus jeotgali (assembly GCF_014856545.2). NCBI lineage: Bacteria > Bacillati > Bacillota > Bacilli > Caryophanales > Bacillaceae > Mesobacillus > Mesobacillus jeotgali. The sequence continues at coordinate 1,071,693 of NZ_CP109811.1, read as the reverse complement.
TAATCACCTCTTGCCTGTACTATTCCCGCTATCAGGATCTTATAAACTAAAAGGACCCGCAATCTGCAGGTCCTCACAATCTATCTATTCAACAGGCTTCCGACATACCGAAGCAATTCATTCGCTGAGGTGGAGTTGTATCCATGCTCATCGATCAATCTGGCGACGACATTATTGATTTTCTTCAGCTGCGTCTCATCAGGAGTCTTCGTGGAAGTCGTAATTTTGACGACATCCTTCAGATCAGCAAACAGCTTTTTCTGGATTGCTTCCCGCAGGCGGTCATGCGAATTGTAATCAAACCTCTTGCCTTTGCGCGCATAGGCAGAAATCCGGATTAAAATCTCTTCGCGGAAAGCTTTCTTGGCATTTTCGGAAATGCCAATCTGTTCCTCGATAGAGCGCATCAACTTTTCGTCCGGATTGATTTCCTCGCCAGTCAGCTGATCACGCATCTTGGCCTTATTACAATACGCTTCAACATTATCAAGGTAATTATCCATAAGGGTTTTAGCTGACTCTTCATACGAGTATACGAATGCCTTTTGAACTTCTTTCTTGGCGATATCGTCATACTCCTTCCGGGCAAGAGAAATATAGTTCAGGTATCGCTCCCTTGTCTCGGCCGTAATCGACGGATGCTGGTCAAGGCCTTCCTTTAGTGATCTCAGGACGTCCAAAGCATTAATTGTTTTAACTTCTTTCCTGATAATTGTAGAAGAAATACGGTTGATGACGTAACGAGGGTCAATTCCGCTCATTCCCTCATCCTGATGCTCTTTTTTCAATTCCTCAACATCAGCTCTGTTGTACCCTTCGACACTTTCTCCATCATAAAGCCTCATCTTCTTGATCAGGTCGATGTCGCCCTTTTTAGGATCCTTCAGGCGAGTAAGAATTGTGAACATCGCAGCCACCCTTAGAGTATGCGGTGCGATATGGACATCATTTACATCACTTTCCCTGATCATCTTGTCATAGATCTTCTCTTCTTCAGTCACTTTTAGGTTATATGGAATCGGCATCACAATGATACGTGAATGCAAGGCTTCATTCTTCTTGTTGGAAATGAAAGAACGGTATTCCGTTTCATTCGTATGCGCGACAATCAACTCATCCGCGCTAATTAAAGCGAATCTTCCCGCTTTAAAATTGCCTTCCTGCGTCAGGCTCAGCAAGTGCCAGAGGAATTTCTCATCACACTTGAGCATTTCCTGGAACTCCATCATCCCTCGGTTCGCCTTATTCAATTCCCCATCAAAACGATAGGCCCGCGGATCGGACTCAGATCCATATTCCGCGATGGTCGAGAAGTCAATGCTGCCAGTCAAATCCGCAATATCCTGTGATTTAGGATCAGATGGACTGAATGTGCCGATACCCGTCCGCTTATCCTCGGAGAAGAAAATTCGCTCCACGATGACATCTTCAATCCTGCCGCCATACTCTTGTTCAAGCCTCATCATATTAAGCGGAGACAGATTGCCTTCAATTCTGATCCCATATTCATCATAAAAATCCTTGCGCAAATGATGCGGAATCATATGCAGTGGGTCTTCATGCATTGGGCAGCCTTTGATTGCATATATTGCTCCCCTGTCTGTATGCGAATACGCCTCAAGCCCTCTTTTCAGCATTGTGACGAGTGTTGATTTACCTCCACTTACCGGTCCCATCAACAACAAAATCCTCTTTCTGACATCAAGCCTTTTCGCAGCCGGATGAAAATATTCCTCAACAAGCCTTTCCAGTGCCTCTTCAAGGCCGAATAACTGTGAATTGAAGAAGGAATAGCGCTTCTTGCCTTTATCTTTTTCAATTCCAGCGTCCTTGATCATATTATATACACGTGAATGTGCCGATTGAGCTACCCATGGCTGTTCCTTCACAATTTCAAGATACTCCCTGAACGTCCCTTCCCATTTAAGCTTCTCTTCACCCTGGCGATACATCTCAATCTTTTTTAAAATATCCATATGGACCTCCCCATCTAGCGTTATCAAGAGACGATTAATAAATTCTATGCAGCAAACAATTTGAACATGCGTAAACGTTCTGCAAGGATGATTGTCCTTTTTACGTCTTTTAGGAAAAAATGAGCCAATCCTTCACAGTTTCGAGATAATAGGCTATAATAATTTCTATATGGACAATATCGAATTAAAGGGAGGCTTACATACATGAAACTAATTCTAATTCTGGGCGTCAGCGTTGCATTCTTGGCTGCAATCTTCACTTCAGGTTACGATGATAAGCCGGGAGTCAATAAAAAATAAAAAGCTGCCGATTGGCAGCTTTTTTACTTTTCTATGATTATTTATTTTCTATTCAAACTCTGTTTTTCCACAAACTCCTTCATGTACATCCTTGATTTTCGCCCAAGCATCTTTGCCATCTGTTCCGTCCAGGTGTCCTCACGTCTCCCTCCGGTTCTTTCCCGGTAGTATTCAGAAGTAGTTTTATTATAGTTATGGAGCTGCTCTTCAAACAACACCCTGTCTTGTTGGTACTCATTTTCCATATACACATGCTCGAGAGGCAGGCGCGGCTTCACATCCGTTTCCTGGTCAGGATAGCCTACTGCCATGCCAAACAGCGGAATAACATGTTCTGGTGTCTTCAGAACCTCCTTTACCGCCTCGAGGTCGTTCCGTATTCCGCCTATATAGCAAATCCCCAGTCCCATGGATTCAGCCGCAATGGCGGCGTTCTGGGCTGCCAGAGCAGCATCGATCAAGGCAACCATGAATTTCTCTGTACTCTCAATCGAGTCATCAAGATCTGTACCTTCCATCTCTGCTATGACCTTATGGCGGTGAAGATCCGCACAGAAAACGAAGAAATGTCCATTTGCCGCAACATAAGCTTGATTCCCAGCAATTTCAGCCAGCTTGTCCTTCTTTTTTTGATCCGTAACACCAATGATCGAATAGGCTTGGATGAAGCTTGAAGTGGATGCTGCCTGCGCGCTTTTTACGATTGCTTCAATTTGTTCTCGATCCAGCTGTGTATCCGTAAAACGCCTGACCGAACGATGCTGTAAGAGAGTCTCGATTACCTGGTTCATTTCAATAACAACTCCTTCTGGAAAATGTATAGCCTAACTTTTCATTCAATGCAAAGTACTCATTCGTCCCTTAAATTCCAGCTGGCACATTGGCATGCCAAAAAGGAGACCTGAAAAGGCCTCCTAGTATTTACGCAAATCGCGATAGTCCTGCTGCCTAAGCGCTTCATAAATCAAAATCGCAGCTGTGTTAGACAGATTTAATGAACGGATATTTTCATTCATAGGCAGCCTCAGGCATGTCTCCATATTGTTTTCGATCACTTCTGGGGGAAGTCCTGTCGTCTCTCTGCCAAAAATAAAAAAGAAATCCTTTTCAACTGCACTATAATCAAAATCGGAATGCGCCTTTTTGCCAAATTTGGTCACATAAAAGAATTCTCCGCCTTCGTTCTGTTGATAAAAATCCTCAAGCGAATCATAATAGTGAATCTTCACATGCTCCCAGTAATCCAAACCCGCCCTCTTCAACATTTTGTCATCCGTTGAAAATCCCAACGGCCTGATCAAATGAAGCTCGGTATCGGTACCAGCACATGTACGGGCGATATTGCCAGTGTTTGCTGGTATGAGCGGCTGGTATAATACAACATGCAATGCCATGACTTTCACCTCTGTTAAAAACTAAAGCTATTATACCACTACACTCCTTCTCAGCAAAAGAAATGGCGCCATACAAGTGTCATTAAGTCATCATATATCGTCGTAATCATCCGTAATCGTAAAGAACTTGTATTTAATATTCGGGGTATAAGCTGTCGAATCCTCATAAGCCCAATATCGCATCCGGCTGTTGTACGTATGAGCATTGACTAGCGGCATACCATCCGCATCGTGTCCCGTAACAATTGTAGTGTGGTCAAAACGACCATCTCCCTCAAAATCATAGCAGATGACATCACCAAGCTTAAGCTTTTCAGCACTGTTTACTTCTCTTCCCCTTAAGCCCAGCTTGGATCCTGGGATGTGCCAGCGCATCGCATTGGCTACCGACCAGCTGAAGCTCCAGTTATCATTCTGCATCCACCAGCCTTTGCTGCGGTTTGGATACCCGCGCATCGGCCCTCCACCCTGATGCAGGCATTGTGAGATATAGTTGGTACAATCAACCTCGAACTTCTTATATGCAGGGTTGTAGTCATTCCACCATCTTTCAGCATACTGGACGGCCTTCAGCCTGTCGTATCTGAAGCCCTTCCTCTCCTGGTCCCCCTCCTGCTGCGCAAAAGCAGGCAACGCTTCATCGCTGCCCTGGGACTCTCTGATCTCATTCAGCTTTTCATCCTTTACCAGAACACCCTTGTAAAACTCCGCCTGCCTCTTCTCCACTTCCTCCTCCATGTAAAATAGTCCCCGCTGCTTGATCAAATACTGAAAATGAACCTCATATAAAATCGAGGCATTCTCCTTATCTTCAAATTTTTCTTCAACCCTGCCATTTGCCTTTGCTTTTACTATTTCAGCAGATCTGTTGGCAAAACTCTGCTTTTTCTGCTCTATACTGGGACACTCGTGCAATTGATTTCTCGGCATGGAAACACATTGAAGGACACGCTGTTCCAACAGTTCCTGCAGTTGCTCACGCATGTTCATCTCTCCCTTCACCATTCATATTTATGAAACGTTCCAGGATTTCACGCATAAAAAGAGATGGATTTTATGAAAATCCATCCTTCTTACACAGTTATATTCGACTCTGAATTGCCCTTGAAAAATTCCATTCCCTTGCTGATCTCATTTAATACTTCCTCATCTTTCTCAACAGAAGAAGCATGTTTCAATGCGTCAAAAGCGTCACTGCCGCCGATTTTGCCAAGGGCCCATGCTGCTGTCCCCCTGAGCACAGGTCTTGGGTCATCCTTCAACACCATAATCAGCTCTGGTATTGCTGTATTATCCTTATAATGCGCAAGGGCAATGATCGCATTGCGCTGAATAGGCTTCTTGCCTCTCCACGAACCGGAGACGTGCCCGAACTTTTCTTTAAATTCACGGTTGCTCATGGTCAGTAAAGGTTTCAGGAGCGGCTTCGCAATCTCAGGGTCAGGTTCCATTTCTTCATGAAAGTGAAAATCCTTCCCTTTATTCTCAGGACAAACTGTCTGGCAAGTATCACAGCCATATAAGCGGTTTCCAAGCTTTTCACGGAACTCGTCTGCCAAAAAGCCCTTAGTCTGAGTCACGAAGGCAATACATTTTTGCGCATCTAACTGGCCGCCCTGCACAAGAGCTCCTGTCGGACAGACTTCCACACATTTATTGCAGCTGCCACAACGATCCTCCATCGGCGTATCGGGTTCAAATGGAAGATTCGTGATCATCTCACCCAAATAAACATATGATCCAAACTCTGGTGTGATAATGGAACAGTTCTTTCCGCTCCAACCGATTCCTGCCCGTTCAGCAACAGCTCTGTCCACAAGTTCTCCCGTATCGACCATCGACTTGAACCTCGCATCAGGTACCTTCGATACAATGTACTCCTCCAGTTTTTTCAGCCTGTCCCTAAGGACCACGTGGTAATCTGTCCCCCAGGATGCACGGCAGAAGATTCCACGCCGTTCTCCCTTCTTGCTGACAACTCTCGTCTTCATCTTTGAAGGATAAGCTATTGCTATCGAGATGATTGATTTAGGACGATCAAAGATCAGAGAAGGCTCCGTTCTCTTCTCAATGTCCTTTTCCTCGAATCCAGATTGATATTGAAGTTCCTGCTGCCTGTATAACCTGACCTTCATCTCTTCAAATGCTGATGGAGCTGCAAAACCAATTTTATCGATGCCGATCGTTTTGCTGTATTCAATAATATCCTTTTTCAGGCTAGCTGTATCCATGGTGGTTCCCTCCTTTCAATATTGTTATCTATATTGAATCCCTAAATTTATAAGCAAATTACTTTTATGATAAACTATTTTAAAGCCAATTTGGAGGTGGAATCAATGGAAATTCAAGTTTCCAGTGCATTATGTGATCTCATTCCCCGATTTTCAGTCGGGATTATCGAATATAAAGACATACAGGTAGGTAAGTCTCCGCAAATGTTAAAAGGCAGATTGCAGCTTTTTCAGGAATCAATCTACTTCGACCTTCTGGAAAAAAACGTAACGGATCTTGAAGGCATTAAAGAGTGGCGCTCAATATTCAAAACTACAGGGAAGGACCCGAACCGATACAGACACTCAGCAGAAGCACTCTACCGCCGTGTTGCAAAGCAGAATTATCTTCAATCAATACATAGCGCGATAGATTTAAATAATTTCTTCTCACTTGAATATCAAATCCCAATAGGTGTTTATGACAGTGACAAGCTGTTGGGGAATGTAACGATTAAAATAGGAGAAGAAAACGAAGAATACACAGGTTTGAATGGAAGAACGAATAACCTGGCGAACCTGATGATCTCTGCTGATGAACAAGGACCATTCGGAAGTCCATTTGTTGATTCAGAAAGAACAGCCGTAACTGAAAAAACAACAAATGCTCTGCAGATCGTTTATTTAAGACCTTCAGCTTCCCCTGAAGGCAAGCAAAAAATGACCGAGTCTCTAATGAACATGTTTACCCAAATCCATGGCGGAGCGGGCACATATCGAATTTTAGGATGCTGAGGCATCCTACTTTCTTTTCGAGAAATATTTAAAGAAAAGATAATACTTTATATCATTCATTGTTATTTTCAAGTAGGTATGAGATTTTTAAGCGGAGAAATTCCGGCTATTGTAATATTTGAAGCGTATGAAGCTGAAATAAGCGGAGGTATTCCGGTTAACTGCTATAAATAAGACAAAATCCAACGACTTGAATGGAACACTGTGAAATCAACATTCAGTTTTTTACAAAGACAAAGAAAAGAAAAAACGCAGCATATCGTTTTCTGGAAACGACATACTGCGTTAGTCACGTATGTATGGAGCGGGTGATGGGAATCGAACCCACTACATCAGCTTGGAAGGCTGAGGTTTTACCAGTAAACTACACCCGCATACACATCTTTATGAAATAAAGAAAACAGGATCACCTGTTTATAATAAAAGTGGTACCGGTGGTCGGGGTCGAACCGACACTCCAGAAGGAACACGATTTTGAGTCGTGCGCGTCTGCCAATTCCGCCACACCGGCATATTAAATTGTCTTGCTGCCACTATAATCTAGTGGAGGCGGCAACCGGATTTGAACCGGTGAATAAAGGTTTTGCAGACCTTTGCCTTACCACTTGGCTATGCCGCCATATATTTTTGGAGCGGAAGACGGGATTCGAACCCGCGACCCCAACCTTGGCAAGGTTGTATTCTACCACTGAACTACTTCCGCAAAATGGCTGGGCTAGCTGGATTCGAACCAACGCATGACGGAGTCAAAGTCCGTTGCCTTACCGCTTGGCTATAGCCCAAAATATACTATTCATCTACTGATGAATTTGTGATTAAAATGGGGCGACTGATGGGAATCGAACCCACGAATGTCGGAACCACAATCCGATGCGTTAACCACTTCGCCACAATCGCCATAATAAAATTGGCAGGGGTAGTAGGAATCGAACCCACACCAAAGGTTTTGGAGACCTTCGTTCTACCTTTAAACTATACCCCTATATTAAGTGGTGGAGGGGGACGGATTCGAACCGCCGAACCCTGAGGGAGCGGATTTACAGTCCGCCGCGTTTAGCCACTTCGCTACCCCTCCACTATAACATTTTTTCTGATGTTAAAAAAGCCATTTTATTAAATTACCTAAATAACAAGGTATTACATAAATGGTGGCTCAGGACGGAATCGAACCGCCGACACAAGGATTTTCAGTCCTTTGCTCTACCGACTGAGCTACTGAGCCACAATGGCGGTCCCGACCGGGATCGAACCGGCGATCTCCTGCGTGACAGGCAGGCATGTTAACCGCTACACCACGGGACCAAAGTCTTTTCAAGTGATTAACTTGAAAATAACTTTATGATTGCGGGGGCAGGATTTGAACCTGCGACCTTCGGGTTATGAGCCCGACGAGCTACCGGACTGCTCCACCCCGCGACGGTAATAAAGAATATCGATTTGTGCATGCACCTTAAGAGCAATGACTGTCCCGATCTCAGGAAGTTTATTCAAGCTGCTGCTCAATCGGTACAACTCGCAGTTCATACAGTGAAGTAACGCTCGTTGCTCCACCCCGCGACGATATTAATTGAAGATTATTTTCACTTCGTGAAAAATCATGGTGGAGGATGACGGGATCGAACCGCCGACCCTCTGCTTGTAAGGCAGATGCTCTCCCAGCTGAGCTAATCCTCCGTTTGGTGACCCCTACGGGATTCGAACCCGTGTTACCGCCGTGAAAGGGCGGTGTCTTAACCGCTTGACCAAGGGGCCAGATATAAGTTTCTATGGCGGAGAGCAAGGGATTCGAACCCTTGAGACAGCGTTGACCGTCTACACGATTTCCAATCGTGCTCCTTCGACCTCTCGGACAGCTCTCCAAATTGGCTCCGCAGGTAGGATTCGAACCTACGACCGCTCGGTTAACAGCCGAGTGCTCTACCACTGAGCTACTGCGGAATAATGATTATTTCTCCGACTTGGATACGCGATCCATATCTTTGAAGATTGGATGAAAATGCATCCTGCCCGGCGGCGTCCTACTCTCACAGGGGGAAACCCCCAACTACCATCGGCGCTGAGAAGCTTAACTTCCGTGTTCGGTATGGGAACGGGTGTGACCTTCTCGCCATCGCCACCAGACATTTTTTAAAGACAATATCTATTATACTGTCTTTTATGCATTTTGCAAGAGAAAAATTAAGAAAGTTTTTCACTTAATGAAAAGCTTTTATTCCCTCAAAACTAGATAATGTTGTAAGAAGAAAACAAGAAGAACGAGTAATCATTTTGGTTAAGTCCTCGAACGATTAGTATCAGTCAGCTCCACACGTCACCGCGCTTCCACCTCTGACCTATCAACCTGATCATCTTTCAGGGTTCTTACTAGCTTGCGCTATGGGAAATCTCATCTTGAGGGGGGCTTCATGCTTAGATGCTTTCAGCACTTATCCCGTCCGCACATAGCTACCCAGCGATGCCTTTGGCAAGACAACTGGTACACCAGCGGTGCGTCCATCCCGGTCCTCTCGTACTAAGGACAGCTCCTCTCAAATTTCCTGCGCCCACGACGGATAGGGACCGAACTGTCTCACGACGTTCTGAACCCAGCTCGCGTACCGCTTTAATGGGCGAACAGCCCAACCCTTGGGACCGACTACAGCCCCAGGATGCGATGAGCCGACATCGAGGTGCCAAACCTCCCCGTCGATGTGGACTCTTGGGGGAGATAAGCCTGTTATCCCCGGGGTAGCTTTTATCCGTTGAGCGATGGCCCTTCCATGCGGAACCACCGGATCACTAAGCCCGACTTTCGTCCCTGCTCGACTTGTAGGTCTCGCAGTCAAGCTCCCTTGTGCCTTTACACTCTGCGAATGATTTCCAACCATTCTGAGGGAACCTTTGGGCGCCTCCGTTACTCTTTAGGAGGCGACCGCCCCAGTCAAACTGCCCACCTGACACTGTCTCCCGCCCCGATCAGGGGCGTGGGTTAGAATTTCAATACAGCCAGGGTAGTATCCCACCGACGCCTCCACCGAAGCTGGCGCTCCGGTTTCTCAGGCTCCTACCTATCCTGTACAAGCTGTACCAAAATTCAATATCAGGCTACAGTAAAGCTCCACGGGGTCTTTCCGTCCTGTCGCGGGTAACCTGCATCTTCACAGGTACTATAATTTCACCGAGTCTCTCGTTGAGACAGTGCCCAGATCGTTACGCCTTTCGTGCGGGTCGGAACTTACCCGACAAGGAATTTCGCTACCTTAGGACCGTTATAGTTACGGCCGCCGTTTACTGGGGCTTCGATTCAGAGCTTCGCGTGAGCTAACCCCTCCTCTTAACCTTCCAGCACCGGGCAGGCGTCAGCCCCTATACTTCGCCTTGCGGCTTCGCAGAGACCTGTGTTTTTGCTAAACAGTCGCCTGGGCCTATTCACTGCGGCTCATCCGGGCTATTCACCCAAATGAGCACCCCTTCTCCCGAAGTTACGGGGTCATTTTGCCGAGTTCCTTAACGAGAGTTCTCTCGCTCACCTTAGGATTCTCTCCTCGCCTACCTGTGTCGGTTTGCGGTACGGGCACCTTTTATCTCGCTAGAGGCTTTTCTTGGCAGTGTGGAATCAGGAACTTCGGTACTATATTTCCCTCGCTGTCACAGCTCAGCCTTCACGCAAGCGGGATTTGCCTCACTTGCAGCCTAACTGCTTAGACGCGCATATCCAACAGCGCGCTTACCCTATCCTCCTGCGTCCCCCCATTGCTCAAACGATAAAGAGGTGGTACAGGAATATCAACCTGTTGTCCATCGCCTACGCCTTTCGGCCTCGGCTTAGGTCCCGACTAACCCTGAGAGGACGAGCCTTCCTCAGGAAACCTTAGGCATTCGGTGGATGGGATTCTCACCCATCTTTCGCTACTCATACCGGCATTCTCACTTCTAAGCGCTCCACCAGTCCTTACGGTCTGACTTCAACGCCCTTAGAACGCTCTCCTACCACTGACATCTAAGATGTCAATCCACAGCTTCGGTGATACGTTTAGCCCCGGTACATTTTCGGCGCAGAGTCACTCGACCAGTGAGCTATTACGCACTCTTTAAATGGTGGCTGCTTCTAAGCCAACATCCTGGTTGTCTAAGCAACTCCACATCCTTTTCCACTTAACGTATACTTTGGGACCTTAGCTGGTGGTCTGGGCTGTTTCCCTTTTGACTACGGATCTTATCACTCGCAGTCTGACTCCCACGGATAAGTCTTTGGCATTCGGAGTTTGTCTGAATTCGGTAACCCGATGAGGGCCCCTAGTCCAAACAGTGCTCTACCTCCAAGACTCTTACAACGTGAGGCTAGCCCTAAAGCTATTTCGGAGAGAACCAGCTATCTCCAAGTTCGATTGGAATTTCTCCGCTACCCACACCTCATCCCCGCACTTTTCAACGTGCGTGGGTTCGGGCCTCCAGTTGGTGTTACCCAACCTTCACCCTGGACATGGGTAGATCACCTGGTTTCGGGTCTACGACCACATACTCATTCGCCCTATTCAGACTCGCTTTCGCTGCGGCTCCGTCTCATCAACTTAACCTTGCATGTAATCGTAACTCGCCGGTTCATTCTACAAAAGGCACGCCATCACCCATGAACGGGCTCTGACTACTTGTAGGCACACGGTTTCAGGATCTCTTTCACTCCCCTTCCGGGGTGCTTTTCACCTTTCCCTCACGGTACTGGTTCACTATCGGTCACTAGGGAGTATTTAGCCTTGGGAGATGGTCCTCCCAGCTTCCGACGGGATTTCTCGTGTCCCGCCGTACTCAGGATCCACTCAGGAGGGAACGAAGTTTCAACTACAGGGTTTTTACCTTCTCTGACGGGCCTTTCCAGACCACTTCATCTACCCCGTTCCTTTGTAACTCCATGTTGAGTGTCCTACAACCCCAAGAGGCAAGCCTCTTGGTTTGGGCTATGTCCCGTTTCGCTCGCCGCTACTCAGGGAATCGCGTTTGCTTTCTCTTCCTCCGGGTACTTAGATGTTTCAGTTCCCCGGGTCTGCCTTCAATGCCCTATGTATTCAGGCAAAGATACTGTTCCATTACGAACAGTGGGTTTCCCCATTCGGAAATCTCCGGATCAAAGCTTACTTACAGCTCCCCGAAGCATATCGGTGTTAGTCCCGTCCTTCATCGGCTCCTAGTGCCAAGGCATCCACCGTGCGCCCTTTCTAACTTAACCTAAAAGGTCATTTCTCTATTAAATAGAGAGAAAAACTAAAATGGCGATCACTCGGTTTTTTCTTGGTTCTTCTTACTTACGATTATCTAGTTTTCAAGGAACAAAAAAGCTTTGAGAGAATTGCTCCCTCAAAACTAAACAAACAAGCGTACAACTATGTGGATTACATCCACAGTACGAATCGAAAGATTCGCATTCCGATTGCCTTTACGGCAATATCCTTAGAAAGGAGGTGATCCAGCCGCACCTTCCGATACGGCTACCTTGTTACGACTTCACCCCAATCATCTGTCCCACCTTAGGCGGCTGGCTCCAAAAGGTTACCCCACCGACTTCGGGTGTTACAAACTCTCGTGGTGTGACGGGCGGTGTGTACAAGGCCCGGGAACGTATTCACCGCGGCATGCTGATCCGCGATTACTAGCGATTCCGGCTTCATGCAGGCGAGTTGCAGCCTGCAATCCGAACTGAGAATGGATTTATGGGATTGGCTCGACCTCGCGGTTTTGCGGCCCTTTGTTCCATCCATTGTAGCACGTGTGTAGCCCAGGTCATAAGGGGCATGATGATTTGACGTCATCCCCACCTTCCTCCGGTTTGTCACCGGCAGTCACCTTAGAGTGCCCAACTGAATGCTGGCAACTAAGATCAAGGGTTGCGCTCGTTGCGGGACTTAACCCAACATCTCACGACACGAGCTGACGACAACCATGCACCACCTGTCACTCTGTCCCCCGAAGGGGAACGCCCTATCTCTAGGGTTGTCAGAGGATGTCAAGACCTGGTAAGGTTCTTCGCGTTGCTTCGAATTAAACCACATGCTCCACCGCTTGTGCGGGCCCCCGTCAATTCCTTTGAGTTTCAGCCTTGCGGCCGTACTCCCCAGGCGGAGTGCTTAATGCGTTTGCTGCAGCACTAAAGGGCGGAAACCCTCTAACACTTAGCACTCATCGTTTACGGCGTGGACTACCAGGGTATCTAATCCTGTTCGCTCCCCACGCTTTCGCGCCTCAGCGTCAGTTACAGACCAGAGAGCCGCCTTCGCCACTGGTGTTCCTCCACATCTCTACGCATTTCACCGCTACACGTGGAATTCCGCTCTCCTCTTCTGCACTCAAGTTCCCCAGTTTCCAATGACCCTCCCCGGTTGAGCCGGGGGCTTTCACATCAGACTTAAGGAACCGCCTGCGCGCGCTTTACGCCCAATAATTCCGGACAACGCTTGCCACCTACGTATTACCGCGGCTGCTGGCACGTAGTTAGCCGTGGCTTTCTGGTTAGGTACCGTCAAGGTACCGGCAGTTACTCCGGTACTTGTTCTTCCCTAACAACAGAACTTTACGACCCGAAAGCCTTCATCGTTCACGCGGCGTTGCTCCGTCAGACTTTCGTCCATTGCGGAAGATTCCCTACTGCTGCCTCCCGTAGGAGTCTGGGCCGTGTCTCAGTCCCAGTGTGGCCGATCACCCTCTCAGGTCGGCTACGCATCGTTGCCTTGGTGAGCCGTTACCTCACCAACTAGCTAATGCGCCGCGGGCCCATCTGTAAGTGACAGCCGAAACCGTCTTTCAGCTTTCCCTCATGTGAGGGAAAGGATTATCCGGTATTAGCTCCGGTTTCCCGAAGTTATCCCAGTCTTACAGGCAGGTTGCCCACGTGTTACTCACCCGTCCGCCGCTGATCTTCAAAAGCAAGCTAATGAAGATCCGCTCGACTTGCATGTATTAGGCACGCCGCCAGCGTTCGTCCTGAGCCAGGATCAAACTCTCCAAAAAAGAGTTATGAGTTAGCTCATAAGTTAAAACGTTGGCTCATGTTCTATAGAAGAAACATGATCATTTATTGTTTGTTGACGCTTGTTTGTTTAGTTTTCAAAGAGCAAGTTAGTTAGCGTCGCCCAGAAGCGACTTTACTAATATAACATCCAGTGTTTTTTCTGTCAACAACTTTTTAAAAAATATTATCGACTGAAAAGCACTTTAAGTTTTTTAACCGTCTGCCGCGAAAATGTTTTTGCTGTGTTCCGCAGCGACGGTTATTAATATACCAAGTATTTTTTAAATGGTCAATAGGTTTTTTTATTTTTTTAGGATAGTTTTTCTGCAGATTGATAATATCTGTGGAAAATGCCTTGTCCTTTTGTTTCGACTTTGACTACATCAAGAATTTTCTTTTCTATCAAATATTCTACAAGAATACTGAGGTCTACAGAGTAAGGTGCCAACTCAGGATGTGACATCAATTCATTGAATGACCAATGATCCTTACTCTCCATCACCTCAAGCAAATGCTGGCTGCCAACCTTTGTTCTTTTATGGATTAGAAATTCGCTGGCTAGGAATAATAGCTCCAGCCGCTTTTCAATGGACTCTTCACTGCATATCAACTCTTCATATAACTTATATATTTCCGGTTCAATCTGTTTGACCTGATGCCAGACAGTAACTTCTGGATGGAAACCATTTTCGATTACAGCCAGCCTAGCCAGGTGATGCAGCGAATGGACGACATGATTATAAGCATCCAAATAATTAAAGTTGTCAAAGAGTACTCTTCCATCAGAATATCTTCTGATCAATTTTGCAAACTCGATGCCCATTTTAATTTTCCGGCCAAAGAAAGGGAACTCTCTGAGCTCGTGCTTTAGGTTGGCAATCCGTTCATTACGGTCAAAGACGATCTTTCCGTTGTACAGCCAATCAAATATTTTTTTGTTATTGCCTATTAAAAGCCAATCATTGATTTGTTTTTCTGTGACAATGTGCATCGCTGCTTTTTTATCTTCATAAGAATAATGTTTTACAAAGACGGGATCATTATTTTCTTTTACTATAATAAGCAGGATGACATCAAAAGTATCGGTGGCGGCCAAGGCCTTTTGCCTCTTCTCGACCACCACTACTCCAACTGTATTAGGATGGCTTGCACGTTCTTGATAAATTGAACGAAGGATATCCTCCATAATAAACTCCTCCATTTGTTTGTTAGCATATATGTTCGACAATTATATAAAATCTCCTGCATTTCCTCTAGACAATTTTCGACACTCCCTTAGACTTTTTTATGATTATCTTGCCGCAAATGGTATGATATAGTTAGATTTTAGGGAGGGAAATTCCAATGGCTAAATATTCTAGTAAAATAAATAAAATCCGCACCTTTGCGCTGAGCCTGATTTTCATTGGCTTCATCGTTATGTACGCAGGGATCTTCTTTCGGAACTCACCATTGGTCATGACCATTTTCATGATCCTGGGATTGCTTTTCATTATTGCAAGCACGGTTGTTTATTTTTGGATTGGAATGTTATCGACAAAAACAGTTCAGGTTGTCTGTCCTAACTGCAATAAACAGACCAAGATGCTTGGCCGTGTGGATATTTGCATGTATTGCAATGAACCGTTAACTCTTGACCCAACTCTTGAGGGCAAAGAGTTTGATGAACAATACAACCGAAAAGAACAAAAATAGAACTCGGCTGAAGCCGAGTTCTATTTTTATTTGGATTTCACCCAAAAAAGAAACTGATAGCTTTTGCCATCAGTGGTTAGTTTAATGAGCTTCCTTCGCAGAGCAATCCGGACAGGTACCGTAAATTTCCATTCTATGGTTACCGACTTTAAAACCTGTTACATGGGAAGCCAAGTGTTCAACCTCGTCAAGTCCTGGGTAATGAAAGTCGACGATCTTCCCGCACTTATCACAAATAACGTGATAATGATGGGAAGTCACAAAATCAAAACGACTTGAAGCATCTCCATATGTCAGTTCCTTTACCAATCCAACTTCACGGAATACTCTCAAATTGTTATAAACTGTCGCTACGCTCATATTCGGGAATTTTCCTTCGAGCGCTTTATATATCTCATCAGCAGTAGGGTGCGACATTGAGTTTATTAAAAATTCGAGTATCGCATGACGTTGCGGAGTAATACGGACTCCTGTATCCTTCAAGGTATCCAAGGCTTCTTTTAACTGACTCTGTACCACCGCCATGCACCTCACTTTACTTTAGATTATAATTCTTATTTTATAATATTTATAAATAGTGTACTAATTCCATTCCACTTTTGTCAATATTACTACACCACAAACATGCGTAAATGCTGCATTTGAATTAATCCTGGTGCAAAGTTTGTTCCTTAGATCCCAGATGCATGTTCACATATCTCGCTGCAACAAACAGGAAGTCGGAGAGTCGATTCAAATAGGAAAGGACAAGCGGGTTAACCTCTTCGCCCAGTTCAACAGCCTGCCGTTCTGCCCTTCTCGCAACAGTCCTTGCTACATGCAGAGCGGCTCCAGCCTGATGTCCTCCAGGGAGAATAAAGTTAGTCAATTGCGGAAGTGCTGCATCCCAGGCATCAATCTTCGCCTCTAGTTCTTCGATGTCTTTTTCCTCAAGAGTCCACTTCACATTTTTTCCAGAAGGTGTGGCAAGTTCTGCACCAACATGGAACAATGCTGTCTGGATTTTATGGAATATTTCCTGCATGTCTTCTTTGCCACTGAAATACTCACCGTTTAAATAGCTTAAAGCCAGCCCAATCATTGAATTCGTTTCATCACATGTGCCATAAGCTTCCACTCTTTTATCATTCTTGGATACCCTTGTTCCATAAATAAGGGACGTTGTTCCCTTGTCCCCAGTCTTCGTATAAATCTTCATCTCCTAGTACCCCCTGTCCATGTCAATTACATTGAGATAATCCGACCCATTTTTAATATATGTATGCAGATTATGTTTAAAAATTTCAAAAGATCGTGGCAGATAATTTTTCGTAAGGCTTGAAATATGCGGCGTTACCGTTACATTATCCATCGTCCAGAATGGATGGCTTTCTTTCAGTGGTTCTTCATAAAATACATCCAGGTACGCGTGTGCTATCTTATTTTCCTGAAGCGCTGCAGTTAAAACCTCATCCGTAACCAAATCACCGCGGCCTATATTGATAAACACCGCTGTATCCTTCATCATGTCAAAATCAATGTGATCCAGAAAATGCTTTGTTTCGCTCGTGCTTGGCAATACTGAGACAATGAAATCTGCTTGCGGTAAGGCCCCTCGATAGTTATCCATCGTGAATATTTCGTCAGCCCATTCGGCTTCACGCCCACTCCGATTCACACCAATTGTTTTCATATTAAATGCTTTCGCCAGTCTTGCCACTTCTCCGCCAATAGCACCTATTCCTAGAATGAGCAATGTCTTGCCGTATAATTCTCCCATTGGCAATTTACGCTCCCATGTCCTGGTCTGTTCATTTGCCAAAAGGGATCTCATTTGCTTAGCATGCTGCAGCATCATGCCGATTGTAAATTCAGCCATCGGTATTTTATGAATCCCCCTGACATTGGTAACGAGAATCCCGCGCTTCTTGCAGGCCTCGAACGGCATTCTATCCAGTCCGGCTGACATGACCATGATCCATTTTAATTTGTCTGCCTTGTAAATAAGTTCTTCTGTTAAATCCTCGCCGTATGTAAGAAAGATTTCGGCATCCAAAAACAAATCTTCTTTTATCCCTTTATGAAATTCAAAGCTGACTTCCGGAAATTCCTTTTTCACATCATCCTGCAAAGCCTCAACAGGCAGAATAGAGGAGTAAATTTTCATATAGACCAAACCCTTCGTTCTATTGTCATATTAATAATTGTATTAATTTTCACGCTATTAAACAACTTACAAGCCTTTAGAGACCATAATCGAGTAGGAGGGGGTGATTAACCCCCGACCTCTCACACCACCGTACGTACCGTTCGGTATACGGCGGTTCGAAAGTTTATGTAATAATGTTTGTTAATTGTTTCAACCCTTGCTGAAGCCAGTATTTATTATTCATGGCTTGATCCAAGGCAGGACTCTTTGAATTTCTCCAGTATCCCTTTCGGGAGTTTGCATATTGCCAGGCTTTATATCTTTTAATTCCTAATCTAATCAGATTCCGGAATTTAGTCCTGGTTTTCTTCCATTCTTTCCAGCGACAAGCACGTAGCCTTCTCCTGATATGACCGTCTATCTTTTCTGCATATCTCTTGATATCAGCTACTTTGAAGTAATTTCCCCATCCCTGGATTAGTTGGTTGATTTTAAGGATTCGGTATTCCATGGCAATTCCCCAGTTACGGTTTGTTAACCTTTTAAGCTTTTCCTCGAGTCTCTTTTTCGACTTCTTCGGCACGTATATCCGGGTTTTGTTGCTCGAAGAGTAAAAACTCATCCCTAAGAATATACGTGCCGATGGCTTTCCCACTGCACTTTTCTCCTCGTTGACCTTCAGTTTTAACTTTCTCTCGATAAAATCCGTGATACCCTGTTTAACCCGTTCTCCAGCTTTTAGACTCTTAACGTATATGTTGCAGTCATCGGCATAACGGACAAATTTATGTCCACGTTTTTCAATTTCCTTATCCAGTTCATTTAGCATGATGTTACTAAGGAGAGGGCTTAGCGGACCTCCTTGAGGGGTCCCTTCTTTATTTACTGTAACTAATCCATTCTCCATAATTCCTGCTTGTAAATACCGTCGGATTAACTTCAAAGTGGGTTTGTCCTCTATTGTCTTGGAAATTAGGGACATGAGTTTATCATGATTCACTTTATCGAAGAATTTCTCCAGGTCAATGTCCACCACAAATTGATATCCGTCGTCAATGAATGACCTAGCCTGTTCGATAGCTTGATGTGCGCTCTTGTTCGGTCTAAAACCATAGCTATAATGGCTAAATTGTCTATCAAATATAGGGGTTAGGACTTGAACCATAGCCTGTTGGAAAACACGGTCTGTTACTGTTGGGATTCCTAACTTTCTCTTCCCGCCATCTGGTTTGGGAATTTCGACTCTTCTTACCGGCTGGGGCTTATATTTTCCGTCCTGTATAAGCCTGATGATTTCCTGTCCTTGCTCTTTAAGATGAAGGCGGGTAGCTTCTATATCTTTCGCATCGACACCAGCTGCCCCTTTATTTCTTTTTACCTTCAGAAAGGCTAGGTTTAGGTTTTCTGGACTTATAATTCTTTGAATTAAACTATCATTAGTTTCCATATTGGTCCCATGTCATCAAGTTTGTACAAAGTGGCTCCACGCTTCAAAAGAAGATCTCCTGGATTCCGTCCAATCTTCTTCTCCAAAGCCCTTCTGGTTTACTGTGTCATTGCCTCTTTGTAAATGGCTCTAACATGGTCACTCCTTTCGTTCAGTCCTTCTCAACCAAGAGGTTGATACTATGACTTCTGCTGACTTCTCTTAACTCAGCTATTTATCGCTAAATAGGTTCCCGTCAGGGAGGTTAAGAGATCTCCCAGGGTAAGTTCATTCACTTTCTCCTCATGTATCTGCCACATTTATTTCCATTCCATCCGGGGATATTTTGGACTTCATCTTGTTTTGCAGACTCATCCAGGAATGAAAACCTCAAATGTGATTCGTGTACCTCAGACCGAGGATTTGCCTAGGGCTTCCTTCAGATTCCGCGTCGCCACGGACACCCTTGCCTTCAGCTAATGGTTCGCATATCCCAACGCCCATAGCGGACTTTCACCGCCAAGTTAATGAACATGCCTGGCACACAAAAAAGGCGGGCTGTTGTAGCCCGCTAAATCGTTTGAGGAGGTATGCCCTAATACAATGATATTCAGTTAGAGCTAAAATGAATGGACAGTAGCCTGTATTGATAAAAATAGGCGGCAGAATTTTAGCCCTTCACACCATAAAATTCAGCAATTGCCTCTCGGAAGCTGTCCAGCGATTGTTCTGCCTTGAAGTTCGATAACATCCCCTGGATTACTGGAATCCGCGGCGATTCCCTTTCCACTTCACTTTCAAGTACTTCCAGCGAAACATTCAAATCTTCGGTATCTTCCAGATTGGAAATCGCATGTTTCATTTTTTTGAGGATTGTTTTAATATCCTGGGTATCCGCCAGGAAGAACGCCTTTGTTTTATTTATAAGTTCCTGGACTTTTTCTTCGGAGGCTACCGGTTCCTCTCCTTCAAGGCCATCCACTAATGAATCGACTCTCCTCAGTATATATTCCACTAATTCATTAATCTTGAAGCCCTCTGGATTGAAAATCAGCAGCTTCATATATGAGTTGAAGAACCCTTCAAGCATGAGAGCCAAATCCCAAAGATGCGGTTCAGCTTTTTGGCCATAGATAGCACGCAGGCTGCTTTGATAATACATTTGGGCTTCATAATACTTGCGGATCATCAATTCCTTTACCTCTTCATTCAGTGGAATTGCCTGTTCTCTTGATTGCATGATGATGAACTCTTTATGCTCAAGCATTGTATTGAATAACGCAGCCAGCTGTAATGAAAACTTTTCTCTTGGAGGCAGCTGCTCTTGCTCATACGCTTCAAGCTTCGTTTGTATATAATCAAAGTAGTATTCAAGGATCGCGATCAATAAAGCATCCTTGGATTTAAAGTATAGATAGAAAGCTCCTTTGGAGATTCCGCTTTCCGATACAATTTCCTGGATCGAAGTGGATGCAAATCCTTTAGTCGCATAAAGCTTGATTGCTGCTTCGATGATTGCTTTTTCCTTTTCCTTCAACTTAAAGCCTCCCCAACTTTAAAAATAGATGACTGACTGGTCATAGTTTTTATTAATATATCCTATTATAGCTTATAAATTTAGCCAAATCAGCAAAAAGACAGCCTCTCTCCCGGCTGTCCTTTTGATTAAAGATTTTCTTTTATATATTCAAGGGCCTCCTCAACATGGCCTTTCACTTTTACTTTTCTCCATTCCTTGACTAGATTGCCATTCTTATCAATGATGAAGGTTGAACGTTCAATTCCCATGTATTCCTTGCCAAAGTTCTTTTTCAGCTTCCATACTTCATAATCCTCCGCCGTTTTGTGATCTTCATCAGCCAATAGCAGGAATGGCAGACCATGTTTCTCGATGAATTTTTCATGGCGATTGATTGGGTCGGGACTTACTCCAAGAATAACTGCGTCCACTCCTTCAAAACTCTCATGGTGATCCCTGAAATCACATGCTTCCGTTGTGCATCCAGGAGTCATATCCTTTGGGTAAAAATAAAGGACCACATTTTTTCCTGCATAATCAGATAGCTTGACGGTTTCCCCATTGCTGGCCGGCAGTTCAAATGCCGGTGCTTTTTCACCTATTGCCAGTGTCATTATGTATCCCTCCAAAATCAATTCTATTATCTTTAGCCTATCTAATTTTGGGTTGGAATACAAATCAAAGGAATGCGTCATGACCGTTTTTGGTCAAACATAGCCCTCGTCACAAAGGCGGCTGGAATCGTGTAGCCTATGAGTGCTTCCAAAACAGCGATTGCCCTCCCTATTCCAACCGGTGCTATATCGCCATACCCTACGGAAAATAGCGTAATGGCACTGAAGTACATACTCGTAGACATCCTTTCATATGAAGAGGTGCTCGGGCGCATGCTCACATCGGAGAGCACCCAAATCCCCTTCAGGTCCAGTAAATAATACAATAGCCCAAATGCCGCCATCACCGTAGCGTAAATCAGCGCAATTATGACGAAATTCTCGAACGATACCTGTTTCCCTTTTATCTTGTGAGGAATAAATAATGTTCTCAGACTTAAAATTATCGCTAATATGATTAAAATAACCGAAATGTAAAATTGCATGCGCAAGCCTCATTTCCTGCTTCTCTCCCTTCAACTATACGCTGGTGAAATCAAGAGTATGCAAGCAGGTCCATGCAGCAGGATATAAGCTGTAAAGTTAATGCCCCTGACAGCTTTTCCTCTCCCAAGCCCAAACCTTTCTGAAGTTGCACCTTCTTCTGCCTGAACCTGAACCTTCACCTACAAAAAAAGACCGCAGCACGGTTTGCTGCGGCCTTACCTGTTATATTCAGTTCCCGGCTCCCCGGTATCTTTTCACGCCTTCATTCCAAATGAAAACAGACAGGCTGAAAAACACAAGCCCGACCACAGGTGTCAAAAAAGAGTAACCGTACCACTCATCGCGACCCAGGAAGTAAGCTGCCGGATAGACGCCGACGAAAGCGAATGGCAGAATCCATGTCAAAACAAACCGGATTGCCTTGTTGTAGATATCTACCGGATAGCGTCCATAGTTGCCAATGTTGTACATCATCGGCATAATTGATGTCCGGGCATCTGCCCAGAAGCTGATGCAGGCAATCATCACGAAAATGCCGGCGTATACAAGGACACCGCCCAGGACGAATAAAATGAACAAGAAAGGATCAGACCAGTTCACCTCAAGACCAAGCCGGCTTCCGGCATAAAACATAACAGCCAGTCCGGTTACGGCCCCAAACAGTGACTCCAGCTCCATCCTTTCGAGGATAATCTGGAACAAGCTATGAATCGGTCTTGTCAAAATCCTGTCCAGCTCTCCTTTTACAATATACCGTTCATTGAAATCCCAGATATTGAAAAAAGCCGAGAACAGTGCATAAGGCACAAGGAAAAACCCGTAAATAAAGATGATTTCATCCCTGCTCCAGCCGTTCAGGAAATCGGTATGATCGAATACGACCAGGATAAAAATCAGGTTGACAGCCTGGAACAATAAATCCGAGAAGATTTCAACAATCAAATCCGCCCGGTATTCGAGCCTTGTCTTCATATACTGGGCGACATACTGAAAAAACATGCTGATGTAAAACATACATCACCCTCCCTGTATAATCAGTTGTTTTTTAGCAATGACCCAAAGAATCTGGGTCGGGATCACCAATATCAACACCCATGCGCCCTGGAGCATCAGCCCTTCAACAGCCTGGCTCCCTGTGAAACCATTCGTGAATATCATGCTTGGGATATAGCTGATTCCCTGAAACGGAAGAAATCCCATGATTTCCTGTGCCCACCCAGGAAAAAAGCTGATCGGCAGCAGCAATCCTGAAAACAAGTCAATCAGTACACGCTTGGCTCGGATCAGGCCTGTATTATTATATAGAAAGAAAGTGGTAATTCCAGTCAGCAGGTTCAATTGTGTGTTGATGAAAAAGCTTAGGACAATCGAAATCGCAAACAAACCCCAAGTCGCAGCATCCGCAGAGAACTCCATAGGAAAAATCAATGCGACGATGACCATGCCCGGCACCGAGAAGAAGAACAGTCTGAAGATCCCTTCCCCTAGTCCCTGCATCGTTTTCATTCCGAGATAGTTATATGGCCTGATTAACTCGACGGCAACCTTGCCTTCCTTGATTTCGGTCGCCATTTCCCGGTCGATATTGTTAAAATAAAACGCCCTTGCCATCCAGGCAACCGCCACATATGTCGTCATTTGGACGGCACTCAAGCCTTCGATTTCACTTTTCCCGCCGTAAATCGCATTCCAAAGAAAATAATAAGCCCCGATATTGATGCTGTATATCAAGATCCCTGTATAATAATTAGTCCTGTACGCCAGCATCATCAAAAATCGGATCCGGATCATCTCGATATATTTATCCATGCTGTGTCATCCCTTTATCATAGATATTGCGGATGATTTCTTCTGTGGACGGTTCATTGATTTTTACATCCCTTACCTTATAGGCGGCAACTGTACGGGCGATTACCTGCGATACCGTTTCCTCATCGTCCCCTGTTACCGCAGTGAAAATTTGTTTCCTTTCATCTAGTTCCCACTTGATATCAAGGTCATCCGTCAAAGTCTCCAAACGGCTGAGATCGGCTTTTTCAAGGAACTCAAAGCTGATTTCCTTCCCTTCGCCCCACGTTTCCTTCAGATTTTTCAGCGCGCCATCATAGATGATGTTTCCTTCATCAAGCATGACGACCCGCTCGCATAACGCTTCAATATCGGTAAGGTCATGGGTCGTAAGCAGGATCGTCGTATTGTACTTTTCATTGATCTCCTTCAAAAACTCTCTGATTTTTAATTTCACAAGCACATCCAACCCGATAGTAGGCTCATCAAGGAATAACAGCGGAGGGTTATGGATCAGCGCGGCCGCAAGCTCACAGCGCATCCTCTGGCCAAGCGACAGCTTCCTTACAGGCTTATCCAGCAACGGCTCCAGATCGAGTGTCTTGATTACATGATCCATATGCTCGTTATACTGAGCGTCTGAAACTTTATAGACCTTTTTCAACAGACGGAACGATTCCTGGACAGCGATGTCCCACCAGAGCTGAGAACGCTGGCCAAAAACAACGCCAATCGTTTGGACGAATTTTTCCCTTTCCTTGTGTGGATTCATGCCATTGACGATGACACTCCCTGATGTCGGGGTCAGGATTCCGGTCAACATTTTGATGGTTGTCGATTTCCCGGCTCCATTTTCGCCGATGTAACCGACCATTTCACCTTGTTTGACAGTAAAATTGATATCGTTCACTGCAGGAACGATTTTATAATTACGTGTAAAAAGATCACGGAAGGCGCCCGATAATCCGGAACGGCTTGAATAAGCCTTGAATTCCTTCCGCAACCCGTTCACTTCAATCGCGTTCATGAATATTTCCTCCTTTGGTCACTCAAACAGTTTAGCCAATCCTTCTGGCTAAAACAAATGCTATGCCTGATTACTCCTGGCTGTTAGAGGGTATTTTAACCACAAAAAGGAGGAGTATCAAATGGAAAAGGAATTGCTGGTCCAAAGCCACCGCCCCTATCCTTTGCCTGATATGAACTGGGTCATGACACAGGAATGGCATCACACTTTATTTGTTCACTGGCCAGTGCCTGCCGCTTCATTAAGGGAGCATGTTCCTAAAGAGCTTGAGATTGACACTTTTGACAGCAGCGCTTGGATCGGAATTGTCCCTTTCCAGGTCAAGAACACACGGGGAAGGTTTACGCCTGCCATTCCTTTTTTCAGCTCCTATCTCGAAGTGAATGTAAGGACATATGTAAAATACGGTCCGAAGACTGGTGTCTATTTCTTTTCGCTGGATGCCAACCACTTGCTTGCAGTTCTGGGAGCAAAGGCAGTTTTCGGCCTAAACTATAAACAATCAAACATCCGCTTTCAGGAAAAGAATCATTTTGAGATGAGTTCCAGACGTGTACAGGCCTCAGGCGGAAACGCAAAAGTGGAACTGCGATATATACCAGAAACTCAGGTATTTTTCGCAAAACCAGGGACATTGGAACAGTGGCTTACAGAAAGATATTGTTTTTGGACAAAACTCGGCAATAAGCTCATCCGCGGAGACATACACCACACAAAATGGGAACTCCAAAGGGCCCAGGCTGAAATCTCACAGGAAATGCTCATACCTTTTGTACAACAAGAGTTTTTAACAAAACAGCCCCTTCTGCATTACTCAAAATACAAAAAGGCCTTTTTCTGGCCTCCTAAGCTCGAAAAATAGTTCAAGGCCTTCCGGCTTCTTTTTTCGCTGAAAATGAACGAAAAGTGAAACAATCTGTAAAAAACAGAAATAATGATAAAATAGAAAAGCAGTTATATAGTAGGAGGTTTTACGATGCAAAGAACGAATTCTGAGCGGATACATAGTGAAGCTCTTGAACATATCGTAGGCGGTGTCAATAGCCCATCCCGTTCGTACAAGGCGGTTGGCGGCGGTGCCCCTATCGTGATGGAGCGTGCCCAGGGAGCATACTTCTGGGATGTGGATGGCAATCAATATATCGATTATCTAGCGGCATATGGCCCGATCATTACCGGACATGCTCACCCGCATATTACTGAAGCGATCAAAAGGGCCGCAGAAACAGGTGTCCTATACGGAACACCGACCCCGCATGAAGTCAAATTCGCCAAAATGCTTAAGGAAGCAATGCCAGCACTTGATAAAGTGCGCTTTGTTAACTCCGGTACAGAGGCGGTTATGACAACGATCCGTGTGGCTAGAGCATATACAGGCAGGGATAAAATCATCAAATTTGCAGGCTGTTACCATGGACACTCTGACCTGGTGCTGGTTGCTGCAGGATCAGGACCTTCCACCCTTGGAACTCCAGACTCGGCGGGTGTACCAAAGAGCATCGCCCAGGAAGTCATTACCGTACCATTCAATGATATTGAACCCTTCAAGAAAGCACTTGAAAAATGGGGCGACCAGATCGCAGCGGTACTTGTGGAGCCGATTGTCGGCAACTTCGGAATTGTCGAGCCTAAACCTGGCTTTTTAGAAGAAGTGAAGGAGCTTACGCATCAAGCTGGCTCGCTGATCATTTTCGATGAGGTCATCACGGCATTCCGTTTCATGTATGGAGGAGCACAGGACTTGCTGGGTATTACCCCAGACTTGACAGCAATGGGCAAAATCATTGGCGGCGGCCTGCCGATCGGCGCTTACGGCGGACGTGCGGAAATCATGGAAAAGGTGGCACCGCTTGGTCCTGCTTATCAGGCTGGCACGATGGCTGGAAACCCAGCTTCCATTCTTTCGGGCATCGCTTGCCTAGAGGTGCTTAAACAGGATGGTGTCTATGAGTATCTCGACCAGCTCGGGGCAATGCTCGAGGAAGGAATCACTTCTTCTGCAAAGAAGCATGGGATTCCTATTACAATCAATCGCCTGAAGGGTGCATTGACCATCTATTTCACAGAAGAAAAAATAGAGAATTATGAGCAGGCCGAGAATACGGATGGAGAAATGTTCGCACGCTTCTTCAACCTGATGCTTGAGCAGGGAATTAACCTCGCTCCTTCCAAATATGAAGCATGGTTCGTGACCATCGCCCACTCCCAGGAAGACATCGAGGCAACCCTTCATGCTGTTGATCAGTCATTTTATTCAATGGCTAATGAATAAATATACAGTTTTTTATACATAACAGGCACCGACTTGGTGCCTGTTATTTTTACCACCCGAAATGAAACCGTTTACATTTCAAGGTGCATTTTATTCTCCTCTCCCCTTTTGTAATAATCCTTCATCCAAATTAATGTATAATTAATTGATTTCTGAAAATTCTTATGATATGATTGCTATTAATATTTTAAAATTGCCATTCAAGTGGCCGCTTAAAATCCCTGCTTTAAATTCCCGTCTAAGGTTATACCCTCATGTACCAAGCTATCAAACAACAGATCATAGATTATTTTTTCAGGAGGTGAAACGGCTTAGAAGAACCCTTTATAAGCCGACTTTTATGACAACACAATGGAACCCTTCCCAATTTAAGGACTTTTCACGATTTGAACACGATGCATGCGGAATAGTTGCCAGCATTGAAAAGAAGAAAATCCCTACGCGCGAAAATATTTTCCACTGTATCAACGGCCTGGTCACGATGAACCACCGAGCTGGTTTTATTAATGGCGAGGGTGATGGCGTTGGCGTGCACATTGACATCCCACGCGCACTCTGGAAGGAAAAGCTCGCTGCAGCCGGAGCTGATGTTAGTGCAGTCGACAAAGAGAACTTTGTGGTCGGACATGTTTTTATCACAAGGACGGAGCAGGCGCAGTCAATCCAGGATGAGCTGGTGGCAAAGCTAGCAGAACAGAATATGGAGCTGATTTTTTCATCAGTCGAGGTCACTGATTCAGGGGCACTCGGTCCGATTGCGATTCAGGAAAACCCTGTATTCTGGCAGTTCGCTTGCCTTGCAGACCAAACAGGTCAGGAGCTTTCCGGCAAATTGTTTGATATGATCGTAGATTTCGAGAAAAACGATCAGGTTCATGTGGCCTCCCTTAGCCAATATCATGCTGTTTATAAGGTAATGGGCGCAGGAGATATTCTGCCTAAATACTATCATGACCTGGCCAGCCCGCTTGTGGCATCTACCATGACACTTGGACACAATCGCTATTCAACTAATACTCTATCAAGCTTTTTCCGTGTCCAGCCGTTCAGCGTCCTTGGGCATAACGGTGAAATCAATACAATCGCAAGGCTGCGCGATGAAGCGCGCATGGTCAATGTGCCGCTTGTAAAAGACGGAAGTGACTCACAGGATCTCAGCCGTACAATCGAAACGTTTATTTGTCGCGATGGTTATTCTTTATTTGAGGCAATGGACATGATGTTCCCTCCAATCCTCAATGAAATCAAAGCTTATCCGGAACATTTGCAAGATTTATATACTTATATACGCGAAGCATGGGGCCATTTCGCCCAGGGACCTGCTGGCATCATTTCACGCTTTGGTGATGAAGCAGTATTCAGTGTAGACGCACTAGGCCTGCGCCCGCTTTGGATGGTAGACACAGAAAGCTCTTACCTATTTTCATCAGAGCCGGGAATCATCCCGTCAACCGATTACACAGGTGACCCAAAACCTCTCGCACCAGGCGAGAAGGTCGGCCTGAAATGGAACGGTGACACAATTGAAGTATTTGAAATGGAACAATTCCAGGGTGAAGTATTCAAGCGTTTTTCAGAGCGCCTCGCTTTCCAGGAAGCCCGCCATCGCCTAGGGGGCCCGCAGCTTGGCAAGACGGTTACAATGACATATCCGGATAAAATCCATAACGGACAATATAAAGCATTTGGCTGGGAGCGTGACCATGTTCAGCTTGTCGAACAGATGGCTGAAAAAGGCGCTGAGCCAATCCGCTCGCTCGGACACGACGCACCGCTTGCTGCGATGAATCCAGAACGAAAGAATATCGCAGACTTCATTAAAGAAAGTGTTGCTGTCGTAACGAATCCCGCTATTGACCGCGATCGTGAAGCTGAACATTTCTCAACACGGACTGTACTCGGCAAGCGCCCTTCCCTTTTCGGCAAATCCGAGACAGGTAAAGTCGTAGAATTGATCACACCTCTTCTTGTAGAAGGAAAGGCAGGCTACGAGGTTTCATTGGAAACTGGCCAGCCAAGCATGGATCAGGTCATCCAGTGTTACCAGGATGATAAACTGGCGGCGTATCTGGAAACGGTCTTCCACAATGATGAAACCGTTAAAGAAGCTCTTGAAAGGCTTGCTGCTGAGGCAATTGCTGCTGTTAAGGATGGCAAAACATTGCTTGTGCTTGACGACGCAATGTCCCACCAGGAAAATGCACTGTGGCTAGATCCGCACCTTGTCGTTTCGGCGATTGATCAGGCTCTTGTAAAAGAAGGTTTGCGCCGCGACTGCTCACTCCTGCTGCGTTCTGCTTCATTAAGATCACTGCATGATATCATTGTTGCCCTTGGCCTTGGTGCCGACGCAGTCAGCCCGTATTATATGTTCATGACCGTGCTTGATGAGTCCGTCAAGCCGCTCGTTAACCTATACAGTGCCTTGACAAAGGGTCTTGAAAAAGTAATTTCTACTATTGGTATTCATGAATTGCGTGGATATGGACGTTTGTTCTCGGCGATCGGCCTGAATGATGAAGTAGCAGATTATTTGGTGATCGTGAACTTCTTTGGTTCCAATGAACTTGCATACAATTTCGATGCAATGAAAGAAGATGCATTAAAAAGAGCAGAAGATTTCCAGAACGAAAAAGAACGGATCGGCAAAACGTTCCACCTCTTCCCTCGTATCTGGAAGGCGATTGGCGAGGTTGCTTCTACAGGAGATTACAGCGTTTACCGCGAGAAAATTTCCGAACAGGAAGACAGCAACCCTACAACCATCCGGCATTTGACTGGATTGAAGAAGGCTGAGACAGGAGTTTCACCGGAGGAAGTTGAAATTGGTGTTGGCGATCACAGCCTGCCGTTCGTCATCGCATCGATGTCATTCGGTTCACAAAATGAAATTGCTTTCCGCGCTTATGCTGAAGGTGCTGACCGTCTTAACATGGTCAGCATGAACGGCGAGGGCGGCGAAATAAAGGATATGCTTGGCAAATACCCACGCACTCGCGGCCAGCAGGTTGCTTCAGGACGTTTCGGCGTGAATGCTGAATTGCTGAACTCCTCCAACCTTCTGGAAATCAAGATTGGCCAGGGCGCAAAGCCTGGTGAAGGTGGACACCTACCTGGTTCGAAGGTAACGGCTAAAATCGCGGAAGCAAGGAATGCCACGATTGGCTCCGATTTGATATCACCTTCAAACAACCATGATATCTATTCAATCGAAGACCTTGCACAGATGATTCATGAATTGAAGACGGCCAATGACCAAGCGCGTGTTGCCGTTAAGGTTCCTGTCGTTCCGAATATCGGTACGATTGCAGTCGGTATTGCAAAAGCTGGTGCGGATATCATCACATTGAGCGGCTTCGATGGCGGTACTGGTGCTGCCCGTATTCACGCCCTTCAATATGTTGGACTGCCGGCAGAAATCGGCATCAAAGCCGCACATAACGCCCTGCTTGAAGCCGGATTGCGAGACAATGTCGAGCTTTGGGCTGACGGCGGTGTGAAGAGTGCTCAGGATGTCATTAAATATATGCTTTTAGGTGCAAACCGCGTCGGCTTCGGTACGCTGTCAATGCTTGCTATCGGCTGTACAACTTGCCGCGGCTGCCATCTTGATACTTGCCATGTAGGAATCGCGACACAGATCGATTCCGAGGCACAGGCGAAGGAACATGGACTGCGCCGATTTGTACCGCGCCAGTTCGACCTTGCCGTCCAGGGCATCATGAACTTGTTCACTGCTTTTGGAAATGAGCTTAAGGCTCTAGCTGCATCTGCAGGAATCAAGAATTTGCAGGAAGCAGTCGGCCGTTCAGACTTGCTTGAACAAATTAAAGGTCAAGATCTGCTTGATTTAACATATTTACTGAAGCCGCTTGAAATTGGCCAAATCACGCATCAAAAAGAAGCTGCCGCTTCCCTTGCTTCTGCACAGCTTCAGGTTGCAGCAGGCGCTGAATACCTGGATGCTGTCGATGAGGAGCTTCATCAGTCACGTGAATTCCAGGCTGTTACTGCCGAGCAGCGAGTGCTCGCAAGCAGGGTTTCCTGCCACAGGGTCCGCGGACGTCTGGATGGATCCTACAGAAAGCTTCAGCCAGTCACGCTCCGTTATAAAGGATCCATCCTTGGAAACGGACTTGGCGCTTATAACACAGACGGCATCAGCATAGAAATTGATGGCGGCGGCCAGGACGGAGTCGGCAAGACATCATTCGGAGGCGCAATTTTAATTGCAAAATCTCCTGGCAAGGACGGAGGTTTCTACAACGGTTCCGTCGGTAAGGGATTTGGATACGGGGCACAAAAAGGTTTGCTCGTAGCACAGGGCAATGCAGATGCTCGTGCCGGAATCCGTTTATCAGGAGCCGATATGATCATCGGCGGTCAGGTGAAAAAGCCTATTCCTGAAAAAGAATTCGGGAATCTTGGAACAAACGCCAATATCAAAGGTTTTGCTTTTGAATATATGACCA
The DNA here is from genome assembly GCF_014856545.2 of Mesobacillus jeotgali. Taxonomy (NCBI): domain Bacteria; kingdom Bacillati; phylum Bacillota; class Bacilli; order Caryophanales; family Bacillaceae; genus Mesobacillus; species Mesobacillus jeotgali. The sequence continues at coordinate 1,040,612 of NZ_CP109811.1, read as the reverse complement.
ACGGCCGCGGACTTGTTCTCGGCGATCCGGGACCATGGATTTGCGCAGGCATGACAGGCGGTGTCGTTTATCTGAGACACCAGCCGGAGATGGGCTTGACAAAAGAAGCCATCAGCCGCCGAATCGCCAAAGGCGCGAAGGTTTCCATCGAGACCCTCTCAGCAAAAGGCATCAGTGATGTAAAAGAATTACTGGCGAACTACATCGAAATGGTTAAAAACCATGGCCAGGATAACGAAGCTGCTGATCTCGCCCTTCTGCTGGAACATCCAGAAGATCACTTCATCCAGGTCGTTCCTGTCAAAGAGCAGGCAGACCCAGCAGTATCAACTGAATGATGGGAAAATGATAGTGGCCCCGTTACTAAAACGGGGCCATTTATTTTACTTTTTGGCTCTGTTAAAGCCCAATGATGTTTTAAAGCCCTGTTGATTGTAGTGGAAGTCGCGTAGACTCCTCCGAAAATGCTAACGCATTTCCATCGTGCGTGGGCGGGTCGAGGAAGCACAATCAATGTCCTGCGGGATTAGTGAGTCTCGGGAGACCCCGCAGGCGCTGAAAGCGCCGAGGAGGCTACCGGACTGCCCGCGGAAAGCGAAGCGACTGGAGCAAAAATCAACAGCCGAATTTAACAGAGCCTTCTTTTTAGAATAATAGAAGGCTACTCTTGAAAAAGCGCACATAAACGAATATATTCCCTTGTTCAAGAATATCCTTCAATAATTACGGGATAAGTGGACCTCACTCTGATAGACTTGTAACCACTTACATTAAAAACAGGCTTATTTTTCGTAAAATTGTCGCTTGAACTTCTTGGTAATCCATTGTATAGTACATAATTGTTTAGTTTTGAACAAAATGGTTTAAAGTATAAATTAATGAATGAGATTTTTTTGTCTCTGAATGAAAGGAATCCACTTCCCATGAAACTTGGTGCCCGCATACTGAAAACGGGAATTGCCATCACACTTGCATTATTTTTATCGCATATTTTCGATCTTCCATCTCCGGTGTTTGCCGGAATTGCAGCAATTTTTGCCCTGCAGCCAACTGTATACCGCTCTTATCAATCGATTATTGAACATATCCAGGGCAATCTGATCGGGGCCGCTACCGCCGTGTTATTCGTAATGGCATTTGGCAACAGTATTTTCATTATCGGCCTTGCCGCGGTACTCGTGATCACTTTAAACCTTAAGCTGAGACTGGAAAATACAATCTCGCTTTCCCTTGTTACATTGATAGCGATTATGGAGACACCCGGTGATGATTTCATCCAGTTCGCATTGATCCGGTTCTCGACCATTATGCTTGGGGTTGTATCGGCATTCATTGTGAACCTCGTGTTCCTGCCGCCAAAGTATGAAAATAAGCTGTATTACAAGAGTTCTATTTTATCAGAGGAAATTACGAAATGGATCAGGCTGAGCACTCGTCACGCCTCTGAGCATCAGCTTTTGAAGGCAGATATTGAAAAGCTCCGAGAGGGAATCATCAAGCTGGATCAGCTGTATATGATGTATAAGGAAGAACGTGATTATTTTAAAAATAACCCTCTTGCTAAATCACGCAAGCTTGTTATTTACAGACAGATGATCACCACTGTTAAAAAATCGCTTGAAACGCTAAAAAGGCTTCACCGCTATGAAAATGAATTCAACCAGCTACCAGTTGAATTCCAGGAAGTCATCCAGCATCAGCTGGATTGCCTGATCAACCACCATGAGCAGGTGATGCTTAAGTATGTCGGCAAAGTAAGACCTGAAGCTTCCTATATTGAGGGTGACGTATGCCTGAACAAGGAGCAGCTTTTTGAATTATTTTTAGCTCAGCGAAGTGAACTGGCCCAAAGTAACAGCCAGATGCTTTATCATGTCATGCAGCTCGTGTCGATCATCATGGAATACGGCGAACAGGTTGAGCATCTGGATACGCTCGTCACCAGCTTCCAGTCCTACCATAAAGAAGATAGCAATGTAACGATGGATCAAAATACAGAAATTTAAAAGCAGCTGGTTTATCAGCTGCTTTTTCCTGTTGCATATAATGGCACTAACTCTTCATTCTAGGATCCAATGCATCCCTGAGACCATCGCCCATCAGGTTGAATCCGAGTACGGTTAACATGATTGCCAGACCAGGGAAAATCATGGTCCATGGAGCCTGGATCATATAGTCTTTCGCATCTGCCAGCATCTTCCCCCATTCTGGATTTGGCGCGTCCGCACCCAATCCGAGGAATCCCAGCGCAGCTGCCTCAATGATTGCCGTAGCAATCGCCAGCGTGCCCTGGACGATGATTGGCGCCATACTGTTCGGAAGTATATGCTGGAACAGAATTCTTCTATCCTTCATCCCAATCGCCTTGGCGGCCATAATATATTCCTCTTCTTTAACACTGAGTACCCTTGAACGGATCAGCCTTCCGAAGTTTGGTATATTAATGATCGCAATCGCAATCAGCGCATTCCGCAGCAATGGCCCGAGGACCGCTACAATCGCAATTGCCAACAAGATACTAGGGAATGCCAGCATAATATCAAAGATTCTTGAGATAATCGTATCGACCCATCTGCCATAATAACCGGCAAGGATTCCGAGCAGGCAACCCACGATGATTGATCCCATTACCGCGAAGGTTCCTACCCATAAAGAAATTCGCGCACCATAAATGACTCTGGAAAGAATATCGCGTCCAAAGTCATCCGTCCCGAACCAGTGGTCTGCCGAAGGCGCCTGGAGACGGACCTCCATTTTTTGCTCGTTAATTCCTTCTGGTGCTATTAAAGGAGCAAAGATCGCTAGTAAAATAAAAAACAAAACGATTACTGTCCCTACTAAAGCTAATTTATTTTTTTTGAAGCTATACCATGCTTCTGCCCAGGGAGACGCCACTTTTTCCTCTACCTGCACGGTTGGCGGCTGCATTTGTTTTTGAGTTGATATCTCCATCTGTCTCTCCCCTTCCATCAACGGTATTTGATCCGCGGATCAATTGCTGCGTACAATAGGTCAACTACTAGGTTGATCATTACAAAAATCAAAGCAATAATCAGGATTCCAGATTGGATTACCGGATAATCACGGTAATTGATCGCCTCGTAAATATAACGTCCAATTCCCGGCCAGCTAAAGATGGTTTCTGTCAGAATCGCCCCTCCAAGCAGAAGGCCTGTCTGCAAGCCAATGATAGTCAATACAGGAATGATCGCATTTTTGAGGGAGTGTTTGTAAACAACCCAGAACATGCTTAAACCCTTCGCCCTTGCAGTCCTGATAAAATCTGACCTCATGACCTCAAGCATTGTAGAACGAGTGATCCTTGCGATGATAGCCATCGGAATTGTTGCCAGTGCCATTGCCGGCAGCACAAGGTGCTTCAAGACTTCGACAAACTGGTCTGTCCTTCCCTGGATCAATGTATCAATAAGGTAAAAATTCGTAATGGTATCGACTGGGTTCCTCACTTCTTCGCGCCCGGAGGTCGGCAGTATATCCAGATTGATGGCGAACAACCACTGTTCCATCAAACCAAGCCAGAAAATTGGCATAGATACGCCGATAAGAGCGAGTATCATCGCTCCATAATCGAACCAAGAATTCTGGAACCAAGCACTGACGATTCCCGCATTTACACCAATAACAATGGCAATTAACATCGCTACAAAAGATAATTCCATCGTGGCTGCAAGATACGGCCAGATTTCAGTACTGATTTCCGACTTCGTTCTTAATGATTGTCCTAAATCTCCGGTCAATAGTCCGCCAAGATAATTAAAATATTGTACGTACCACGGCTGGTCGAGTCCAAGCTCTCTAGTCAAATCCGCAATCGCTTCTTTAGTCGCCAGTTGCCCGAGTATGACTTGGGCGGGATCGCCAGGGATTGCTCGGATCATAAAAAATACAATAAGTGATAGTCCTAACAAAACAGGAATTAGTGAAAATATTCTTCTGACAGAATAAGCAAACACCTTCCCACCTCTTTTCTTGATGAAAAGCATAAGCGCCTTCGTCAGCCCCGACATCGAAAAGCGGAGCCGACTGCCCAACTCTGACAAGTGCTTGAGGGCCTGACAGTGAAGTCGTTCTTTGAATTCATTGGCAGGACCGAATCCAAAATGTATAGCCGACTGTCCAGAAACGCAGAAACTGGAGACTCCGACAAAGAAGCGCTTTTCGCTTCTGCGGGCGGAGTTGGAGTTTCGGAGTTTCTAGGAGGCGAACTAGACAAGCGGCTCGAGAAGTTAGGAGCCGCAGCTAGACAAGCGACTCGAACTGCTCAAGCTTACGCTTCTTGCAATATACTCGAGGTTGCACTGTCAAAGATGAAAACTGGCTAGGCGCTGGAGCTAGACATTATTCAAATTGATTAATTTCATTTTTTTCAAAAGAAAAGGGAGAATGCACATGTTCTCCCTTTCCCAGATGCATTATTTTTTGAATTCAACATTTGCCAGGTTATCGGATCCTGTTGGATGCGCCTTGAATCCTGTGACGTCAGCTCTTCCCGCAAGCGCAGGCTCAGAGTGGACAAGCGGAATCCATGGAGCATCTTCTTTAATTAACAATTGAGCTTCTTTATAAAGTTTTTCGCGCTCAGCCTGGTCGTTTGTAGACTGAGCCTTGATGAACAAATCATGTACTTCCTGGCTAGCATAGCGTGCGTAGTTGTTGCTGTCGATATTGTCCTGATCTAAAAGGACATACAAGAAGTTATCAGCGTCACCATTGTCACCAGTCCAGCCAAGCAGGAATGTATCTGCTTCACCTGTACGAGCTTTTTCAAGATATGTTGCCCACTCATAAGAAACGATCTTTGCTTTTACGCCTACTTCAGCGAAATCTTTCTGGATCGCTTCAGCCACTTTCTTTCCATCTGGCATATATGGTCTTGGAACTGGCATTGCCCATAGTTCAATTTCGAATCCATCTTCATATCCAGCTTCCTTTAAAAGCTCCTTTGCTTTCTCCGGGTTGTAATCATACGGTTCCACATCATCGTTATAACCAGCTACCGATTTCGGCATCGGGTTCTTTGCAGGCTCTGCTGCTCCAGCGAAGAAAGCATCGATCAATGCTTGCTTATTAACCGCATGGTTCAATGCCTGGCGAACCTTCTTATCCTTAAGTGGTCCACGTTCGTTGTTCAATCCCAGGTAAGCTACGTTCAAAGAAGGACGATAGAAAACCTGAAGATCAGAATTGTTTTCGATTGATTCAACATCACTGAAGTTTACGCCGTCAATAATGTCGACTTCACCTGTGTTAAGGGCATTCAGACGAGCTGAATTTTCAGGGATTGCGCGGAAGATGACTTCATCAAGCTTTGGAAGTCCTTCCTGCCAGTAATCTTCGTTTTTCACCAATGTTACTCTGTCATTTCGTTTCCACTCTTTGAACTTGAACGGTCCAGTACCTACTGGATTTTCAATGAACTTTTCACCATGCTTCTCGATTGCAGCAGGGCTTGCAATCCCGAATGGAGACATTGCAAGGTTTTTATAGAATGGAGCAAGAATACGGTTCAATGTGAATTCAACTGTATGCTCATCCACTGCCTTAACTTCCTTGATTACGTCACCAAATTGTGAGTTATAGTAGTAGAATTGTTCTTTATTGCCGGCCATCCAGCGCTCGAAGTTGAAGACTACAGCTTCAGCGTTGAAGTCAGTACCGTCATGGAATTTGACACCTTTACGAAGTTTAAGTGTATGCTTTAAACCATCTTCAGACTCTTCCCAGCTTTCTGCAAGACCTGGGTGGATTTCTGTATCCTGCTCACCGAACTCGATGAGAGTTTCATAGATGTTCTTTGTTACCTTGAAAGCTTCACCTTCAGTTGTCACAGCTGGATCAAGCGATGTTGAATCACCGCCGCGGCCAAATACAAGAGTTCCTCCGGATGATGATCCACCATCAGAACCAGAATCCCCGCCAGTTTTCTTGCCGGATTCATTATTACAGCCGGCAAGCCCTAAGCTAAGGATAAGGATAAAAGCAAAAAACATTAATCCAAAACGCCTTTTCATAATCTTCCCCCTTGTTTTTTTGGACCGGTTTTATATATCCAGTCCATAATATCTATCATCTATGCTGTTTTCCCTGCAGACATTCCGGACAAGAATGAAATTCAGTACCAGATTTCCTGGAATAAACTTTAATTCCAGACTAATCAGGAATAAAGATGGCAGGCAGCAAAATGACCAGGTTCAATTTCCTTCAATACAGGTCTATCAGTCTTGCAGATTTCCATGCATTCCTTGCATCTTGTATGGAAAGCACAACCCTGAGGCGGATTCGCCGGGCTTGGAATATCCCCTGTCAGCAGCTCCTGATCCCTTTTTATATCAGGATCCGGGATCGGCACCGCTGAAAGCAGGGCTCTTGTGTACGGATGAAGCGGTTTTTCATACAACTTATCAGCTTCGGTGATTTCTACGAGTCTTCCTAAATACATGACTCCTACCCTGTCACTAATATGCCTTACTACACCAAGGTCATGGGCTATGAAAATATAAGTCAACTGGAATTCCTTTTGCAGGTCCTCCAGTAAATTCAATACCTGTGATTGAATCGAAACATCGAGTGCCGACACAGGTTCATCGGCTATGATTAGCTTCGGCCTTGTCATCAGTGCGCGGGCAATCCCTATACGCTGGCGCTGTCCGCCGCTGAACTGGTGCGGATACCTTTTGGCATGATAACTGCTGAGGCCTACTACCTCAAGCATTTCCTTGACCATCTGTTTGCGTTCCTTCTTAGTACCGATTCCATGGACGAGCAAAGGTTCCTCAAGGATTTTCTCAACTGTATGCCTTGGATTCAGTGATGCAAATGGATCCTGGAAGACCATCTGCATATCCTTCCGCGCCTTGCGCATTTCGTTGTCTGACAGGGTGACAAGATCTTTCCCCTCGAAAACGACCTGCCCTTCTGTCGGGTCAATCAGACGCATCAGCATTCTTCCTGTTGTTGATTTGCCGCAGCCTGACTCGCCAACAAGACCAAGCGTTTCACCTTTGTTCACCCAAAAGCTGATATCATCAACTGCTTTGACGCTTCCAGTCTGTTTGCCAAGGATACCCCCGGTAATCGGAAAATACTTCTTTAATCCATCAACTTTTAACAGTACTTCGGTCATCGGCTGCTCCCTCCTTCTCATGCAGCAGGCATCGAACAGTATGGCCTGGACTGCCAGTTTCATAGAGTTCAGGATCTTCGCTCAGGCATCTGTCCATGGCAAATTCGCATCTTGCAGCAAACCTGCAGCCCACCTTAATAGAACCTGGCTTCGGCACGTTTCCGGGAATGGAGTATAGCCGCTCCTGTTTATCCCTGATATCCGGAATCGATTTAAGCAGGCCGAGAGTATAAGGATGCTTAGGATTTTTAAAAATATCCTGTACAAGCCCTTCCTCGACGATTTTACCTGCATACATGACGACGACACGCTGGCAAACCTCGGCGACAACGCCAAGGTCATGAGTAATCATGATAATCGCTGTATCTAGCTTTTCATTTAGGTCCTTCATTAGAGCCAGGATTTGCGCCTGGATAGTTACATCGAGTGCTGTTGTCGGTTCATCAGCAATCAGCACCCGCGGATGGCAGCTCAGTGCCATTGCAATCATGACCCTCTGTCTCATTCCCCCTGAAAGCTGATGAGGATATTCTTTGATGATTTGTTCTGCCCTTGGCAGCCCGACGAGCTTAAGCATTTCTACAGCCTGCTGATAGGCGGCCTTTTTGCCGAGCTTCTTATGTATTTTCAAAGCCTCAACGAGCTGTTCACCAATTGTGAATAATGGATTCAGCGAAGTCATCGGTTCCTGGAAAATCATCGCGACCTCATTTCCGCGAATTTCCCGCATTCTCCTTTCGGAAGCGTGAACCAGGTCTTCCCCATTCAGAAGAATTTCCCCTCCAGCAATTTTTCCCGGAGGCTGGGGAATCAGCTTCATGATTGATAATGAAGTAACGCTCTTCCCGCTGCCCGATTCTCCGACTATCCCAAGGATTTCTCCTTTGTTAACTGAAAAACTGACATCATCGACTGCAGGAGTCTCTCCATCTTTAGTGATAAATGATGTTTTTAAGTTCTTAACATCCAAAACCGGAGCATGTACCACTTTCCTACTCCTTTCTATTACCGAAATATTATTGCTGAATAAAAATCTTATGTCTGTGTAAAACATTTTATATTAAAAAGACCAGGATAGTCCACTGATTTTTCTAAATTATTTAAATATAATAATAATTTAGAATTATTTTAGGCAATTGGTACTATTTGTATGTCAAAAGCTGATAAATTATGACACTATAGAAATGCGGTGAAAGTAATATCTTTTCAAGTGAATCTCTCTTAGAATAAAAAATCCCCCGAACAATGTCGGGGAATAGGTATTGTAATAGGCAAAATAAAAACCGAAGCAAAATGCCTCGGTTTTTTGCAATATATTTAACTTTCAAGCTGCTGGACCTGGAATAGTCTATGGTAGCCGCCCTGTTTTGCCATCAATTCATCATGGCTGCCGTCCTCGACGATTTCACCGTGTTCGATCAGGACAATCCTGTCAGCATGGGTAATCGTGGATAAACGGTGGGCTACCACGAATGTTGTCCTGTCTTTTGCCAGCTTCTCGATCGCTTCCTGAATAAGATGTTCACTCTCAAGGTCAAGCGCTGATGTTGCTTCATCCAGAATCAAGATCGGCGGGTTCTTCAGGAACACGCGCGCGATCGCGACACGCTGCTTTTGGCCTCCGGAAAGCTTGACGCCCCTTTCCCCGACTTTCGTATCATAGCCTTCTGGCAGACTCATAATAAAGTCATGGGCATTTGCAGCTTTTGCCGCTTGAATCACATCCTCGTCACTGGCTCCGGGCCTTCCTAAAAGGATATTCGATTTGACGGATTCACTGAATAAAATATTATCCTGCGCAACCATGCCGATTTTATCGCGGAGGGAACGGACCTTGAACGAACGGATGTCCTTCCCGTCGAGCAGAATCTCACCCTCGGTAACATCAAAGAATCTTGGAATCAGGCTCACAAACGAGGATTTTCCGCCGCCGCTCATGCCGACCAGGGCAATTGTTTCTCCCTTATTAACCTCTATATTCAATTTCTTGAGGACCGTCTCACCGTTTTCCTCATAAGAGAAGCTTACATTTCTAAAAGAAATATCCCCATGCACTTGTTTCAGTTCAATGGCATCAGGAGTATCCTTGATATCATATTTTTCATCCATGAACTCAAAAACCCGGTCCATTGATGCGATCGCCTGTGTCAATGTAGTTGACGAATTCACAAGCCTGCGCAGAGGGTTATACAGTCGGTCGATATACGCGATGAAAGCGGCCATTTCCCCTATGGTGAGATTCTCTTGAAGGACCTGGTAACCGGAAAAGCCAATTACCAGCAGTGGCGCTATATCAGTAATCGTATTGACTACCGCAAATGCTTTTGCATTCCATCTTGTGTGCTCAAGCGCTTTTGTTAAAAAGTTTTTATTCTGCTGGTCAAACTGTGTCTGCTCATAATCCTCAATCGCAAAGCTTTTGATGACCGAGATCCCGGCTACTCTTTCATGCAAATAGCTTTGTACCCCAGCGAGTGCCTGAGACCGTTCCCTCGTAAGCTTCCGAAGATTCCCGAAAAAGAATTTTACCGAAAAAGCGTAAAAAGGGAACAGGATCAATGAAACAAATGTAAGCTGGACATCCATCGAAAACATGATAGCAGCTGCTATCATAATCGTAGCAACATCAAGCCACAGATTCATCAGTCCAGTAACAACGAAGGTCTTGGTTTGCTCGACATCATTGATCATCCTTGAGATGACCTCTCCTGCTCTCGTATTGGAGTAATATTTGTAGCTGAGCCTCTGCATATGGGTAAACAGTCTGTCCCTTATGTCATAAAGGATTTTACTAGCTGTCCACTGGGCAAAATATTGACGATAGTACTCAATAGGCGGCCTGAGCACAACAAAAATAACGATCATGATGCCCATTACCCAAAGCAGTTTGTCTATTTTTTCATCCTTGGACATTGTTTCATTCCCAATGACATCATCAAGGACAAATTTTATTAAAAGTGGAATCAACAATGGTATCGCAAATTTTAGTATGCCGATTAGGATAGTTCCAATGATTTGCAGCCTATATGGTTTGACGAATTTTAAGTATCTGCGGATGCTGCCCAATTTATAGTTCCCCCTTATGGAGCCTTGCCCTCTAGACACGAAACAAAAACCTGTTGAATCGATCAACAGGCTGAAGCTTGTCTACCCTGTATGGTTAACGACGATAGGTTAAATACCGTTCATAATAAATGTCGATAAAATCTGGCGCAAAGGGTCCCTTCCTTTGTCGGATCCAGCGTTTTAGCTTTTCAACATTATATTTTAATATCTTATCGATTACATCAGGGTACTGCATTTCTTTACGATGGCGCTCATATTCATCTTCATCGAGCAGATTAAACGTCATATCAGGAAAAACTTTAATATCGAGATCATAGTCAATATATTTCAGTGCTTCTCCATCAAAAATAAATGGAGAACTGATATTGCAGTAATAATACACGCCGTCTTCCCGAATCATGCCTATAACGTTGAACCATAGCTGAGAATGGAAGTAACAGATTGCAGGCTCTCTCGTAATCCAAGTTCTTCCGTCTGACTCAGTCACGACTGTCCGATCATTTCCGCCTATCACAAGATTTTGTGTTCCTTTTAAGACGGTAGTTTCTTCCCAGACTCGATGGATGTGCCCATTATGCTTATAACTATGGATTTGGATCGGTTCACCTTCTGTGGGTACGCCCATGTTCTTCTCCCCTACTTTCCTTTCCCGGAAACTTTGCAACCTATTAATGTATATGTATCTATATCCTTCAAAACGACAAAAGGCAACAAAGAACGATTCCTATTTTTTATTATTATAACGGTTAACGAGAGAATTTAAAACAAAAGAGCCACCGATTTCCTCGATCGCCCAATAAATTTGCTTGAATTTTTATAAAAATCCACTATTTTTTATTACAATCAAATAAACTGAGAAGTCTTAACGAAAGGTAACGGCAAGTTCCTGATACGTATGGATGACTTCCTCCGTCTGCTTTTCAAACATACGGTGTATCTCCTTAAGGTCCTGCTTTTTTCGGTCAATTTCCATCCGAAGATCCTCTAGTTCAGCGCTTTGCTTAAGGGCATCCAGCTGCTTTTCAATCTCCTGGCATCTTTCCAATTCAGACTGCAGATATAGAAGTTTTTCCATCGTTTGCATTTGTGTAGAAACCAATTCGTTAAATTTATCCATGCTTTTCCACCGCCTGTAAAATTTATCTTCTAAATGTATTCTTGGGTGGCGATGAAAATCCTTTGACTAGTTATGTAGAGGAATTGGAATCTTTGTCGAATGGAGGATATTGATTTTTTGTATAACTGGAATTTTTAACTAGATGCGAATTATTCAATAAGTTCCCGTACAATAATGGAAAAGGCACTCTACGAATTAGAGTGCCTTTCATTAAGGTGATATTAGCGCTGTTGACCAGAGTTTTGGCCTTTACGAGCTTCAGCTTGCTGGTTTTGCTGGCGTACTTCTTGAGCGTTAGTTTCGCTCGCGAATTCAGTGCCGAATTGGCCCTGGCGTCCAGCTGATTGAGCGTTTTGCTGTCTTACTTCTTGAATGTTAGTTCCAGCTTGAGATTGGTTAGGTTGTTTTGCCATTGTTTATCACCTCCACGAATAATAGATTAACCATCCGTGGAGGGTGCTATCCGACTTTTTTATACCAAATTCATCCAGAACGATTCTCCTTACACTAATAAAGAGATACCGCCATCGACGATGATTGTCTGCCCGCGTATCATGCTGGATTCATCCTTCAGCAAGAACATAATCGCATTTATCATATCATCGATTTCGACCATTCGTCCGGCAGGTGTTTTCTCTCGAGCCTCAGCAAGGAGCTCCTCTCTATTTGGGAAATGCGTCAATGCTTCCGTATCGACAGCCCCCCCTGACACGGCATTGACAACGATGTTTTTGCGCGCCAGTTCAACAGCAAGATATCTTGTCAGGGCTTCCAGAGCCGCCTTTGAAACCCCTACAGTCGTATAATTTTCAAGGTATCGAATCGAGCCAAGTGAACTGATGCTGACAATTTTACCGCCGCCATTCCTCTCCATCAGCTTTGCCGCTTCCTGTGAACAGAACAACAAAGCCTTACTATTGATGTTCATTGTCCAGTCCCAATGTGATTCCTCAAGCTCCATTGCCGGTCGCAGTACACCTGAAGCTGCATTGTTAACAAAGACATCGAGCCTTCCGAATTCTTCCTCTATTTGTTCAAACATTGCTTTGATTTTGCTGACATCCCCGACATTCGCTTTAACGACAAGGACTTTTCTGCCAAGAGCTTCGATCTCTTCTGCTGTTTCCTGGGCTGCCTTCTTGCTGCGGGCATAATTGACGACGATGTCATATCCCTCTTTTGCGAGTTTGAGGGCCGCCGCTTTTCCGATTCCCCGGCTGCTTCCGGTAATGAGTGCAACTTTTTGTGTCATTTACAAAATCCCTTTCAATCCAGTTCTTGCTAAAAAAGCAGAACCTTAATTTTGTTTCATTTTAGCCTGTTCAGGTATATATGACAATAAGGATATGTTCCTTGTCAATCTTTGATAAAAAACCACCGTACTGAAAACACTAATCTTTAGGTTAATAATCTTTTGAAAGGATGATTCCCGATGTATGTAGGACGTGATATGACCGAATTATCAATGATGCCCAAAACCGATTGGAAGGATAGCGAGCTTGCCTTTTTCCATCACTCTCTCCAGCAAATGGTTCCGTACCTGAATGCCGAAGGCCAGACGATTCACAGGGAAATTGTTGAAGAAATCGAAAACCGGGGTGGTTTGAACCGAGGCGAAGCCGATTACACACACGGAACCAAAGTGAGCTACGATTAAGATTCGAGAGCACTGTGAGTACAAAAGCTTAGGTGAAAAAAGGCTGCTAACCCGATGGTTAGTCAGCCTTTGTTAATTCCAAATACTGTTTCAGCATTTTTTGGTATGGAACCGGGAAGGCAAATTCCTCAATTTCATTCTCGGTAACTAATTTCAACTGTGGATACTCAACGATGTCACCTTTAAACTGGCCGCTGAACACTTGTATGTTCCACACTAGATGTGAAAATACATGATTAATCTCCCCTATGGAATCAGTTATCTTTGGCGTTAAACCATAAGCCTCTTCAAAATGCTGTGACAACTGGTCTCTTTGTCTCTGGAAATCGAGACTCAGCTCAACAGTCGGGAATTCCCACAGGTTGGCCAGCAAGCCGGTTTCTGGTCTTTTCCGTATAAGGATCCTTCCTTCCTCATCTTTAAAGATTCCGGAAGCAAGCTGGACATTTTTCTGTTTTTTCTTTTTAGTTTTTACTGGCAGTTCACTCTGCACGCCTTCGTGAAAAGCTTCGCAATGGTCCCTGACCGGACAAAGCAGGCAGGAAGGAGAAGTGGGGGTGCAAATAAGGGCACCCAGCTCCATCAGCGCTTGATTGAAAAAAGAGGGATTTTCGTGGGAGATCAGCTCCCTGACTGCCGCTTCAAAAATTTTACGGGATGCCGGTTTGGCAATATCCTCCCGAATTAACAAGATGCGCGATAATACCCTCATGACATTACCATCTACGGCTGGCTCAGGTTTTCCATAGGCGATGCTGAGGATTGCACCGGCAGTGTACGGACCAACGCCTTTTAATGCAGAAATTTCAGCTGGTGAATCTGGAACCCTGCCGCCGTATCTTTCATTAACTTCTCTTACAGCGGATTGTAAATTACGGACACGGGAATAATAACCGAGACCTTCCCATGCTTTAAGGACTTTTTCTTCATCAGCGGCTGCAAGCGCCTCTATTGTTGGAAAATTATCCAAAAATCGATTAAAATAAGGGATGACAGTATCTACTCTAGTTTGCTGGAGCATGATTTCTGATACCCACACTTTGTAAGGATCCTGGTCCTTTCTCCATGGCAGTTCTCGCTGCTCACTTACAAACCATCCTATCAAGTCATCCTGAAAGGATTTTATATCCATTTTATCTATACATTTCTTGATGTCAGTTGCCACTTTCGTTCCTCCAGGTGTTAAACTTTCCGGAAATTTGGGAATATAATATTAACGCTTCTGCTTAATCGCCATAAAGCCTATACGTTCCAATCCGCCCGGAACAAAGTCCTCAAGAATTCCAAAAACGGAATGGTTTCGGGATTGACGCATTTTTTTCAACGCATGGTAATGGGCTTCAGTCGGGACATAGAATGATTCGATGAACATATTACGCTCTTCCGACTGGCTGCATGAAAACATATCAGCTTCAAAATCAGGAAGCATGGTTGAGATTTTATCAATTGTTTCATGGTATTGACTTAGCAGATTTTGTTTTACTTCATATTGCACAATCATCTGGATCATTTTTTTCAGCTCCTTTATGTGACTCGTGAAAGGACTGATTGATACAGCCCTTTAAAAGTAAACTATTATTCGTTTTGTGACAAGAACTTTTGCCTGCCAGGTAATTATTATGAAAAGGAGGCTGTTTCCATGGATACTGGTACCCATGTTGTAATGGGATTCGCTCTAGGCGGCTTAGCGACGCTTGATCCTGCTGTCAGCGAAAGCACCGCCACTGCATCAAGTGTTCTGATCGCGACACTTGTTGGCTCGCAAATCCCTGATATCGATACTGTATTGAAATTGAGGAATAATGCTGTCTATATCCGGAACCACCGGGGCATCACCCATTCAATTCCAGCAGTCCTCCTGTGGCCGTTGCTTATTTCTGGGACAATCTACTTTTTCTATCCTCAAGCAAACTTGCTGCATTTATGGATTTGGACATTTATTGCTGTTTTCCTTCATGTTTTTGTCGACATTTTCAATGCCTATGGGACCCAGGCTTTGCGTCCTTTTTCGTCGAAATGGGTCGCTCTGGGGGTAATCAATACATTCGACCCGATTATTTTCGCGCTTCATGTCGTCGGATTGTTCCTCTGGGCATTTGGATATCACCCTGGATACACCTTTTTAACGATCTATGCCATTTTGGTGTTCTACTATATTTACCGCTTTATTATGAAATTTCGAATACGACGGGCAGTAGAACATATTGTACCGGATGCTACAGATATCATTATTGCTCCCACCATGAAGTTCAACCATTGGCGGGTTGCAGTCATGAATAAGCACCAGTTCTTCGTCGGCCGGGGCCACAAGCATCATGTGAGAATTCTCGATCAATTCAATCGTGTACCTGTCCCGGAAACTCCGGTGCTAGAGGCAGCAAAAAAAGACAAGAACCTGTCAGCATTCCTGTCCTTCTCACCAGTCTACCGCTGGGAATGCGATGAATATGATGACTATTACGAGGTTAGATTCATTGACCTTCGCTATCGCAGCAACGGGCATTATCCATTCGTCGCTGTCGTGAATCTGAGCAAGGACCTGGAAATTCTCAGCTCCTATACCGGCTGGATTTACAGTGAAGAAAAATTAAGAAAGAAATTGGAATTCCTTCCTGGAGAAGGTTGAGACCGGGCGTATTGCCCGGTTTTTTTGTGTTGTTTTTGGAAGGGGAGTAAGGAGGCTTAGTTTCGGATATTTAGCAAAAAATACATTTTATGTGACCGGTTTTGCATACTCTCCCTTTAACCGGGCACATAGCTGCTCTTTATGTTCCCGGTTTTCCGTGTTCTCCCTCTAACCGGTCACAAGTTTTATCCGCACTTTCACAAAACACAAAAATCCCCATAAAAGGGGATTTCGCTTTAATGTGTATTATCAGGATCCTGCTGATCCAATAGATGCTTATACTTCGGGTTCCTGGCGACAAATTCATGGAGCTGTCCTCCGTAATTTTCGATCCATTGACGTACAACTTTTTCAGTCATTTCGCTGCCCATATATTTATGTCCAGCCTTTGCGTAGGTTGACTCAAAGTCTCCCCATAAAAGCTCCACCCACGTCAATGCCTGCTCATAAGTAATGCCGTTATTTTTTTCCTGCAGCAGGCTTGCAAGCTTCTCAAGAGTTTCCTGCACTTGTGAACACCTCTTTGCCAATATTTAATGTAGTTATGAATGATTGATTTTATCCAATACTATAAATGCGTGCAGCTATTTTGGCATACACGTAATTTACCCGTCACGGAGGGCAATAATGCGAAATAAAGTAACCAACTTCCCAAACCAGAACAACAATAAGCTTGAGGGCGAACCCCGGGCTAAAGCAGAATATGCTTCAAGAAGAGCTGATGGTACCATCAATACTCATCCGCAGGAGCGCATGTACGCCTCATCTCACCGTGAAGATGACACTTCAGCGGTCATAAAAGACCATTAAAAAGCTCTTGCACAACATCAGGTAGCTTTAAAGTCAGCAAAAAAACAGGTGCAAAACCAGATACTTAATTCTGGTTTTGCTCCATTTTTAATAATAAAGAAATCGGCAGTGCTTCTTCTTTTCCATCTCCATTAAGACGAGCACCCCAGGCAAAAACGCCATTCATATAATCAATTTTAAAATAGGAGCCCGGGTCCCCATCAATCCCATAGATTTCACCTGGCTTAAAATCATCCGGGTTCAACATGTAAGATTTGGCCATGGCAATTTTACGTTCATAAACGGCAAGCTCACTTACCATCCCCATCTGCTCTGCTTTTCTAGCCTTATCACGCAGACTGGCAATTTCCTGGTTCAATTCGTATGCAGATAACTCACTGTAACGTTTTTCCCTGCTCATTTATAATCACTCCTGGATTGTTCTCGCTTTTAACATTTTAGCATTTAAGATATAAATAAATTATAGCATGTAATTTTAAGGAGGCTATCATGAAAGCAATCATTGTGACTGGAGCCGGTACAGGCCTCGGCAAGGAGCTGTCCTTGCTTTTAGCAGAACAGGGTTACTATTTAATCTTAACAGGAAGAACCGTTGAGAAGCTTAATGAAGTCAAAGAGCAAATCGAAAAGTCAGGAGGAAGTGCCACGGCAATCCAGCTTGACCTTCGCAACCTTGAGGATATTAAGGAAAAAGCTCTGTTGATCAGCAAAAAGCATGAAATATACGGTCTCGTGAATAATGCAGGACTCGGTTACTTCGGCCCGTTCCCCGAAATCTCAGATACTGAAATCGAGGAGATGTTCCAGACAAATGTATTTGGGACGATTAATATGACGAAGGCCATCCTCCCTTATCTGGAACAGCATAATGAGGGGCTGGTTTTAAACATTGTTTCTACAGCCGGGCTGCGCGGGAAAAAGAATGAAGCTGTTTATTGCTCCAGCAAATTCGCTGTCAGGGGTTTCACTGAAAGCCTGCAGAAGGAGTTTGAAGGAACCAGAATCCGCTTCGTCGCTGCTTATATGGGCGGAATGAACACTCCATTTTGGAATGATAGTGAGCATGTGGCTGACCCAACTAGACTTCGGTCAGCTGCCGAGGTAGCCGATATCATTATCGAAAATCTGAACAAAGAAGAAATTGTTATAGAATCTAAAAAATCATGACACGGGTCATGATTTTTTTATTCCTCATTCTCTTTTTCAGAAATGAATTCATCAACCATTTCCATCGGAAACCCTTTGCGGTACAACGCCATCTTCAGCTTCTGCCTGTATTCCCTTTCCGGCAATTTACTGTATTTGTTGTGCAGCTTCTCACCCTGGACCCTTAATGCATCCATTTCATCGTCTTCTTCCTTCTCCACACTTGTTTCTTGCAGGGCAGCCCTGATAATCCCGAAGGAATACCCTTTACGCTGAAGCATCTGCTCTATTTTCTGTTTCAGTATTTTGGACGAATCCTTCTTGTTTTTCTGTGCATATTTATCACTAAGCTTAATCGCTTTTTCTAATTGTTCAGCAAATGAAACCTCTTCAATGACCTTTGAAATGAGATCGGGTGATATTCCTTTATTCTTCAATTCCTGTTTAATCACCTCTGCTCCCTTGTCTGTCGTATTCAACTGAGTCCGGACAAAGGCATTTGCAAATTCCTCGTCATTCAGGAATTTGAATTCATATAATTTATGAATTGCTTCTTTTATAACTGGTTCAGCCATTTCTTTTTTTAACAGGTAATCACGCACTTCAGCTTCAGATCTCATGCGATGGGCTAAATAATTGATAGCTGCATTATAGGCTTTGCGGATGTCATCCTGGAAAAGCATCTCTGTGACTGAAAAATCATCGAGCTCCATCCCTTTTTTCAGGTTATGCTTAATCAACACATCTTCATCAACGCTGAAGGCATACTCTTCCCCTCTGCCGCTGTCGGTAAAAATGCTGTATCTTTCCTTATTATGTTTTTGAACAGAAATCTTTGTGATCACTGGCATGTGATTTTCACCTCTAATGAAACTTTAACACATTCAAAGGAGGTTTATCATTTTAAAAGAAGTACTATATTAACAAGAGGCTTTATTGAGGAGGATTATTGATGAAAGTAGCGATAACCGGAGGAACTGGACTTGTAGGCAAAGCGCTAAGCAGTCACTTGATACAAGAAGGCCATCAAGTGTATATATTAACCCGGAATCCAGGTGAATCACAAAGCAGCAACCCAAAGTTTATCCAATGGCTTAATCCTGGGGACACACCTGAAAAGGAACTGGAAGGCATAGATGCAATTGTCAATCTTGCTGGCGCTACAATCAATAGCAAATGGACGGATGAATACAAACAGAAAATTATTGCTAGCCGGCTGCAGGCAACAGATGAGGTCAAGAGGATTATTAAAATGATGCCGAAAAAACCTTCTGTTTTAGTTAACGCAAGTGCTGTAGGCTATTATGGCACATCATTAAGCAAGGAGTATACAGAACAATCAAATAAGGGAAACGACTTCCTCGCAGCCACAGTGGATCAATGGGAAGCCTCAGCTGCCGAGGTTAATGTTATGGGGGTCCGCTCCGTTTTTTGCCGTTTTGGTGTCATCCTTGATAAAACCGCAGGAGCCCTGCCGCGAATGGTTCTTCCATATAAATTTTTTGCTGGAGGAAAAATTGGCTCCGGCAAGCAATGGCTGTCATGGATTCATATAGAGGATGTCGTACGCGGGATAATTTTCACCATCGAAAATAATAAAATAAACGGCCCTGTTAATTTCACAGCTCCCTGCCCGGTAAAGATGGATCAATTCGGTGAAACTTTATCGAGAATCATAAAACGCCCCCACTGGATGCCTGTCCCCTCATTTGCTCTAAAATTACTGCTGGGAGAAATGAGCATCCTAGTATTGGAAGGACAGCGCGCAATCCCGGAAAAAATGCTCAATGCTGGTTTTACATTCAGGTATCCTGAACTTCAAGATGCACTTATAGAAATTTTCGGCAAATAATGCTGTTTAATCCCTTTCAACAAGGAAATACTGGTAAAGTAAAACAATTTGAAAGGGTGGGTAACCAATGGATAAGAAAAAACGAGACAAGACTAAAAGCACTTTATCAAGCATGCAGGAAGTTACATACAGCCATGAATTCAAGAAAGCCGACAGAGATGGCGGCTATACAAATGGAAAGAGATAATAAGCATTAAGCACCCCTTTATTGCGAAATATAAAAGTACGGAAATGATCCTATTTCCGTACTTTTATCCTGAAAGGGGTTTTTTCGAATGGGTCGTGCTCATGGACATAAAACACGTGACCGCAACAAAGCTTCTCTTCCTCAGGTTCCTAAAAATATGAAATCTGATGGACTTGACGTAGAATTTGACCGAGACCTTGCCGATCATGAGGACCTTGAGGCAATGGCTCGATCCAAGGCTGCCGATGAACGCGCAAAAAAACAACCAAAATAATCCCCATAAAAAAGAAAGCAGAATCCATCATGGGTTCTGCTTTCTCTTTTAAGGGGAAGGGGAATATCAACAGTTAGTAACAGGATTTATATTGTGAATGTTTTCACTAACTTTTGATATCTTTACTATACGCTCTCTCTCCAACTTATACAATGGCTTTCACCAATTGTTCAAAATAAATACACCCCAGTTATTAACATTACTGTGGACAATGTTAATAACTCTTCCAATCGCTTACTATTATTAGATTTTTATTATACTAACTTTTTCACGTGATATTTGTGGATAATGTGTATAAGTCTGTGGAGTACTCGGAAAATAGTGATTTTACCTGTTGATAAGTATGGTGATAAATAATCGCTATTAATATTTCCCTTTCTTCTAGCGCCGCAAACCATATTCATAAATAACAGCCCTAAATAATTTACATGAACAAGTCAAATACTATTCCTAATTGGAGCTGAACTTTTAACAATACGGAGGGATTCCTGATGGCAAGAAGGAATAAAATACTTGTACCTGAAGCTAGAAAGGCATTGGATGACTTGAAAGCTCAAGTAGCCGGAACAATGAAATCAGAGGATGCCAAATACGAGACCGCCAGGGAGATTGGGGTTCCCTTGAACAAGGGGTATAACGGAAATCTTTCAACCCGTGAAGCTGGCCGGGTCGGTGGCAGACTGGGAGGAAATATGGTTCGTGAGCTCGTTAAAATGGCACAGGAAAATCTGCGTAAGAAGTAAGGATTTTAACTGTTTATAAAATGATTGACAGCTGCTGGAAAATATCATATAATGATAAAGCTTCGCCAAAAAGAAGTAACTTGAATCACAACTAATAATTATGTAAACAATTAATGGCGTTCTGCTTTTTATTTTTAGGTAACAACTTATTCACACTGGATCGGCTTCGGAGCCGTAAGGATGCAAGAGAGGTAGGGCTTGTGTCGTTTAGGTTTAAAAATGGTCAAGTGGAATTTTGTACCGCGGCAAAGTTTATAATGGATGATTTTTCATACATCTTGTGGAGTAGCAAGTTACTTGAAAGCGAACCGGATAACCGGTTCGCTTTTTCTAAATGTGAAAAGACAGATTTAAATTGCGTTATTCATCCTGTCCTGTTCAGTGTTATCAGATGGTTCCTGTTTGTAGGTCGGCAGGATAATGGTGACCTCTGTCCCAACTCCTTTTTCACTCTTGAATGATATCGCCCCGCCCATAGCTTCAATTATTTTTATCGAAACAGAGGTTCCGAGACCCGTACCTTTATCTTTAGTAGTATAAAATAATGTACCAAGTCTGGCGATTTGCGCACTATCCATTCCTTTTCCCTTATCCGAAACCACTACATGGGATTCATTTCCGGATGAAGCCTGGCTGATGATTACTTCCCCGCCGTCATCACTTGCCTCGATCGCGTTCTTTATAATATTCACCAGTGCTTGTTTTAACTGGTTCCTGTCTGTTTTTACATATACTCCCCATTCGAGCTGGACATTCACCTGAACCCCTTCCTTTGCAGCAAATGCCTCTATAAGCAATGTGACTTCAGCAATGATTTCTGCCAGTTCGGCATCTTCAAGTTTCTCAAATTGTGGCTTGGCGAAATTCAGATAATCATTAATGATCGATTCCGCCCTGCCAAGTTCAGTCAAAACGAGGCTTAAATAATAATAATTATCCCCTTTTTCTTGCTTGTGCATCATTTGTAAAAACCCTTTTACCACCGTTAACGGATTACGGATTTCGTGTGCAATTGACGCAGCTAGTTCACCCAGTGTATTCAGTTTTTCGGCGCGCAGGATTTCTTTTCTCATTAAATCCTTCTCGATCAAGGACTCATTCATAATTGCCGCAACCCATACCGCAAAAACCTGTATTGCCCCAAAAATGGCTACATTCATCATAATCTGATTCGTGTCTTCCGCTATTGCATCATTAATGAAAATATTGGCCACCAGAATCATCAGCATGGAGAACGAAGGCCATAAACCAACAAGGACCACTGTTCTAATTCTCTTCTTTGCATCGAAGGTCCAAAACTTTTTCATGAATAAGTATGGAATAAGTGCTGCCAATAAACCGCTCGCATATCCGAGCAGAAGGTCACCGCCCATTATTGTCCTTGTTGCGAGGTAGGTTACCAAAACCATTGAACCTGCAATCGGGCCGCCATATAAAAAGGCCAGCACCATGGGGACATAACGAAGATCCCAGAATAAGCCGCCTTCCTCATACGAAAAAGCAAGGGAAAGAAACACAGCACCACTTTGAAGTATCCCGCACAAGTAAGGGGATTTCCCAACCCTTTTATTATCAAAAAGGACACTGTGAATGAAGATTGGCAGCAGAATAATAAGGACGTTTAGAAGAAGTTTCTCAACAAGCATTTCATATTCTCCATTCGAAGAGGTTTGGTTTATATAAAGCCGGACCAATTCTGTCCTGCTGGATAGCTTTCTCGTATTAGGAATACGACAAAGTTTTTACGAATCCTCTATTGCCCGGGAAATTTGTCATATTTAACAAGAAAATGCTAGAGCCAAACTCTGATCTTTAAATAAGTACTATCTAATAATTTTGCGAGCACCCGACTTACTATTATTAAAAATAAAAAAAGAAGCCCTTAGGCTCCTAGTAATTTATTGCTTTATACATTGAATGATTCTTTTCTAAGAAGTACTTGCTTCTGCATTCTTAAGCTGTCGGGGCTCTTCTTGAAAAGACTTCTGAACAGGGCTTGCAATAATTAGTTGAAAGCAGATAAGTTTGCAAAAAGAGCCTAGTTCATTAACATTTTCTTTTCCAGCTGGCTCGTGTACAGACTATGGTAAAAACCTTTTTGTCCCAGCAATTCGTCATGGCTGCCTTTTTCAATGATCTGCCCATCTTCAATGACGATAATCTGGTCAGCGTTTTTAATCGTATTCAAACGATGGGCGATGATGAAGCTTGTTCTGCCTTTCAGCAGATGCTGGAGTGCTTCCTGGATTTTAAGCTCAGTAATCGTATCAATGCTGCTCGTTGCTTCATCAAGAATTAAAATCGATGGATCAGCAAGGATTGCCCTTGCGATGGATAACAGCTGTTTTTGCCCCTGGCTGATGCCCGCATCATCCTGGCTTAACACGGTATCGTATCCTTCCGGAAGCCGGCGGATAAAGGAGTCCGCATTTGCTGCCTTTGCTGCCTGCTCTACTTCCTTATCTGTTGCGTCCAGCCTGCCGTAGCGGATATTTTCTCTAATGCTGCCCTGAAAAAGGAATGAATCCTGGAGGACAAACCCCATTTGGGTACGCAAGCTTTCGCGGGTAATTTTTTTGCTGTCATATCCATCAATTGAAATGAGTCCCTCATTTGGCTCATAAAAACGTGAAATCAAGTTGATGATTGTGGACTTACCAGCACCTGTAGGTCCAACGAGGGCAATACTTTCGCCCGGTTCAGCTTTAAAATTCAAATCAGACACTGTTTCCCCGCCTTTTTCATATGAAAAGATACATCATTGAATTCGACCTTACCCTTGATGTTCTGAAGGCGGGCAGCTTCTTTCTCATCGACTGCTTCTTCTTCAGTATCAATGATATCAAAAACCCTGTCAGCCCCTGCAACTGCAGAAAGTAGAGTATTGAACTGGTTCGACAGGTCATTCAGCGGTCTTGTGAACTGCCTGGAGTACTCCGTGAAAATAACGATTGTCCCAATCGATACGTAGCCTCTAAGCGCGAAGTAGCCGCCAACTCCCGCCACAATGGTGAAGCTCAGGTTATTGAGCATATTCATTAATTTTGGAATGAAGCCGGTGAAGGTCTGGGCCCAGTATCCGGACTCCTTCAACTGCTTATTCTTAATACGGAACTCTTCAATAACTTTTGGTTCTTGCGAGAAAGATTTTATGATTTTCTGACCAGAGATGGTTTCTTCAATATAGCCATTCATTTCTCCAAGCCGGCGCTGCTGTTCTTTATACAGCCTTCCGGTCCGGCTCGTAATCCACTTCATCCCCATGAACATCAGCGGCACAATGATCATCGTAACAAGAGTTAGCAGCGGACTTAGCCAAATCATGACGGCGAGAGTTCCCACAAGGGTAAGCACACTAGAAAAAATCTGGATGACAGAAGAATTCAGCGTCGCACTGACATTCTCAATATCATTGGTTACCCTGCTCATCAATTCACCATGCTGGCGCTTGTTAAAGAAATCAATCGAAAGCTTATGAAAATGAGTGAACAGCTGTTTCCTCATTGTATAGACTGTCTTCTGGGCAATACCAATCATCCAGTAGCTCTGGAGCCATAAGGATAAAGAGTGCAGCCCATACACAACGCCAAGACCGGCTAACAGCCAGATGAATCCGTCAGTGGACTCTGTCGCAAAATACTCATCAATTCCCCATCCGATCAGGAATGGTCCCATTAAACCAAGTGCAGAACTTGCCACAACCATTAATAGAACCAGGATCAGCAGGCTCCTCTGTTCTGCAAGGTAAGACCAAATCCTTTTAACCGTCGGCCCAATTCCCCTTACAGAATTACTTTTTTGATCTGTCTTGCTCTGCTTTTTTAACATCCTGCCTTCACCTCCCCAAATTGGGATTCGTAAATAGCCTGATAAAGGGCAGAATGGTCAAGGAGGTACTCATGGTCTCCATATCCAATTAAGGTGCCATCTTCTAGCAGCAGGATCTTATCCGCTTCCTTAGCGGTGCTTATCTTTTGGGTAATGATGACTGTTGTGCAATGGTATTTGGTGATCGAATCCAAAAGCTTTGCTTCTGTTTTTAAATCAAGCGCACTCGTGCTGTCATCAAGCAGAAGGATTCTTGGATTTTTAATCAGTGCCCGCGCAATGGATAGTCGCTGTTTTTGTCCGCCCGAAAGATTGACACCTTTTTGTCCCAGAAGTGTATTATATCGATCAGGAAGTTTTTCAATCGTTTCATGGATCTGGGCATCAGACGCAGCCTTGACCATTTCCTCATCGGTGGCATTCTTTTTGCCCCATGCAAGATTTTCTTTGATAGAACCAGTGAACAGCAAAGCCTCCTGGGGAACGTAGCCAATCCCCTCTCTCAGACTTTTAAGTTTAAAGTCCTTGATTCTCCGGCCGTCTATTCGGATTTCCCCGCTCGTTACATCATATAACCGGGGTATAAGCTGGAACATCGATGTCTTCCCGGCACCAGTAGCCCCTAGTACAGCCACTGTTTCACCTGGCTCAATCGAAAAGGATAGATTTTGAAGGATTGGGATATTGGTGTTTGGAAACTGGAATGAAACCTTGTCAAACTCGATTTTCCCTTTAGAAATCCCGTACTCCTTACTGCTTTCGATTGTATCTTCCAGGTCTATTTCCTCATTCAGCACATCTGTCACACGCTCAGCAGATGCTCTGGCACGGGAAAGGACCATGATAATCCATGAAAACATTGAAAAAGCATTGGTGATCCTGGCTGCATAATTGACAATTGCAACCACTTCACCGACAGAAACGTTACCAGTCTGGACTTGTATTTTTCCGAACCAAAGGACAGCAATGACACTCAGGTTCATGAAAAGCAGCAGGACAGGAATCGTTACCTCAGTAACCCTTAGAGCAAATATGGTTTTATCCTTAAGGTTATTGTTCGCATTTTCGAATCTTGTACCTTCGTAACCACCTCTGGCAAATGCCTTGATCAGCCTCATCCCCACAAGGTTTTCCCTCATGACACCATTTACTTTGTCCAAACGCTTTTGGACACTTTTGAATAATCCTGCAGCCTTGGTCATGATCCATATCAGGAATATCAACAGAGGCGGGATAATGATGACAAATGCAAGAGACAGTTTCACATTGACGAGCATGGCCATAATGATTCCGCCGATGACTAACAGAGGAGCGCGCAATGCAATCCTCAAGCTCATAAAGAATGTATTTTGCAGCTGTGTCACATCATTGGTAATCCTTGTGATCAATGATGATGATGGAAAGTTACTGAAGTTAGTGAAAGAAAAAGCCTGGACCTTGGCAAACAGCTTTTCCCGCAAATCATAGCCAAAGCTTTGGCCTGCATGGGCAGCTATAAACGAATTTGTGATACCGGATGCAAAAGCAAGGAATGAAATCCCGAGCATGATTGCACCTAATTTGATGACAGTATCCAGGTCCCTGGCGACAATTCCCTCATCGATGATCTTAGCCATCAGCAGCGGCTGCACAAGTTCAACCGCCAGTTCGACGAGCATCAAGCTTAGCGCAGCCCAATCGGGATGCGATATGGTTTTACAAATGAAAATATACTCATGAAGATAGGACCCCCGTTGAAACAATCTTTATTATTTCGGCTTACGAATTTTAATATCTTCTATAATACCTCTTTTGGTGAATTTTTTGAATTGAAAGAGAATAATTTATTTTGCTTTTGGTGCTGAAATTTTTTTATAGGCTTATTATTTGTTTTACAACTAAAAAACAGCACCGTTTATTAAGACGATGCTGCTTTTGACTTATTTCATATAATTTCAAGAATTCTGCACGAGATGATCCTTTAACTGGTCCCTTAGTGCGCGTTTGAGGAACTTCCCTACTGATGTCTTAGGGATCTCCTCCATGAATACAACATCATCTGGCAGCCACCACTTGGCGAACTGCGGGGCGATGAATTCGAGAATTTCCTGCTTATCGACCTTGCCTCTATATTGTTCCTTCAGTACAACGCAGGCAACCGGTCGTTCCTGCCATTGCTGATGAGGAACTGCGACAACACTCGCCTCGAATACAGCCTCGTGAGCCATCAAGGCATTCTCAAGGTCGACCGATGAAATCCATTCGCCGCCGCTCTTGATCAGATCCTTTGTGCGGTCGACCAGCTTGATGACACCCTCTTCATCAACAGTGGCTACATCCCCGGTGTATAGCCAGCCATCGCGGAATGCATCTGCCGAACGCTCATCCTTATAATATTCATCGGCAATCCATGGTCCGCGCAGCAATAGTTCTCCCATTTCCTCTCCATCCCACTTCACTTCGCCATTTCCGCCGATGACTTTCATTTCAAGCCCAGGTACAAGGAGTCCTTGCTTTGAGCGGATATCTAAAATTTCATCTTCGTCCAAGCCGACCTGATAGCTCTTCAGACGTGATACTGTTGCCAGCGGAGTGGTCTCTGTCATGCCGTATGCATGCAGGAATGGAATCTTATATTTTGTTTCAAACGCCTTGATCATGCCTCGCGGTGCCGCGGAACCGCCACAGACAATCGATCTAAGTGAAGAGGTATCATAGCTTCCATTTTCAAGCTCATTCAGCAGGCCTAGCCAAATCGTCGGCACTCCTGCGGTGAAGGTGACCTTTTCCTGTTCAATAAGTTCAGCAAGCAGCTTAGGTGTGAACAGCGGGCCAGGCAGCACCTGGGTCGAGCCGAACCATGTCGCAGCGAATGGCATGCCCCAGGCATTGGCATGGAACATTGGCACTACCGGGAGGACGACATCTGTTTCGGATAACGCAGCAGTATCTGCCAACCCAAAAGCGTAGCTGTGGAGCACTATGCCTCGATGGGAGTATACAACCCCCTTTGGATTGCCAGTGGTTGCAGATGTGTAGCACATCCCTGCCGGAGCATTCTCATCAAGATCCTTCACGAATTCAAAATCCGGACTGCCCTCGCGGAGAAGCGTTTCATAGGAATAGACTGGCTCCAAAGTTGTTTCCGGCAGTTCATCCTTGTCGGTCATGATGATGTATGCCTCTACTGTTCTAAATTGGTCCTTGCTACGCTCAATCAGCGGCACCAGGTCCTCATCGACAAGCAAAACTTTATCTTCTGCATGATTGATAATGTAGGAGACATGTTCTGGCGACAGGCGGATATTGATTGTATGAAGA
The DNA here is from genome assembly GCF_014856545.2 of Mesobacillus jeotgali. Lineage (NCBI taxonomy): Bacteria > Bacillati > Bacillota > Bacilli > Caryophanales > Bacillaceae > Mesobacillus > Mesobacillus jeotgali. The sequence continues at coordinate 1,012,862 of NZ_CP109811.1, read as the reverse complement.
ACTGCCCCCATTCCCGGAGCAGCAAAGTAGACTTCAAGATGGCGATGATGATTCCAGGCGAATGTGCCGACCCTGTCTCCCTTTTCCACACCCAGCTTTTCAAGCGCACTGGCAAGCCTGCGGGTCCTCTCGCCTATCTCCTTGTAAGTGAACCGGTGAATACCTGATAGTGTTCGTGACACCACCTGCTTTTTCGGGAAAAATTTTTCTGCTCTTTCCAATAGCGATCCTACTGTTAATGGAACATTCATCATACCGACATTTCTCCTTCCGCTTTTTAAAATAGGACTCTAGTATTTACTGCTTTTTATACTGAGCCAATCTTGCAAAATCTCATCAGTCTGTTCTCCTTTTTTTGGCGGCGCTGCTTCTGTTTGCGATGGCCTATCTCCATGCATTTTAATCTGGCCTTCTGGCAATACAAAATTCTTTTCTCTCCAATATGGATAGTGAGCCAGTTCTCCCGCCTCAAGTACAGGTGTAAGGCAGCAGTCGACCTTCATGCCGAAATCCGCCCACTGTGAGAGCGACTTGCTTTTAAACAGGTCAACAAGCTCGATGTATACAGGATTAGTGTTTTCCGGCCTGGAATAATGCGCCGAGAGCCAATCCTCCCGTCCGACAGCCTGGCAAAAATTGCGCCAGAACTTTGACTCGAGTGCCCCAAGGCTGACATAGCGGCCGTCCTTCGTTTCGTATAGCCAATATCCAATGACGGTGCCGTTTAGAACGGAAACGCCATTAGGATAACCTGTTTCTTTTTCAATCAGGACATGGTTTGCCATCAAGGCTGCCATGCTGTCAGCAATGGAAATGCAGTGATAGCTCCCCTCACCGGTTTTCCCCCTGGCTACAAGAGCAGCAAGGATCCTTTCACTGGCCGCCATTCCCCCGATATAATCAGAAAAGGTATGGGTTGGATGAACCGGTCTTCCTTTATCGTCCTTCATCTGGGCCAAAGCGCCGCTCAAGCTCATATAATTAAGATCATGGCTGCCCAGGCTGCTCATCTCTCCGTCCCTGCCGTAACCTGTCACCGAGCAATAGACGATTCCTAAGTTGACCTTTTTCACCGCTTCATAACCAAGTCCAAGCTTATCCATCACTCCCGGCCTGAAGCTCTCAACAACTACATCGGCCTTGGCCAGCAGGTCAAGGGCCAGCATCTTGCCTTCTGGCTGCTTCAGGTTGATGACGATACTCTTCTTGCCGCGGTTATGGGCGTTAAATACATATCCTTGCCCTGTATTCCTTGCGGGGTCTCCCTCCGGCGCTTCGACTTTGACAACCTCAGCCCCAAGCTCTGCTAATCTCAGAGTCGCAAAAGGTCCGGGGATATAATTGGTGAAGTCTACTATTTTAATACCATCTAACATGTTAAAAAACCCTTTCCATTACGTCGGCTGCCCTTTTGAAAACAATTCTTCCATTTGCTTTCTGAGCATGAATTTCTGGATTTTCCCGCTCGCATTCCTAGGAAGTGCATCCACAAAGAGGTATTTGCGCGGGCGTTTGTAATTTGCCAGGCTGTCGCTGTTTTTGCACCATTCATCCAATTCCTCTTCTGTTACCTTTGAATCTTTTTTAACGACAAAAGCTGTCACCGTTTCGCCCCAGCGGTCATCCGGCTGGCCGACTATCGCAACGTCAAGCACACCCTCATGGGCATGGAGCACATCTTCTACCTCACGCGGATAAATATTTTCACCCCCGCTGATGATCATGTCATCCACCCTGTCCTTGACCCAGAGATATCCCTCTTCATCCAGGTAGCCGATATCCCCTGAATGATACCAACCCTTATGCATCGCTTTTTCGGAAGCCTCTGCACGGTTGAAGTAGCCAGACATCATGCATGGACCCTGAACGATGATTTCACCGCTTTCGTCTGGCGGAAGGACGTCTTCGGGGTCAGACGGACCATCCTCGTTCGGCCGGACAATCCTGATTTCATGGTTAAGGCAAGCCTGGCCTGCCGCACCTGCTTTTGTCAGCTGGTCATCCTCGGAAAGGAAAGTGATTGCAGGACCCATTTCTGTCATTCCATAAGCCTGGACGAGCTTGATGCCCAGCTTGTCATGGCAGGCATGGACAAGCGACGGCGCCATAGGGGCAGCTCCGTACAGTCCCAGTTTCAGACTTTCGATCTTATAGTCGTCCAGGTTCTCCTGAAGAAGCATATTCCACATCGTAGGAGCCGCGAAGAACTTCGTGATTTTTTCAGAATCAATCAGCTCCAGCACTTTCTTTGGAGCGAATTGATGGAGAATGACATTGCTCCCGCCCACATGGATTCTTGGCAGGAATGCGCAATGGAGCTCGGCACAGTGGAACATTGGTGCAGTTACCAGACCTTTATCATTTGCACCCAGTTTGGTTGAACCGACAACGATGAGACTCTGCTCGACCATATTGCGGTGCTTGTGCATAACGCCTTTTGGCCTGCCCGTTGTCCCGCTTGTGTACATAATCGCGTACAGATCATTTTCGTCTACTTCAATCTCAACTGGCTTCGTTTCCGCAGCTTTCACTTTTTCATGATAGCTCTGGGCATACTCTGGCGTATCTTCGTCGATATACCAGAAAGCGATATGCGGGAATCGCTTTTCAATGGCCGCGATGACTGGCTCAACCGCTTTTTCAAAGAGGACGACCTTCGGCTCGGCATCGCTCAGGATAAAAGCGACCTCCTCTCCCATCAGCCTGAAATTGGTTGGATTGAAGACTGCACCAATTTTCGCACAGGCGAAAAACGCCGTACCCAACTCCTCGGTATTAAAAGTGAACGTAGAAACTCGGTCGCCTTTCTTCACTCCTTCAGCAAGGAGCGCGTTGGCAAGCCTGTTCACTTCATCATTCCATTCACTATAAGTAAAGCGGACATTTTTGCGGACATCATAGAGGGCTTCCTTGTTCGGGAATTTCATTACCGTTAGGTCAAAAATTTTGCCGATCGTCGTGCTCATTTGCATTCCTCCTAATAAAATGTCGATTTTATGCTTTACAGAGTAGCTGTATATAGTAGACCTATTGATGACCTTTTTTTCTCACTTTTGCTATTTTCGGGCACCAATAAGACCTATTGGTTACCTCTTTTTCCGATTTGGGAGCTTATTGGGCGCCAATAGAAGGTTCTTAATCTAGACGTTCGATAATAGTGGCGTTTGCCATGCCGTGCCCTTCGCACATTGTCTGCAGGCCGTAGCGTCCGCCGCTCCTCTCAAGTTCGGACATCATTGAAATCATCAGGCGGGCGCCGCTCGCTCCAAGAGGATGGCCTAGCGCGATTGCTCCGCCATTCGGATTAAGTTTTGCAGGATCTGCTCCCGTTTCTTTCAGCCATGCCATCGGTACAGGAGCAAATGCTTCGTTTACCTCGAAGACATCAATATCCTCCAGCTTCAGGCCGGCTTTTTTGAGGACTTTTTCCGTTGCCGGAATCGGTCCTGTCAGCATCAGCGTCGGATCTGACCCTACCACAACCCTGGTGTGAACCTTAAAGCGCGGCTTTAAGCCTAACTCTTCAGCTTTTTCACGGCTCATCAACAATATGGCACCTGCTCCGTCACTGATCTGGCTCGAGTTCCCGGCATGGATGACACCGTCTTCTTTAAAGACCGTTTTCAACCCGGCCAAAACTTCAGGTGTCGTTCCTTCGCGAGGACCTGAATCTTCCGTCACCAAAGTTGTTTCACCATTTTCGAGGGTGACCTCGAGCGGCATGATTTCTTTTTTAAAATAACCCTCTGCCTGCGCCTTCAAAGCCCGGCGATGGCTTTCAGCAGAAAATTCATCAAGTTCCCGGCGGGTAAAACCGTATTTCTCCGCAATCCGTTCTGCGGATAGACCCTGATGGATCATCTCGTATTGCTCTCTTAGTTTAGGGCTGAAAGGGTTGGCTTCCTGGTAATTGGAGCCCATCGGAACACGTGTCATATTCTCAACGCCGCCGGCAATGACGACATCCATGTCCCCTGCAAGGATTGCCTGGGCCGCAAAATGGACTGCCTGCTGGCTCGATCCGCATTGACGGTCAATCGTTGTTCCCGGTACTTCAATTGGGAAACCGGCTGTCAAAGCCGCTACCCTTGCAATATCACCAGCCTGTTCTCCTGACTGTGTTACACAACCGAGGATGACATCTTCAACAAGTCCTGCATCGATTCCGGCCCGCTTCACAACCTCTTTTAAAACCCCTGCAGCCAGCTCATCCGGCCTGATATCCTTCAATAACCCTTTTCTTCTGCCGACAGGCGTCCTGACAGCTTCAACGATTACGACTTCACGCATGTTCATCTTCCTTTCTGAAAATCTTACTTTTTACAATCCCAGGTTTTTTGCAATGATGGTTTTCATGATTTCGTTTGTTCCGGCATAGATGCTGGCAACCGGGATATCACGGAACCTTCTCGCAATCTCGTATTCTTCCATGTATCCATAGCCACCGTGGAGCTGCATGCATTCTGCAGCGATTTTCCTCGCGCTGTCTGTCAGCTTCCACTTCGCCATCGATACCTTTGTGACAACATCCTTGCCTTCAATATGCTCGGCAATCAGCTGGTCAAGGAAAGCTCTGCCCATTTCGATTTCTGTCGCCATCTCGACAATCTTGAATTGCGTATTCTGGAACTTGCTGACCGGTTTGCCAAATGCTTCACGGCTTTTTACATACTCGATTGTCTGCTTCAGCATGACCTCGGATGCCGTCTGGGCGGCAATCGCAACAAGCAGTCGTTCCTGCTGGAGCTTTTCCATTAGATAAAGGAAGCCCTTCCCTTCCTCACCCAGCAGATTTTCCTTTGGAACTCGGCAATCTTCGAAGATAAGCTCTGCCGTATCCTGACAGTGCAGCCCCACCTTATTCAGCTTCCTCCCTCGGGAAAAACCTGGTGTATCCCGCTCAACGACTAGCAGGCTGACACCTTTATGCTTGGGATTCGCCTTTGGGTCGGTTTTGCAGGCTACGACAATCAAATCAGACTGGATTCCGTTGGTGATGAATGTCTTTTGCCCATTTAAAATATAGTGGTCGCCATCCAGGATTGCTGTTGTCTGTATGTTTGCCAGATCTGACCCTGTCCCTGGCTCTGTCATTGCAATCGCCGTGATAATTTCTCCAGTCGTACATTTTGGCAGCCAGCGTTTTTTCTGCTCCTCTGTTCCATAAGCAGTGATATAAGGAACCACGATGTCATTATGCAAACCTACACCAACCAGGCCTGAGCCCACCCGCTCAAGCTCTTCATTGATGACAACTGCAAATCCCCAGTCGACTTCACTGCCCCCGTATTCTTCATCGATATCAGGACAGAGATAGCCCTGCTCGCCCATTTTCTCCCAGAAGGATCGCGGAATCATTCGCTCTTCCTCCCACTGTTCGTAAAATGGATATGCCTCCTTCTCTAAAAACTTCCTCAGTGACCTGCGAAAAATTTCATGGTCATCCGTTAAATAAGGATGCTTCATAAATTAAACTCCCCTTTCACTCAAACTATTAAAGCTTCACTTCATTCAATTTCTGGCGAAGCTGGTATTTTAGTATTTTTCCAGAGGCATTCCTCGGCAATGCCTCTTCGATGAAGATCTTTCTTGGAACTTTATAGCCTGCAAGTTTTTCGCGGCAAAAGCTCTTAAGCTCCTGCTCATCAACTATTGCATTCTGCTTTGGCACGATGACGGCGCAGACGGCTTCTCCCCAGACTTCATCCGGCAGACCGATGATTGCTGCCTCGATAACCGCAGGATGTTCATAAAGGACTTCCTCTACTTCAATGGAGTACACATTTTCCCCGCCGGAATGATCATGTCTTTTTTCCGGTCAACGAGGGTGATATATCCGTTTTCATCAACCGTTGCCAGGTCTCCGGTATAAAGCCAGCCGCTTTTGATTGTCTTTGCCGTTTCTTCCGGCTTCTTATAATATTCCTTCATAATGGATTCACCTTTGATGATGAATTCACCGACTGCACCAGGCTTGATATCCTTGCCTTCTTCATCCACCACTCTCGCTTCGGTCAGGAACGCAGCTTTCCCTCCCTTTCCAAAGTGGTGCTTATGCCCTTCCGGATCCAGCAATATGCCGCCAGGTCCCGCTTCAGTCAGCCCGCATAGATTGTAAAACTGGTCTGTCCTAAAAAGCTCCATGCTTTTGCGGACGAGTTCCGGAGCCATTGGTGCAGCGCCATAGCCGCATCTTTTGATCGAAGTTAGGTCATAATCAGAAGCATTCGGCACCTGCAGCATAAAGTTGTACATCGCCGGGACTCCAAAAAAGTGGGTGATTTTATGCTGCCGGATTGCTTCAAGCGTTGTAACCGGATGAAAATCCCGATGGATGATATGGGTTGCCCCAAGAACGACCCCTGATACCAGGAATAGATTAAGCTGTGCCGAATGGAATAGCGGAGCAATATGGAGGATCCGTTCCTCCTGGTTAATGCCCATGCTGATCATCATCGTCAGGCCGACATTGAATACTCGTTTATGGTCAAACAGGGCACCCTTGGGCCTGCCGGTTGTCCCCGACGTATATAAGATTTCAAGGTCATCATCATCGCTGACTTCAATTTGTGGATCATCGGCATTTTTGGAAAGGACATTATGAAATGAATGATGTCCAACTGCTTTAGGGGTTCCAGTCGTGATGACATGCGCTGTATCTGTCCCTTCACGCGCAGAAGTGATGATATCCTCGAACTCATCATCGCAAATAACCAGCACAGCGCCAGACTGTTCCAGTATGTAATGGACCTCGGATGCTGTCAGGCGGAAATTCACCGGCACGATTATCGCACCAATTTTAGCTCCAGCAAAAAAAGCAAATACAAACTGATCAGAGTTTTTCATCATTAAAGCAATCCGATCGCCTTTGTTAACCCCCAGGCTGAGCAGACCGTGGGCAAACTTGTTCACTTCCTCATTAAACTCCTTGTATGTATAGCTCCTGCCTTCACATTGAATCGCGAGCTTCTCCGGTGTTTTCCTTGCATTTTGCGCTAAATATGAACCGATATCCATACAGAACTTCCCCCCTGGTTAAATTTGAAAACGCCTTCATCATTTTATATGCAATAATTATGCCAATTTTCCGAAAACGGAAAAGACAGTAACAACCAAGCAGAAATAAGCATCTATGCCTTGCAAAGCGTCCGAAAATTGGACACTGTATTTGGACATTTAAATAGAAGGGTGTTACTGGACGAATAAAAAACAAAAATATTCGAGGAAAATCTCGTCTTATTGCTCGTTTCAGCATTGTACTGGGTAGTTCTAGTACTTAATGTGTGATGACTGAAGGCATTTTAGATTTATTAGCGGTTTTCACAATTTTATTGGCGGAGTTCACAACTTTATTGGCGATATTAAGATTTTATTGGCGATTTTCACGACTTTATTGGCGATATCCAAGATTTATTGGCGAACTGGAAAAAAACACGTGTTTTTTCCAGTTCGCAAAAAGCTATGTGCAAATCTACTAGACTAATCTTTATTTTTTCGATTTCGCTTACCCCACCCATAATATACCGCCCAGAAAATCAGGGGCACCCAAAATATAAATGGCCTTAATACGGCGAAAAGCAGCAGTCCAAACAAAAAGAAAGGCGGCATCAATAGCCAGTATTTTTTAGAATACATAGAGCCTCCTATACGCTCAGCTGATATTTCTTTATTTTTTCATAAAGGCCTGAGCGGCTGATGCCTAAGAGTCTTGCTGCCTTTGCTTTGTTTCCGTTCGTCTGGGAGAGCGCTTTTCTGATGGCTCCGAGCTCGGCATCTTCTGCAAGGCTGATTTGTTCGCCGAGCGGGCTGGATAGCTGCGAGATTAGATAATCCGGCAAGTCCTCAGCCTGAATTTTCCCATGCTCGGCAAAGGTCATCGCGCGTTCCAGGACATTCCGCAGTTCCCTGACATTGCCCGGCCATTCATAGCGCAGCAGGGCGGTCTTTGCCTGTGAAGAGATACCTGTGATGCTCGTGCCCAGCATCGAATTCAATTCTTTCATTAAACCGCCGATCAAATACTCGACATCATGAACACGTTCCCTTAGCGGCGGAATATTCAAAGATATGACGTTAAGACGATAATAAAGGTCTTCCCTGAACTCCCCCTGCTTCACCATTTCTTCCAGGTTGCGATTTGTCGCCGCGATAATACGGACATCGACCTTTACCCGGACATTTCCGCCTACCCTGTAAAACTCCCGCTCCTGCAGGACCCTCAATAGTTTTGCCTGGAGGGAGAGAGACATATCGCCGATTTCATCGAGGAAAAGCGTCCCGCCATTCGCAAGGTCAAACTTCCCGATTTTACCGCGCTGCTTTGCCCCCGTAAAGGCCCCTTCTTCATATCCGAAAAACTCGGATTCGAGCAGGTCCTCCGGTATTGCGGCACAATTGACTACAACAAACTTGCCTTCGCTCCGGGCGCTGCTGTTATGGATGGCATGCGCGAATAACTCTTTCCCTGTACCGCTTTCTCCCCTGACCAGGACAGTTGACCTTCCTTTTGCTGCTTTGGCAGCACTCTTCTTTAATTTTTCCATATAAGGATCTTCGCTGAAAATATGGTCCCACGTGAATCTGGCAGACTCTGATTTCTGCAGCTGCTGGTGGTAAAAGCTTGCCTTGTTCTCCGCCTTCTGAAGCCTCTTGAACAGCTCGCTGACCTCATTCAGCTGGCGGAACATCACTTTTCCAATCGCTCCGATCACCTTGCCATCCTTTTTGATTGGTATCCGATGGACAATATATCTTATTCCGTTTATCTCGTGAAAATCGCTGACCTCCGCCATTTCTGAGCTAAATACATTGCCAAGCTTCAGCTGCGGAAGTACTTGGTCAACCGGTTTATACAAAACTTCTGTTTTTTCCAGGTTGAACAATTCAAGCAGCGGCGGGCTGACCATCGTGATCATGTTTCTTTCGTCTGTCATCAGGATTCCATCATATGCATTCTCGAGCGTCGTCTCGATTGTCAGCTTCAGCTTTTTGACGGTCTCCAGCTCTTCTGCCATTTTTTCAAATTCGGAAATATCCTGGAATAACAGGATCTTCCCTTCCTCATGATTCACTGTTTCATAGGAAGAAATATGTAAAATCGATTTAAATTTTTCATAATGATGAGGTGAATTTTCTTCTTTCAACAAGCCGGGAAGAATCTCACCGATCTTCCTGGACACAATTGAATCAACTGCCCTGCCGCTGATTTTGGCGAAGGCTTCATTTGCATACACTACATTCATCCGGCCGTCCGTCATGAGCACACCGATATTGGAGTGCTGCAGGATCGTTTCCAGCTGATCCTTGAGTGTATTCGCAGATTTTAACAGAGCGACCACCATTTCGGTTTTGGTCAGTAAACCGATGACCTTGTCCTGCTCATCAAGTACGACCCCTGTCCCAACCTTGCTCGTTTTAACAATTTGCTCGATTTCACGGTAAGGGGTGTCAATACGGATGGACCTTGCTTGCTTCTTTATGTATGGCTGGATTGGTGCCTCCAGCGGACTGCCATCCAGGATCATTTGATAAAGCCCACTCCGGGTAAAAACGCCCTGCAAATTCCGTTCGGCGTCAGTAACGGGCAGAAGATTCCATTTCATCTCTCTGAAAATTCCAAGTGCCTCTCTTAATGTTGTTTTTTCCGTGACCTGGCAGTCGACAGGCGTAACTATATCCTTGAATTCAATCATTCATTTCCCCCCTAAGTTGAGAGATTTCTGAATATTATAACTTCAATTATATAGCACTGCTGCGGAAAGGTACACTTATTGAATGTAAAAACCTGCTACCAGAAGAGGAGCAGGTTTCAATAGTGCATGACTTTAATAATTATAAATGCGTTGCAATGACATTATTTCGGCTGCATGCGGATGGCTCCGTCCAGTCGTATTGTTTCGCCATTCAGCATTGGATTTGTCAGGATGCTTTCAGCAAGCAGCGCATATTCCTCGGGATAACCTAGACGCTGCGGAAATGGCACCATTTTTCCCAGAGAGTCCCTGGCTTCCACTGGGAGTGAATCGAACATCGGCGTATGGAAAAGCCCTGGTGCAATTGTCATCACCCTGATTCCATATGAAGCTAGCTCCCTGGCAATTGGCAGCGTCATGCCGACAACGCCGCCTTTTGAAGCACTATAGGCAGCCTGCCCGATTTGGCCATCAAACGCGGCAACAGATGCTGTATTAATGATGACGCCCCGCTCACCAAGTTCATTCGCTTCGTTTTTAGACATCTGTTCCGAAGCAAGCCTGATGACATTGAAGGTTCCTATCAAGTTGATGGAAATTACTTTCGAGAACATGTCTAGGGAATGGACACCTTTCCGTGATAACAGCTTGCCTGCAACTCCAATTCCTGCACAGTTAACAACCGTGTTAATCGATCCCAATGATTCAATTGCTTTGTTGATGGCATTCCCTGCTTCTTCTTCACTTGTTACATCTGTTTTAATGAATATTGCCTGTTCCCCAAGTTCTTTAACGAGAGCATCTCCGCGTTCCACTGACAAATCAAGGATTGCCGCCTTCCCCCCTTGCTCTACAATTCTCCTGACAGTTGCTTCTCCCAAACCAGAAGCTCCGCCTGTAACAATCGCTCTTACTTCACTCATTTTCATTATGTTTGACCTCCACTTTTATAAAATTGTTAGTTTTATATAAAGCAAGAATCGTGCCAGGTCTGTTTTGCATGAAAATTAAGAGGTTACTAAAGAAAAGTGTCCAGTTATAGGACAGTTCATGAAAAAATGGACACTTGGAGACTTTGAGCTGCAGACTTCGATTCAGGCAACTTGCTTCTTGAATAAGTTTTTACTAGATTGAATGCTTTATCTCCGTTGGATTGATTTTTATCCTCGTTGAAGCTAATTTATTCCCCGACGGGTTTTAATACCTAGGATTTCTTCAAGCAAAAAAAATGCAGAGCATAAGCCCTGCATTTTAACTTCAATATTAAGCTGCGTTCCGTTTTATCTTGTTTCTCAGCAACAATTCCTCAAGTGCTCCTGATCCGAATATGACACCGGAAACGATGAAAATCAATCCCAGCAGGTGAGAAGAAGTAATATGCTCCCCGAGGAAGATGGCTGCGAACATGATTGACAGGAATGTATTCAAGTTCAGGAAAATGGATGCTTCCGCTGGTCCGGCTTTGCCAATTGCGTAATTGTAGAGCATATGCCCTACTGCGGTCGCGAAGATTGCTGAAGCGAAAAACACGCTCCACACTCCAAGGGAACCATTACTTAAGCTTGCTAATCCACCTGGTTCCTTCCATAGTCCGATAAAAAACATCAGGATTGAGCCGAAAATCAGCATATATCCCGTCAGCAGACGGGGATCCAGAGTTTTTGCTGCTTTTGAAATAATGATGAAGCTGATCGCCTGAGATAATATGGACAGAAATACATAAAAATCACCAATCGACATGCCTGACAGTCCTGTGCTCCCTGCCATCACAGTCAACGAGACGCCAATCCCTCCAAAGATAAAACCGAGTGTCCGTACAAATGTCAGACGTTTCCCAAGGAATAAAATTGCCATCAAAGCCGTCAGCAATGGGCCCATACCGAGGATCAGACCACCGTTAACAGCAGATGTCACTTTTAATCCAATGCCAAGGAATAAATGGTGGCCAGTGACATTCAGGATTGCCCCGCCTAATATATATTTCCACTCCTGCCTTGATGGGATCCGTACTTTTTTCAAGAAAAATAGAATGATAAACACCGAAACTCCAGCCGTGAAGACGCGGAGAGAAGTGATTGTGATTGGCGGGAAATTCCCTACTATAATCTTTAGGGCCGTTACATTCAGTCCCCATAAAAACATGACACCGGTAAGAATCAAATATATTTTAAGGTTTTTCATGATGTTTCCTTCTTTCATTTAAACGGTTAAAGCATAACTAACATTCTACTCCTTTTTTTTAAAAGGGCAAGAGAAAGGAATACCAATTATTTACCACCAAGAATAATAAGTACCAAAAATAAAGGATAAATGTCTCATAGGGTGCTAGGTTAAAAGAACGGTTTGTTATAAAATCCTTCAAAAACCGACAAAAAGAGGTTTAAAAACCTGAATGCTATTTCGGAAAGATAGATACCGCTATGAAAGGAGGTGAAAGAATGCACTTCCGACAACTGATCATTACTGGCTTTATTGCGGGTGCAGCTATGTTGGTACCTGACATCGCTTTTGCTGAAAAAGGGTCAAATGCCGGAAAACCTCAAAAGCCTGTGGCGGCTGAACAAGTTCCTCTGCCAGATAAGGCTGAGAATGCCCAGACTTCTGAAAAAACTCCAGTAAAACCTGCTGCCAAAAACCAGCCGGTGCAGAAGCCAGTCGTTCAAAAACCAGCCCAGGCAAAACCGAAAGAGAAGCCTGCTGAAGCAGTGGAATCAAATAGGAAAGCTCAATCATTCAAGAAAAATGAGAAAGCGCCCCTGCCTCAAAAGGCTAAAGCTTTGATCAACGAGAAGTCAAAACAGGAAAAACATAGAACAAAGCATAGCAATAAACAAAGCAATAAAGATGCTTTAAAGTCCATACATAATAAGGGGAATTACGCAAAAGAAACACAGCGCAGATCACCTGGGTTAAAGGAAAAGGTTGAGCCATCCAAGGAGTCAGCAGCGACCCCGTCAGTAGTTAAACCTACAGCAAAGACGGCAAGCAAAGAAACGCCTTTAGTTAAAGATGATGAAAAGGATTCATCCAAAAACGAGAGGTATCCTAAGGGTGACAACATTCCTAACCCTCCTTCACGCACGAAGGCTTCAGGGGGGCCGTCAAGTGACAGGACAAGTTATGGAAACGCGAGCACTTTCATTAACGATAAGTGGTTTGTTTGGGATGAATCATTTAATTTAAATCTCCTGCAGCCGTATACATCGCGAGTTGCTGTTTTTCGAAGCCAGTGGGTCAATGCCCCGCCATCACCGCCACCGCTCAAAGCTCCTGCTTTTTTACCGTATACCGACGCAATAGCCACGGAAAACGTTAAATAAAAGGGAGCGAATTATTAAAATGAATAACTATATGAATGGAACAAAAGTTGTGAAGTCTTTTATGTTAGCTGGAGTATTGTCAATCGGGGTACTGACTGGAGGGCAATTCACCCAAGCAGCAGGACCTGAAAAAGTTAAGGTTGAACAATCTCACGCAGTGAAACCAGCAAAGGTTCAGTCTGCTAAAAAAGTAGAAAAAGCAAAGCCTGCTGTTTCAGCAAAGCCTGCTGCCAAGCCTCAAGTAAAAGCACCAAAAGCGGAAGCTAAGGAAAAAGCAGCGAAATCACAGGCTAGCACTCATGCAAGTGAAACGGCTAAAAAGCACGCAGCACCAAACGCAGCAGTTCACTCAACTGTTCAGCAAGCACCTGCTGAGGAAGTTCCGACTGAAGAAGTTCCAACTGAAGAAGTTGTTACTCAGGAGCCAGTTATAGAAGATGTAGTTGAAGAGGTTGTTGAAGCAGAGCCCGTTGTAACTGATGACACTGAAAAAGATGGTGAATCAGAAGAAACTGCTGAGCTTGAAGAAAATACAGCAACAGAACAAGAAGAAGAAAATGCTGAGCTTGACGCTGATACTGAAATGAAAAAGGAAGATGAAGAAGAATCTGATGAGGATTCTGAAGACATTGACCTTGATGCAGACGCAACTGTAAAAACTGAAGAAGAAGACGAAGAAGAAGAGGAAGAAGAAGAGGAAGAAGATACTGAAGATAAGGAATCTCCTTCTATCGCTAACAAAATGAAGTCTAGTGCTTTCAATGCAAGCGATGTTGCTAAAGAGAAAGCTAACGAAAATTCTGCTGTTGCTTTGTCTGTTGAAGTAACTGAAGAAGATGTCACTGAAGAAGACGTTACTGAAGAAGATGTCACTGAAGAAGATGTGACTGAAGAAGATGTGACTGAAGAAGATGTGACTGAAGAAGACGTGACTGAAGAAGACGTGACTGAAGAAGACGTGACTGAAGAAGACGTGACTGAAGAAGACGTGACTGAAGAAGACGTGACTGAAGAAGACGTGACTGAAGAAGACGTTACTGAAGAAGACGTTACTGAAGAAGATGTGACTGAAGAAGAAGCAAAAGTATCTCCTTCTATTGCTAACAAAATGAAGTCCAGTGCTTTCAATGCAAGCGATGTTGCTAAAGCGAAAGCTAACGAAAACTCAGCTGTTGCTTTATCTGTTGAAGTTACTGAAGATGAGGTTGCTGAAGATGAAGTAACTGAAGAAGAAGTAACTGAAGAAGAAGTGACTGAAGAAAAAGCTACTGAAGAAGAAGTGACTGAAGAAGAAGCTACTGAAGAAGACGTTACTGAAGAAGAAGTGACTGAAGAAGACGTTACTGAAGAAGAAGTGACTGAAGAAGAAGCTACTGAAGAAGAAGCTACTGAAGAAGAAGTTACTGAAGAAGAAGCTACTGAAGAAGAAGCTACTGAAGAAGCAAAAGTATCTCCTTCTATTGCTAACAAAATGAAGTCTAAAGCTTTCAATGCAAGTGATGTTGCTAAAGAGAAAGCTAACAAAAATTCAGCAGTTGCTTTGTCTGTTGAAGTAACTGAAGAGGTTGCTACTGAAGAAATTGCTGCTGAAGAAGTAACTAAAGAAGCTGTTGCTGACGAAACTGCCTCTGAAGAAGCTACTGAAGAGGTTGTTGTTGATGAAACTGCTTCTGAAGAAGTGACTGAAGAGGTTGTTGTTGATGAAACTGCTTCTGAAGAAGTGACTGAAGAAGCTAAAGTTAACCCTTCTGCTGCTAATAAAGCTGCGTCTAAAGCGAGTGAATATGCAAGTGAAATCGCGAAGAAATTTGCTGCATTGATCTCTGCTGTCTTTGCAGTATTTGAAAAAGCACCTGAAGAGACTACTGAAGAAGTTATCGTTGAAGCAGAAACAAAGTAATAGGATATAGTATCCTTGAAAGGACTTCCACACTTGCTGGAAGTCCTTTTTTATTCCTAATGAACCAGATTCCCTGTCGTCTGCGGACTGTCTATCAGCCAGTTATTTTCTTCGTTGGCAACGATAAGTTCGTTGATATCATATGTATTGTAATATTTCTCTTTTATGAACGGGTCACTTTCGACAAGTTGGAGTGCTTCATCAATATCATCGCAATTCAGGATGATCATTGCTTGCTCGTTATTTTTCAACGGACCGCCAACCATCAGTTTTCCTTCCTGGTTTAAATTCCTGAGGTGTTCAATATGCCTTGTCAACAGGCTTGGTTCCAGTTTGCCTTTCCTTTTATCTTTTAGGAACACGACAAATTTTTTCATAAAACGGTACTCCAATCTTATAATATTTTCCATTTAATCATATCATTTCCGGCATTTCCCTGCATGTATGGACCGATTCCTTGTTAAAACAGAACATTTGAACAAAAAAAAGAGGGCAGTAATTGTGCGCATTCGCGCTTTACCTCCCCTCCTCACTTATCGCTTCTTCAAGCAGCCTGGCAAACCTTTCTTCTCGATAGGGCTCCTTTACGAAACTTTCGTCTGCTATTGTACTCAGAAGCTTCCTTCTTACTGTTTCATCTTTGACAGCCGCCTTGATTTCTTTCCGGCTGGATGCCAGGAACTCCACGTAGCTCTCATATTGTTCATCAAACATCTGCTCTAGCTGGCGGGAAATCTTTTTTGCCAGTACCGGACTTGCTCCCGATGTAGAGACGGCAATGGTCAATTTGCCTCTTTTCATGACGGATGGGACCTGGAAGTCCGATTCCTCCGGATGATCTGCAAGATTAACCAATTGATATGGTGCTGCATCCCTTTTAACTGCCAGGTTCGTCTCTCGGTCATTAGTGGCGGCAACGATGAGCAAAGCTCCTTTAAGATCTTCCTTTGCATAAGGCTCAGGCCGCCAGGAAATTTCGCCGATTTCGGATAGCCGCAGCAATTCGCTTGTTAATTCCGGGCTCACTACCTTCACTTTCGCTCCAGCATCCAGCAAGCCATAGACTTTACGTTGAGCAACTCTGCCCCCGCCAATCACTACGACATTCCGATCCCGTATCTGTACATTTATAGGGTATATCATGCTTTCACTCTCCATTTATTGGCGATTTTGACTGCGAATTATATTTTATTAGCGGAGTTCACAACTTTATTGGCGAAAATATTACTTAATTGGCGGAGTTCACAATTTTATTGGCGATGTTCACAATTCTATTAGCGAAGACCGTATATTTAAGTTTACCTTGCTCTTGCTTCATCAACTCTTTGCAGAAGCAGTTCGCCCAGTCGTTCATCAAAGCCTATTGGTTCGCACAGGACAATCTCTTTTTCAGGATATTGATCCAACACATTTTGTACTGTTTCCTCTATTTTAGCGGTAAAACCGCCTGTATACAGCAAGAATGGCAAAATATAAATCTTTGATGACGAGTCACTTCCCAAGAGCTTTTCTCCATAAAATGGCTGTGTTGTTATATATCCAGTATCAACTTTTACCGAGACTTTCTCCTGAACCCTGCCTGCCAGCTTTTCGAATTCCATCGCTGCCAGGGGATCTCTGCTGCCATGTCCGACGAGCAGGACGGTCTCTGAGTTCATACCTGTGAAACCTTGTTTCTTCAGGCGGTCCAGTACGATTTCCAGGATCGTTTCATTTACACCGAGTGGCTCACAATAGAAAATCTTTATTTCTGGGTACTTTTGTCTGATCCTATCCAATTCGGCTGGAATGTCTACATTTGCATGGATTCCCGGAAGCAGCAAAACGGGAACGACGGTTACCGATGATGCACCCTTTAAAATACATGATTCGACCGCTTCGAATATGGCTGGCCGGGCATTTTCAAGGAATCCGTAGGAAGCATTTGTACTATTCCCTGTTGAAATCACCTTCTCGATAAATGATACAAATACCTTGTTTCCTTGCTCACTTCTGCTGCCATGGCTGATGAATACTGTTGCTTCCATATCTTTCTCTCCTTTTAAAAAATCCACTACACGAATGCCAGCTCAGATTCTTTATTAGCCAAACAATCGACCACAGCGTTTTTATCCGGCGCTTCCAACACTTTACCAGCTGCAATACCATATTCGCCTGCAGTCTCTGCCGTCCTAACTCCCATACAAACAACCTTTGCTGTTTTCAAAAGCTGCTGTGGAATGATTTCCTTGAGGATCCCTTCATCTATCATTGTTTTGACAGACCTGGTGCTTGGAAAAATAACTGTGTTTACAGAAGCTTCCTCAAGTACTCTTTTAAAAATAGGCGTGAATTGCTCGTCGATGACCTTTTTGGATGTGACGAACCTTTCAGCATAAGGATACTTATAGGCGGTATCACTGTCACCTACGATTAACAGCTTTCCTTCTTGAGACATCTTCCCATCCACTTCTGCAAAAAAGCCCTTTTCATTCAATGCCTTGACAGACTTTGTTGAACAGCCGTAAAAGTCTGCTTTCACCCTTCTGATATCGATTCCTTCTGAAAATAAGATTTCGAAGAATTCCCCAACACTTTCAGGAGAGGTAAAAAGAATTTGCTCGTAATCAGCAATTCGCTTGATCACTGTTTGATCAACAGGAAAGGGGACTTTCTTCCATTTCGGGAATTCAATCACATCTGCTCCCTGCTCCATCAATTCCTTCGCCAGTTCACTCTCATCCGTTCCTGTTCTGGCAAGTAATATTTGTTTACCAAACAAAGGTTTCTTTTCAAACCAGTTCAACTTCTTTCGCAGCGATACAATGTCACCAACAAGAGTGATGGCAGGGTTTGTAAAATTCACTTCCTTCGCTTTGGCAGCAATATTAGCCAGAGTTCCCTCCAAAGTCTGCTGCCGGGAAAAGGTTCCCCATTGGATGAGGATCACCGGGGTATCCGCCGGTTTTCCGTGTTTGATTAAATTTCCGCTGATGTAAGGAAGATTTGAAATGCCCATGTAAAAGGCAATTGTGTCAATGCCGGTGGCAAGCCCTTTCCAATCCAGTTTCGGCTGGCCATTTTCAGATTTATCATGGGCAGTCACAACCGCGAAGGATTCACCAAATTCACGGTGTGTGACGGGAATTCCTGCATAAAGCGGGGCAGATATTCCTGAGGTGATTCCCGGAACAATGTCAAAAGAAAGGCCATTTTCAGCCAAAGCAGCTGCTTCCTCGCCTACGCGCCCAAACACGCCAGGATCGCCGCCCTTGAGGCGGACTACGATTTTACCTTCAAGCACTTTTTCAACCAGAAGGTCATTGATCATTTCCTGGCGAAGGATGTGCCGGTCCGGGAGCTTGCCGCAGTAGATCAGCTCGCAATCCGCAGGAGCATAATCCAGCAGTTTCGGGTTGGCAAGGCGGTCATATAAAATGACCTGCGCCTTTTTAATGGCTTCCATCCCCTTAACTGTGATCAACTGTACGTCTCCTGGCCCTGCACCGACTAAATAAGCTCTTCCTTTTTCCATTGTGTTCCCGCCCTTTCAATTATGAAGAGGGAAAGTTCCCCCTCTTAGGTCATATTGTTATATACACTTCATTTTCGATTACTTCAACATGATACGTTTTTACTTCTCCTGTATCCGGAGCCTGAACTTTCCCGTCTTCCAGTGATATCTTCAGATCGTAGACTGGACAGTAGATAAACTTCCCGCTTACGAGTGCATCGGCAAGGGTGCCGCCTTTTCTGTGGGGACTGCGGTTTTCAACCGCTTTGACATCTCCATTCGATATACGGAACAAGACAATGTTCTCGCCATTCACTGTGATTGCCTGCCCTGCCCCCACAGGAAGGGAATCATAATCCGCCAGCTTGATTCTCACCATTGTTTCCTGCATCATCATCCATCCTCCTATTCAACCGTTACGTTTCGTACTTTATAGTATTTTTCTTTTATTCCGTTATCAGAGATTGCTTCCTGCCACGGCTCGTTATATCGCTCCAATGTCTTATCCAGTCTTTCGTTTAACTGTTTTCTCATGCTCTCATCGGCGAGGACTTCTTTAACATGTTCTAGTCCCATCCTTTCAAGCCAAGGAGCCGTCCTTTCAAGATAGGCAGCTGTTTCTCGGTAGTATTGGAGGTATGCCCCCGTAATTTCCATTGCCTCTTCTTTTGTCTTAACGGTATCAAGCAGATCAGCAGCACGCAGGTCTGTTCCGCCATTTCCGCCGATATAGATTTCCCAGCCGCCATCGACCCCTACAAAGCCAATGTCTTTAATTCCGGATTCCGCACAGTTCCTTGGGCAAGCAGAAACTCCCATCTTGACCTTATGCGGTGTATCAAGGCGCTCAAACTTTTTCTCTAGCTCAATTCCAAGTCCCATTGAATCCTGAGTTCCAAAACGGCAGAACTTTTCGCCAACACAGGTTTTTACAGTACGCAATGTTTTTCCGTACGCATAGCCTGATGGCATCCCCAGGTCTTCCCACATTGCAGGAAGGTCCTCTTTGTTGACACCGAATAGGCCAATCCTCTGTCCGCCCGTCATTTTTACTAAAGGCACGTCGTACTTCTCGGCAACTTCTGCAATTTTCTTCAAGTCTGCAGCAGTCGTCACACCGCCATACATTCTTGGAACAACGGAATATGTCCCATCTTTCTGGATGTTGGCATGCATTTTCTCATTAACCAGCCTAGAATCTCGTTCATCCTTATAGCCGTCAAAATTGATCATACCAAGGTAATAGTTGATCGCTGGACGGCATTTTGAACATCCTTCTTCCTGGGACCATCCTAGAACATTCATGACTTCCCTGACATTCGTCAGGCCTTTTTCCCTGATTTCAGCAACAATTTCGTCTTTGCTTAAAGTTGTGCATCCGCAGATCCCTGCTTTTTTCACCGAAGTATCATACTGGTCGCCAAGTGTATATGCGAGGATATCGGATATGAGCGATTTACATCTTCCGCATGAACGGCCCGCGTTTGTGCAGCCACCCACTTCGTCAACAGTAGTCAACTCATTTGTACGGATTGCGTCGACAATCGTTCCTTTTGTGACACCATTACAGCCGCAGACAAGCTCGTCATCAGCCATCGCTGCTACATCGCCTGCTTCTCCTCCGCCGCAGCAGCCATTTGCTTCAAGAATCGAGACACTTGTCATTCCGCTGATGTCTTCTCTTTTCGTCAGCATCCTGAACAGGCGGTTGCTGTCCTTTGTATCACCATAAAGTACAATCCCGGCAATCCGATTGTCACGAATGACAATTTTCTTGTAGATTCCATCAAACTCATTGTGGACTTTGATTGATTTAGTTCCTTCGTCATCGCCGATTTCACCTGCTGAGAACAAATCACAGCCAGATACCTTCAACTGAGTGCCGCAAATCGTTCCTTCATAAGGGTTAGCCGGAATTCCCGCAAGGTTAGCTGCAAGTACTTTTCCCTGTTCATACAGCGGTGCCACAAGGCCATAAACGATTTCTCTATGTTCAGCACATTCCCCGACGGCATATATATTCGGCATATCTGTCTCCATATAATCATTGACGACAATCCCTCTGTTGACATAAATGCCGCTGTCTTTGGCCAGCTGGACATTAGGACGGATGCCGACAGCCATGACGACAAGATCTGCCTGTATTTCGGAACCATCAGAGAATCTGAGTCCGGTTACTCTCTCGTCTCCTAGAATTTCCGCTGTCTGCTTTTCAAGCAAGAAATTCATACCTTGGTTTTCCAGCTCTTTTTTCAGCATTCCTGAAGCTGTTTCATCAAGCTGTCTTTCCATCAGATGCGGCATCAAATGGACAACATTGACTTCCATTCCCAAATTCAGCAGCCCTCTAGCTGCTTCAAGGCCTAACAGCCCACCGCCAATTACAGCTGCCTTTTTATACTTCCTGGAATCTTTGATCATCATTTCACAATCATGGATGTCACGAAATCCGACTACTCCCTGTTTATCAGATCCAGGTACCGGAAGAATAAACGAGCTTGAGCCTGTTGCAATGATCAACTCATCATAATCTACAAGACGTCCCTGATCAGATAGCAGCTGCTTCTTCTGATTGTCTATCCCGACAACTGCTTCCCCTGTATAAAGCTTGATGCCGTTATTCTTGTACCAATCCCAGTCATTCATGATGATGTCTTCGATTGACTTATCTCCCTGAAGGACAGTGGACAACATAATTCTATTGTAGTTAGGATGTGGCTCATTCCCAAAAATAGTGATCTCATATCCATCTGGCTGAAGTTTAAGCAATTCTTCAATCGTCCTTACTCCTGCCATTCCGTTTCCTATCATGACTAGTTTCTTTTTCATCTCGTTTGTCCTCCCATGGTAAAAGCTTCTGTTCCGGAATTTTCATTAATGATATTTCCTCTATGTATAAATTGTATTGTGATTTAAGTCTCCTGTTTGTGAAGTTCGTCACACTTTCGGTCTGTTATGTGCATCATTTCACAAATACTTCAAAATTAGCAATTTCCACCTTTCTTTTGAATAGCAGTTATGTTAAAGCTTAAATTGGGTATTGTACTTGTAATGGAATGATTAGATGCAAATGTAAAAGGAGGCAGGCTTCATGATCATTGTCTATATAAGTATCGCTGTCATCGTGGCAGCCCTGGGGTATCTTGGTTATGTTGTTTATAAAACATATAAAGATGCCAAGCCAACGATTGATAGTCTTCAAGAGACTGCGACCCGGGTACAGAACAAAACGAATGCCATCAAAGAAGAAACCGATTCACTCAAGTTTAAGCAGCAGAAGCTGATGACTGATTTTGATAAGAAAAAGAAAGCTGTCAATACCGTTGTTTTTTCAGTAAAACAGACACCGGTAGAATTCAAGAACGCACTTGTTGCAAAACCTGTCGCTGAACTCGAACAGAAGTATAAAGCAAGACAGTGGAACCGCAAGCGTCGCAACCGAACCATGCAGCCACAGTAAGACAGGGCAACTCGCCCTGTTTTTTTATTTGCCTTTGCCTGGTGACTATCTTCCTATATCCTCATTCTGATTTATTTCCCAACCAGTCAAAAATTCAACAGAAACAAGGGTTATGATACCGGCACTAAAATTTAGGAATATTGTACGATTGCCGAAATAATTTTTAATACTTATTATGAATAAATATACAAAATATAATTTGGAGGAATACATATATGAAGCATAAAAAGATTATCTCTGGTGTAGTCGCCGCAAGCTTGCTGGCATCCTCGCCATGGACTCCCGCGCTCGCTGAGTCACTCAAGTGGAATTATGTAAATGCATATGAGGAAAAGGACGGCAGCTTATTCAACAGTGAAAACTATGATTTTATGAAATTCTCAGAAATTGGCGACAAGCTTGAACAAATCGAGAAGCAATCCAATCGTGTGAAGGTAGAAGTAAAGGGCCAATCATCAACAGGACAGCCCCTTTATGTCGTTACGATAGCTGCACCTGACTCTCAGGGCAAGTTTGGCAAAATTCAGGCATTAAGAAAACAAATGTTCAAGAACCCTGGCAAGGCACAGGACTGGATTGAAAATAACCCAGACTTCAAAGTGCCGATCATGATCAATGGATCCATCCATGGTACCGAGTTTATCGGCAGTGATGCGGTCATGCAGCTGATTGAGCGCTTTGCTCTTGAAAATGACGATACAACAAAGAAAATCCTCGAAAATAACATCCTGATTTTCAATGTTGTCCAGAATCCTGATGGCCGGATTGATGCAACACGTTTCAACGGTGAAGGAATCGACCTGAACCGTGATTTCATCACCCAGTCACAGCCAGAAACCCAGGAAACCGTCGCACTGATCAAGGAATGGAATCCGATGGTCTTCCTTGATACACATGGCTATGTAAAAAATTATGCACCGAACAAGCAGGGTCTTATTGAACCATGTACGGTTCCACACAATCCTAATTACGAATATGATTTGTATGAAAAAT
Source organism: Mesobacillus jeotgali (assembly GCF_014856545.2). Classification (NCBI taxonomy): domain Bacteria; kingdom Bacillati; phylum Bacillota; class Bacilli; order Caryophanales; family Bacillaceae; genus Mesobacillus; species Mesobacillus jeotgali. The sequence goes on along the minus strand of NZ_CP109811.1, from coordinate 990,004 downwards.
GGGCAATGAACCAGGCAAAAGCAATGGAAAATGAAATCATGTCCGACAAGGAAAACTTCTCAGGCAGCCTCTATCAATCAATGGAAGGAACCTACATTCCGCAGCGTGATGACGCAGAAGGCTGGGATGATTATCCGCCAATCTTCACTCCGATGTACGCAATGTACCATGGTGCTTACGGCCACACACTTGAAGCGCCAACAAATGATGAAGACGGCGTTCGCTGGATGTATGACGCCATCATGGGCGCATTGAAAAATGCTACGGATAACAAGCAGGAAATGATCAAGGACCAGATTGAGATGTTCAAGCGCGGCATCAATTTTGATCACCCATTCCATGAAGAAGGCTTCTTCCCGACTGCCTATGTGCTGCCTGTTGATTCCGAAGATCCAACCGTAACACATAAGGCAGTTAATCATCTGCAGAAAAACGACATCGAAGTCGTCCAGGCTTCTAAGGCGTTCACTGCTGACGGAAAGTCTTACCCAAAAGGCACATATATAGTAAAAATGGACCAGGCAAAGGCTGGCCTAGCCAATACGATGCTGTGGGATGGCGAGGACATCACCGAAGACGTTGATGCCATGTATGATATCTCAGCATGGAGCCTTCCGGAACTCTGGGGATTCGAGGCGATTGCGGTTCAAAGCGAGTTTGATGTGACAGCGACTAAAGTGAACCAAATCCAGGGGCAAGGTTCTGTCATTGGTAAAGGTCCATTCTTAATCCCGAACAGTTCAGTAAAAGCTGTTAACCTGGTGAATACGCTCCTTCAGCAAGGGGTTACAGTTAAACGCGATTCTGAAGGTAATTTTTACACAGAATCAGCTGCAAACGTAATTTCAGCAGCGGTAAAGCAATCCGGACTGCACATTGAATCAACAAAGGTTCCGGCTGAAGCAGTTGAGGTTGGGGACTTAAAGGTCGCAATCCTAAAAGATGGCGGCATAAACAAAGCTCAATCTCACTCGGGTACAAAACTCGCTCTGAAACGTCTTGGCTTCACCGTTACTGAAGTAACTCCTTCAGACGTTGCAGAACAAGGTCTTTCCAGCTTCGACGTATTCGTATACAGCGGAACGGAAGGCTTGATTGCCAAAACTCAGTCACGCGCGGGTAATAAAGAGTTCGGATTCCAAAATCCAGCTCAGTTTGATAGTTTCAAAGCAAATGTAGATGAATTTTTAAATAATGGCGGAAAATATATCGCAGTTGGGGCTGGTGCCTCCCTCGCGACAAAGACATTGGGACTTACTGATGACGATATTGTCGTTGCAGGCTACAGCAGCAATGGTATTGCAAAAGTTGATTACAGCGGCCAAGGTGTGACGGGAGGATATAGCGAGGACGATCTCGGTTTTGTTTATCGCCCTGTCTGGTATGAAAACACCGATAACGATGAAGTATCCGCAACATTCGATGACAACTCCGACTTCTTTGTAGCCGGCCACTGGAAAAACAACAGTGAAGCACAGGGCAAGGCAGTCATCGTGAAAGAACAGGATAAGGACGTTACAATGATCGGCCTTGAAGCTGGTTTCAGAGACCATACCGATTATCTGTTCCGACTTCTTTCGAACAGCATTTTTGAAAAATAAGCATTGCAAAAGCATCGGGTAACTTGCCCGATGCTTTTAGTTATGAGAATAGTATTTTTCCAGCAGCAGATAATCTCGCGTCTTTTGAATTTCGATATTATGGGTAAGAGCGAACTCTTCAAGCTCACCTATCAGCTTTTCGCTGTAAAATTGCGCAACACCAAAATTGAAGCCTCTCCTTACCTTCACCACTGCATTCTTCGTCGACCAGCCAATGCGGCCGAATTTTATTTTTTTGATATTGTCCGGAGTCAGCAGTTTCCGGTAAATTGGATATTTAAATAGTTTAATTTTATATTCAAGGTGATTTGAGGTAATCGTTAATTGGATTTGATGTAAAGTAATGACCAGCACAGCAAGAGCAATTGAAACCCGGACCATCCAGCTGAAATTAGGCAGGATAAATACGCTCATGATAATGATACTCCACAAAATATCTTTGGGTAGGCTTCCTGTATAAGTCAACTAATTCCCTCCTCTCGTACTCTTTCGATTTTACCATATAAATACAATTTAAAAAGACCACCTTTTCAGGTGATCCGCTTTTTTATAGATAAAGTCCTGCAAGGAAGATTCCCAGGGCTTCTTCATATATCTCATCGAATTGGGACAGCGGCAGCGGGTTTATGCCGAAACCAAGTTCGACTGTAAAACCTGGCCTGCGCCAATCCTGGATGAACCAGTCTTTATAGCCGGCATAGCTCTCAATCGTTTTGACCGGCTGGTAACCGCTCACCCGCGCAAATTCATTGACCATCGCCTCCGATTCAGGTGGCTCAAGATTTTCAAAGCCCCAGTAGATGACCTCTCCCTGGGTATGGAAAGCCAGAACCCGGGCAAAATCGCGTCTTCTTGTCATTTCTGCCATCGCAATTGCTTCTGGCTCGGATAGCGGGTTTGGCCCAACATAGTCCCTTGGGCCAGGCTGGCTTGGGTTCCGTTCTTTTTCAAGCTCCCATTTTGCCGGGAACTGGTCGTTCAGGTCCACACCTCTGATATTGGCCTTCCATCCGCTGAAATCCTGGCTTCCTCTATTCAATTCTACTACTCTTTCATTCCATGGCTCTGCTTCAGGCGGCCCATTGAGCACAAGATCGACACCATCCGGATTCACCATCGGCACAATCGATAATGTTGTCTGTCCATAGAAGTTCTGCATGGACAAGCCGCGAATGGAGGACTTATTTGTCAAAGCCAGAAGATAGTCGTTCAGAAAAGTCATGATGATGGGAGTGGTGATCCATTCATTGGCATGGAACGATCCATTATAGTGAACCCGTTTATTGCCATTCCCGATTAGTGTTTCCGGGATGCTTTTTCCTAAAACAGAGTTTCCAATCGAGGGCACCCTCATGAACGGATAGACATTTTCCAAACGTCGTAAATCACTCATCAATGAGGCATAGTCATAATTCTTCTTACCCTGGACAATTCTCCAGGTGATCCTTAATGGAACCTTTACCATTTGGCCGATATACAATCCGTTTGGATTAATATTTCGGTTTGCGAGCAGCAGCGCATCCACCTGAAGATTTCTGCTTTGGGCAATTTTCCAAAGAGTATCCCCTGCACGGATCCGATAATCCACCGCTGCAAAACCAGGAATCCTCACCGTCTGTCCCACATCCAGAGCATTTGGGTCGATATCACGGTTGGAATCTATGATCAACTGGAGAGGGATGTTGAAAATATTGCTGAAATACCAAAAGGAATCTCCTCTTCTCACATATATATCCATAGTGCGCCTCCTGTTCTTTCAAAGTTGCATCTATACATATGTATATGAGTAGCTTTGGAATCTATTTCAGAAGATGAAAATTCGCTTTATTTTTTCAAACCCGTAATAAAGGCAGTGACTGCAAGCCGATAGCTTTCATCCAGATCAAGCGGCATGCCGAAACCACCTTTTTGCTCCAGCGATGCAAACCCATGCATCAGGCTTCTTAATCCGCGGATAGCATGGATTGCTTCCTCTTCAGGCAGTCCAAAAGGCTTCATAGCAGACACAATAAGTTCCACGATTTTTTTGCCGGCGTCATGAACAAGCTCATCCGCTGGATCAGGGGCGGATAATGCGAACTCGTATAATCCTGGATTTGTCCTTACGAAAGTTAAATAGGCCTGGCTTAATGCCTTTATTGCCTCTTCCCCCTGAGGCTTGCCTTCGGCTTCATTTGCGAGGCTGTTGAACAATTTTTCAAGAGAATAAATAGCCAGTTCTTTTTTGATCCCCGACAGGCCGTCAAAGTGATTGTATAATGATGGCGGTTTAATATTGAGCTTCTTGGCAAGCAGTGCAAGAGTTATAAACTCACTTCCATGCTCATTCGCAAGCTCAGCTGCTGCAATCATAATTGTATTTTTATCGAGTGCAATTTTCGGTCTTGGTGACATGTTTTCGAACTCCTTTATTTTGTAAAAGCTTTTTCCGCTTTTTGAATGGCTTTTTCGATAGGTGCTACAGGACTTCTCAGCAGCTCCCCGTGCCCAACCGCAAGAAGGGTTGGTTTTAGCTCCCTGATTTTCCGGGCACTTTGAAGGGCAGCTTCCTTGTTCCATGTCGCCATTGCTGGAAAAGGGAACCATGGAATTGTCACCCCTGAGACAGCAGTTCCTCCCCTGGTCTGGAAGGCGTCGCCCGCAATTAGGATGTTAGTTCTTTGGTCAAGGAATGACATCGAGCCAGGTGTGTGCCCCGGAGTTGAAATTGCCAGTAAAGAACCACTTTCATCCCCTTCATTTAGGAGCATATCCGGTTTTGTTTTAATATTCTTTGGCACACCGCCGCGAATCGGTGTCTGAGGCTCGGTCGAATCAAGAGAGGTATCACCAGCTAATAGGCGCGAATCACGGGCAGATATATATACCGGAACATTCAGTTTGGCTTTCAATTCATCAAGTGCCCCAATGTGGTCGCCATGTGCATGGGTCAAAACAATCCGCTTGATTGGTTTTCCGATTTTTTCAGCAGCCTGCAAGATCGGCTTCGCGCTATATGGGAGCGCAGCATCTATTAAAGTCAGCCCATCCTCCTCCTCGATAAAATAACAATTCACAGGAAAAAACCTTGGCATGAACGTCAGCTGGTATAAATCCCCCTCTTTAATCACTCTCATTTTAGTGAACCTCCCATAAAACTAATATCGTTAGTTTTATTTTAACTAATGTTATTAGTTTTAGCAAGGATTAATTGGATATATTATGAAAAACGGGCAGGCTTCTTCGCTTAATGCTGGTATTGGACTGCTTTGTTGGCTTTTTTGTTTGATGGGTAGTGAACTTTCCAGTTGCCGATGGTCATTTCTGAATTGGCGAAGTATATTTATGGGTGTACAATTTTTATTTACGGGTTGTACAAGTTTATCTCCAGTTGCAGCTGTTTTATCTCCAGTTGCATAACTTTTATCTCCAGTTACAGCAAGTTTATCTCCAGTTGTACAACTTTTATCTCCAGTTGTACCCGATTTACGGTTTAAAAAAGAAGCACCGACTATAAAATAATTCGGGCTTCCTTTCTCAAACTATAGCACCTTACTCAAAAACGCTTTCGTGCGCTCATGCTGCGGGTTTTCGAATATTTCACTCGGCTTGTTTTCTTCTACGACCAATCCGCCGTCCATGAAAATGACACGGTCACCGACTTCGCGGGCAAAGCCCATTTCGTGAGTGACGACGACCATCGTCATGCCTTCTCGGGCAAGTTGTTTGATGACCTCTAAAACTTCCCCGACCATTTCTGGATCAAGCGCTGAAGTAGGTTCATCGAACAGCATGATTTTCGGCTCCATCGCAAGGGCGCGAGCAATCGCCACCCGCTGCTTTTGTCCGCCGGAAAGTGAATCTGGGTAGGTCTCTGCTTTGTCCTCGAGTCCTACCTTTTTCAGCAGCTCCATTCCTTTCTCCCTTGCCTGCCGTTCAGGAATTCCTCGTACCTTCAGCGGAGCCAGCATGATGTTTTCAATCACTGTCTTATGAGGGAACAGATTGAAGTGCTGAAAAACCATTCCGACCTCTTCACGCACTTTGTTGATATCCGAACCCTTATCAGTAATGTCAATATCTTCGATCAGCACATGTCCATCCGTAATCGTTTCCAGCAGGTTGATACAGCGGAGGAAGGTGGATTTGCCGGAACCCGATGGACCGATGACCACTACAACTTCCTGTGGCTGGACCTCAACATCTATTCCATTCAAAACCTTGTGGCTGCCAAATGATTTTTGCAGATTAGCGACTTTGATCATTCTGTTTTCAGCCTTCTTTCAAGGAGATTTAATAAAAAGCTAAGCGATAGCGTTAATATTAGGTAAATGACTGCAGCAGTAAGGTACGGCTCCCAAACACGGGAATACTGTCCTGACATCGCCCGGCCCCAGTACATGATTTCCGGAGTCGCGACAACCGCCGCAAGTGATGATTCCTTGATTAGTACAATGAACTCATTTCCAAGAGGCGGGATCATCCGTTTGAAGGCCTGAGGTAAAATCACATACCTCATCGCTTGCACATGGGTCATTCCAAGTGAACGGGCGGCTTCCATCTGCCCGCGGTCGATCGACTGGATTCCTGCCCTGAAAATCTCGGCGATATAGGCTGCCGCATTCAGGGACAGGGCGACGATTGTCGCGACAATCCCGTTCGTTTCCCCTATGAGCATAGGGACGACACCAAAATGAATCAGCAATATTTGCACAAATAACGGGGTTCCCCTGAAGAAAGTAATATACCAGACAAAAGGCCATGTCAGCACTTTCCGCCGCTGGATTTTCCCGAGGCCAATGAACAGGCCGAGGATTGTCCCGATTAAAATCCCCGCCAATGATAGCCCAATTGTCAGCAGCGTGCCTTTTACTAGATAAGGAGAATATTCAATAATAATATCAAAACGAAAATCCATAGCTTGCCCTCCAAAGCCCCGAGGCCTGGGACTAGATTTTGATGAAGTTTTACAAAAAAAATGCGTAACGCTGTTTTCAAGAGTTACGCATCATCGATGATTCATAGTTTATGAGAAATTATTCTGATGCTTCCTGTTCCGCTTTCAGCATTTCCAGGTTTGGTTCTTGGCCGAACCATTCTTGATAGATTTTTTCATATGTGCCATTCTCGACGATTTTCTTGATTGCCTTGTCAAAGTCCGCCTTCAAATCTGTGCCTTTCGGGAACAGGATTCCATAGTATTCAGCCTCGAAGCTGCCGCTATCCTCAATGACCTTCAGTTTTTCTTTCGGATTGTTTTTGGCATATACTTCGACAACGCCGTTATCGGCAACGACTGCATCTGCTCCACCTGAAAGCATTTCCATGATTGCCAGGTTGTTGTTCTCGAATTTCTTAATATCCTCGTTATTCTTGCCAAGGAGCTTATCCATTGCTGCCTGCCCGGTTGTGCCGTTTTGGACTGCCACTACCTTGCCCTTCAGATCAGCAGCGCTTTTAATATCGCTGTCTTCACGGACAAGGATTTTATTTGTGGATAAGAAGTACGGTAAAGAAAAGTCATAGGTCTGTTTGCGCTCATCATTGATTGAAATCGAGGATACTGCCAGATCAGCTCTCTTGCTCTTGATCTCAACAAAAATCGGATCCCATCCGACATTCTCGATTTTCAGCTCATATCCTGCTTCCTTCGCGGCTGCTTTCAGGAAATCGATATCGAAGCCAACAATCTTGTCGCCTTCCATGTATTCAAATGGTGCATATGCTGCGTCGGTGACCACCCTTAATTCCTTCTTTTCAGCCTCCGATCCTGTCCCTCCTGAGCTGCTTGTACCACAGGCCGACACTACAAGCGCTGTGATCACCATCATCACAATCGCAAAGAATCTTTTTTTCATTCTTGCTTCCCCCTCTTTGTAAAAAACGTACATAACTTTTAATAATTTATATGTAGAGAAGCAGGCTTGTATTACTTTTTACTGTAATAAGAAAAACTTATCATAATAGTTTCATACCTTGTCATTTCCTTATGTTTCCTTTTAGATTAAGATTTTACCAGGGAGGGATTTAATATGACATTCAAATTTAAAGCTGTTGATCATGTACAGCTTGCAGCGCCTAAGGGGTCAGAAGAGCAGGCAAGACGATTTTTTGGAGAACTATTAGGTTTTGAAGAAATCGAAAAACCGGCAGAATTGAAAAAGCGGGGCGGAGCATGGTTTAAATTCGGACTTTGCCAAATCCATGTCGGTATTGAGGAGCCTTTTATACCTGCTCGCAAAGCTCATCCGGCTTTTGAAATTGAGGATATCGAAGGATTGAAACAGCATTTGTCCTCTTCAGGGGTTGATTTTACTGAAGATGACAATCTTCCAGGTGCGAACAGGATTTATGTAAACGATCCGTTCGGGAATAGAATTGAATTGCTCGAATGGATTACGAACTAAAAAATGCGTGAAAGGCATACTCACCTCCGACCGGTGTCGGAGCTGAACTATTCTCAGAGTCTGCAAATCCGAAAAAGCCGCTGCTTGCTCGATTGGTTTTCATTCCAGCAAAAATTTGGTATCATATTTAGAAAAGCGAAATATTCGTTCTGAGAAAGAAGTGTTGATGGAATGACCCAGCAGCAAAAGGCGAAACGCAACTTGATGATCATGTGGTTCGCAAATTTCTTCATCGCCGGCAGCATGACAATGGTCATGCCTTTTCTCTCATTGTATATTGAAACCTTTGGTGATTTTTCAGAAAGGTATGTCCAGAACTGGTCAGGCCTGACATTCAGCATTACGTTCGTAACAGCATTTCTATTTTCACCTGTGATCGGAAGATTAGGTGATCGATTCGGGCGCAAAAGAATCCTGATCTTCATGGGAATCGGGATGGGGTTATCCGTCTTTCTGCTAGGATTTGCAACTTCTGTGTGGGAGTTATTTTTACTGAGGATGTTCATGGGATTATTCTCCGGCTTCATTCCCGTATCACAGGCACTTATTTCAACCCAGACATCAAAAGAAGAAGCAGGAAAAGTGTTGGGAACACTGCAGACAGGCAGCATCACAGGCTCACTGCTTGGCCCAATGCTTGGCGGGGTTCTTGCTGACTCCTACGGCTACGGAGCAACCTTCCAATCAACCTCTGTCTTCATCGTCCTTTCTGGTCTGCTCGTATTCTTGGTCATGGAGTACAGAGTCGATATCAATAAAGGAACCAAAACAAATTACAGCCGCAAAGAAGTTCTTCAGCATATCTTCAAAAACCCAATCATGGTGAATGTGCTGCTCATGTCGATGCTTGTGCAGATTGCCCATTTCAGTATCCAGCCAATCCTTTCACTATATGTGGGAGAGCTGCATGGCCCGGAAAACCTGGCATTCTTTTCTGGAATCGCCTTTTCGGCAGCAGGGCTTGGCAATTTGTTAATGGCAAGAAAATGGGGCCAAATTGCCGACCGGGTTGGCTATATCAAAATACTTGTCGTGCTCCTGTTTTTATCAGCGATCATTTATCTGCCGGGCGGTTTTGTCGGTAACATCTGGCAGCTCGTCCTGATTCGGTTCCTGCTTGGAATCACCATCGGCGGCATTATCCCGGTCAGGGTTGCCTATATCAGACAGGAAGCACCGGTGGCCATGCAGGGCGAGGTACTTGGCTACAACACAAGTCTCCGTTTCTTCGGAAACATTATCGGGCCAGTGCTCGGCGGTTTCCTTGCGGGTTACTTCGGCTTTACCTCGGTATTCGTCCTGACAAGCGGACTTCTGCTCGTAAGCGGCATTGTCCTGTTTGCCTCGATGCAGCGCAATCCTCAGTTCGTCAGAGATACATTTTAACAGGCAAAAAAGACTGGATCGCGGATCCAGTCTTTTTTCGTCTATCCCGTTTCACACGATTAGTCTGGAGAACCATTACATATGGCTGGAAGGTTTGGGAAAGAATATTGTTCATCTTAATGACAGTTGTGGTGATTTCGAATTGGAAGTACAAGCATTGGAGGAAGTTGAAAAACTAGCCTTAAAAAAACAGAAGATCTTTAAGCAAAGTAAAGTACGTTATCTTGCAAGAGCTGCACTTGCTTCAATGTTCATAGGCTTCGGGGTAATTGTCGCATTCAAGACGGGGAATCCTTTTTATGTCGAGCATTCCCCCTTTGCCTATCCAATTGCGGCAATCACCTTTGGTGCCGCCATTATCCTGATTGCCTACGGCGGTGGTGATTTATTCACGGGCAATACTTTTTACTACACTTTTACGGCCCTGAGGAAAAAAATGTCCTGGCTTCAGGTCGTCAGAATGTGGGTTTACAGCTATGTAGGAAATATCCTAGGGGCTGCTGCTTTCGCTTTTTTAATTTATACAACAGGATTGTTTGATGACCATTCCGTAAACGGCTTCCTGTTGAGTGTTGCTGAAAAAAAGACACTTGCACCGACTACAGAGCTTTTTTTTCGAGGAATTCTCTGTAACTGGCTCGTCTGCCTGGCATTCTTCCTGCCAATGTCGATGAAGGGTGACGGAGCAAAAATGTTCGCAATGGTGTTTTTCGTCTACTGCTTTTTCATTTCAGGTTATGAACACAGTATCGCCAATATGTGTACCTTTGCCATCAGCATGGTCCTGGACGACCCTCAATCTGTTACTTTTTCAGGCGTTATTCATAATTTGATTCCTGTGACGATCGGCAATCTTATAGGCGGAGGCATCATGATGGGCTGGATGTATTATTATGCGAACAGGCCATATTTTGCCGAATGATAAAAGGCTCAGTTTGTACCTGAGCCTTCCTTTTTGTATTTGATCGCAATTTGAACGGCCAGCAAGGTGGATCCCAGAAAGATGGCGGCAAGCAGTATTTGATTACTCAACAACTCTTTTGAATACACTGCTCCATTCATTGAAAACCAAAACAGGCTGTTGACTGAAGCGGTCCCGAAGAACAACCCCCAGATGATCTCCTTGACCTTACGATACCAACGGCTCCCCTGGAGATGCTTTATGTAAAAATAGAAAAATATACATACGGCCAAAACTACAAACGAATAACTGTAAGGAAAAAGCACAGCATCTTCTACTTTATCTATCACCGCGATGTTCCCTAGAAAAAACAGTTGAAAGATAAGAAAATAAAAAACGACAATTACTAATAAAATCCATTCTGATATGTATATAAAGATCTTTCCGTAAATTTCGGATCCCTCCTTAAAACCATGTACCTTTATAGTTCTTTATTGAAAACAATATTCCTCTACAAAAACAGGATATAGAGATTTCTATACCCTGTTGGACGTATTTTTCAATTTTAATATTGAAGCAACTGCGACTAATGTTTTTGCTTGTAATAGGTAATTCCCAGCGCAAATGCCAACACAGTCCCTTTCACGATATCCATCGCATAGTATGGGACCGACATCATGACGAGGCCGTTTTGCAAAATGCCGATCAGCACGGCGCCGACAAAAGTTCCGAATGCGTTCGGCTTGCCAGCTCCCAGAACGGAAAAGCCAATGAAAGCAGCGGCTACTGAATCCATTAAATAAGGTGAACCAGCATTGATCTCAGCCGTCATGACTCGGGAAGCTAAAACAATCCCGCCAATTGCCGCAAATAAAGCGGATAGCAGGTAGGCAGCAGTTTTATAGCGATTGACCGGGATGCCTGAAAGCCTGGCTGCCTCTTTATTGCCGCCAATCACATACATATAGCGGCCATGCTTTGTGTACGTCAGGAATATATGGACAATAATGACGGCGATCGCCATAATCAGAATGATCCACGGAACCTGCCCTATTTTAGCAAAAAACGGGCTGATCGTTCCTGTTGAAAAACTTCCATCAGGCAGAATCATATTCTCCGAAACCGTCGCGCCCTTCGTATAAGTCAGCGCCGTTCCCTGGATGATGAACATCATAGCCAGTGTCATCAGCATATCCGGAATCTTCAGCTTAACGATCATCAATGAATTGAGTGCCCCAACAATTAAGGCCGCCGCGATCGCTGATAATACGGCAATTAGAGTGTTCTGTGAAAACCAGACAAACATCGAGATGACGATGGCATTCGATAAAGATGCGACCGAGCCGACTGATAAATCAAAGCCATCGACTGTCAGGGAGATGGTGATGCCGATCGCAATAATGGTCACGATGGAAATCGAACGCAGGATATTAATGACATTATCGCCGTTGATAAAAGAAGGATTGACTGCCGCAAAGACTGCGACGAGGACAAAGATTGTCAAAATCGTCCCATATTTATATAGGAACTGGAACAGTTCGAATGTCTTTTTCGGCGTTGGTTCTTGCTGCAATGGGAGTTTCGCTTCCATCCTATCTTCCTCCTGTTGAATAAAATAAAAGTTCCTCTTCTGTTGCTGCGGCCGTTTCTAGCTCCTTGACTGGTTCACCATCATAGAGCACGTAAACCCGATTCGTGATGCCGACGATTTCTGACAGCTCGGAGGATGCATAAATGATACCCTTCCCTTGTGCTGCGAGCTGGGCAATCAACTCAAAAATATCCCGCTTCGCACCTACATCGACGCCCTTGGTTGGCTCATCAAAGATATACACGTCCGCATCGGCAATCAGCCACCTGCCAATCGCTACCTTCTGCTGGTTCCCGCCTGAGAGATTTTCAACTTTGGCATTTTCCGATGCCGTTTTGATGCCTAGAGCCTTAATGTACTCCTGTGCCGTTTTCTTTTCAGCCCGCCGATCGATAAAACTAAAAATTCGGGAGAACTTTTTCAAGTTGACCGCTGTCAGGTTGGAGGCAACGGATTCTGCGACAAGCACGCCTTCCTTGCGCCTCTCTTCAGGGACCAGGGCCAACCCGCTTTTTACAGCAGCGTGAGGACTCGCCAGCTTAAGGATTTTTCCTTTTAGCTTTACAGTTCCGCTCTTTATCGGTGTCGCGCCAAACAATGCTTTGCACAGCTCTGTCTTTCCAGCGCCGACCAGGCCGGCAAGTCCAACAATCTCCCCTGCTTTTACATGGAGGGAAGTATTTTTCACCTTGTCCCCATCTGTTAAACCTTCGACTTCCAGCAGAGTATCTCCAAACGTGCTGACCTTTGCCGGGAATTGGTCTTCCAGCTTGCGGCCAAGCATGTATTCAATCACCTGGTGGGTGTCGACTTCAGGAATACCTTTTTTAATAACCAGCTCACCATTTCGCATGATGGTCAGCTCATCACACAACTCGAAAATCTCGGGCATTCGATGGGAGATGAAAATGATGCCCACATTCCTTTTAGCTAGATCTCTCGTGATTCGGAACAGTTCAGACGTTTCGGTATGGCTGAGCGGAGCCGTTGGTTCATCAAGGATCAAAAAGGAGCAATCACTTGAAATCGCCCGGGCAATCAGGACCAGCTGCTTCTCTGCAAGCGTAAGCTCCCCGGCAAGATTTTTTACAGGAATCTGAAGGTTCATTCCTGATAAAATATCCTCTGCCTGTTTGAAAAGCTGCTTCCAATTCACCCAGTGCTTGTTTTCCATTGCCTGTACTGTGTGGTTAAGCATGATGTTTTCCCCAACAGTCAGCGATGGGATGATGGCTGTATCAACCTCCTGATAGACCGTCTGGATCCCGAATTTCTGCGCGTCACTCGGTGTCCTGATTTCCACACTCTCTCCATCGAGCAGGATTTCCCCTGTGTAATGATCGTGGGCACCGGAAAGCACCTTCATTAATGTCGATTTACCCGCGCCATTTGCGCCGATCAACGCATGGATGCTGCCCGTTTCTGTACTGAAATTAACTTCGTTCAGCGCACGCACCCCCGGAAAATCAATACTGATGTTGTTCATTTGAAGTTTCATCCGGGTTCCTCCTCCCTATCAATCTGGAAAACAGACACTCTTTTTTTGAGAGTGCCTGCTTTGTTCGCTGAACTGGAAAAAATCGCGTGGAATTTCCAGTTCGCTATAAAAATGAGATTTTCGCTATAAAATCGGAAAAATCGCTATAAAATCAAGAAAATCGCTATATAACTGAAAAAGTCGCTATAAAAATTATTTTTTCGCTATAAAACTTATCAACCAATCATTATTATTGTTATTTCTTATAGTGATCCTTCAATTTCTGCATCCAATCTTCCAGAAATGCGTCTGATTCGCCCCAGCCTTCGATGATTTCAGCCAGATTGACCATGTTTACTGGATTTTTTGACTGCTGCAGCTCTTCCTGGGAAATCAGTGATGCTTCTAGATCATAGGTTGCTGGTGTTTCCTCGCCGGCAAGCTTTTTCGCCAGCAATCTCATATTCACTTCTCCTATCAGCTTTGGATCAACAGCGGCAGTATATTTCCATGGGCTGCCTTCTCCCTGGATTTCCTGAAGATCAGCATTGGAAACATCAATTCCGTAAATCTTGATTTCCTCGCGGCCAGCTTCCTTAATGGCACGAGCAGCTCCGATTGCAAACGCGTCCCACGTTGCGAAAATCGCGTTAATTTCCCCTTTTGGATGCTTGTTGAGCATCGCGGCCACAGCATTCTGCGTCTGGACACTTGTATCGGCAGCGGCCACTCCGAATCTCTCAACCTCTTTGATTCCCGGGTTTGCCTTCAGAGTTTCCTGGTAAACTTTATTTCTTCTGACCATTGGCGGGAAGCCATCAACCCAGAGGTAAACGATATTCGCTTCTCCATGTTGGTCCTTCACAAGCTGGTCTAGTACCTGCGTTGCGAGAGCCTCATCATCCTGGGATGTGAGCGTGACTCCCTCTACCTGCGCCAGATCCGGATTTGAATCGAAAGTTATGACGCTTTTGCCTTTTTCAACTAATTTTTTCACATCATCTACAGTTGCTGCATCATCTCCATGGGAAATGATGAATCCATCATAATCCTGCTGCAGCCCCTGATTGATTGCGTCATGGAATTTGGCTGTATCACCATTTGCCGTGAAGACGTCTACCTTAAAGCCGAGCGCTTCTCCTTCTGCTTTCGCTCCGGCTAAAAATTGCGCTGTATGGTCATCTCCGCCAATCTTGCGGATGACTTTGATTTTGACTTCCTCACCTTTTGCAAATCGCTCCGGAACGCCTTCCACAGGACCGCTGGCCGTTTTCGTCTCTCCGCCGCCGCATCCTGTCAGCAGCAGTGCAGAAGCAACTGCACCTAAAAATACTTTTTTAATTCCTTTTTTCATTTGATTCTCCCCCTTTGATTGATCTGCGTAACTAAAACAAATAAAAAAACCTCTCCAGAAAAGAGAGGTTTCAAACGCAATAAAATGCAAAGTCGGATTCCTCTCTTATCTTTCAAAACAAAAAATTGTTTTGCAGGATTTAGCACCAATTCCATTGGAACGGTTGCTGGGCGTCACAGGGCCAGTCCCTCTGCCACTCTTGATAAGAGAATTTCTTTATTGAGTTAATGTTGCAAATCGATAAATTTTACTTTAAACTCCTATACTCATATTGTCAATATTATTATGAAAATTTAATTATATTCTTTTTTCCGTACCAAACAAAAAGGAAGACTCCAAATCGGAATCTTCCTTTTTCTATTCCCCTCTTCCTGCAGCTGTCATCCATTCAAACTGTCGGAGCTTTACTTCGTACAGTGTCAATGGGTCGCGGTACAGTTCTGGGTTGATTCTCATTTTTTCAAGTTCGGTCTTACCATAATCGATTTCCGATTTGGCTTCTTCTACTGCTTCTTCCAGTACAATGAATGGATTTTTGAAGAACAGGTTCACATCTCGTTCAATCGACTTCTCAAAAATCTCGAATTGCTGCAGGAATCTTTTCGCGATGGTTACGCCGATATCATAATAGTCTTCCGACTCCAGATAGGTTTTGTATCGGTTATAAAGCATCGCATTGTTTTGCGGCAGCACGCCAAGCAGCTTACCTGCGCTTTTCAGGAAGAACTGCTGCGGTGTCGGGCGGTTCATGATGTTGACATTTTCATAGTGTACACCGTTCGTCATCCGGCTTGCATCGCGGCGCCAGTCATCAAGCACCCTGAAATCACAATCCAGACTGATCCGTTCCTCTCCATACATCGAGTTAAAGCCCTCGGCCATTTCATTCAAGTAGTTTTGGCTATGATCGAATTCATCCTTGGAATGTTGAATCCAGCCCTGCAAATCTTCATGGAATTTCGGCAAAACAGTTTCATCAAGGTATTCCCTAATCTTCTTGTTCATTGCTTCATCCATTTCAGCATGGATTTTTCCGAAATCGCTGTCCTCCGTCACCAATTCAGAACAACTGCGCAGGATTTCCGGGATTCTTTCAATGATTTCCGCACGGGTTTCATCCTTGATTTTACGATATGACTTCTGAATGGACTTCGATTTCTCTTCTTCAATGTCTCCCAGCTGATTGATGGCACCGTTCAGCTTACTTACCATTTCTTCGTTCCAGTTGATTGTTTCCATATGGTTATTCTCAATTTCAATCCGTTTATCAAGCAGATACGTGATGGCCCTTCTGACAAAGAATTGCAGTTTTGCTGTGCGCTCCTGCTCGATGTCGACAGACCTGTTGTTCGTTTTAATAAATTCAGAGAAGTCTCTCAGCTGCTTTCCTTTGTCATAATTAGCCGAGAAAGCAAACATTTTTGCGTCAGGATAGTATTGGCTGATTTCAGCCCATGTTTGGTCAAAAACTTCTACTGCCTCCTGCTGACTGTAGATTGAATCTATTTTATTCAACAGGAAGTGTATTGGAAGCTGCGGGAAGTACTCTGAAATCTTCGAGAGGATTTCTCTTTCTTTTTCCGTAAAAGGATCATTTGCGTTGAGCACGAAAAGCAAGCTATCTGCAAACCTCAGGTAATTGTACAACGGGTGATTGTCATAGTTATTGCGATTGACTCCAGGAGTATCAATCAGTGCCAGTTCATGGTCGCGCAGGAACGCGAACTCAGCTCTGAAATCTATGATCGTTTCATTTTTATGGTTCTGTCGGCGAATTCCTGCACTTTCCTTGAAGTCCTCAATATCCATGATTTGGCGGACGGCCGTATCGGTGATTTCCTGGATTTCCGGATTTTCTTCGTTCGTGAACCGGATGACCGCCGCAGTAGGAGATGTAATCAGTTCTTCCCCTATAATGGTATTGACAAAGGAAGACTTTCCATTGCCAGACAAACCGGCGATCAGTAGATTATGGACATTGGATTCCTTCAGCTCTTGGACCAGCCACTTGATCCTGTTGCCTACCTCTATCTCATGATCCTCTGCCCATTTGATGATTGTTTCGAATAGCTGCATGCTATCCTCGTAGCCATCATGGTACTCGCGTGAATTCAGCACAAGGTTCTCGGCATCGTGAATCGCCGATGCGGTAATGGTCCCTGGAAATACTTCATTCCACGCTATAATCGATGATGCCGAAACAAGGCTGTTAACAGGACTTGTTATCTTGAGCCAGTTAGTCAGCAACTCAGGAATCAGCGGAGAAATCTCTTTAATCAAGCGATCCCCATTAATCAGCTCGAAATAGGTATCCTGATAGACAGCCGAAAGATGGGTCCAGCCATCTCTTCTATTGCCGTCCATCCCGCTGAACAATTGGTTGAATTCCCTGAGCCATATCATGTATGAGCTTTGATTCCTGTAACTTTCCCACAATGAAACAGCTAGCTGTTCAAACCGGCTTCGGTCTACCTGGAATAGGACGGATAATGCTTCGTTAAAATAATCTGGCGATAATTGGCCGGTATGCCCCTGTTCTACGTACTGATTCAAGACGTCGAACCACTTAGGCGAACCGGTTCGAACACCTTCATTTACCGCCAATTCGACGGCATTTTCCCATTCCTGGTGCTCTTCAAAGAAAGCGCGGGCTATTTCAGTTACACCCGGATAATCCGGATCAAGTGCCACTGATTTCTTGATGACAGCAACTGCTTTTTCAAGCTTTCCCTGCTCTATGTAAAGCGTCAATAGCTGCAGGCCGCTTTCAATCCTCAAAATATTGCTCTCGGTTTCGATCGAAAGGTACAGGTCCTCTGCAGATGTGAGCAGACCAATCTCCAGAAATGCATCCCCCATGTTCTTTTTCGCCCACGGCTCCAGCTCATTCGTAATATTTTCCCACTTAAAAATCGCCGCTTCGTAGTCCTTGTTATGAAAATAGACCTCTCCCTGAGCAAAACGGATGTATGACAAATCAGGCATATCATTCTTCTGCTCTTCAAGGTAAAGCTCCCCGAGTACACGGACAGGGTGTGCCCTGTTCCCTGATTCCATAAAAGTTTCATAATACGACTTTTTGATTAATTGCTCTTCAAATGTCATGACTTTCCTCCGACTTCTCATAATGATCAATCCCAAAAAAGCCTTCGGACTCCTTCAGGCATTAAAAATTTGTATTAGCTAACTGTTCTTTTTCCCTTTTGCGGCTTGCCCTCAAACCTTATCATTGTATTCTATCAAACAATTTTTCATTCAAGATTTCAGCCAGCTTTCAGTTTCGCTACAAGTATTGCAAAATTTGTAACCTTTTTAATAAATAATCCAATTATTTGCCAGTTATCGTCGAATCATGTCGCTGCCTATACCTTTCGAACTACACCCGCGATTTATGGGTAAGAAATGAAGTTTGTCACACCGCAGATAGGGCAAAATCATTATAATGAAGGTAACAAGACGATCGAAAAAAAGGAGATTATTATGCTTACTTTGAAACTTATGGGAACACCCCTCGAACATATGAAATCAGAACATATTAAAAACAAATCTGTCATGCTGAACAACAAAACACTTGCTACAATCAAGGAAACAGGAAATGAAGTTGAGTTCCAGATCGACCCTTATCTTGACCTTGATGAATTTCAATTTTTACGGGATTTGATCATGGAGCTCAGCTATGGTAACGAAGCCGCCATTGACGAAAGAGGCTGCCAGCTAGGTTATTTGGAGAACGGTGAGAAGGCCTTTTTGATCAAGAATTGGGAAGAGTGGAAGGTATTCCTGATGAAAGCCAAACTAAGGACACTAGAAGGCCAGAATGTGCAGGCTTTGAATCAAGAAGGCGAAGAACTTGGATCCGGCCTGCTTGCTGAATATGAAATCGCCGAAAGCCCATTCCGGATCAAAAGCTGTACCTTGATCACCCTGTTCGGGGAAAGGAAATTTGAAGGGGAAAATATCAGGATTGTGCCGACAAATCAGTTTAGCTAATACCATGAAAACAGTAAACAGAAAAGCAGCGGAAACTCCGCTGCTTCTTTTATTTGCCTTTTTTCAACTCATCAAGCAGCTGTTTTGTCCGTTTCGCATTTCCTTCCGCGAAGTTTTCGAGGCGTTCCTTCAGCTCAGGATCGTCATGGACTCGTTCAGCCGTAATCAAGTAAGTACGCATCAAATCTTCTTCAATTTCGACAGAATTTTCAAGTACTTCCTCAATTGATTCTTTTTTGCTGTCGTGATGAAAAAAAGAATGGGAAACCATCTCAATCCTCCCTTAAAGACTCTTTTCGTAATGGTTTTGCAGCCAATTCCAAATTCTGTGGAACTTGTTCCAATCTCAAAAGAGCTCTCTTTTTATCATCGCCACCAGCTTACTTTTTATACTCTGCCTTCCTCCAGATGAAGAAGGCTGTTGTTGCCAGGATAGTGGAAATCAGCGCAACAGCAACCGCGCCATATACACGCTCATCTTCTTGCCCATAATACCCCTCGATTGCATTGGAAAGCGAAAATACATTTATGGCAAGGAACAGGAAAATCGAGAAAAATGCAGTTCTTTTTTTATCCATGCCTTACTTCCCTCCCTACTGCGAAAACCTTTCCGTCCTTGATTTCAAGCAGGATCTTAGGAAGCTCTCGCTGCGGCGGTCCTGCCATAGGCTGGCCGCTGTCTACATTGAAATAACCTTTGTGGCAAGGGCACAGCAGGACATTTTCTTTATGCTCGTAGAACACCGGGCATTGAAGATGTGTGCATTTATTGTTGTAGGCAACGAATTTGTCCTCCGGTGTCCTGACCAAAATTGCTGGCTCGTTCTTCGTTGGATAGTTAAAGTTTCTTGATTCCCCGACTGCCAGATCATCGATATCGGTGATTTCCACTCGCTTCACTTCACCATTTTCATCGCGCAGGAAGGTGAAGATCCCGAATGGAGTCGTTGCCAGTCCGATGGCAACAGTTGCGCCAAAGGATGCCTTCAGGAATGCCCTTCTATTCAAATGGACATCGTCTTTCCTGTTCAGGTTATCGATTAGCTTGATCATATCTTTATCATCTTCATGATGGGTTTTGTTCTTATCATCACTCATAGCCAAATCCTCCTGTTCCTAGAGCTGAAACTTTGCATCGATTTTTTCTGCCAGGTTTAAATATTCCTTGAATAGCCCGGTATTCTCTGCTGCGATAGCAGGCGTTTCACTATTCTCATCCGCTTCCTGGATCGGCAGCTGGCCGAGCAAATCCGTTCCAAGCTGTGAAGCCAGTTCCTTGCCGCCGCCTTTTCCGAAGATATAGTACTTCTGGTCACTGTCTTCAGGCTTGAAGTAGGACATATTTTCAACCACGCCGATGACCTCATGCTTGCTCTTGATCGCCATTGATCCGGCACGTTCTGCTACAAATGAAGCAGCCTTATGCGGTGTCGTCACGACGATTTCCTTGCTCTGCGGAATCATCAGGTGCATATCAAGGGCGACATCCCCCGTTCCAGGAGGCATATCGAGAATGAAATAATCCATTTCTCCCCACAGAACATCCTCTGTAAAATGCTGAATCATTTTTCCAAGCATCGGGCCGCGCCAGACGATCGGTTCATTATCCTTCACAAGGAAGCCCATCGACATTACTTTAATGCCGTGCGCCTCAACCGGAATGATTTTTCCGTTGAACGTTTTAGGTTTTGCATCTATATTAAGTATTTTCGGTACGCTGAATCCGTATATATCAAGGTCGATGATTGCAACGGACTTTCCAAGCTTCTGCAGCGCAAGTGCAAGATTCACTGATAATGAAGACTTGCCTACTCCGCCCTTGCCGCTTGTCACTGCCAGCACATTCCCTTTTAACATTTGAAAGCACCTCTTTTTTTGGTTGGGTTATTACTCCCTACCTTATCTAAAATTGGTTGAAACCTTTGCTGGAAAAAATCGCCGAAAATTTCCAGTTCGCCAATATATTTTTATTTTCGCCAATAAATATGTGAACATCGCCAATAAAGTTGGATTTTCGCCAATAAAATTGTGAAAACCGCCAATAAAATCAGATTTTCGCCAATATCGTGAAAATCAATCCAAAAATAGAGCCGGCCCTAATGAACTTAGCGCTCTTTTCCGGCCGGCTCCATTCAATTATGATTGAGAATCTGTATAAACACCGAAGAATTCAGGTACGTAATCCCATTTATTGCCCTCTTGAGGCTTTTTGCCTTCAACCAGGTTCATTTGGGTACGTCTTCTGCGCAGCTGCTGCATTTCATCGAAGTCGATGAAGCGGATTGCATCACTCGGACAGACAGATGCACACATTGGCGCAATATCATGACGAGTTCTGTCATAGCACATATCGCATTTGTACATTTTGTTCGTTTCGAAATCGAACTTAGGGATACCGAATGGGCAGCCGAATGTACAGTTGCGGCATCCGATACATTTTTCCTCCATTGCTGAAAGCACGACGCCTTCATCCGTGATCTGGATCGCGTTTGCCGGGCAGACACGTGCACATGCAGGGTCTTTACATTGCATGCACAGCATCGGGAATGTCTGGCGAGATTCTGTGAAGTCAACATATTCTACATAGTTCCGTTCCTTGGCATCATGGTCCCCACACTCACGGCAGGCTGCCTGGCAGGCACGGCAGCCTATACAGCGCTCAAATTCTAGATACATTATTTTATTCATAGTGCCCGTTCCTCCTATTTAGTCAGTTTTTCAAGCTTTACAGCACAGACTTTAAATTCAGGCATCCTTGAGAATGGATCCAGTGCCGGGCTGGTCAATTGGTTGACTGCCAGCTTCTTGCCCCAGTGGTAAGGGACGAACATTGTGTCTTTGCGGATTGCTTTTGTTATTTTAACCGGTGTGATCATCTCGCCACGCGGTGTGGAAAGCTTCACTCTTTCACCGTTTTCAATCTGGTACTTGCTTGCCAGTTCTGGGTGCATTTCTACGAATGGCTCAGGGCATTGCTCCATCAGGAAGTCAACGCGTCGTGTCTGGTTACCTGATAGGTAATGGAAGACAACGCGGCCTGTGGTCAGCCATAAAGGATACTCGTTTGTTTGAACCTCTGTAGGTCCTCTGAAATCGCAGACTGCAAGGTTTGCTTTTCCATCTTCCGTAGCAAAACGCTCCTGGAATACTGATGGAGTTCCTTTGTGGTCTTCTGCCGGTGCTGGCCAGAAAACACCATCCTGCTCATCGATTTTTTCGTAAGTTACTCCGTAGTAATCAGCCTTGCCGCCTTTTGAAGCGTGGCGAAGCTCGTCAAAAATCTCTCTTGGTTCGTTGTAATCGAAGTACTTACCTTTACCTAGACGTTCAGCGATCATGCTCATGATTTCCCAGTCAGGCTTCGATTCTCCGATTGGATCAACCACTTTACGGATGCGGATGACACGGCCTTCGATGTTTGTAGTTGTGCCCTCGTCTTCAGCCCAAGTTGTTGCTGGAAGAACTACATCCGCAAGCTCAGCTGTTTCTGACATGAAGAAGTCATTTACGACAAGGAAGTCTAGCTTCTCTAGTGAATCCTGGACATAGTTGATATTTGGTGATGAAACAACCGGATTCGAGCAGATGACATGCAATGCGCGGATCGTCTTGTTCTGCATCAGGTGGAACATTTCATATGCGGAGACGCCTTCCTTCGGCATCTCTTCTGGCTTGATGCCCCAAACTCCAGCGACATGCTCAACATCTTTAGGGTTTGCGATTTTACGGTAGCCTGGAAGAGCATCTGCCTTCTGACCGTGTTCGCGTCCGCCCTGACCATTGCCCTGACCTGTAAAAGTAGCAACGCCTGATGCGAATTTACCGATCTGGCCTCTCAACAAAGCCATTGATGTATATAGACTCACATTGTCAACCCCAGAAGTCTGTTGTTCCGCACCGCGTGCGAACATGACGACTGAGCGTGGTGATTTTCCGAAAATGTGTGCTGCCTTGATGATTTTCTCAGCTGCGACTCCTGTGAGCTTAGATGTATATTCTGGCGTGAATTTCGCCGTCATTTCTTTTAATTCTTCAAAGTTATTGCAGCGTTCCTGTACATATTCATTGTCAACGTAATCATATTTGATTAAAAGATGCATGATGCCGTTCGCTAAAGCAGCGTCTGTTCCTGGAAGCAAGTCTAGGTGTACGTCAGCCACGCGAGCTGTTGCTGTTTCACGCGGGTCGGCTACGATGAATTTCGCCCCTTTGTCCTTTGCCTTCCAGAACCATTGGATACTAGTCGGATGGCATTCCGCTGTATTGGAGCCAGCCATGAAGAAAGTGTCCGTATGCTCTAGCTCTGTCCAAGGAAGTGTCGATCCGCGGTCCATTCCAAGTGTCTTGTTGAATCCGCCGGCAGCTGAGCTCATGCAGTAGCGGCCGTTATAGTCGATATAGCGAGTTCCAAGTCCTACGCGGGCGTACTTGCCGACAAGGTAACATTTTTCATTTGTCATCGAAACGCCGCCGTATACGCCGATTGCATCCTTGCCGTAGTTTTCCTGGATTCCTTTATATTTGCTTTCAATCAAATCCAGTGCTTCGTCCCATGTTGCTTCTACGAACTTGCCATTCTTTTTGATCAAAGGAGTCTTGATGCGGTCCGGGTGGTCGACTGTCTGGTAAGCAGTAACACCTTTAGGGCACATCTTTCCTCTTGTTAAAACCCAGTCATAACGCGGTTCGACACCGACCACCTTGTTGTTCTTTTCATCGACGCGAATATGCATACCGCACTGCATTCCGCAGTAACAGCAATGGGTTGTGACTAGCTTTTCACCTTTGCGGATCTGGTTCTTTACGCCTTCTTTAACGAGAAACTGGCTCATCGATTTTTTCCTCCTTTGAATCCTTGTCAAGTCCGTAAAACTCTTCCGAACGCTTCTTGCTGAAGCCTGATATGTGAATTCCATTATTGGTGCTTACTGGTCCGTATGGGTTGCCTTTTGGTGCTTCAAGATTCATTTGCTTCAATGCTCTCATCCTGCGGCGGCAGCCTGTGCAGTAGTCTGATAGGTAAGTGCCATCTGCAAGCTGCAGGTCAAAGTTCTGGCTTTTTAAAATTGCCTGGACGTCCGCAATCTGGTCATCATTGCTGTATGGCTGTCCACAGCTCTTACATGATTTCGTATCCACTTTAACCACCTCTTGATAACTCATTGGTACAGCTGTAGCCAGCGGCCTGATCGGCACGTGGAACAGTTTTCCGAATGGGAAGTACATCAGCATGATGATGACGGTTACCTGGTGGATGAGTGACATATAATGATACATCCAGCCATCAAGGAATGTGAACATGATTGTCAGAATCAAGCCTGTAACTGTCACTGCCAAAAGAATAATCAATGGCAGAATATCGAACTCGAATCGCTGGGTTACTTTTACATCGTAGTCAGTGATGCGTCGGTAAAGGGCCATCCCCGCTCCGATCAACACCATGATTGCGCCGATATTCAAGCCGTTATAGACGATCTCGGCGAAAACCCCGTCAGCTGCCATAGTGATGGTCGGCATATCGAACACGATGATCTGGTATGTTCCCGGGTCAATCAGGTCAAAACGCATCCATCCAAATGTAAGCCCGAATGTAATCGCGAATGAGATGATGCAGCCCCATGAAATCATGAAGTGCTGAATTCCGCGGTAAATACCCCGCTGGAAAATGAATTTTTGCAAAATGATATTATCAATCAATGTTTTGACTAAAGCTTTTGAATTTCGTTTCACTCTTTCTTTATTAAAAAGGTTATCAACACTCCGCTTTGCCACCCTGTTCGTCGCTTTGCGCCACATCCAGAAGCTCATCCTGATAGTCAGGCCAATCGCAAAGACCACCGATGAAATTACATATCCCAGAAGCGCCATATCGATATGAACAAACTTCGAAGTTGAATACCACATTGAGAAGAACAATATCATCACAACGACAAAGGAATACATGCTTGTTTTGGAGTAAAAAGATTTCTCGAATTTGTACAACTTTGCTACCTCCCCGTGAATCGTTTCCGATTTCAAAAATCATCTTATCATGGAAATACAGTCTAAAAAGGGTTAAATTGTAAACACTTTGTGAATAGTGAAAAATTGATTTAACAATGTTTAGAAGCCCTAACCTCCACTGTGTACCTTACTTATCTAAATCTTAAGGGAGACAGAATAAAAGATATGTGAAGTCCGTCACACCATAAGAAGTGGACACAAAATCGTAATAAATTCGTGATGGACTTAACTTTTTAGCCCTGGTCGACAGGCATTGAGCAGCAACAAAAGTCATTTTCAGTTTTTAACAATCGATGGTAAACTGGAAAAACTTGAGTAAGTTGTGTTATTAGAAGTCCGGCATGCTTATGCCCTATACTAAGACTATCAATCGAGAAAGGTTGGGGAGATATGGACAATTTCAAAGCTTTTATCGTGAACAAGACAGATGATGATTTTTCAGCAGAAGTAAAAACGATCGGATTGGAAGATTTGCCTGCTGGTGAAGTAGTAATCAAGGTGGACTACTCGAGCGTTAACTTTAAAGACGGGCTTGCAAGCATTCCAAATGGCAAGATTGTCAGGTCCTACCCCTTTATCCCTGGCATTGACCTTGCCGGGACAGTTGTCCGGTCTGACGACAGCCGGTTCAAGGAAGGCGACGAAGTAATCGCCACCAGCTACGAAATAGGGGTTTCCCACTATGGAGGGTTCAGTGAATTTGCAAGGATTCCGGGAGATTGGATTGTCCCATTGCCAGAAGGTATAACATTGAAAGAAGCGATGGTCTACGGAACCGCTGGATTCACGGCAGCATTGTCTGTCCATCGACTTGAAGAGAATGGACTTTCTCCGGAAAAAGGCAAAGTCCTCGTGACCGGAGCAACTGGCGGAGTCGGCAGCGTGGCAGTGGCGATGCTCGCCAAGCGGGGATATCAGGTTGTAGCTAGCACAGGAAAAGAATCAGAACATAACTACCTTCGTGAAATTGGCGCAGCCGAGATCATCAGCCGCGAAGAGCTTGCCGGTGAAAAAATAAAACCATTGGATAAGCAGCTTTGGGCGGCAGCCGTTGACCCGGTTGGCGGCAAGTCGTTAACTGCGATTCTTAGCAAGCTTGAGTATAACGGTTCGGTTGCCGTCAGCGGCCTGACCGGCGGAACAGATGTCCCTGCGACAGTCTTTCCATTCATTCTAAGAGGCATCAACCTTCTCGGCATCGACTCAGTATATTGCCCGATGGAAACAAGAAAGCTTCTCTGGCAGCGGATGGCAACTGATTTGAAGCCGGATGGATTACTGGAAACCATTCAAACTGAAATAACATTAGAGGAATTGCCAGGTACTCTCGCCAGTATTTTAAAAGGCGAAAACCGCGGCAGGACAATCGTGAAAATATAAAAGCAAACAGCCCGGATCCTCACTAAGGAACCGGGCTGTTTTATGAAAAATAAATCTATGACCCCTGTATGACGGGGTGCTCTGAATCTACTTTTTCCAGATGTCCGCAGTTATTCATGAACATTACGGCTTTCTGGCTGCCATTCAGTTTGAGCAAATGGATTCCGGTATCTCCAGTAGGAAAATAAGTATCCGATAAAACGGGCAGGTTCAAAAATGCCCTCAGCAGGTTGGAGATCATCCCGCCGTGTGAAACAATCGCAATTCTTTTACGTCCTGCACTTTCAGCAAGAATCTTTGAGAATATTGTTTGCGCCCTGAAGCGGAATTCAAGTTCCGATTCGCCTTCCTCAATGGGCTCGTGAGGCTTCCTGCCTCCCTCCGGCTCTGGATAGCGCAACTTGGCCTCAGCATATGGCAAGCCTGCAAGAACACCGTTATTGAACTCTCTTAATCCATCATCCTCAATTACGGAAATTCCAGTTTCCTGTCTGAGGATTTCTGCTGTCTCACGCGCTCTTTTCAATGTACTTGCCCAGATAACCTCCGGCATGTATTTCTCCTTTACCACTTTCGCCATTTCCCTTGCCTGCCTGCGGCCATGATCCGTCAGCAGCAAATCCGCCCGGCCTTCGTGGACCTGGAGGATATCCCCCTCTGACTCTCCATGTCTGATCAATAAAATTTCCATAAACCCCATCCCTTTTTATATAAATCCTAATCTACCTAGATTAATTCTCCATATTCTAGAAAAAACCCTTTACAGCAAAATGGAATTAAAAACAAAATAAACACAATAGGAAAAAGATGTTAAGATATTCTAAGATGCGAATGCTTTAGGAATGAGGAGAAGATGGATTTTTCAGGGGGAGTCTATATATGAAAAAATTGATTTTTATAACACCATTACTATTTATTATCATTTTTATAGTTTTTATAGGCGGCTACAGGTTTACAGCGTTAAGTGCTGCAAAAAGTCTTTCGTTCCTTTCAAAAAATGCAGAGTTGATGGAACAATATGAGACGGATTCATCTGTTATCTCTTTATTTAGGAACAATGAAGAACAGGTCTACCAAACGGTACTATCTGAAAAGTCAGGGGTGTTCTTCCGCGGCAGTGTATCAACCAATATTTCATATAGTTCTGATAAGGTACAGACAGTTGGAGGTATTAGCGCCTCCACTGAAAATGATGCAGTCACTTTATTGAGCGTAATTTCATATGACGAAGATGTTGCTTATATAGAGGCTGGCGTGGAGCCAAATGTAGAAAGAAAAGCAATAAGCAAAGGAGAGCGAATATCATTCTTGTTCCCTTTTAATGAACAATTAGACTTCCTTAACCCAACAGCATTTAATAAAGAAGGAAAAAAACTTTATTATTACGGATATCCCAAAAATACAATTGTATTTAAGATTGAAGATTATAAGTGGCATAAAATTGATGAAAATGAATAAATATCATTTTCATTCAAAGGATCTTAATGGTTCAACATTACTAAAAAGCTCAGAGTTACTCTGAGCTTCTGTTTGTTATTTACTGCTGAAATGGATCTTCGGTCTGTTACATTATGAACTGCTTGTACCCGCGAGTATTCCCCTCTATTTTACCGGCCCAAGGCTTGACCTCCGGATCACCTGGTTGATCACTTCAGAAAAGACTAATCCTACGGCTATTGCTCCGGAAATCATCGATGCTTTGGCAGCCAGCGAGAGGGCCACACTGTAATCGTTCTCCACAAAGTTCCTCATCGCATCATACGCGAGTCCCCCCGGAACCAGAGGAATGATCCCGGCGACACTAAAAATGATGATGGGCGTCCGATACGCCTTGGCGAACACCTGGCTGACCACGGCAATTAAGAACGATGCCATCAATGTTGCAAAAATCGTGCCGAACCCATTGGTATCAAGGGCAAAATAGACGATCCAGCCAGCCATCCCAGAAATGCCGCATTTGACGAGGGATTCCCTGGGCGCGTTAAAGATGATTCCGAACGCAGCCGAAGCAATAAAACTTGTAATAAGGTGTTCTATATAAATCATCGTCACTTCTCCTGACTACAAGAAAGATAAAATTGCCGCTATGCCTGAGCCGATTGCGAACGCCGTCAACAGCGCTTCCGCTCCCTTGGACAGACCCGAGACCAAATGGCCGGCCATCAAGTCCCTGACCGCATTGGTGATCAGCAGGCCGGGAACAAGCGGCATCACTGAGCCGATGATGATTTTATCCAGTTCCTGTCCCAGCCCGAATTTTACAAAGAAAAACGAAATCATCCCAATCACAAAGGATGACAGGAATTCTGCGAAAAATTTAACCGGGACAATCCTGTGAAAATAAATGACCAGGAAGAATCCAATTCCCCCCGCAGCCATTGAAGGCAGGAAGTCTAGCCAGCTTCCCATGAACATGATGGTAAAACAGCCGCTCGCAATCGCCGCTGCCAGGATTTGAATCATAAATGAGTACGTCAGGTTAGCCTCCTCAATCTCTCCCAGGAGCTTGCAGGCTTCCTTCAACCCAACCTCACCGCTGCTGATTTTCCGAGAAACGCTGTTGACCATGGCGACTTTCCTTAAATCTGTCGTCCGCTCTGAAATCCGCACTAGTTTTGTACGTTCCGGGCCAACTCCTTCTACTGAAAAAATAATGCCAGTGGGTGTCACATAGCTATGCGTCTGGTCAATGCCGAACGCAGAAGCCATCCGCGACATCGTGTCTTCTACCCTATACGTTTCCGCGCCGCTTTGAAGCATGATTTTACCGGCAAGCAAACAGGCCCGCATCACTTCAAATGTTTGATCCTGATTATCCATAATGATCCTCACATACCAATCCGAACTGTGTAAATTTCTTTATCAGTTTAAATCATAAGAGTGCATATTAGCAACCATAGAAAAAGCCAGCCAATGAAACGGCTGGCCCTTGCTTCAGGAAATAGCTTCCTCCGGCTGGCTGATCATTTTTTTGCGTCTGCCCTTTACGATGGTCAGAACCAATGCTACTACAATGAATCCACTCGAGATCCGGAACAATGCTCCCAGCTCAACATATTGCGCCAGGACGCCGAAGACCAGACCGCTCAAGCCAAGCCCAAGGTCAATGGATGAGAAGAACATTCCATTCGCGACCCCACGGCGGTTTGGAGGTGTCATCGATAATGTCCATGACTGCAGGGTCGGAATCAATGAACCGAATCCGATTCCGAACAATACGCCGGCAATCGCAATCATGATGTTGGAATGGGCGTAGCTCAGCACCCACATCCCTATGAACGTAATAGAGATGGTTAAAATGACAAGCCCGACTGGCCCTTTCTGGTCAAACCATTTTCCGGCAACCGGACGTGACAATGACGCAAGGATTGCATTGCAAAGGTAGAATAGAAAAATTTGATCAATTCCGCGTTCGTCCCCGAAAATGACGATGAACGTTACAATCGTTCCATAGCCAAGGTTGATGAGCAATGTGAGCATTGCCGGGAACCAGCCGGATTTTTCGACTAGTGACCCTAAATAAGTGAACTTAAGGTCTTCCTTTTTGGTTGTTAACACCTGATTTGGCGTGTTGTACTTAATCGTCCCCAGGAGCACCAATGCAATGACACCAAGAGACCCCGAAATGTAAATAAGGTTATCGAAAGACGTAACCTGGAACAGGAATATTCCAAGACTTGGCGCAATAATCATCCCAATAGTGATGGAAAGGCCGAAATATCCCATCCCCTCGCCAAGGCGCGAGTTCGGGACTAAATCAACAGCAGCCGTACCATTAACCGTCGTTGACCACCCCCAGGCAAGGCCGTGGATCAGGCGGATTGCCAGGAAAATCACGACTACTTGTGAAAGCGGATATAAGAAAGTAATCAATAGGAGCAGAACCGCACCAATCAGGACGAGGGGCCCGCGCGCTTTGTATTCAAGCATGAAGCCGATGAACGGCCTGCTAAGTACAGCACCGATTGAAAATAGTGCCGTGACCAGCCCGATTTCCGTTCCGCTCGCACCGATTGATTTTATATAAGGCGGCAGCGTCGGAATCAGCATCTGGAATGACATGAAAATGAATAGATTCCCGACCATCAATTTAATGAACGAAGAGGTCCATAATGGTTCTTTTGGTTGTGACAATGTATATCTCCCCTTTTTCTTGAAAAAGAAAAAAAATCTTCTGCGGAAGAAGATTTTCATATGTATTTCGCATCTCTAAATAATAGCACAGCCCAATGGATATATAAAAGGGAAATTTTGTTCATTGAAGGTATTTAGGATTGTGCTGCGGATTCGACTTTTTAAGTTCATTAAATATATCAGGATTTGCCGGCTCCGGGTTATCTTCCATTTTCATGACCATTGCTGGAAGATAGTCATTCAGTATTTTTTTAAACTCTCCAACAGTAAGCGGTTTTGCATCGTCCTGCAGTTCATATCCAAGCTGCCCATTGGGTTCAATAGTTGCATATTTAACATCTTCGAGTTTTGTAATGCCTTTATTTCTCAACCTCATCTCCAACTGGTCAACCGTCAGCCTCAGCTTCTTCAAAGTCTTAATGTTTAGTTGACCATTCTGAATGATGACCTTCGATTTCCCTGTAATGAACTTTTCAAAGAAGTTAAATTTAAGCTGCAAATACTCTAGAATCACAATCGCAGCGACAAAGATTGCTGCCCCGGCAATCGCTTTCCACATGCTTTTCTCCACAATTGGCTGGACAATGATGGTCCCAAGTGAGATCATGACAACTGTTTGTGCCAGCGTCATCTGGGAAATAGATTTCCTGCCGGCGATTCTCAATAATAGAATTCCTGATAAAATCAAAAAAGCCGTTTGCCATACAAAAGTGAAATCCATAAGTGCTCCTAAAAAATGATTATCTTTAATTTCTCCATCGACGAGTTTTTTATGAGGCAAAAAAACGGCACCAATTTACGGCAGCCGCTCTAAAAACAATTATTATAATGTAACTGGATTTTCGATGACAATTTCAGTTCTGGTGACATTCACAGGGTTTGAGATTGTATCATCCACTGGGCAAGTTTTCGCAATGAAATCTGCCAGTGCCCTGATGTTTTCTTCTGGAGATGGTGACTTTATATAGTAGGTATAGCGAATATCTGAATAGCCCCGGCGCACGGCTGACTTGTTCATAAATCCATCGGTATCAAGGTCCCCTTCCAGTTCAACCCGGAAATCCTCTAATTCCACGCCGAATTTTTGGCTGTACACTCGTGCCACGATAGATTGGCAGGCTCCTAAAGCACCAAGAAGCATTTCCACCGGATTCATCCCCAGGTTGGTTCCTCCTAAATTGACAGGCTCGTCAATCGTGATATGAAACCCCCTGGCCTGGACATCAACCTTTACCCCTTCCTGCAATGCAGCAGTGGCTTTGAAAATTTCTTTTGGCATGATATTCCCTCCTTTTATTCTACACCTTCATTTTCTATTATTTCTTTTTAAAAAAATACACGATAACGCAATATCCACAAAGTGTTCATCATGCATTGTACATATTGTGAAATAGTTAACAATCTGTACAAAAAATAGATTACGCTTATGATTCTATCTACCTTGACCCTTTTGCGATAGAGGATTTCCCTCAGCCACTTTTTACTATTGTATTTCACACTGATATGCGTTAGCTTGATATTAAAAGCTGAATTTTCTGAAAGGGGATGCTTTGGATGCTTGATTGCAGGGATGAGGTTTTATTTTATACGAAGCAGCTTGTGAACATCGGGAGCATTGTCAACACCAATGGAGAGAACGAGATTGCCCAGGCACTTTATACGATGATTTCATCGTTTCCTTATTTTATTGAAAATCCGGCACAGATCATCCGGCCGCAAACCCAGAATGATGTCCTCGAACGCTATAATGTCATGGCTTTTGTAAAAGGTACAAAAGGGACTAGCAATCGTACCGTCATTTTAATGGGCCACCTTGATACAGTAGGGATTGACGATTTTACACAGCTGGCAGATGTGGCGTTTGACCCGGACCAGCTGATTGTTGAGCTAAAAAAAGAGAAGCTGCCCCCACTTGTCGACGAGCATGCGCATTCAGGTGAGTGGATGTTCGGCCGCGGTGTTCTGGATATGAAGAGCGGCGTCGCTTCCAATCTTTATCTTCTTAAGTACTTTTCCGAACACCCAGAGGAGCTCGATGGCAACCTTGTTTTTTTGGCAGAATGTGATGAAGAGGACAGCTCGTACGGAATCCTCTCCGCAGTCAAAGACCTTAAGAGCTGGAAAGATGAGCATGGTTTTGAATATGTCGCTGCAGTCAACAGCGACTTTGTCTCACCGAGATTTTCGGGAGACAAGAACCGTTACATCTATAAAGGCACAGTCGGAAAGCTGCTCCCTTCTTTTTACATTACGGGGTCTGAAACACATGTCGGTTCCGCTTTCGAAGGCCTGGATCCAAACCTGATTGCAGCTGAACTGACCAGACAGATCGACTATAACCCTGACCTGTGCAATGAGGCATTCGGCGAGACGACGATGCCGCCGGTTTCCCTGAAGCAGATGGACCTTAAGCCAAACTATACTGTACAAACGGCGCTGGCTGCTTATGTATATTACAATTTCTTCATTCACTCCTGGACACCAAAGGATGTCCTATGGAAGTTGAAAGAGCAAGCCTATATTGCTTTTGAAAAAGCATTAAAGCTGTACGAGGAACGCTATCAGCAATTTTGCAAGATCAGCGGGGAGCCATGCAGGGATCTTCAATGGCAGCCAAGGGTGATGACTTATGAAGAAATGGAATCTGAACTCATCAAGGCCCATGGTTCTGAATACACGGCCCATATGGTGGAGTTTAAGGATAACCTTCTTCTCGATGCCAGCCTGGATCTGAGAATGTATGCAGCCAGAGTCGTCGAGGAAGCCTGGAAGTGGATGCCTGACCAGAGTCCGGCCATCATCGTCTTCTACTCCTCGCTCTACTCGCCAAGGATTGAATTGGCTGGCGAAACCGAGGATGAGCGAAATTTGATTGAAGCTTTGGATGCTGCTGTTAAAAGTGTTCAACCTGAATACGAAGAACCAATCGTGATCCGCAGTTTCTTTCCTTATATATCTGATATGAGTTTTGTCGCTTTAAGCGATGATGACGAAGCATTGGATGTCGCGTCCCGTAACAATCCAAGCTGGGGAACGAAATTTTTCGTGGATTACCAGGAAATCCGTGAATTGAACGTGCCCGTCATCAATATCGGTCCGTACGGGCTTGATGCTCATAAACGGTTCGAACGAATGGAAATAGACTACTCTGTTAAAATAGTCCCGAATCTGACTTGCGAAGTCATCCGGAATCTTTTAGCCAAATAATCTGCAGGTGCCTTGATTTAAGGCACCTTTTTGATATTTCACTACTTGTTTTTCCGCTTTTTTCTTATTACTATATAGTTCAGTGGAAATATATTATAGTAATCATTAAAATAAAGATAATGAGACTGATCAAAGGAAAGGCTGATTTGAATTGGAAGAAAACTCTAATTTTATAAAAACGATCATTAAGGAAGATTTGGAGAGCGGCAAGCGCGATAAAGTCGTGACTCGCTTCCCCCCAGAACCAAATGGATACCTACATATCGGTCACGCAAAATCCATCGTCATCAACTTCGGCCTTGCGGATGAATTCGGCGGCAAGACAAACCTCCGATTCGATGACACGAATCCGCTGAAGGAAGACCAGGAATTCGTCGATGCCATCAAGGAAGATGTTGAATGGCTGGGCTATGAGTGGGAAGGCCTGTTCTTTGCCTCTGACTACTTCGATGAAATGTACGACCGAGCCGTCCTGTTGATCAAAAAGGGATTGGCGTATGTCGATGATTTGTCAGCTGACGAAATCCGTGAATACCGCGGGACACTGTCAGAGCCTGGAAAGGAAAGCCCGTATCGTGACCGTTCAGTGGAAGAGAACCTTGATTTATTCGAGCGCATGAAAAACGGTGAATTCGCTAATGGTGAAAAAGTATTGCGTGCGAAGATTGACATGTCTTCACCAAACATCAATCTTCGTGACCCGGTCATTTATCGAATTTCCCATGCAACACACCATAACACAGGTGACAAGTGGTGCATCTACCCAATGTACGCTTTTGCCCATCCGATCGAGGATGCACTTGAAGGTGTAACACACAGCTTGTGTACAACAGAGTTTGAAGACCAGCGTCCGCTGTACGACTGGGTTGTCCGTGAGTGTGAAATGGAAGCAACACCGCAGCAGATTGAATTTGGCCGCCTGAACCTGACGAATACGGTTATGAGCAAGCGCAAACTGAAGCAGCTTGTAGAAGAAGGTTATGTCGATGGCTGGGATGACCCTCGCCTTCCGACGATTTCCGGCTTGAGAAGACGCGGCTTCACGCCAGAAGCGATTCGTGAATTTGTAAAAGCGGCTGGAGTTTCCAAAGGTTACTCCACAGTTGACGCGCAAATGCTTGAGCACTTTGTACGTGAAGACCTTAAGCTGAAGGCTCCGCGCACGATGGGTGTGCTTCGTCCATTGAAAGTCGTTATCACGAATTATCCTGAAGGCGAAGTGGAATGGCTTGATGCCGACATCAATCCGGAAAATCCGGAAATGGGAACACGCAAAATCCCATTCTCACGCGAGATCTATGTTGAGCAGGACGACTTCATGGAAAATCCGCCAGCGAAGTACTTCCGCCTCTTCCCTGGTAACGAAGTACGTCTGAAGCATGCTTATTTCATTAAGTGCAATGATGTAGTTAAGGATGAAAATGGTGAAGTGGTTGAGCTTCACTGCACATATGATGTAGAAACTAAGAGCGGATCTGGCTTTACTGGCCGCAAGGTAAAAGGAACGCTTCACTGGGTAGACGCGACACACGCGCTGCCTGCTGAATTCCGCCTGTATGAGCCATTGATTTTGGACGATGAGGAAGAGACCGAAAACGAAGCTGAGAACAAATCATTCCTGGATCAGGTAAATGAAAAATCCCTGGAAATCGTGAACGGCTACATCGAACCAAACATGAAGGACGCCAAGCCACAAGACAAATTCCAGTTCTTCCGCCACGGCTACTTCAACGTCGATCCAAAGCACACAACAGATGACAAGAAAGTCTTCAATCGGATTGTATCGTTGAAGAGTTCGTTTAAGCTTTAATAATTGGATTAGAGGCCTCCCCAGGTGCGAGTTGGATCTGGGGAGGTTTTTATTTTTGACTGATAAGTACTAGTACCGCGAGAGTTCCTGTATTGGTCTTTGCAGGTGATTATTAGACTCCTCCCTGCCTTTTACAGTTTTTCGCTTTTTGATGCCAAACCTGTCTGAAGTTGGCTCTTCTTGTGACAGCTTTTCCCCTTCTGACGCCAAACCTGTCTGAAGTTTGCTCTTCTTGTGACAGCTTTTCGCCTTCTGACGCTGAACCTGTCTTAAGTTGGCTCTTCTTGTGACAGCTTTTCTCCTTTGGATGCTGAACCTGTCTGAAGTTGGCTCTTCTTGTGACAGTCTTTTCCCCTTCTGACGCCTAACCTGTCTGAAGTTTGTTCATCTTGTGACAGGTTTTCTCCTTTGAATGCTGAACCTGTCTTAAGTTTGCTCTTCTTGTGACAGTTTTTCGCCTTCTGATGCCAAACCTGTCTGAAGTTTGCTCTTCTTGTGACAGCTTTTCCCCTTCTGATGCCAAACCTGTCTTAAGTTGGCTCTTCTTGTGACAGCTTTTCGCCTTCTGACGCCTAACCTGTGAAGTTTGTTCACCTTGTGACAGCTTTTACATAAGTACTTCCAAACCTGTCTTAATTACGTGACAGTCTCGTTGCTCCCCCCTTGTCTAATACCACCTGCGTGAACTTAATTCTCTTTTTACAAGGAAAACCTGCTGCTAAACTAGAATTCTATATAGCAACTATTTTTCAGAGGTGAGCATTATGGAAATTCGACGATTAAATGGCGGGGATGCTGAGATGTATCGTGCCCTGCGACATGAAGCCTTACTTAAGAATTCTGAGGCGTTCGGATCGAGTTATGAGGATGAGAGGAATTTTGCAGCATCGGATTACGGGCAGAGACTGGATAGTAAATTAACTTATACATTTGGCGCGTTTGACGGAGAGCAGTTGGTCGGTGTTGTCACGCTTGTTCCAGAAGGAAAAGCAAAATTAAAGCACCGTGCTAATATTTTTGCCATGTACGTGACTTCTTCACAGCGCGGTCAGGGCACCGGAAGGCTTTTAATGAAAAAAGCGATTCAACAGGCAACTGAAATAACTAGCATTGAACAAATCTATCTAACTGTGAATGCCAGCAATGAACCTGCTAAAAAGCTGTATTCCTCTCTTGGGTTCAAAACCTACGGATTAGATAAAAATGCAATGCTCATTGAAGGAACCTATCATGATGAAGAATTGATGGTGTTATTTTTTTAGGCCTTAATTGGCCTTTTTTTCATGTTTATTTTTTGCTGGAAAAGGAAGTAGGTATAGGATGAGTCTTTTAGGAAAGGAGATTGCTCATGTTTTTAGACGCATATGTTAACCAAAAGGTACAAATTAAACTGAAAAATTTCCCCGAAAGCATGATTGGCGATATTACGGGAATCTACCAGCCAGATGAATGGTATCTTGTAAAAATTGTACATGCTGAGAATATGGGGCTTTGGGTTGAAAACCCTTGCTATAAGCGAACTCCCGTACAGAAGGAAGATGGAACCGCCATTCCGGCCGAAGATCAGGTGGAGGAAACTTGCATCACTCACATGTTCCTGCGCTGGGATTATATCGCTTCTGTCATCACCTTCCCGGATGCAGACCCAACAGCTGATAAAAAAGCGAAATTGATCGGGTTCCAGCCGGATGTTGATTAGAATACAAGTAAAAACGCTGCCGGAAAACCGGCAGCGCTTCTTTATTCTTACTTATGGATCAATACCTTACCCACTGTTCCGTCTGCACTTGAACCTAGTACACGGAATTTCAGGCCGTATGATGTGATGTTACGTCCAGCTTGCGGAAGTACCGGTGAAGTGTACTTAGAACTGTCGTCGAAAATCGGTGTCCTTTGTGTTGCATTATCTGTCAGGACAGAGCCTAATATTGACTTATAATCAAGATACATATTTTCAGACTTTCCTTGGTTGAACGCTGCATCATGGACTTGGTAACGAGAAGAAGCAAGTGCCCCATCGCTCCATCTGTTGATTGTCTGATCAGCGTCTACAACTCCCAGGAATCCGTCTCCTGGGTGAACTCCGGTCCAGTTATTATCGAATGCCTCATCGACGTACCAGACAACAAGTCCTGAATCATAAGTCATCAGGCTGGCACCGCGGCGGATATTTTTCAATCCTTCATCCACACCATTGTGTGATCTCCACTCTAGCAGGTAGTAATGTTTAGTGGATGTTTTTCCTTCATGCTTTTCAAAGCCATTCAATGCAAATGTTGTTTCACCCTCAGCACCATCGTTGAAAAGCACGGCACTATCAGCAGTCACTTTTACATTATCCACAAAGAAGCCATCCATATTTGTGCCCCAATCCGTCATATAACGGAATTGCACCAGGATTTTTTGTCCAGCATATTCACTTAAATCCAATGATTCGTGAATCCAGCCATTGCTTGAACCAGTGTATCCAGGCATGTTTTCTTTGATTGCTGGATATCCATCTGAAACAATGTCAGAGTCAGTATTTGGGGTTGACAAAGATTTCCATGTAGCTCCATTATCTGCGGAAACCTGAACCATCGCATAATCCCAGTTATCCTCAATTTGATACCATGCATCATACTCTAGCACAGCTTTGGAAGCGTTCGTTAAGTCCACTTCTTTGACCATCTTGTGATCAATTTCATCGCCATTGCCGCCATAATATTCCCATGCACCTGCAGCCGGCTCGTTGATGACCCTTTCCTTATTCGGCAGGTCAACTTTTACTGCATCGTTGTTTGTGCCTTTTGAGTTTGCCTGGTCCAGCAATACTTCAGTACCATTTTTCGTCAGTTCATCAGCATGGAGTGTTGTTCCAGTCAGCCAGTTGCTGCCAGGCATTGAAGCATGTAGGAATTCCCTTGCATATGGACTGAAGCCTGTAGGTTCTGTTCCTGGAACCTTTCCTGCCCAGCTTCCAGCTGACATAATCGACCAGTAGGCAACCGGCTCACCTGCAGAGCTGCTGTAGATGGTGTCATATTCATCTGGAAGTCCCAGGTCATGACCGTATTCGTGAGCGAATACACCCGCAGCGCCATCAGCTGGTTCGATTGTGTAGTCGTAAGCATACATTGTACCTACGCCCCAGTAATCCACTTCAGGTGTTGGTGATCCAGTAATAGGAGCTACTCCACCAAGATTCCAGCGATGGGACCAGATTGCATCTCCGCCAAGAGATCCGCCGCCTGCTTCCTCACCCACTGAAGAGTGGACGACCATCAAATGGTCAACTAAGCCATCTGGCTCACGGTAATTACCATCTCCATCAAGGTCATACCGATCTTCTTTATCGTAATTCAGGAGGTTGACATCCGGATCCTGAGCAGCTGCCAGCAAGGCTTCATATACTAAGCTGCGAGGTGCTGTATCATTATCAGAAGCATTATTGCCGCCATAGTATGCAGCAGGATATTTTGCTTGATACCATCCAGCTACCTGGCCCCCAATAGAATAACTTCCGCCAGACTGCTGTTCATAATATTGCTTGACAGAAATTAAATTCTCCCCATTAGGACCCTTATAACCGTCGTCTCCGAAAATCATATCTGTATAGTGTTCTTTTAAGTATTCATCATAAAACATATCCGTTTCGCCAGGCTGGATATTTGTCGCAGGGAAATCTGGATATTCAATCAAAAGGACAAGAACTTCATCCTTTCGCTGGCCTCCGCTCCAATCTTCTTCCTTTACCGGGTCAACGCTTGTCCCCTTTGTTTGTCCGACCTTATTTCCCTTACCATTTACGAGGCCAGTTGTGTTAAGCTTTTCTTTTAGATTGCTGTCTAACTCCTTTTCATGACCGTGAAGTTCGCCATGGTCTTTTGATGCGCCGGCCGCTCTATTCTGCAAATATTTCTGCAATGCCTTCTCTGCTTCCGCTGGCTTTGCATCCTTGGCAATCTTTCCTTCTTTCTTCAGCATTTCTATTAATCTTTCATCGTTTGCGATGCCTAAATCAATTGGTGCTCCTCCCTGTGATGCAAAGCTTGTCTTTTCTACCGCATCAACCTTGGCAGGTCCCGCAGACACAAATGATAGCGTGCTTGCAAGCATTGCGGTCATCGTCAGGCTGGATAGGACTTTAAGACCTAATTTCTTTTTCAATGTTTTACCCCTTCCTGTCATTTAGTCTATTACACTATAATTTTACTTAGCAGAATTTGATGTTACAATATTCTAAAATATCTAAAAACTTTATTTTCCATAGTTAAAAAGAATCATTTTCATTAATAATATTTCGGCTTGCTAAACTATTTTATCGTTAAGATTTTCTGTATAATAGTGGGTAAAAGAATTACTGGAGGTCTCTTATGTTAAAAGTCGGAGTAATTGGCCTTGGCGCGATTGGCCAGCGTTTGATAAACGGATTTCAAAAACACCCGGAGATGGAAATCGCAGCTGTCTGTGACGCCATGGAAGATAGAGCGAAGGAAACGGCAGCCGAGCTTGGTGGCATTCCAGCTTACGCCGACCATCAAACCATGCTTGAGAATACGGAGTTAGATCTTGTTTATGTCGCTGTTCCCCCAAAATTCCACCATGCCGTGGCATCTGATGTTCTTGCGAAAGGGATACATATTTTATGTGAAAAACCGCTGGCTAACTCGGTTGAGGAAGCTGAAAGTCTATTAAAACTAGCGCAGGATGCAGGTGTCGTACATGCGATGAATTTCCCGCTGAACTATAGCGCAGGCAGCAAGACTTTCGCAAAATTAATACAGGAAAACTATGTTGGCAAACTTAGAAGAGTTCAATTGAAGATGCACTTCCCGCAATGGCCGCGCCCATGGCAGCAGAATGCATGGGTTGCGAGCAAGGAACAAGGTGGTTATGTCCTGGAAGTTGGCGTCCATTTCATCCAGCAGCTGCAAAAGATTTTTGGTTCAGTGGAGGTAAAGGATGTCCAGATACAATTCCCTGAAGACCCGCACGCCAGTGAAAATGCAATTCTAGCAACCTTGAAGCTGGAGGATGGTACTCCAGTACTGATTGATGGCATGAGCCAGATTGCCGGCAAGGAGGAAATTGCGTTCACAGCCTATGGTGAAGATGGAACATTATCACTCTTAAACTGGGGGCAACTTGAAGGCGGGAAGCTTGGCGAGGATATCCTGCCATTGGAAGCAGATCACTCCCTCGAAGATTCATTGGTTGATCAACTTGTAAAAGCGATCAAAGGTGAAGAAGCGACGATTATCGACTTCGCCGCAGGTTATGAGGCACAGGTTCTATTGGAACAACTCAGGAAAGGTTGAGAGCGCGTGATTTTGCGCTCTCCTTTTTTAAAATTACCGGCTCACCCATGCATCATCCCACTGGAACTCAGCCTTTTCGCCATCCGATTTGATAAAAATGCTTTCAGGATAAGGGAGAGCCAATTCTGGCATGTTATCAGGCCTGAAGTATCTTAGTTCCGCTGTCTCGCTGTCGATTGGATTATGTTCACCCCCGACAGGTCTGCATTCAAAAACAAACACTACATACTCAACCTTGTGGCCGTTTGGGTATTCATAGGGAACTCTTTTCCGCCAAATACACCCAGTAATTTTTCCGGTAAAACATTAAGACCTGTTTCTTCCCATACTTCGCGGACAATGGCTTCAGCCGGGGCTTCACCTAATTCGATTGCTCCTGCAGGCAGGCTCCAATTCTCCCCATTTCCTTTGTTCTGGAATAAAATTTCTCCA
Organism: Mesobacillus jeotgali; assembly: GCF_014856545.2. Lineage (NCBI taxonomy): Bacteria > Bacillati > Bacillota > Bacilli > Caryophanales > Bacillaceae > Mesobacillus > Mesobacillus jeotgali. Next base: position 949,052 of record NZ_CP109811.1, on the reverse strand, counting down.
GCTTCATTCCTGACTATTCCTGCCACGCTGGGCATAAAAATCAGGCCGCTTCCCAATTTGTCCCGAAGATCCTGATAATAATTCGACATTCCCATAATAACTTCACCCCCTATTTACCTTTTCGCCGGCCCACCAGTATTTTCCTTCTTCAGGTAGATGCCTATCACTCTCCGCCTCACCTAGATATTTTATAGAGCATTTATACTTTGAATATTCCCTTCCAGACAACGGATGGAGACTTTTAAAAAGTTATTCTGGGCCGAATTTGATTTGGCCCTTTGCATAATTTTCCAAATGGAAGAGAAGATAAATTAAAAATAATCTTCATTTAATTCGAAAAAAGTTGTGCTACTATAGAAAAGTAACACAAATTTTAAATTGCGTAAGCTGATGCTTACTTTAGGAGTCAAAAGATGAAAAAAAAGCAATATGTCCTGATCTTTTTCATTCTGAGCATTGCCTGGATATTTGGAACAAACTATCTGCTGAATTTATACGCTCCATCTGAATTTGTTATCATCATCGAACATACAAAGGAAGTCCTTTATGTATTGCTGGCAGGCTGGTTTTTCTATTTTTTCATCTCGAAGATGGAGGAATTGAGTGCCACAAAAGAAGAAGAGGAGCGTCTATCCACACTAATCAATTCAATGGTCGATTTCGTCAACTTTAAGGACGGAGAAGGCCGATGGATTCAGGTCAATGACTTTGGTTTGAAATTGTTTGATATTGAAAATGTTGATTATAGAGGCAAGAAAGATTCAGAGCTTGCGGAGTACAGCAATTATTTCGGTGATGCGCTGAGATATTGTGAGATTTCCGATGAAGAAGCATGGAAAGCAGGCGGAATTATCCGTGTCGAGGAAGTACTTCCACAGCCGGATGGGACAACCAAGACATTTGATACTATTAAGGTGCCGCTGTTCAATGATGATGGAAGCCGGCAAGGTCTTGTCATAATGGGCAGGGATATTACCGAACGAAAACACGTTGAAACTCTTCTTGAGGAGAGCAGGCAGCAATATCGTTCATTGTTTGAGTACAGTCCTGATATTGTTTCGATGCTCGACTTGAACGGGACGATCATAAATCTTAATCCACAGTTTGAAAGAATCACTGGTTTTAGCAGGGAAGAGTATATCGGAAAAAAACTGGCAGACTTGATCCCTGATTCCCACAGGCAAATTGTTTTGGATAAGGTTGCCAGCGTGGTGGAAAATCAGTGTCCACAAATGTTTGAATTGGAATTGCTGCATAAGAGCGGTAAGACAATCTTTTTCCAGAGCACTTCCCTTCCAATCATTGTGAATGACAAAATCGCTGGGATCATCTGCAATTCAAGGGATGTTACCGAGCTGCGCCAAACAGAAGAGCGTTTGCGGAGGACGGACAAGCTGTCGGTAGTCGGCGAGCTTTCTGCGAGCGTTGCCCATGAAATTCGCAATCCGCTTACTTCATTAAAGGGACTTGTCCAGCTGCTCCAGATGGAGGATGAAAAGCATCAGCTGTACTACCAGATCATGATCGATGAGCTGAACAGGATCAATCATATCGTCAGCGAATTGCTATTATTGGCCAAGCCTCAGCAAATTAAATACACGGAAGCAGATTTGCAGGGTATTTTGCATGATGTCATCTCCCTTTTAAAAACAGAAGCGAGCTTGCATAATATCCAGATCGAGTTCCAGGTTTTAAGCCACCCTGTCATGATTGAGTGTGAACCAAATCAGCTTAAGCAGCTGTTCATCAACATTGTGAAGAATGCAATTGAAGCATCAGCAGCGGGAGATGTCGTAAACATCACTCTGCAGAGTGCGGATAACAATATAACAGTAGTGGTCAAGGACCAGGGAGTAGGCATATCAAAAGAGCTGCTCGAAAGAATCGGCGAACCTTTTTATTCTTCAAAGGAAAAAGGCACCGGACTTGGAATGACGGTCAGCTTCAAGATTGTCCAATCCCATAATGGCACCATCAAGTTCAGGAGCGAGCCTGATAAAGGGACAGAAGTGATCGTTCAATTGCCCATCAAGCACGGTGACAAAGTGAAAGGTCTTGAAGCTACGAAAAGCGAAAGCGAGTTGGCCAGCCCGGCCAGCACTGGAGTTCAACAATAGGATGACGAACAAAAACGCGAAAGGATCAGTCCTTTCGCGTTTTTTTAATCTTCATCTTTAATGTCGATATCCTCAGGCACCGGTTCATTCATTATTTCTTCAACGAGCTTCTTATATTTCTCAACCTGTTTCATATGCATGTTGAATTGATCCTTGTAAATTAAATAATGCTCGCCATCATGAATAGCTCTTATTTTTCTTTGGAAAATCATGTTCTCCACCTGTTTTTCCGGAATCGTTAAGTATTCCGCTGCTTCTTTTACTGTCAAATACACCCTGGTTCAGTCCTTTTTCTTTTTTTCGTCTGAAAGCCTGTCAACTAGCTTCTCCGCTGTCCTTCTGTAAAAATTGCTAATATTAATCAAAGATGCAATCAGAAGAATCGTTTCAAGCTCCTTTGGTTCATCTGCCTCAAGCCTCTCCACTTCTCGTTTCACTTCTTGCTCAGTTTTGAGAACATCCTCATTAAAAATCTCGATGTTTTTTTCATGAAGATTCAAGAAACTTTGATAAAACTGGCCAAGCGGAATTTCCCCTGTCTCAGTCTTCTCGTTAATTCCTTCTAGAGTCTGCTTGATATCCTGGATGGATAAACCGCCCTTCAGCTGATAAATCAGGCTGATCAGGATCAGGTGCTCCTTCGAATACTTTTTATTCTTAATCGGAAAAAACAGCTTCCCCTTAGCGTAATTATTAATCATTGTTTTCGTGAGGACCTTTTCATCCTCATTCCTTGTTGAACTGCCGAAATTCTTTTCAAACAGCTGGATGACCTGGTCCATATACAAGTCGATCTCCGGAATGTCTTCCAGTGCGATATTATTTTCAAGGCCAAGTTCGGCGAGCAAGTCTGCTAGATTATTATTCAAAGTATCTCCCTCAACATTTTTTATTTTATTATAATGCAAAAAAGGACAATCGTAAACATTGACTACATATCATTACACGTATATTATTATAAGTAGTTATTAATACTACATAAAGTGATATGGAGGTTTGAAAATGAACAGCTACATCCGTGAACCAATTAATGGCCTGACTCACCTGGCAGGTGCCTTACTATCCTTTGCAGGCCTGCTTGCACTCGTCATTAAAGCTTCGATTACTACCGGTTCTGCACTCGCGATTACATCCGTTACGATTTTCGGCATCAGCATGATCCTGCTGTACACCGCATCCGCTACCTACCATATGGTCATCAGCAAAGATAGCGTGATCGCCTTCCTCAGGAAAATTGACCATTCGATGATTTTCGTACTGATTGCCGGAACCTATACACCGTTTTGCCTGATCAGTCTCAATGGAGTGACTGGCTGGACATTATTCGGCATCATCACATTCGCTGCATTGTGCGGAATCCTTTTTAAGATGATTTGGTTCAAGAGTCCAAGATGGCTATCGACCTCTATCTATATTGTCATGGGCTGGATGGTTATTTTCGTCGTGTCACCCCTATCATCTGTCTTGGATACGGCCGGTATTTTCTGGCTTGTAGCCGGGGGAATCATGTACACGATTGGCGGCGTCATATATGCTTTGAAACCCGATTTCCTCCGTTCAAAGCACCTTGGATTCCATGAGATTTTCCATATTTTCATCATGCTCGGAAGCACTGCCCATTTCCTGAGCGTATATCTATATGTCTTGTAAAAATAGAAAAGGTGCCTGAATTCAGGCACCTTTTCTAGTAGAACATTCTTCTTCTCTGTTTTTGAGCAGGCTGGTATTTCCGCATCGGGCCATATTCCAGCACTTCTTTTAAATAAAAATCGCCGTTTGGATTTTGCTGCTTCAAGAGTTCCGTCAAATATGTAATATCATCCATCGCTCTATGGGTCTGGAATTTCGAAATATTATGCGCCTGCAATAATGTCAGCAGCTTGCTGTTCGGGAAGCCATGATTTTTCCATTGGACATTCTTCATTGTGCAATACCATTTCATCTCATTGACTTCCGGATACATCCTGAATAAAAAGCTTCTGTCAAAGGATGCATTATGGGCAAAAATCGCATCAGTGCGATTGAAGTAATTCATAATCTTCTCATCGTAAAATGTCTTTCCGCGCACCATATCATAGTGGATTCCATGAATCCGGTAGGCCCTGTCATAGTTTCTTTGTGCCGTTGTCGACAGCGGCTCCCTTAAATAAGAATCTTCATCTAGAATATCGATAATTTCTCCTGATTCCTCATGAAAGGAAAATAGCTTCACAGCCAATTCTATTATTTCATCTGAATCTGGTCCCAGTCCAGTTGTCTCAACGTCCACTACCAATCCTAGCTTGTTCTCTGTGCTCAAAAATTGTCACCCTTTTCAGCTGGTATATATGAATCTATTTATTATCATATAGCAGGACTTCTCCCTTTTCCAGCTAAAGGCAGTAGGATGAAATCATTTCCAGACTACATCTGTTGGTCATCTCCAATCTAACTGCTGCATTCTTCAAGAAAATTTTCAGAAGCACGAAGCCAATTGCCGCACCAGCAAGCAAGCTGGCCAAAAATGCTGGTACCATTCCAAACAGCGCCGCTTCTTTGCCAAGGAACAATACAGCAATCGGATAACTGGCAATCGCTCCAATGATTCCGGTGCCAACTACTTCCCCCGCAAAAGCAAACTCCATTTTCTTCGTCTTTTTATATAAATAGGCTGCCAGAAGAGCTCCAATCATGCTTCCAGGAAAAGCGAAAACTGAACCGGTTCCCATCATATTCCTCAGCAAAGAAATGCCAAATGCCTGGGCAACAGCATAATAGGGTCCAAGCAACACGGCTGATAAAACATTGATAAAGTGCTGCACAGGGAACACCTTTACGATTCCGAGCGGGATGAATAACATATGGCTGGTCAATGTACCGATCGCCATCATCATTGCGGTGAGGGTAAGTTTTTGTGTGTGTCTCATTTTCTACCTCCGTTTAATGTGTCTCTTAATCTTGCTGCAGCTTCCTTGACGTCTTCCGCTTGGCTGATCGCTGTGATCACAGAAACTCCATCACCTCCGGCAGCCATTACAGCTCCTGCATTGTCCGCATTGATACCGCCGATTCCGACAATCGGTATGCCAAAGTCCTTTAGCTGCTCCAACAATGCAGTTCCCTGGACTGCTCTTGTATCCTTCTTTGTGGCCGTCGGAAAAATCGGCCCAACCCCAAAATAATCTGCACCTGCAAGCTTCGCTGTTTCAGCTTCTTCCAGATTATGTACAGAAACTCCGAGTATCTTATCGCCAATTTTTCTGCGCACCTGGGCAGCGTCCTCATCCTCTTGGCCAATATGAATACCATCTGCATCAAGCTCCATGGCAAGTTCAATATCATCGTTCACAATGAAGGGAATGCCATTTTCCCTGCAAACTTTTTGCAGCCTCTTGCCTAGCTCCAGCTTTTCAAAATCATTAAGACAGCCTTCCCCTTTTTCCCGATACTGAAAAATCGTGATCCCTCCGCGAATCGCATCTTCAAGCACCCTGACTGGTTCCGCGAAACAGTTCGTACTGCCGGCGATAAAATAAAGCGTCAGCAAGCTTCTCATTTGTTCAGGACTGATTCTCGCCATGAGCTGACCTCGCCTTCCTTTTTTGTATTGTAGGCCCAATGGTTAGTAGGTCCATGTCCATTCCCGATATCCAGCGGATTGGCAATGGCAGCCTGGATGAACTCCTTCGCCACAGAAACTGATTCATGGACCGAAGCTCCTTTCGCGAGCTGTGCCGTGACTGCAGCTGAAAAAGTACAGCCTGTTCCATGGGTGTTCTTCGTCCCAATCCTTGGAGTGGAGAAGTACGTAAAATCCGTTCCGTCAAAAAGGACATCAACAGATTGTACTGTTTCCTCATCATGACCGCCTTTTATAACGATATTTTTAGCTCCGAGCTCATGGATCCGTTTAGCCGCCTCCTTTTTTTCACCAATCGTCCTGATAGACATACCTGTCAGCACCTCGGCCTCAGGAATGTTCGGAGTGATGATAAGACAGAGCGGAAGCAAATGTTCTTTGAGGGCCGAAACAGCCTGCTGCTGAAGCAATGAAGCTCCTCCCTTCGCAATCATGACCGGATCGATTACGACTCTTTCCAAGCTCAACTCTCTAATCTTTCCCGCGACCGCTTCGATGATTTTCTCGTTAAAAAGCATCCCAGTTTTCAAGGCATCGGTCCCAATGTCCTCGCCAACAGACTGGATTTGCCTTGCCACAGCTTCTGCCGTCAACGGATAAACTCCCTGAACGCCAAGAGTGTTTTGCGCTGTTACTGCTGTCAGCGCGGACATTCCGTATACACCCAGCTCCTGGAACGTCTTCAGGTCTGCCTGGATTCCGGCCCCCCCGCCGCTGTCCGACCCTGCGATTGTCAGTGCTTTTTTCATAATCATTTACCTCCTTTTATTAGGCTCTTTTCTAAACTTTGTTGCTATTGACCGCAAAATAGTAATGAATGAACTATGTTTCTATGAAAGTTGACTCTAATAATGAGAAAAGAGCAACAAACTTAATACCGACCTGCAAATTAGCTTTATATTACGTTAAAATCGGCTTTAGGATTTTAACAAAAATCTTTACGAAAACAACCTTTTATCAAAAGAACTTTTATTGTAGATTTCCTCAGCATCCAAGTGGTAAAGCTGGTTCAAGAACTCTACTTGAAAACTTCCCGGTCCATGCATGGCGCTTTTGTCTGCGGCAACTTCCGCTGCTACTCCATAAATGATCACTGCAACAGCTGCTGCTTTCAGAAAATCCTTTTCAACTGCTGTAAATGCCCCGATTACCGAAGTCAGCAGGCATCCGGTACCGGTTACCTTCGTAAGGATTGGGTGTCCATTACTGACTACAAACGTAGACTTCCCGTCTGTGATAACGTCTTCCTTCCCTGTCAGTGCTACAATCGTGTTCAATTTTTGCGCTGCGGATTCAGCCAGCTCGATTACATCCCCATCTGAATCTCCTGCGTCAACACCGCGTATGCTCCAGGTTTCACCGGCAACATTCGCTATTTCCGCAGCATTTCCCCTGATAATCGAAATCTCTAATTCTTCCATCAGCCTTCTCGCAGTTTCGGTCCGATAAGCAGTCGCCCCCGCGCCGACCGGATCAAGTATGACCGGAACTCCCTGCTCATTTGCCGCTTTACCGGCAATCAGCATCGACTCAACGACTTCCGGCCGCAACGTTCCGATATTCAGCACAAGGCTCCCCGCCATGCCTGCCATTTCAGCGACTTCCTCATGTGCAAAGGCCATCACCGGGGATGCGCCCAAAGCCAGCAGTCCATTAGCGGTAAAATTGGTGACCACTACATTGGTGATATTATGGACGAGCGGATTCTCCCTCCTTACTCTTTCTAGCAAGCCAGCAATCTCTCTTTTTTCCATCCTGATTCCTCCTTAAAAAATAAAAAGCCAGATCCGTAAATGGACCTGGCTTAAAAGCAAAGTAAGAAAACTTCTCTCACACTACTTTCCTACGCTGGTATTACCCAGATCAGGTCCGAAGGGTTAAAAGACTTAGCGTCTTCCTCTCAGCCCGCAGCAGGGCACCCCTAGTAGTAAATCGAATATTCAATTATCTTAATCCTAGTCTTAACTTTTATATATGTAAAGTGAAAAGTTCATTTTCTGTCTTTTTTTAGTTCTTTCTTGATTTCTTCCAGAAGCTTGAGTTGCGAACCTGCCCATCTGTTATTCTTGCAGCCAGTTTTTGCAATGTGATCGTGATGGACCAGAGAGACTATATCAGGACAATGATGACACGATATCAATCATCTTTCTTTTTTCCCTCGGCAAGATCATCAAACGGAGTATAGGTATTGCTTGGCAGCTTCCCGGAAGTGATGATTCTATAAATCGAATAAAACACAACAAACAGTACAATAGCCGTGAACACATAACCCATATTCCCCAGCCTCCTTTTCCATACATTATACATGTAAAAAATGGAATTTTCATTCTTTTTCAAATGGTGTTTCAGACGTTCTGTGCTAATATGAAAATATACATACAAATGGGAGATGAAAGACAATGAAAAATGAGATTATCGAAAGATTTACCTCTTATGTAAAAGTTGATACTCAATCAAATGAAAACAGTGAAACCACTCCTTCGACGGAAGGCCAGCTCACTCTTGCCAATATGCTGGTCGAGGAGTTGAAATCAATCGGTATGGAGGAAGTCAGTATTGACGAAAATGGTTATGTGATGGCCACACTTCCTGCCAATACGGAAAAAGATGTACCTACAATCGGCTTTCTGGCTCATGTCGATACAGCAACTGATTTTACCGGCAAAAATGTTAATCCGCAGATTGTGGAAAACTTCGAGGGCAACCAGATTATCCTGAATGATGAACAGAATATCATCCTGTCGCCTGCTGATTTTCCAGAACTCCCTCAATATAAAGGACATACTCTGATCACCACTGACGGAACCACGCTGCTTGGTGCTGACAATAAAGCCGGAATCGCCGAAATCATGACAGCAATGGCTTATTTGATCAAGCACCCGGAAATCAAACATGGCAGGATCCGTGTCGCTTTCACGCCAGATGAGGAAATCGGAAGAGGACCTCATAAATTCGATGTCGAGGCGTTCAATGCAAAATACGCCTATACCGTCGATGGTGGTCCGCTTGGCGAGCTGGAGTATGAAAGCTTTAACGCAGCCAGCGCCAAGGTGACATTTAAAGGCAAGAACGTCCACCCTGGAACAGCAAAAGGAAAAATGGTGAACTCGGCCAAAATCGCCATGGAATTCAACAGCAAACTTCCAGCAGAAGAAGCGCCTGAGCATACGGAAGGATATGAAGGCTTCTTCCACCTCAGTTCGATCAATGGTGATGTGGAGGAAACGACGCTGCACTATATCATCCGTGATTTTGACCGAGACAGCTTCCAGGCACGAAAGGATTTGGTGCAGAAAATCACCAATGAATTAAGGCTGACTTATGGTGAAACCCGCGTTGAACTCGAAATGAATGACCAATATTATAATATGAAGGATAAAATCGAGCCGGTTAAAGAAATTGTCGACATCGCCTATGAAGCAATGGAAAACCTCGGCATCAAGCCGATCGTCAAACCGATCCGGGGTGGCACAGACGGTTCCCAGCTAAGCTATATGGGACTGCCGACACCGAATATTTTTACAGGCGGAGAGAATTTCCACGGAAGATTCGAATATATCTCTGTTGATAACATGATGAAATCAGTAGAAACAATTGTAGAAATTGCTAAACTTTTCGAAGCCAAAGCTTAACTAACAACAAGAAGCCAGATTCCCAGGTATACGGAAATCTGGCTTCTTTTTTTAGGGATTGTTGCTGAGATCTCTCGAATAGAGTCCCGCTGAGCGACCCATTCAGAAATCAGCCTCAGGTCCTATCGAGATTTAAATCGGAGGTGCATTGGGATTTAGAGTGATTCCCCTTATTCTGGATATAGAATGAGATTTGAGAGGAGATTTTAAAAATGAAACGGATTTTAGTTATTTTCCTGGTGATTACCGGGGCTTATATTGCCTGGAATTACATCTTTGATGGCGACGGAATGAACTTTGCCAGGGCGAAAGATTCGATTAAGGTAACTGATCAAACGGACAAAATCAAGATTGATGTTTCCAGTGTACAGACGGAAATTGTTCCTGAGGACACTCAAGATGTCCGCGCAGAATTAGAAGGAAAAGGTACGGTAAAAGTTAAGCGGCATGGTGATGAAATAGAGGTCTCTGTCAAACGGAAAGGCTTCTTCTGGTTCAACTGGTTTGAGAGGGATCAGACTTCCCTCACCGTTTATATCCCTGAAGACTACGATAAAGACATGGATATCGAGCTCGGCTCCGGGAAGATTGATTTTAACGGTCAGTCGGCCGACAAACCTATGAAGCTAAGAAATCTGGCACTCAATATTGGTTCAGGAAGCCTTACACTGGAAAACTTCGATGTTGAAAATCTTGAAAGCCAGAGTTCATCCGGAGAGGTGGAAATGAATCTCATTGATGCCGTGACCGGCTCATTTGATGTCAGCTCCGGCAGGGTCCTTGTCAAAAACTATTCTGGAAAGTTGGATGCAGATGTTTCCTCCGGTAAGCTAGAAATCCAGATGGGCCAGTTGCTGGATGATGTAAACCTGGACGTCAGCTCTGGTTATATCGGTTTGGATCTGCCTGAGGATGCCGACTTCACATTGAACGGAAAGATCAGCAGCGGAAACATATCAAGCAATTTTCAGCTTAAGGACAAAGAGCAGTCTGACAACCGCCTGAGCGGTAAACACCGAAGCGGAAAATTCGAAATCAAAGCTGATGTATCAAGCGGGAATATTAATATAAATTAAGATTTAGTATTGGCGGCGAACTGGAAAAAATCAAGCGAAATTTCCAGTTCGCTATAAAAAATAGAATTTCGCTATATAAATCATATTTTCGCTATATAAATTTGAATATCGCTATAAAAACCCAAAAGTCGCTATATAAATAAAAGCTTTGCTATAACCAACCCACTTCCACCATAATTGCACAAGCAAAAATGCATTTCCCCCTAAAACAAAGCCTGGCAGCAGCACGCCAGGCTTATACTTATTTAAAATCGGACAGTGTATCTTTGTTTTTCTCAACCATTCATTTAAAATAAGTGCAAATACTTCCTGAGGAGTACGGTTATGTTTGAATTACTCATTACGATGCTGGAACGGCTTGGCATCATTGTGACGATTGCCTTCATTTTAACAAGGTTCCGCTTCTTCCGGGGGTTGATTTACCATGATTCCCTGAACAGGCGACAGCAATATTTTGCGATTGTATTCTTTGGTTTTTTCGGGATTATTGGTACATATTCAGGGATGAGCTTTTCAACCGATACGCTACGGTTCGACCCCTGGACTGCCGACCTGGCATCTGATGAAGCGATTGCCAATTCCCGGGTCATCGGAATCGTGATTGCCGGTTTGCTTGGCGGCTACAAGGTCGGTATTGGCGCCGGCCTAATCGCAGGTTTGCATCGTTTCACGCTCGGAGGCTTTACCGCTCTTGCCTGCGGACTCGCAGCAATAGTTGCCGGAATCATCGCAGGTCGTTTTCAAAAGAAGAAAAACAATGTCAACCTGAGGACCGCCTTCCTGGTCGGGGCGATTGCCGAAACGGTGCAAATGCTGATTATCCTTTTGATTGCGAAGCCTTATGAGCAAGCGCAAACACTCGTCGAAATTATCGGAGTTCCAATGATTATTGCAAATGGACTTGGGTCTGCCCTATTCTTAATGGTTATAAAGAATGTTGTATCGGAAGAAGAAAAGACTGGGGCGATGCTCGCACAAAAAACATTGCGGATCGCCGACCAGACGCTTGCCTACCTGCGCAAGGGCATTAATCAAGATTCAGCACGTGCTGTCTGCCAGATTTTACACACTGAAGTCCAAACCAGTGCAGTCGCAATCACAAACCAATCTGAAATCCTAGCCCATATCGGGCTTGCTGATGACCATCATCGCTCAACAAGTCCTATCCAGACGCAGATTACGAGGGATGTGCTGAAAAGCGGCAAGCTTGTCGTCGCCAACGATGAAACAATCCACTGCCGTGAGCAAAACTGCCCGCTTGGCGCTGCGGTGATTGCCCCATTAAAACTGCGCGACGAAACGATTGGCACGCTTAAGTTTTATTTTAGATCAGAAAAAGAAATCACCAATGTCGTCATTGAACTGATCTCCGGACTCAGCAATCTGCTTAGCAACCAGCTTGAAATTGCTGAAGCCGAAAAAGCCTATCAGCTTGCCAAGGAAGCGGAGGTAAAGGCACTGCAGGCACAAATCAGCCCTCATTTCCTTTTCAATACTTTGAATGTCATCACTTCGCTGATCAGGATTGACCCAGCAAAGGCGAGAAAGCTGTTAGTGTCTCTTTCCCACTTCCTGCGTCAGAACCTGACAGCAACGACGGTGTCGATGACAACTCTAGAACAGGAATTAGCCCATGTGAAAGCTTATCTAGCTATTGAAGAGGCTCGATTTGTAGAAAAATTGAAGGTTACCTATGATATTGAAGATGACGCTTTGCCTGTTAAAATCCCGCCGCTGACGCTGCAGCCAATCGTAGAAAATGCCGTAAAACATGGAATCAAGAATATGGATCATGACTGCCAAATCCATATAGAGATTCATAAAGTTGATAAAAGCACGCTAGTAATGGTGAGAGATAATGGACAGGGAATGAGCAAGGAACGGATTAATCAGTTAGGTAAACAAATAATTGATTCTGAAACAGGAAGCGGAATCGCGCTATTTAATGTAAATAGAAGACTAACAATGAATTTTGGGGAATCAGCCTCCTTGAGGATTGAAAGTGAGCCAGGAATAGGCACGAAGATTTCCTTTACAATTCCCCAAGCGGAGGAATGACAAATGGACAAGATGATACGCACTTTAATCGTTGATGATGAATTATACAGCAGGGAGGAGCTGAAGCATTTATTGCAGTCCTTCCCTTCCATCCAGGTTGTCGGGGAAGCTGAATCCGGTGAAGCTGCAGTCATGAGGGCCTTACAGCTCCATCCCGATGTTGTTTTCCTTGATGTTGAAATGCCGAAAATGAATGGAATGGAAGCAGCAAAAACACTGATGGAGCTTAAAAAAACACCGCTGATTGTGTTCGCAACGGCCTATCCGCAATTTGCTGCCGAGGCTTTCAGATACGAAGCAGTTGATTACCTGCTAAAACCTTATGATGAGAATCAGTTGAAGGAGACGGTCCTCAGGATTGAAAAGCATTTCCAACCGCCAGCAGAACAGGAGTCAGTCAAGCAAACCGGCAAGCTAGCCGTTGAGGGAGATGGAGAGATTTTTTATCTCGACCCAAATGACATCCTGTACATATCGAGAGAAGAAAAGTATTCAAAAATCGTGACCGAAACCAGGGAATATGAAACCAAGATTCCTTTAAAGGATCTGGAAGCCAGGCTGACAGCCTATTCTTTTTTCCGCATTCATAAAAGCTATATTGTCAATCTCGATTACGTTACCCGCCTCACTCCATGGTTCAATGGAGCCTATCAACTGGAAATTAAAGGCCGGGAAGAACTGCTATCAGTCAGCCGGAATTATGTAAAATCACTTAGGATTCAGCTGGAATTATAGATTCTATAAAGCATCTTAGAGATGCTTTTTTGCATTTCAATCGACAATTTTTGCACTTCAAGCTCATTTTCCTGCATCTTGTTCACAAAACAGCCATAATTCCACCTTCTCTATTATACTCAATGTAAACGCATACAATTTACTTTGAGGAGGTTTCATATGTATACCTTTCTAGCTGGTATCGCACTTTTAATTATTGGTTATTTTACGTATGGCAAATTTGTAGAGAAGGTATTCGGCGTGAACGAAGGCCGTTCCACTCCGGCTTATACACATAATGATGACGTTGACTATGTGCCAATGTCCACAGCAAAGAACTCTTTGATTCAGCTTCTTAATATCGCTGGTGTAGGTCCTATATTCGGACCAATCATGGGCGCGCTTTACGGACCGGTTGCTTTCCTTTGGATCGTTCTTGGCGCTATTTTCGCTGGTGCTGTCCATGACTATCTTACAGGTATGATCTCGATTCGTAACCGAGGTGCACACCTTCCTGAACTTGCAGGGAAATTCCTTGGCAAAGTCATGAAGCACGTAGTTAATGCATTTGCGATTCTTCTTTTACTATTAGTTGGAACCGTTTTCGTCACAGCTCCGGCTGGCTTGCTCCATACATTAATGGACGGAAAGGTAACAATGGGAATCATCATTGCAGCAATCTTTGTTTACTACATTTTGGCGACGCTTCTTCCTGTTGATAAAATCATCGGCCGCTTCTACCCGATCTTCGGCGCATTGCTGTTGATCAGTGCGGTTGGAGTAGGCGCAATGCTTGTTATCACTGGAGCACCGATCCCTGAATTATCTTTAACGAATTTCCACCCTGATAATGCAGCGATCTTCCCGCTATTGTTCTTAACAATTTCTTGCGGAGCACTGTCAGGTTTCCATGCAACACAAACACCGATCATTTCTCGTACAACGCAAAATGAAAAACAAGGCCGTAAGATTTTCTACGGCATGATGATTGCTGAAGGTGTAATCGCAATGATCTGGGCTGCTGCGGCAATGAGCCTGTTCGATGGCTACAACGGCTTGAACGATATGCTTGCTAACGGCGGACCTGCGGCAATCGTAAGTGAAGCTTCAACAGCTATGCTTGGCGCAATCGGCGGAACGCTTGCTGTTCTTGGTGTAATTGTACTTCCGATCACTTCTGGTGATACTGCATTCCGAAGCGCGCGTATGATTATCGCTGACTACTTCAATTTTTCACAGAAGAAAATTGCCAGCCGTCTTTGGATCGCTGTTCCGTTGTTCGTAATCTCTTTCGCTTTGACAAAAGTAGATTTTACGATTCTTTGGAGATACTTCTCCTGGGCTAACCAATCAACAGCAGTAATCGCGCTTTGGGTTGGTGCCATGTACCTATTCATCGCCAAGAAGAATTACTGGATTGCCGTGATTCCTGGCATGTTTATGACAGCAGCTACCACTTCTTATATCCTTAATGCACAAATTGGATTCGGCCAGTCTCTGACAGTTTCCAATATCGGCGCATTAATCGTAACAGTTGTCATCACGGTTATTTTCTTCAATGCTGCCAAGAAGGCTCGGGCTAATAACATCCCGCTTGATGAAGATATCTCCAGCTATAACAGGGTGGCGTAACGATGAGCGGATGCTGCAGTCCGGAATACCGCAAAACGGTCAATGAGAAGGAAAGTCAGGTGAATGAGAAAGGGAAAGAGCAGCTTCCCCTTCTCGCAAAAATCATCATTGTTCTCATTACTGCAGGAGGGCTGCTCGCAGCCTTTCTTGTATAATATTATAAAAGCTCCAGCTCCAGCCCCTCGAGGCGCTGAAGCTGGACAATCCTCGAAGTTGAAGCAAACAAACCTTTCTGATAATTTTAAAGAAACCCTTGTGCACGCTTGATTCCAGGCGTGCACTTTTACATAGACTAGGAGGTTAGCGGAAATGAAAATATTAATCGTAGGAGCAGGTGCGATTGGCGGCTACTTTGGCGGACGCCTTTTAGAAGAAGGAGAAGATGTCACGTTTTTGGTGCGTGAAAAGCGCCAGCAGCAGCTTCAATCAAATGGATTGCTGGTCGAAAGCATTCACGGGAATATGCATGTTCAGAAACCAGCGACGATTTTGGCAGGAGAAAATGTGGAACCATATGATGTAGTTTTTGTCTCTACAAAGTCCTACCACTTGGAGGGCGCGATCGAGGATATCAGGCCGTATGTGGGAGATGACACGATGGTTCTGCCATTATTGAACGGAATTGCCCATGTAGATGTGCTGAAAGAGGCTTTTGGGGCTGAAAGAATAATAGGCGGCCTATGCTTTATCGAGACAACACTGGATCAGGATGGAAAAATCGTTCAAACCAGCCCAATCCATGATTTCGTATTCGGTGAATGGAATGGCGAAAAAACGGAACGAATTTTACAGCTGGAAAAAGCATTCAGCGGAACGAAGGCAAGTTTCCGCCTTTCTGAAAAAATTCAGCAGGAAATGTGGCACAAGTACTTATTTATCACCTCCCTAAGCGGCATCACCTCCCTGTTCAGGTCACCAATCGGTCCTATTCGCGATCAAGAGCACGGCTGGAATACAATCGACACACTTGTGCATGAAGCAGCGGCAATCATGGAGAAAATTGGCGCGCCGCTTGCATCAGGAGCTATTGAGGCCACACTTGGGAAAATGAATGAAATTGGGCACGGAATGAAATCCTCCCTGCAGCGGGATATGGAAAAATCACTACTGACAGAAGCTGATCACCTCTTTGGCTACTTGCTGGAGAAAGCCAAGGAATTGGATTTGGCTGCGCCTGTTCTTTCTGCCATCTATGCTAATGTGAAAATCTATGAGAGTGGACTAGGTACTGGAAAAAATCCGCGATAATTTCCAGTTTGCGAATAAATCCTGTTTTTTTGCGAATAAAATGTTATTTTTGCGAATAAAACCTGTATTTCTGCGAACAAATCCTTTTTTTTGCGAATAAATTTTATTGTTTTCCTAATAAATCTAGTTTGTTGCCAGAAATACTTTCATTTTTGCAAACAAGTTTACTTTTCTGCTAATAAATTCTTATCAACTTGCTATATATATCCTTTATTTTTGTCAAAAAAAAGTGCCTGAGCCTTTATGTGTCTTCGCAAAACACATATGCTCAGGCCTTTTTCAATAAATTTTCGCTTCTTCCTGCCCTTTCATCACTCTTAAAGCCCCGGCAGCCAATGCTTCCATTTCCGCTTCACCTGGCAGGACGAAAACTTTTCCCATAAAACTGATTTTCTTCTTAATCAATTCTATAATCATATCTGAATGGGCGATTCCCCCGGTAAGGATGATTCCGTCTAGCTTCCCTTCCAGGACGGTTGCCATTGCCCCAATCTCTTTTCCAATCTGATGTACCATCGCTTTTAAAATAAGGTCAGCCTCCATGTCACCCTCAGCGGCCCATTCCTCAACTTCTATGAGATTCTTAGTGCCCAGATAGGAATACACACCACCCTGCTTTATCAGCCGCTGAAGCAATTCTTTTTCGGTATATCTCCCTGAAAAACAAAGCTGGACAAGTTGTTTTGCCGGGAGCCCGCCCGCTCTTTCAGGTGAAAATGGTCCTTCATTTTCAGCATTATTGACGTCTATGATCCGTCCATTCTGCACCGCAGCTATCGAAATACCGCCACCAAGATGGGCAACAACGACACTTGAATCTTCTAGGCCTTTCCCAAGCCCAGCTGCAGCTTCTCGGGAAACGGCCTTGATATTGAGTGCATGAACATGGCTCTTTCTTTCAATATCAGCCAGGCCGGAAACTCTTGCCTCCGGAATCAGTTCGTCCACGCATACTGGGTCAACAATAAATGCCGGTATGTGGTGAGCGTCAGCAATTTCTGCTGCAAGCATCGACCCCAGGTTCGAAGCATGATTTCCATATTTCCCTGAACGTGCGTCATTCAGCAAATTCTCATCAACGATGTATGTCCCACTGTCCATTGGCTTGAGCATTCCACCCCGGCCAACGACTGCGTCCAGCTCTGAAGGATTGAAATCCTGCTGCCGTAAAGTTTCGACGATGGACTCAAGCCTGTACGGCAGCTGGTCTTCTAATTCCGGAAGCATCATGATTTCAGCATCAGGATGGCGGATAATCTGTTCTAAAAGTAAAACCTCATTTTCATAAACTGCAAGCTTTGTAGAAGTGGACCCTGGATTTATCGCTAGGATTTTCATAATACCTCTCCTATCTAGACGCTGACCGTTTTATTGGATGCCGCAACGACGGCCAGTGCAATCGAGGCCAATTTAGCCTCCGCTGTATCTGACCGGGAGTTCAATACGAGTGGCACTTTCGCACCCAATACTATTCCCGCCATTTTTCCCTGAGCAAAATAGGTAATCGCCTTGCCAAGGAAGTTTCCAGCCTCAATCGTTGGAACAATGAGCAGATCCGCTTCGCCTTCAAGCTCGCTGTCCAGCCCTTTATGGAGGAGCGACTCCCGGCTGATGGCGAGGTCGAGCGGAAGCGGTCCTTCTATCAGTAGGTTGAGACTTGATTCATTTCTTATCAGCATGGCCAGATGGTCGGCTTCGACGGTCACAGGCATCTTCTCGCTGACTCGTTCGTTGGCTGCCAAAATCGCTACCCGCGGCCGGTCGACTCCAATTCTGACAAGAAACTCTGCACCATTCAGGATGATTTGCTTCTTCTGCTGAAAATCCGGCGCTATATTGATGCCGCCATCACTCATACTGATCAGCCGTTGTGCCCCCGGGATATCAAAAACGGAGATATGGCTGATGATGGAGCCAGTTTTTAAATTAAGCTCCTTATGAAGGACCCCTTTTAAAAATGGCGTGCTATTCACGAACCCTTTCATGATAATCTGCACATGTCCCTCGCTTGCCAGTTTAGCGGCAATAAAAGCATTCTCTTTTTCAGTATAGGCAGGATAAACTGGATACTCGTCTACAGAAAAGGCGATTTCCTTAGCCAACTCAAAAATTATCTGCGGGTCACCGACCAAATAAGGTTCTATGATTCCCAGTTCCACAGCCACTTTGACAGCCTCGAGCACATCCCGGTCGTGTGCGGCGGCGACGCTCATTTTTACAGGCGGCCTCGTCTGTGCAGCCTCAATGACTTCTGCAAAGCTTCTATAGCGCATGCTGTACCACCTCCAGTTTTTCAGCCTGTATACTTGCTTTGAATCATGCTGATCTTTTCAATCTTCTCTTCTACTAATATATTTGCAGCTTTATACGTTGGTATATCGTGAGTTTTGGAGATTTTGTAGATTTTTTCCAGAATGTCGTAAATCATGCTTGCATTCCTGAAAGCCCGGTCCTTGCTGTACTCGTGAAGTTCATCCGCAACCTGAATTAAACCGCCTGCATTTGCCACGTAGTCCGGAGCATAGAGGATCCCTTTCTGATGCAGCATGTCGCCGTGACGTTCTTCTGCAAGCACATTATTCGCTGCTCCGGCAATTGCCAGACACTTAAGTTTTGGAATTGTGATGTCATTGATGACGGCCCCCAATGCATTGGGGGAGAATATGTCGCACCCTACGCTGTATATATCAAGAGGATCGACTGTTTCGATATCGGGATATTGCTCCCGGACTTCTTTTACATTCTCTTCAAAAATATCGGTGACAATCAGCTTCGCGCCCTCTTTATGAAGGTGGCCAACGAGAAATCGGCCGACCTTGCCAAGTCCCTGGACAGCAATTTTCCGATCGAGAAGTGAATCTGTGCCGAAAATCTCTTTTGCAGTTGCCTTGATTGCCTTCCACACACCGAAGGCCGTAATAACAGCAGAGTTCCCGCTGCCGCCATATTCTTCCGGCAGACCAACCAGATACGATGTTTGCTTTGATGCGGATACGAAATCCATGCCAACCGTGCCGACATCCGTTCCTGTGTAAAATCGTCCCTTTAATGTTTCAATGAATGAGCCGAAAGCCTGGAAAAGCTCATCCGATTTTTCCGACTTGGGATCACCGATGATGACCGCTTTCCCGCCTCCATACGTCACCCCCGAAACGCCGCATTTATAGGTCATTCCTTTCGAAAGGCGCAGAACATCCCGCAGCGCATCTTCAGTACATTCATAATCCCACATCCGGCATCCACCAAGCGCAGGGCCGAGCGTCGTATCGTGGATCGCAACGATCGACTTCAATCCCGTTGCCTTGTCATAATTGAAAATCACCTGTTCATGCCCATGGTTTTTCATTTCCTCAAAAATATCCAGCACCATTTTCTGTTCTTCCGTCAGCAACACAAACATCCCCTCCCGTAATCGGTCCTAGCAAAGCTGCGTCAGTCTAGGTAGATTCAGGTCTCGTTCAAATGTAAACCCTTACATATTTTCATTATAAAGACTTCATCTGCTGCTTACGGTGATATATCTTACACTTTTATGGCAAATGAACTGGAAAAAAACGAGGATAATTTCCAGTTCGCCAATAAAATTTTATTTTCGCCAATAAAACTCTCAGCTAATGCAAATCCGCTTAAAATGACCGAAAAAAAGAACCAAAACAGCAGCTTTGGTTCTTTTAAATGCAACTTTTTTATTGAATGCCTGGAAACCAGCCTGGTGTATTGACGATTGCCTGCCATAATGGATCCGGTACGACGAGTCTAGCCTGCGCACCTGTATCGATCTTTGTTTCAATTTCATTTTCACGGCCAGATGCAACTTTTTCGACCCAATCCGGGTCAATGATTAGTTCGCGGCCTAAAGCCAGCAGTGGTACTCCAGTTCCAAACGCTTTGATTACATCATCCGCGCTATAAAGCGAACCGACACCGATGACAGGAACTTTGCTGCCGACCCGCTCGTGGATGATTTCCATTCTGGATCGGTCATCATTGACACCCCTTCTTGGCTTCGACCAGAAATCGTTCAACGAAACATGCAAGTAGTCGAGCTCCTTATCTGCCAGGACATCTATCAACTCCAAAGTATCTGCCATTGTGATTCCCGGCTCCTCAGGTTCTTCCGGCGAAAATCTGTATCCGACAATAAACGGTTCCTTTGCATGCTTTGCGGTCACTTTTTTCACCTCATCAACAACAGCCAATGGAAATGCCATCCTTTTTTCCAGGGAGCCTCCCCACTGATCATCACGTCTGTTAGAATGAGGCGAAAAGAATTGCTGAATCAAATAGCCGTTGGCTCCGTGGATCTCGACGCCATCAAAGCCTGCTTCAATCGCTCGGCGAGTTGTCTCGCCAAACGCCGCAATGATCTGTTCCACTTCTTCTCCAGACAATGCTCGTGGTGCTTTTGCGCTATTGCGCTCTGATTGAACATCGCTCGCACTGACGATATCACCGTTTGGCACAAGCTCGGGAGGACATTCGCGGCCGCCATGGAAAATTTGCAGCATCGCTTTTGCTCCTTCAGCTTTGATCGCAGCTGCCAGCTTCTTAAGGCTTGGGATCATTTCATCGGTATCGGCACCGAATTCTCCATGAAATCCTTTCCCGTTCCGGGTTACATATGTACACGCAGTTACCACCATGCTGACGCCTTGCGAACGGCGGGCATAATACGCTACCTCTGCGTCAGTTACAGTTCCATCCTCATTCGACGAAAAATTGGTCATCGGCGCCATGACAAGTCTATTTTTCAGTTTAATGCCATTCCCGAACGTAAAAGTATCAAATAATGGTTTATATTTTTCATTCATTACTATGTTCCTCCTCCTTTGTATACGAAAGTGTAATAGCCCAAACAGTCTCCTGTTAAACATCCTGATTATTATTTGTATTCTACTCGAAAAAAAACAGCGAAATTTAATTCCGCTGTTTTGCTGCTGTGTACGTTTCCTTGTATCCTCACAATTAAACCTTCTTATCTTATTTACTTCTCATATCAATCGCTGCCATAATTGTTTTTACCTGCTGTTCCGTCATCCTTTGCAGTTTGCAAAATAAAGACACTCCGCTACTGCAGAATGCCTTCATGCTTCGTATTTTTAAATAGCAATTCTTCCATTTCTTCTACTGGCAAAGGTCTGCTGAAATGATAGCCTTGTCCAATCACGCAGCCATTTTTGAGCAAAAATGCAACCTGCTCCTGTTCCTCGACACCTTCAGCAATAACATCGAATTGCAGATTATGTCCCATATCAATGATTGTTTTGACCATCGCCCCTTGATTGGAATGATGGATGATATCATCAACGAATGATTTATCGATTTTGATTTTATCAATCGGAAAATGCTTCAGTAAGCTTAACGATGAATAGCCGGTACCAAAATCGTCAATCGCAAGCGTTATGCCAAGCTCCTTCAGCTGGTCCAGGATCCTCGCTGTCTTCTCACTGTTCTGCATGACGCTTTCTGTGATTTCAAAATCCAAAAAATCCGGGGCAAGCTGCGTATCGTTCAATACCTGTTTTACCGTATCAATGAATCGCTCTTCCTGGAGCTGCCGCACAGAAATATTCACTGAAATCGGTATTGGTTTGCAGCCTTTCTCCTGCCACTCTTTGTTTTGCGCCGCCGCCTTCTCCAACACCCATTTGCCAAGCGGGACGATCAACCCTGTTTCCTCGGCCAGGGGAATGAATTCAGCAGGTGATATGAGACCTTTCTCTGGATGCATCCAGCGTACAAGTGCCTCTACTCCGATGATTCCCCCTGTTTCCATATTAAACTGCGGTTGATAGTGAAGCATAAGCTGATTTTGCTCCAATGCTTTTCTAAGACCATTCTCCAGCTCCATTTTTCGTGATGAAAGTCCGTGCAGCTGAGTCGTGTAAAACTGGTAATTGTTCTTTCCGCTGTCTTTCGCCAGGTACATCGCCGTATCCGCATGTTTGATCAGCGTTTCCTCATCCTGGCCATCCTCTGGTGCCATGCTGATTCCGATACTCGGCGTCACAAATAACTCCTGGCCTTGGATGGTGATCCCTTCATTAAACTCATTCAAAATCCTGTCCGCAACTTCAATGACTTGTTCCCTGCTGACAGCTTTGAGTACAATGATGAACTCATCACCACCCTGGCGCGATACCAGCCCCTGGTCGTTGATCGCATTCTTCAGCCTGCTGGCAACAACCTTTAACAATAGATCGCCAAAACGATGTCCTTTAGTATCATTGATAATCTTGAAACGGTCGAGGTCAAGGAAGAGTACTGCGAGCATCTCGCTGCCGGTTGATAGTGCTGCATTCAGATGCTTTCTTACCATATTTCGATTCGGCAGCCCGGTAAGCACGTCATAATAGGCCATATATTTAATGGTTTTTTCCGCCTTCTTACGCTGCGTCAAATCGCGGCCGACAATTTGCTCAGCCATTCTTCCCTCATATAAAATCGGCATTGCGGACATTTCGACATCTATCTCTTGCCCGTCTGTCTGTGTCGCCTTAAATTTGAACCACAGTTTTTCCTCAGGATCTTCATCTATTGTCAATTCACGGTTTTTGATCCGGGACAGTACTTCAGAGGGGATCAATTTGGAGATCGGCTGTCCGATTAATTCTGCCGGACTTTCCGCCTTGAACAGCCTGCAGCCGGCCTCATTGATGTAATCCAGCTTCCCTCTGCTGTAGACAGCAATCAAGTCAGGCGACATTTCCACAAGGCTGCGGTAGCGTCCTTCACTTTCCTGACGGTCGGTGATGTCGAAAAGGACACTGGTAAAATCAACGAAATTCCCATTATCATCTATGACAGGAATGCCTCTATCCTGAATCCAGCGCACCTCACCATCAGGACGAATGATCCGATATATACTGGTGACAGCTTCCCCTCTTGAAAACCCCGCTTCTCTCTCCGTTAAAATGTGCAGGTCCTCAGGGTGGATAACCTTTTTCCAGAGCGTGTTATCTTGATAAAATTCTTCAGATGAATGTCCGTATAATTTTTCGATACCAGTTGTGATCAGCAATGTACCCGATTTTAAATCATGGGACCAAATCGCTACATCCAGGGTATCAAATATGTTTTTAAGTCTTTTTTTGTGCCCATCCAGATCCTCTGCTGCACTTTTTAATCCCCTAAATACAAGGAAAACCAATGTGATGTAAACAAAGGACACAGCCAAATCAATCAAAAAGCCTTCCGCTTCATTTATGGAAAAATAAAACGAAGTCAGCCAATCAATCAGCTCCGCGAACAGAAGAAAAATAAT
The DNA here is from genome assembly GCF_014856545.2 of Mesobacillus jeotgali. NCBI lineage: Bacteria > Bacillati > Bacillota > Bacilli > Caryophanales > Bacillaceae > Mesobacillus > Mesobacillus jeotgali. The sequence goes on along the minus strand of NZ_CP109811.1, from coordinate 925,692 downwards.
TATAGTTAAACCGGTGTATCGTTGTATCTTCCCTTCATTGCCCATTAAAATAAATCCTCCTGTGCCTAGCTGCATGAATGTCTGATGTAAATTTTAAATATTCTGAAGTAGTTCCACTATTAAAATAACAAACAAACCAGGTATCGCACAACGGAATTATTACATATGACCCATAAAATTGATGAATTTTGTCATTTTTTGTCTAGAAAAGGCAGGGGATCCATTAAAGAGCGATCCCCAGCACTGTTGATAGTTCTCTTTTTTTCTCGTTCAAATAGATCTGGTCGAGCTCCTTCAATTCGTTCGAATCGAATTTTTCCATGCTGTAGATATACAGCTCCCATATGCTTTTCTTCAAGGAATCGTCGGCTGTTCTTCCAATCAGCAGAAAAGCGTCTATTAAAGCGGTAAGGATGGAAAAGTCCTGGCTCCCATAATGGACAATTTGATAAAAGGATAAATACAGGATATCCATCGTGCGCTTTTGCTTCCCGATGATTCTTGGCTGCATATCTTCATCATAATAAGCTATATACCGTCCATTTGAACGGACTCGGCATAAATGAGACAGGGCCATACCTAGATAGGAAATACAGACTCTAGCGGTATTCGGGTCATTAATACCCGGTGAGATGGCCCTCAAGGCTACCTCGACAATCTTTTGCAGCGCAAATTCAGGATCCTGGATCGATGACCGCTCTTTTCCGAGCCTTAAGTATTGATTTAAGACAGCATCAATATCCTCATTGATTTCACCACTATGGTGGACTCTGAAGGCAATGCTGTCTTCGGTCAGAAAATCACCGTTCAGGAAGTTAGCTTCAATCCCGAGTTCGTTTTCAGATGCATATTTCAATAGTCCCTGATAATCTGTAAGCTGAACATAACCGTACCCCCTGCATTTTACATCCCGGACAAATTCGTAAGTGAATCCTGCATCTTTCCTGTCATCAATCACATTTGTGTATTCGCTCTCCAGTGTATCCTCCTGTCTTCTGATGACCTTTAAAGCGCCCTCAGTGATCTCCCTGATCAGCGTGCTGACCTGGACGGAAGTGGCGACATTATGGATAAAATAAGCGAAGAATGCAAGACAGATGAACGCAATGAAGACTCCAACCGTTGCCGAGATTACCTCGCTCTCATACCAGGTTTCACTCATGAACAGCAAAGATAAGATCGAGTAAACAAATCCTCCCATGAAGATTCCGAGCACTCGTAACGTCACGGGATCCTCGACAAAGTTACTCAGCGTCCTCGGAGAAAATTGAGATGAATATGTAGTCAGTACGACCATGATCGTTGAAAAAGTAATCGTCGTCATCGTCAGCAGAGCACCAGAAATCGAACCTAAAATCGTCTGTGCCAGCTCTACATTCGTCAGCAAAAACGAAGGGACTATACCATGTGCCAATTCGTTATGATCGATGTAAATCACGGCTAATGCCAGCAGGAATGCCAGTACGCTATAGATAACCGGCTTCAGCCATATACTTTCCCTTATTCGTAAAGCGAATTTTTTCACCAAAACTTCCCAGCCCCTTAGTTACCAACTCTTTCCTTACTTATTTAGACCATTTGGGGCAGGTTTAATCCTATATAGTCTATTCTCAGTGATTTATGGCCAAATTCCCGATGATATTTCACTTTTCCTAACGAACTTGCTTGATTTATTCTCAGTAAAACAAAAACCTTGCCACTAGCAGCAAGGTTCCCATTTTTCAATTTGCATATCCAACAAGTTCCATGAAACCTTTTCCGGATAGTGGCCTGCTTTTTCCATCAGCCAGCCTCTCTCTGCCGATTACTTTACATGTCCCTTCCCAAATAGCCTGTATTGGGCCGATGATGAGCATTTCCTGGTTTGGGAATTCTGCTTCGACATGAAGGTCAATTCCGTATTCAGGAATGCGAATCTCCCATTCTACTGGATACCTGGCATTTGTTCTCAGGCTTTTCCAATGCTTTATTTTTTGGAAAGTTATATTTCTCGTAAAACGAATACTGCCGTCCTTTTCAATAACATTTGCCATTGGCTTTCCGGGGGACATTTGATTTAGCAGCAGCTCGCGCCCGTCGCTAAGCTGTATCCCAAACCAGTCCCAGCCGGATCCTTTGACCAAAGAGTAATCACGTCCCCATTGATGATCAAACCAGCCAGTACCGTTTACATTTTCACTTATTGAATCTGTCTTTATTCTTCCATTCACAGCATTTCTCGTAGTAGAGTAATAGTACAAATCATCAGGCTTTCCATCATCGCCTATCAGTGCGGCAGGCTTCATTGGGGTGAACTCAAGCTCGACTTCCGAAATTCCCTCCTTTAAAAGCACATCAAAACCCAGGGCATCTTCCCCTTTGAAGTTAAGCTGATGTCTCCCATAGATCAATTTAAGGGGATCCGGATTTATTCTCGCAACCTTAAGAAATGTATGCGGAGGAGGTATATCGCCCTTAAGCAACTTTTTGTAGAGTCTCCAGATTCTCTTGTCTGTCGGATGGAGCAAAAGGTAGAAAGGCAGATAGATGGCTAGCATCGCTAGCTTCACCTTTGAATCAAAACTTGAAAAATTAGAGCGTTTTTTCCTGTTCAGGTCGATCAAAGTATGGATGATATAATGCCCTTTGCCAATCTCAAGCTCACCCACCCTGAAAAATGAGGCCATCACAGCATACCGGCCGCCCCTGTCTCCATTCAGAAAAGCGAAAAAGTACCACCATTCAATATTGGAATCACCATGCGGACCTGCATCCTTTGGAAGGGAAATCTTTTCTAACCGTTCTTCATTCATCCCAGAACACACCTTCTTTTTTAGTAAGGTATGCAAGGGAGATTAAAAAAGCATTAAAGAAGTCCTTCCCTTCTTCGATGTTTTTCTTACCCTTCTATTATTTCTTTCAATTTTTTCAGGTCCTTCATATTTGCTTTTTTCATCATCGAAGCCATAAAAGGTGAAACCAGTTTCGAAAAACCTGATGGCTCTCCCTGGTTCCTCAAGGTCATCTTTGTTGTGTTTGAGTCAATTGCTTTCCATGTGTATGTAGTCTTCATCGGAAATGGACCCTCTGAGGTTTGCATCACCAATTTCTTTCCCGGGACATACTCTACGATTTCATAAATATACGCAAGTTCCCGGCCAAGGAACTTTGCCTTGAATGCAATCCTTGAACCAATAACCAACGGCTTCTCTGTAAGCCATTCAGCACTGTCAATATTCACATACCATTCAGGAGCGTTGTCAGGATTCGCTGCATATTCAGAAACCCTCTCAACCGGGGATTTAATTTCTATTTCTGTCAGGACGTTAACCAATATAATTCCTCCATGTCCAAGCATTTTTTACATTATAATATAATTTGAGCCTGAATCGACTCAATCTTGCCGTTTTTATTCCATCCTGCCCGAAAGCTTGAAAATAAATCTGCAGTGGAATATCCTTAAATGTATACTTCATATTTAAGGATGGGATTAACCTGCGTATCAATAAATTCATCAGCGAAACTGGTAAAACGTCAAGGCGCGGCGCTGATCGGCTCATTGAGGAAGGGCGTGTGACAATCAATGGGAAGGTTGTGAAAATCGGCAGCCAGGTTGAGCCTGGAGATGTTGTCCGCCTGAATGGCGAAGAGATCAGGATGGCACAAAACTATGTATATATTGCTTTGAATAAACCGGTCGGCATCACGAGCACAACTGAAAGGCATGTGAAGGGCAATATCATCGACCTTGTCAATCACCCGCTAAGGATTTTCAACATCGGACGGCTTGATAAGGATTCCGAAGGTTTAATTCTTCTTACAAATGACGGAGACATCGTCAATGAGATTCTCCGCGCTGAAAACAAGCATGAAAAGGAATATATAGTCTCAGTAGACAAGCCTATTACGCCGGAATTCGTCAAGGCGATGTCAGAAGGCGTGAGGATCCTTGGAACAAAAACACTTCCCGCAAAAGTGGTCCAACTATCAAAATATGAGTTCAATATCATCCTTACACAAGGATTGAACAGACAGATCCGGCGCATGTGCGAAACTCTTGGTTATCAAGTTGTCAGGCTGCAGCGCATCAGGATCATGAACATCCATCTCGGGAACCTGCCAATTGGGCAATGGCGTGACTTGAATAAGAAAGAGAAAAGGCAGCTATTCAGCGACTTGAATTACGAGCCTAAGGAATGGTAAAAGGATGAGCATCTGCCGCTCATCCTTTTTTTGCTTTTCTATAGCTGCGTTTGCATTGATCGTTACTTTCTAAAACGAAGCAGTCCTCAGTCTATTTTCTTCACCCAAGAGGAACATTTGAGAATGAATTTCCTCTTCTACTTCTGTCACTAAAATTTAATGAATAAGTACTTTTTTGCACCTTTCTAAAATAGAATTGGGAAACAAAAGGAATTTCTGAAGAGGTGAGTAAGCTTTGAAAAAGATTTTATACAATGTGGGCTTCTTCATCATAGTAAGCATCTGCCTCGTATTGATCGCTTTGTTCCCAAGAGAAGCAATGGTGACTGGAGAAGGCCGGGCAGCAAAAGTAGTGTATACTTACGACTTTTCCTGGAAGGAATACAAAAACAATATCACTGTTTTCATTGAGGGATTGGTTAGGGATACCAGCTTTGGCGAAACCCGATACAAAAAGCCAGTTGAGGAGGAAGTCATCCTCTATTTTTCCCGCAGTTTAAAAATCATTCTTCCTGCTTTTCTCTTCAGTTTGGCAGCAGGGATCGTTAAAGGGGTTTTTGACTATAAAAACTCTCTTAAACGAAGAAAAATCTTCGGAAATTGGACAACATGGCTCCTTATGTCCATTCCTGATTTCTTCGTCATCCTGCTTGTCCAGTGGATCATCATCTTTTATGTCAATTGGATTGATATCTTTGGTCATGAACAATGGTTCAACTTCTTCATCCCTGCTCTGTTGGCTGCCATCTATCCCGCAATGTATATCAGCAAGATCACTTCAGGTGCTATTTCAAGTGAGGCCGGGAAGCAATATGTCCAGGTGGCAAAGGCTAAGGGATTCAATGAAAAGCTCATCATCCATCAACATATTTTAAGAAACTGTGCTGGCACAATCCTGAATAATGTGCCGACCATGATGATTTACATACTCTCGAACCTGCTGTTTTTGGAGTATCTGCTCGACTATAAAGGAGCAGCGTACCGCCTCTGGCTGGCTCTCGACTTTGAGCCGCGGATTTTTATCGGCAGGGAATCATTCTATGAACCTAGCGTGATTATTTCCTTTGGAATTTGTTTCATGGCAATTGTGTTATTTGTTCAAATTTGCAGTCATCTGCTCAGCAAACGGCTTGATCCCCGGTAGGAGGTTTGTGACTTGAGAAACTGGCATTTAATCATTGGAACCATATTATTGTCTTTCCTTTTAATAGGAACTTTAATTGGGCCCTATTTTCCCTATATAAAAGAAGGTCTACAGGAAAATCGCATGGTAATGGAAAATGGAAAATTCCAGAGGGCTCCCTTTCCCCCTTCATCCCAACATTTTCTAGGGACAGACCATGATGGACGCGATCTGTTCAGCATCCTCATTGCCGGGGCAAAGGATACGATTCTCTTAATCTTTGCCATCACCATAATCAGATATGTATTGTCACTGGTATTGGTCTTACTATCATTCATATGGAAACAGCCATTTACCTGGCTAATTAACTGGTGGAATCAGCTATCTTCAGGCCTGCCGATCATTTTCGCTTCAATCTTATTCATCACACTTCCCATTTTCACATTCAGTCCCAATCGTGTGGTCTGGGTGGTCATCATTCTGGCACTGGTTGAATTGGGAAGAGTCAGCTATATCATGCAGCAGAAAATACTCTCAATCTCCAGAACTCCCTTTGTTGAGGCAGGCATCACAATCGGAAGCGGACCGGTCCGTTTTTTCAAAGATTATTATATCCCTAATCTATTGCCCGATCTCATCGTGAACTTTTGCATTGATTTGGGAAGGGTAGCACTATTGCTTGGCCAGCTCGGTATTTTCAGCATCTTTGTTACCCAGCTATTCGTCCAGACAAGCTATGGATTTGGTGAATTGAGAAATACAAGCCTTAACTGGCCAACACTGCTGGGGGAGGCGAGAGGCGATTTATTAAAAGCATTTTGGATTCCATTTTTCACAGCAAGTGCAATTACCTACCTGATCCTGACATTCAATATTCTTGGTGAAGGGCTAAGGCGGTATTTTGAAAAAGGAGGACATTCGAACTTAAATTAAAACGCTGTGATGCGGGACTGGCGCGGATAACTTATATATGGTGTAATAACCTATGCAAAAACTGCGGCAATGCGGTCGCAAGAGTTATCGATTAAAGGTACCTGGCTGAGTCCAGGTATTTTTTTTACTCAATAATAGTTTGTATACAAATTATATTTACACTAAACAATTTTCGTGCTACCATTTTTATATAGCATACGAGGAGGACTTGTTCATGGAAATATCTATGGATAAAGCAATTGGCTCAGCATCTGTTCGTTTGAGCAAGAAGCTTACACGCATCATTAACTATTACTTAAAGCCTTATCAGATTACGACGGAACAGTGGAGTGTATTGCGCACTCTGAACGAGGGTAATGGAATTTCACAAAAAGAGCTATCGATCCGGTCGGATAAAGACCAGGCGACTTTGACGAAAATCCTGGACCTTCTTGTGAAACAGGAAAATGTTGAAAGGCTCGCCAACCCTCTCGATCGCCGTTCCTTTTTGGTGAAAATCACTCCGAAAGGCGCAAACCTTGTGGAGGAAGTGACACCTTACCTTGAAGAAATCTTCATCAAGATCACAAATGGAATAGATGAGAAAAGGCTCGCAATCTTCAGAGAGGTTTTACTTACAATGGAAGACAATATCGATGGACTTCTGGAGGAAAACAACTAGAGAGAAGGCAATATAATGAACAAAACATCCAAGTTATGGACAGCACAGTTTACGGCCATTGTGATAATGGCTTTTTTATTTTTCCTATGCCTGCAGCTTTTGACTGCCGGCTTCCCCGCTTTCATCACTGACATTAAAAACAATCCTGCACAGGGTGGCTTGATGACAACTGTCTTTATGGTATCTGCCATCGCGACTCGTCCTTTTGTACCTTCCTTGATGCAGAAACTGGACAATAAGAAATTAAGCCTTATTTCCCTTGGCTTTATAGCCGTTTCTGTAGCCTTGAGCTTCGGTCAGGATTCCGTGCTGCTATTGCTACTGCTCAGAGTGATCCATGGTGCAGGTTTTGGGATCATTACGACGATTTTCTCGACAATGGCAACCAATATCATCCCTGCGCATCGGCTTGGTGAAGGAATCGGCTATTACGGAATGGCCACCAGTGTAGGGACAAGTCTTGGGCCGATGCTGGCGCTCGCTTTGCTGGAGGGATTTTCTTTTAACATCCTGATCATGATTTCGGTAAGCTTGACTCTGCTCACCTTGTTTTTGAACTTGTTTATAAAAAGCCCGCGCAAGCAAGTCCAAGCAAGGGCGACAGTCAAGAAAGGCCATTTCAGGGAGCATGCCTTTGACCGTCATGCCTTTACACCAGCGATTCTTACAGCGTTCTTCTCCATCACACTTGGCGGAGTAGTAAGCTTCCTCCGGGAATTAGGAAAAGAGGCAAACCTTGGGGCAACAATCTCTTTATTCTTTCTGGTCTTGACAATTGTGATGGTCATTATCAGGCCCGTTTCTGGAAAAATGTACGATAGTTTCGGTCATAAATTCATCATCTACCCTGCTGTGATTTCAGGGATCATTGGACTGACACTTTTGGCCATCACTCAAAATACCATGACACTTTTAATCGCTGCCGTTTTTTACGGGTTGGCATATGGGACAGTAGCACCGACCCTTCAGGCCCTTGCGGTAAGCGCGGTACCAAAGGAGAAACAAGGAACAGCAAATGCGATGTACTTCTCCTCCATGGACCTTGGAATGGCTCTGGGTTCTGCCGGACTAGGACTGCTCGCCTCCTACACCAGCTACCATTTCATTTATGGATTTTCGGTCGTGTTCCTGGTCGGACTGCTGATTGCCTACACTTTCATTTTCGTTGCGAGAAAGAAACCTGAAGATCAATTTGTTAAAGCATCTGAAGAGGTTGGATTTTAAAAAACACGGTGGAAGGTTTTCCGCCGTGTTTTTTGCCTTTCGAACCTGATTTTTTTATGTTTCATGAATGCTTGCTATTTTTCCTTTTCGCTGTTTTCATAGCCTGCTGAAATAACACTGTTTACTGTTTATTTTTATTTTCCCGCCTGACTTCATGTCTTGTGATATACATCCACATGGTGATATAGGTCAGAAAAAGCAGAACTAGAAATACCGGCGCTGACAATACATTCTGTATCAACAAGTTAAGCCACCTCTTTTACTTTAGGCTGTCCAGCGGAAACGGAAATAATAAATAGAAAATAACTGCAAGCGGGATTGATAGGATCCATGCAATTACCGGTTTCCGATAGTGTATCCACAAGATCACAAACAAAATTAAATTAAGCCAAATGTTATGCCAGCTGTTCCAGCCATTATCATAAATAAACATTCCCCTGTGAGCAAATAAAGCCTCTATGATCGTATAAAAGCCTACCCATACACCCACATAGATCAGTTGGTTTCGCCTTGTTTCGGGAAAACGCTGGAGGTAAATGATCAACCCGACTGGGCAAATAAAAAAAAGTGAATGCGATATTGATGATAGAATGGTTCAGCCAGTCTGCCGTTATCCCTCGAAACGCCCACAATGTATGGTTGTAGTAAAGCGTGTTATACAGCAGATTCACCATCATGAAAAATAAAATCGTCGAGTATTGCTTTTTCCATTGCGACCAGTCTATAAATTTATAAGCGAAAAAAATCCATACTGCTATGACCAATAATAAATACATGCTTCTCTCTCCCCAAAAATACTGATTTTATCAGTTATTACCGGGAGAAACTTTTTTATACCATACTCTTATTATCTTGATGGCATATTCAACCGAAACAAAAAATCCCTGCAGCCACAGGGATTTTAAACAGACAGGAACTTGAATAATTTTTTCTGTTTCAGATACTGTTCTTGTGCTTCTCTTATCGTGATTTCCTTAAAGCGGATCTTTGTTCCTGGCATTGCCTGGGCAAGCAATGGAATATCAACAGAAATCACAGTGGCTATTCGGGCATATCCGCCGGTTGTTTGCCGTTCTGACATAAGAATGATCGGCTGCCCGTTAGACGGAACCTGTATCCCTCCGAGCGGGATAGCATCGGAAATGATGTCAGACCCGCCGATTGGCGCCAGCTTTGGGCCCTCAAGCCGATATCCCATTCTATTCGATTGGGAAGTTATCGTATATTGACTTGATAGAAATCGATCCTTTGCAATCTGTGAAAATTTATCAGAGTGAGGTCCCAGGATTACCCGAATTTCCATTTCCTCTGCGTACTCAGGAATCAGGCTCGAATGCAAAAAGCAATTTCTCCTGACAAAAGGGCTTCCGTATACAATATCTCCTGACACTAATGCACGGCCCTTGAAGCCGCCAAGCCTTCCATTGATAAACGTGGACTTGCTGCCTAGAACAACCGGAACATCAATGCCACCGGCAAAACTTATGTAAGCTCTTGCGCCACTTTTAGCAGTTCCAAATGAAAGGATGTCTCCTTTTTTTAAAACAAAGCTTTTCCACATCGAGACTTTACTGCTATTCACCAGCGGCTCAAGGTCCCCCCCACAGATAGCGATGGATACCTCAGTCAATGCTTCAAGCCTCGGGCCAAGCACGGCAACTTCCAGCACGGCTTCACCAAGCGGGTTGCCGACAAGCAGGTTCGCCATTTGCATGGAATAAGAATCCATTGCACCAGAAGGACTGATGCCATACTGCTGATAGCCTGTTGTCCCTAAATCCTGTACAGTTGTTTGAAGTCCGGACTTTAGGATTTTAAAAATGGGTTCTGTCATTTTTCATCCCAGCCTCTGCCGACTTGGATGCCTTCTGCCCTTAAAGCTGCCTTCAATTTCACCGCAAAATGAAGTGCCTGAGGTTCATCACCATGGATGCAAATTGTATCTGCCTTCATCTCAATATCTGTCCCGTCAACACTTTCAACTTTTCCTTCCCGTATCATCCGGATTACTCTGCTGATCGCTAAATCAGGATCATGGATCATCGCGTTTGATTGTGTACGAGACGTCAGCGAACCATCTTGCTGATAGGTTCGGTCAGCAAACACTTCCTCCGCCACCAGCAGACCTCTTTCCTTCCCTGCTTTCACAAGGGAACTGCCTGCGAGACCGAATAAAGTGAGAGAAGGGTCGACATCGGCGACTGCAGTAGCAACAGCATCCGCAATTTCTTTATCTTTTGAGGCTATATTATACAGCGCACCGTGAGGCTTCACATGAACAACCCTAGTGCCGCGAGCCTTCGCGATTGCCGAAAGAGCGCCAATCTGGTAAATAATCAGATTATAAATTTCCTCAGCACTCATCTTCATTTCTCTCCTGCCGAAACCATGCAGGTCTGGAAAGCCAGGATGCGCGCCAATCCTCACACCGTGCGCTTTTGCCATTTTTACCGTTTCCATCATGACATTATGGTCACCAGCATGATAGCCGCAAGCGATATTGGCTGAAGTGATATGCTTTAACACTTCACTGTCGTTTCCAATTTTAAATATTCCGTAGCTTTCACCTAAATCACAGTTAAGATCCACAGATAACATTTACCTCACCTCTTTTCAAACCTGTTTACCTCGTATCCATCGCCCAGTTGTTTTATCGTTAAAAATTGCTCCTCACTAATTGGCACGAATTTAATATAATGACCTGAGCTGAACAGGAACGGCTCCTCCTTCTCTGGAGAAAACAAGGTTACCGGAGTGGTGCCAATGATCCTCCAGCCTGAAGGAACGTCGGCAGGATAAATACCTGTCTGATTCCCGCCAATTCCGACAGCACCCGGCATCACGTTTTGCCTTGGCGTCTCAAGCCTTGGTACAGCCAGCTTTTCAGGCAAGCCTCCCAGATAGGGAAACCCGGGCATGAAACCCATCATATAGATTAGGTATTCACGATTTGCATGAAGTTTGATGACCTCCTGTTCGTCCAGGCCGTGATAATTAGCGACATAAGCCAGATCCTGCCCCCATTCACCGCCATAACAGACCGGAATTTCATAGACAAGCGGCCTGTCTGGTTCAGATTGGCCCGTGGACATGCCCACTCTTTCAAGCTCATCTTTGAGAGAATCATAGGGTATGACTTCAGGGTGATAATAAATTGTCAGAGACGTATAGGCAGGCACCCATTCTGCAATGCCTCGTATATTTTCTTTTTCCAGTTTGCTAACGAAGGATTGTATTTGCCTGTTCGTTTTTTCATTTATTTCATTTCCAAACGACAATACTACTGCCAGATCACCAAGAGGCGAGATTACAAACTCCATATCATCCCTCCTTTTAAATAAGCTTCACTTACTGTCGCACTTCAACCATGACACAAGTTTCAACGATCACCTTCAATGCTTCAGCTATCGTTTCTTGTGGCAATGAAGGAAGGGATGGATTGAGTGCTGACATCTTAGTAGATGCCGGAAAATGGATGAACCCAGCCATGGTCTTTAGATTATTTTTGCGGATATGATTTAAAACAGCGTATAAGGTGTTATTGCAGATAAAGGTACCTGCACTGTTCGACACCGCAGCAGGAATATTCAACGCCTTTAGATTCTTCTCAATCAGACGATTCGGCAGGGTAGCAAATAATCCGTCTGGCCCATTCTCATCGATCATTTCATCTGTCGGGATATTGCCTTTATTATCTGGATATGGATCACCGGATCCTGTATCCTTCACATTGATTCCGATCCGTTCTGGAGTGATTGCCGTCCTGCCTGCTGCCAGTCCACAGGATATCACCACGTCAGGCTGGAAATCGTCCACCTTTTTAATCAACTCTTCTGCGCACTCATCATAATTGACTGGCAACAGAATCGTAGAGATTTCCACATTTTCAATCTCAAACTTTTCAGCTTCCAGCAGCAATTCCTCAGTTGGATTAATCTTCATTTTTCCAAACGGCTCAAAGCCGGAAATAAGTATTTTCATTTAGCAAACCTCGTTTCTCAGTTTCAACTCAAATTTCGATGTATTAAAAATTTTACTATAGTTAACTATGGATATATACCTTTTAAACTCGTAAAATTAGGTTTAGTTTAAATATTCCAATAATATAGGTGATGACATGGAAATAGAATACGGCAAAGCAACACAACTCGAATTGCAAGAAATTTTCAGCATGGCGGGTGTTAATAGAGCAGAGGCTACAGGGATTCAGGCTGATAATAACAAAGAAGAGATGATATCATCTTATTCCGATTCGCTTAACCATGGGGCTTATTTTCTTGTTGCGAGAACTCAGGATTCATTGATTGGCTGGGTACTGGTGGACCGAAGCCTGGACTGGTTCACGCATAAGGAAATCGGCTGGATCAGTGATGTGTATGTAAAAAAAGAGCACAGGCAGAATGGTGTCGCAAAATCGTTGATTGAACAAAGCCTGGTGGAGTTCAAGCACCTTGGCTATGATGATGTCCGTCTGAATGTATTTTCATTTAATGAAAAAGCAATTCGTTTATACGAAAAGCTGGGATTCAAAGATGTCAGCAAATTTATGAGGATTGAAATATAGGCTTAAAGAAAGAAACCCTGACTTGTGTGCAGGGTTTCATTTCAAATCAGAACAATTTCTCAAAGCAAACATATAACTCATGTCCTTCAGGCTTTCCATTCATCATTACTTTTCCGGTGATTCTATAGCCCCTTTTTTCATAAAAGCGGACCGCACCTTCGTTACCGGAATACGTATCCAGCCGAAGGGCACCATAGCCGTGATCCTTCGCAAAGTCCTCTGCAAACTGTAGCATCTTGCTGCCATATCCGCCACCCTGGGCAGACGGGTCAACACAGAACGAGTGGAGAATCAACGGCTTTCCTTTTGTTGCTGACCAATTTGCATTCTCCCATTCAGGAGCCTGCCACTCATCGAGGACCATCACGCCTATTGTGGATTCTCTTTTTTTCAATACAAACAACTCTTCACCCTGCATCGCATTTTCAAAGTATTCGTGGTTGGGATATTGCTCATCCCATTGCAGAATGCCTCTCGATTCAAGGTACTCTTTGCATTCCGCAAACATTGTTCCGATGACAAGCAAATCCTCTTCGGTTGCCCGTTCAATTTGTTCTACAGCCATAATTTTACTCCTTCACCGCAGATTATTCGCTGTCAGGCGTTACGTTAAAAAAGTTTGCACTCTTGTTCTTCTTCTTTTCTTCGTTTTTCTTCTTATCCATTTTCCCATCGGATTCATAACTTAACTTGAATTGATTGTCCCTTTTTTCCATCCTAATTCCTCCTAAATTGAAATACTCACATCGCCATCCTCGCTGATTTCAACTGTTGAATAGCTTTCAAAAGGCTCCATGCTCTTAAACTCTATCTTCCCATCATCCATCAACGATGCCATATACTGATTATAAGCATCACGATTTTTTACTATGTGGTAAAAGTAAACTCGTTTTCCTTCAGAAATATCTTCTTCTTTTTGGATAAATTGAGCTCCGAACCGGTTCGCAAACCATTCCCTTGCTTCCTCATGAGTACTGAAATCATCCAGGCTCGCAGCAATTTGGTCTATATCTATATTCAAACTTCACACCCCTTTTTTATAGGCTTGACGCATCATACATAAGCAGCTTTTCCAGAGTTGAGCTATAAGGCATCTGCTGTAAAAAGTGCCTAGTTTAAAAGATAGTTTGTTCCTTTTTTTACCGCGAAATGCATAAAAAGCACCGGTTTCTAAGAAACCGGTGCAGGTCGTACTCTTTAATATGCAAAGTGGTGATTGCCTATTTGTTTGGTCACTGTCCTTGTAAAAATCCATTGATCAGTCGCAAGCTTTGGATTGAAGTAATAAACGGAGCCATAGGAAGGATCCCATCCGAGCATTGCGTCCTTTACTGCATGATAAGCTGTATCATTCGGCTGAAGATTGTACTGGCCATCATTTACCGCTGTAAAGGCATTTCTTTGAAAAACGACATCATGGACGCTATCTGGAAAATCATTAGAATCTACTCTGTTCAAAATCACCGCAGCCACGGCAACTTGTCCCTGGTAACTCTCACCCCGGGATTCTCCATATACCACATGAGCCATCGTCTCGATTTCCTGAATCAGTTTGGACGTCTTCGGACCGACGCCTCCAGTCTGTTCGAGGCCAAAGTCCCTTTGAAGCTGCTTCACTGCTTCAACAGTGATTGGTCCATAATAGCCAGTTGTCGTCGTGTTAAAGTACCCGAGATTTTTCAAAATAGACTGCACATATGTAACATCTGTCCCAACTGAACCCATTCCAATGCTTGCTGCCTGAGCTCCTGTCTGCCCAAAGCCAAGTACAGAAGCAATCAATCCTGCTGCTGCCATCCTCTTTATGTACTTTTTCACTTTCCCACTCCCTCTTCTATTTCACTTATTATGTATGTTTTTACCAGATACCTAGCAGTACACCCCCTTTTTATATAACCCCTTTACATTTCCCTGTTTTACAAAAGGAAAACTCGTACAAAAGAATGGAAATCGTTATTTCAAATGGTAAAAATTTCTCAGTCCCGTATCTTTTTTCATCAAGTTAACGTTATGAGAATACATTATTAAAAATATTTAGCTTTACGAAGTTTCACTAATATCAGATAATTGAACATATGAAAAAATTCATTAGAAACCGTGAGGCACTATCAGTATGTGGAAAAATAAGAATGTCTGGATTTTATTAACCGGCGAGTTTATTGCCGGGTTAGGATTATGGCTTGGAATCATAGGAAATCTTGAGTTTATGCAGGAACAAATTCCTTCTGACTTTTTAAAATCGCTTCTGCTGGCTGCGGGATTACTGGCGGGCATTGCTGTCGGCCCACTCGCTGGAAGGTTGACCGACCAACACAGCAAAAAGACGGTCATGCTGGTATCCGGTTTCGTACGGATAATCAGTGTCGTTTTCATGCTGATCGCCCTTCAAACCAGTTCAGTATGGTGGATGCTTGTGTTCCTCGTGTTATTGCAAATATCTGCCGCTTTCTACTTTCCGGCACTCCAGGCAGCAATCCCGCTTGTTGTTAGTGAGAAGGACTTATTACAGCTCAATGGAGTCCATATGAATGTGTCCACGTTGTCTCGTATCATCGGGACTGCTGCTGCAGGAATTTTGCTTGTGGCCATTCCTTTAAATGCAGTTTATCTCCTTTCAATGGCTGCCTACATCGTCCTGTTCGGACTGACCTGGTTTTTGCAGTTTGATGAAAACAAGAAAAGCACTGCTGTTAAAGAAAGCGGGCAAAAACAAGGCTTTAAAGACGTGTTTCCTGTCATCGTCAAACTGCCGATTGTGATGATGACCTTGATTTTGACCTTGATTCCGCTGATTTTCCTGGGAGGCTTCAACCTGGTTGTCATCAATATCAGTGAACTCCAGGACAGTACTGCCATCAAGGGATGGATTTATACCGCGGAAGGTCTCGCCTTCATGAGCGGTGCATTTTTGATTAAAAAAATCAGCTATAAGTTTTCACCATATAAAATTCTGTTTGCAAGCTCGATGCTGATCGGCTTCTCCCAGCTTATGCTCTATTTTGCCAACCAGCCAGTGACGACGATCATCGCCTTTCTGTTGTTCGGATTTTCTGTAGGCTGCTTCTTCCCGACAGCTGCTACCATCTTCCAGACAAGAGTGCCAAAAGACTTTCATGGCCGTTTCTTCTCGTTCCGGAATATGATGGACCGCGTCTTCTTCCAGGTTGTCCTGTTAATGACCGGATTCTTGCTAGACGCAGTTGGCCTTCAGAATATGAGCGTCATGTTCGGTGCATTGTCGATCGCGATGACCACGGTCTTTTTCCTGAAATCACGCAATTTAAGAGCCTCCGCAGAAACCGAGCAAAGCATAAGCTCATAAAACTGTAAAAGCTGCCATGGAGAGAAACTGGCAGCTTTTATCTTTGGCATTAAGTGAGTTAGTAAATACGTGTTGCTGCTAATTAATTTAATGACGGACACTTTTCTTCTTAAATATCAAATTTCTGTCCGTCATCAAGGGCATGATGGACACTTTTCTTCTTAAATATCAAATTTCTGTCCATCATCGGGGGCATGATGGACACTTTTCTTCTTAAATATCAAATTTCCGTCCGTCATCAAGCGTATGACGGACACTTTTCTTCTTAAGTATCAAATTTCTGTCCGTCATCAAGGGCATGATGGACACTTTTCTTCTTAAATATCAAATTTCTGTCCGTCATCAAGCATATGACGGACACTTTTCTTCTCAAATATCAAATTTCTGTCCGTCATCAAACGCATGACGGACACTTTTCTTCTCTATTACCTAATTTTTTCCCGTATGTGAAACTTGTGTTCCTGGCAATCCGTATTATAAGAAAAGGAATTGTTCTGGAGGTGTTTTTGATGACTTTATTTATTGGGATCCAGCTTTTTATGGTCCTTCTGTTCCTGTTCTTCGGCTGGGCGATTGTGAAAAAGGAGTGGTACTGGCTGATATCCAACTTCAATGGCAAACCGAAGGATGAGCAGCAGCAATTAATCAAGAATGGCTATCCACAAAGGGTCGGGAAGCTGATGCTCGCCACGGCAGCGGGAATGGCCATTTTGCTGCCATTAAGTTTCACCTCTTTTCCATATTCGCTGGAAGTCCAGTTTGGCTTCATGATGTTATTCTTACTCGGCGGTCTGGTTTACCTGTCCAAATATGAAGTCAGGGAGAAGCGAAAGCGAAGCTATCTCTTCAGCAGCCTTCTCGCTATTGGAACGATTGGGTTTGTGGTGGGACTTTACTTTTTGGGGTATCAGGACTTTGAACTTAAGGACTATGGTGATTCTTTTGAAATCACAGGCATGTATGGCGAAGAATGGGACTACGCAGACATTCGTCATGTGGAACTTCTGGAGGAAATGCCCGAAGTGACATGGAAAGAAAATGGGTTCGGCCTTGCAACGTTGGCAAAGGGCCATTTCAAGGTAAAGGATTACGGGAGCAGCCTGCTCTTTATCCACAAAGATTCGCAGCCTTATTTATTTATAGAAACGGATCATGATAAGATATTTATCAATAGCAAGAGTTCGAAAGAAACGGCAGAATGGTATGAATTACTGTCTGAAAAGACTAAGTGAGGGTGTCCCGTGAAAACGGGCACCCTTAATTTGTGACTCTCCTTTAACTTCCCAAAGTCAGTTATTGGAATGATAGATTCCGGTCATACTGTTTGACTTCATCACTTACTAATAGTAACCTATATACTGCTTACTAAAAGTAACTACATCTTTGGAGGAATTTATAATGAATACATCTGAGACAAGCCTGTCCAGTGTCATAAGTGAACGGCGTTCTGTCAGAAAATATGACCCTGACTTCAAGATGTCACGGGAAGAGATTTTAGATATTTTAAAAGAAGCTGCCCTTGCACCATCTTCAAGCAATCTTCAGCCATGGAAGTTCATCGTCATCCAGGACGAGGAAACAAAAAAAGAACTGAGAATGATCGCCAATAATCAGGAGCAGGTCGAAACTTCTTCTGCTGTGATTGCAGTTCTAGCTGACAGAGAAATGTACCGTAACGGCGAAAAAGTATACCGCAGTTCATTTGAAGCTGGATATATGGACGAAACAACAATGAACAGAATGATTGAGAATACCAATAAATTATACCCTGCTGCACCCGTCGGAATGAGGGAGAACATCGCGTCTTTCGATGCCGGCCTTATTTCCATGCAGATCATGCTGATTGCCAGAGCCCGAGGTTATGATACAGTTCCAATGGGCGGGTTCAACAAGCAACAATTCATCGAAAAATTCAACATTGATGAGCGCTATATGCCAGTCCTTCTCCTCCCTATCGGAAAGGCGGCTGTGCCAGGACATCCTACAACCCGTATACCGGTTGAGGAAATCGTGGAATTTATATAAAGACAAAGAAAAGAACTAGTCACAGGACTAGTTCTTTTTATTAGGAATTTCACAACCATCGTCATCACAAATCATCCCGTCATCGCCGCTCAAAACGGTGATTTCATTCTCGGCAATGACTTTCTTCAGTGATTGAACAATCACATCAGTCGGCTGTGCACCGGTAATCGCATACTTTTTATTGATCAGGAAGAATGGTACACCTGTGATGCCGTACTGCTGGCCAGTACTTTCATCTGCACGGACTTCATCGGCCATTTCATCGCTGGCAAGCATTTTCTCTACTGCTTCACGGTCCAGCCCCACTTCAACAGCCAATTCTGTCAATGTTCCATGATCGCCAATGTGCTTCGAATCGGTAAAATAAGCGCGCAATATTCTTTCGGTCATCTCTGCCATAAGCCCATGCTTTTTCGCAAACATCGTCAAACGGTGAGCATCAAATGTATTGGTCAAGATGAGCGTGTCGATATTATATTCCAGGCCTGATTCCTTTGCCATCTGCACCATATTTTGCGTGCTTGCTTTCGCCTGGGCAATGCTCATCCCATATTTTTTTGAAAGAGCTTCATACATATTATAATCAATATCCCGCTTCATGTTCGGATCAAGTTCAAAGCATCGATATGTCACTTCAATCGGGTGATCAATCTGTTTAATAGCGTCATCCAGACGCCTTTTGCCAATATAGCAGAACGGTCAAGCAAAGTCAGTCCACATTTCAATTTGCATGTCGGATCCCTCCAGTTGGTTATTTCACAATATAGTATAGGTGTTAACCTTGTAAAATACACGAAATTCGACTCGGGGAGTGCAGGCTTACCAATCCAGAAGTGGTTCTATTCTATTTCATAAACCATCCAGTCTGATTGTCTTCCCCCCATTTTATTGTAAAGGCTTTGGGCAATATAATTATCCTTGGCCGTTTCCCATGTCATATAGGCAAATCCATTCTCCCTGATATAGTTGAGGCATTTCTCAAAGAGCTGCTCGCCTATCTTCTGCCCTCTTGCGTCGTCTGCAACGAATAAATCATTCAGAATGGCTGCCCTTTTTACCTGTAGGGTGCTGAATGTAAAATATAATGTGGCAAACCCCAAAAGCTTCCCCTCTTTTTCAGCCACAAACTGCAAACCTGAGTCTGGATGTTCCATTACATGTTGAATTAAATGAATCAGTTGAGCTTCTTCAGGCTTGGGTTTCTTGTAAAATTCGACAATGTATCGTGTCATCAGATGGTATAAATCTGGAATATCTCTTTTTTCAACCGTACGAAAAATCAGCTCAGCCATAGTTTTGCCTCCATTATTAATTAGAAATTTATCCTTTTGATATTCTCTTTTTGAAAGACAAATCCTCTTTATTCTGACCGCAAAAAAAGCTGCCTGAGCAGCTTTTTCGAATCTATGCATTTTGCAGAGTCTGGATCTCTTTGAATGCCTGATGAAGATTTGATTTCACCATAATGCCCTCAAGGTTCAGACCAAGCGTTACCATTGTATGGGCAACCTCTGGACGGATACCGGTCATGATTGTTTGTACCCCTACAAGTGACAGGGCGTTGATGACCTTGAACAGCTGGTCCGCAACCATCGTATCCACAATCATTACCCCGGACACATCAAAGATGAGGTGAGTAAGTTTGAGTTTTACAGCCTGGTCCAATGTTTCTTCCATCAATAGCTGGGCTCTTTCAGTATCAACGTTCCCGACAAGAGGCAATACACCGACTCCAGGCATTAATGGGACGACTGGCACTGACAGTTCCAGCAACGCTGTTTTGGCATTTTCAAGGCTCTTTTGGTGCGCGTCGACAAACGTTAGGCTGAAGCTGTATATAGCATGGTCCATTAATGGATCAATTATATCTAATACACCAAAGATGGCAGAAGCGGACATATCCTTCGCTTCTTCTTTGATTGCTTTCCAGATATGCTCTCTGTAATAGCTTGTATCTTTTAGTGCTTCATCTAATGATGCACCGAGTTTGTAAATATACTCTCCGGTTTCTTTTCCCCAGTTTGTAATTTCCCCAAAAACCTTCTCCTGGTCTTCATGTTCAATCAATGCCTGGCCGAAAATTTCAATGAAGTTCGCTCGGATCTCAAGAATCTGCTGTTCAATTTTTCCAAGGTCATATTTCTGTGCTTCCGTTAAAACTGCTTCAGAATACCTATCTTCGTGAACAGCCTTAGCGATTTCATGCTTCCTGCTGACAATTGCTTCTCCTAATGCTTGCAGTTCTGTGGTCATTTAGATTCCTCCATGTGTTCAATGACAATTTAATATATATGCTTCTACAATTTATCTTCCAAAATGCACTGTTATAAACCATCATAACGCAGGTTCAGAATGCAGGACAAGTTTTTGAACTTATAGCCCATGGGCCATCTTGTTCTGCTAGACGAGTGAGGCAGCTTTTTTGCCTTCTGGCGCTCCGTACAGGAATATGTAATGAATAAAGACTGTTTCTTATACCTTGCTTCGTAGAAAGCTCATCGAGAAAAATAAAAAGAGGACTGCAGCCATGCATTAATTAATAGATGGCAGCAGTCCTTTTTTATAAATAAAAGCAATTATATTCATAGCAGGTTCTGGCATTTTTTTCGGAAAGCGGTCATGCCTGTAAAATTTATAAAAGGCAGTTTTTAAGTCCTCCCACTGGGAACATCGCTTTGTCTGCCTGAATCGAGCTACATCTATAAGCTTGACTTCATCATCTGGAGTGATGATAATGTTCCGCAAATGTATGTCGGATGGGTTCAATCCCTTCTCTCTTGCAAGCTTAAGGGCTTGATCGACTTCCTCAATGTGGCCCGCGGCAATCGGCATGCCATTCACCAAGCATTGATAGAGTGTCATACCCCGGACATAATCCATTACCAGATAATTACTTCCCGATTCATGAAGAGCAGGGAAAAAGGGATTTCCAGCAAGCTCCTTATAAATCCCCGCTTCTTCTGCTGCAACCTTTTCAAACTGTGGAAAAAAAACCTTTAAAACAAGATCCGTTCCTTTGATTCTGAAAGCGAATGCACTTCTACCTTCTCCAACCAGCTTTAGTGATGAATCTTTATGAACTAAAGCTGCTTTTGATCCTCGGATTGAATAAACAACACTGTTTGCCAAGTGTCCATATTGATTCATTCTATTGCTCCCTTCTCTATTTCCCTAAAAGGTGAAAAAGGTTTTTTCATACTCACTGATTCCCTTTTACCACCTTGATCATATCTTCATCCCAGCTTTCTGTTCCCTGCTTAAAAACAAGCTTGGTTTTAAAATGATAAGAAATATCCTTATTTGAAGGAGGAACATCATCTGGCAGCAGGAAGGTGAACGGCACATCATCATTCCCATTCGGCTGGATCCTTAACGGCACATCAATTGTTACAGTATCCAGTACCTTTTCAGCTTCCGACTTCAGGTTAACCATGACAAGAGCACACTCAATCAACTGCAGGTCCTGGTCAACCGTTCCGCCCTTGATCAAGAATTTTCCATTCACTGACTCCCCAGGGATTAAAACATCCTTCTCCAAAATCAGGTCAATCTGGGCGGATCCTACTCCGAGCAAAGACATATACTTCCTTAATAACATCCTGTTCCTCCGTCTATTAACTATTTTGGATTGGTGTATTTGTCATCAAGCCGCTTCTCAATTATCTCGATCCGCTTTTGGTCTGCTAACAATTCTTCCTTGTTCTTTTTGACAAGCTCATTAAAACTAATCTTTAATTTCTTCACAACATCCACACTCCAATACTTAAATTTATGTTGATCGTTAGGAAAATGCCTCTTTATATCTATAGAAGATTTATAAAATGTTTCTACATTCCTTGCTCTTGCACATGCTTGTGGGAAACCCTTTTTTTTGATCTTATAAGGTTACCCATAAAAATACCTTCACCCGCTCAGGTGAAGGTCTGAAAACAAATAAAGACCTTCACCAAATATGGCAAAGGTCTTGCTAACAACTATCGTTGCCAACAAAGCCGGGAGTGATCTCCGTAATGACGACTCTGTTGTGAAAGCTACTCCCCTTTAGGAGAAACTATTCAAATGTATACGATTATGATACATGACAGTGCGCATTCCGTCAATTGATTGGAATCAAACTGGGAGGTAGTGTTCTAGCATTGACTCTTGATAACTTTTACTTACCGTTATTTTTGCCTTTTTCCTTGTTTCCCTTTTCATCACCCTCATCGTCCTGCTCATCATCATCTTCGTTGGCTTCATCTTCTTGTTTTTCTTTATTTTTCTTGGCTTCTTCACGTTTTCTTTCTTCTTCTTCCTTGGCTTCTTCACGCTTTCTTTCTTCTTCTTTTTTAGCTTCTTCACGCTTTTTTTCTTCAGCTTTTTTAGCAGCTTCTTTTTGTTGCTCTTCAGCTTTTTTGGCAGCTTCCTTTTGTTGCTCTTCAGCTTTTTCGGCTGCCTCTTTTTGCTTGGATTCTGCTTTCTTTTCTTTCTCTAGTTGTTTTTCTTCGGCATTTTTCGATGCTATAGCTTGCTTCTCTTCAGACTTCTTTTCATCTTTTGCAATACTTTGTGCTGAAGCAGCACTTACCTGCTCGACAGTGGAATTTTCAGTGGCTGTCTCATCACTTTCATTTTCATTTACAGCTTCAGTTTCCTCCACTTGCTGTTCGGTATCTTCTGTGTTGCTCTCTTTTTCGGACGCATCGGTATTTTCATCAGTTTCTGTATCTTCATCTTTTTCTTCTTCAGATTCCTGTTTTTTGCCTGATGCGAGACCTTTCATTTGCGAAGGATGGACACCTAGCTGCTTGGCTGCCTGGCCGAATCCGATCTTTTCTTCTGTATATAAAGCAGTGATTTCCTCTACTGTTTTACCAGCTGCTTCTGCCAGCCAGAAGATTTGGGCGATTTGGCCATATCCCAACTCCTGTTCACGCAGCTGAGCAACCATTTCCTGGTCCAAATCTTCCACTACATTAGCAACGATCTTTGCTTGTTCCGTTGCTTCTTCAACCTCTTCCTTCAGCTCATCCTCAAGTTCTTCAGTCAACTCATCTTCAACTTCAGATGCTTCTTCAAGCCCTTCCGTCAGACTTTCTTCCCCTTCAGCATCGGTCCCATCTTCTACAATCACTTCCGTTACCTTTTCCTGGGCTTCCTCAAGTGCCGCTAAGTATTCCTCAAAGGCAGCTTGAACGAATTCTGCTTTTTCTTCAGCTGACATCGCTGTGGCTTCAGCCAATCTCTCGTTTGCGAATTCAAGCAAAAGCTGGGCTTCTTGTTCATCATCGAAGGTTACCAGAATCTTCAATTCCTCAAACAATTGATCAAACGTAAATAAAAACTCGTCAGGAGTCGTACCCGGATCTACCGTTTCGACTATCTCATCTGCAGAGACTCCTGTTCCAAAAGCCAGCATTCCTGTCAATAATGTTGATGCTAAAATCTTCTTCATTCCAATACCTCCACTTTTACCATATTGGAATTAAAATCGACAAAAAAAGTGCTGTCCGAAGAGCAGCACATACATAAGATATGTGAATCTTCGGCAACTGGCTGGCATGGTCGATGACTTTAGCCCCTGTAGCTTTGCGTCCCCAGATTTCCCTGGGTTTGCCATTATCGGATTTTAATTCTACTTTTATCTTACTTTTTCGACAGAGAAAAATAAATAGAAAGTTTTAAAAAGTTTAGGTTATTCAGCCGCCTTGCCGAATTTCCCTTCCTGATAATCACGGTAAGCCTGGCGAATCTCCTCCATCGAATTCATCACGAACGGTCCGTAGGCGACCACTTCTTCTTTGATTGGCTTACCGGAGTATACCAAAACGCGGGATCGCTGATTTGCTTTTAGTAAAATTTCACTTAGGCCTTCGCCGCCGTCTTTAAAGGTCAATGTTGCTGCGGAAGACTTTTTAAGGTTTGTTTGGCTTGAACCTGCCTCTATATCACCTGAAAGTACGTAAAGGAATGCGTTATGTCCTTCGGGTAATTCATATGCGAACTCCGCTCCCTCAGCCAGCTGAATTTCTGATAGGGTAAAAGGTACCAGTGGTTCGAGTGGTCCTTTCACTCCGGCAGTTTCTCCTGAGTACACCTTTAAGGTACCGCCTTCGAACTGGACTACAGGAGCGTGTTCGGAATACACATTTTGGTAAGAAGTGGTTGTCCCTTTTAAATCCTTAGGCAGATTCAGCCAGAGCTGCAGTGTATGCGCTATGTCATTGTCTACTGCCTCTTCAGCATGCCGCGCACCACTGCCAGCGTTCATGTACTGGATGTCACCAGACTCCAGGATGCTGTGGCCGCCATGGTTGTCAATGTGCTCTAGCCTGCCATCAATGATATACGTGATTGTCTGGAAGCCGCGATGCGGGTGATCGGAAAAAGTACCACGCTTAAACCAGTCCTCCGCCATTAAAATGAAGGGGTCCAATTCCCTCCAGTTCTGGGGATTCAGCACAAGTCCTGCCTGGACATGCGGCATCCCTCTTTCCTCATATTGAACTGTCCAATGTTTATTGACATCTCTTTTGAACATTTTGAAAACCCCTTTTAACGAACTGTAGTTACTATCCCTAAATTATAACAATCCCGCGACATATTTTAAAATAAAGATACTTTAAACTGAGATATTCATTGTTGGCCCAATATCTATTATTCTAAGAAAAATTATATTGTGAGAAGGCCTTTTATCCTATATAATATTAAATTGGCTTTTAAATAACGTGGTTCGTAACCATCCCACGTAAAAAAACTAGGAGAGATGAAAAATGAATACTAGAACGATTGTCCGGAACGGGATTCTGGCTGCTTTATATATTGCCGTTTCTGCCGTCATCCAGCCATTTGGCTTTACCAATGTACAGTTCCGCGTGTCGGAAA